>NZ_LLXZ01000064.1:42529-169739 GCF_001440395.1 Bradyrhizobium jicamae | reverse complement strand
ATGCTCGTGTGCGCATTTCCTGAAGTGCAATTGCACACGGGACCGCGGGTGCGGCAGGCACCCGGCATTCCCTGCGCCCTCTCACTCTTGACGAGGGCATCTGATGCAAACCTCGGACGAATAACGTCGCGAGAACGCGAAATTGTATCCCCGTCATTGCGAGCGAAGCGAAGCAATCCATCTTTCTTCGCGCGGTGACATGGATTGCTTCGTCGCTTCGCTCCTCGCAATGACGCTGAGGTTATGGCTGTTTGACAATCGAACAGGCGCGCCCGCCCACTACCCCTGCGGCGTCACCGAAATCCGCGCGCAGTCGCGCCGGCCCATCAGCACGCAGTCCTGGGTCTTGCGGAGGTCGGCGATGCTGACGGCGAGCCAGATGCCGATCGCGGTCAGCGCTACGGTGAAGGCGAGTGCGGCGACGTTGGCGAGCATGCGGTGACGGAAGTCGTCGCCCTCATCGCCCGGCCGCTCATAGCGGGACAGATCGCTCGCCGCCGGCTGCGCCTTGGCTGGTTCGGATTCATCGCGCCGGGCGGGCGGATGGGCGGAGGTGCGCGGCCGGAACTTGAGCACGACATGCTCTTCGTCCGAGCTAATGGGCCGCTGGGTTTTCACTGCCGTCGATCCGCGAGAAATCAGGCCGTCTTTCTAGCACGGCGGCTGAGCTTCCAACATGAAATGTTTCGGCGTGGCAGCCATCCGCCCACGCAATGTCTGATGGAACTTGCCGCCGTTGATCGGGGGTCTGGCGGCCTTCCGGGCGATCGCGGCTATCCGCAAAGTGGGACGCACGGCGCGTTTGAGGGCTTGCACCATCACGGCATAGTGAATCGGCAGGGCCATTTTGCCGGTTAGAGCAAGAAGATTGACGCAGAGGGGGCAAGCCATGGCCAATACGCGCGACCCGATCCTCACACCGATCCCGATCCTGTCACTGCGTCCGACCCAGATGACGGTCGGCATGCGGGAGGTGAAGGAAAAGCGCAAGCGCTGGCGGGAACACAAGTCGGAAAAGAAGCGCGCCGAACTTCTCGGCAAGCACATGATTCCCGTCGTGCTCGGGCCGGACGAGCACCATTACGTCGTCGATCATCATCATCTGGCGCGTGCACTGCATGATGAGGGCGTCGAGCATGTCCTGGTGACGGTTATCGGCGATCTCACCATGGTCGAACGCGACGCGTTCTGGACCGTGATGGATCACAAGCGATGGGCCTATCCCTACGACGCCAAAGGCGAGCGCGGGCACTACAAGGATCTTCCGAAGTCGGTGTCCGGGCTCAAGGACGATCCGTTCCGCAGCCTCGCTGGGGAATTGCGCCGTGTCGGCGGCTTCGCAAAGGACGTCACCCCGTTCAGCGAATTCCTGTGGGCGGATTTCCTGCGCCGGAAAATCTCCCGCAAGAGCGTGGAGGAGGATTTCTCCAAGGCGATGGAGAAGGCGCTCGACTGTGCGAAGAGCAAAGACGCGGTCTATCTGCCGGGCTGGTGCGGACCGGACTAGATGAAGGTGCTATGTCGGCCTTTTGTCCGACGAAGTGGCGGAAGGAGGTTGCGGCGCGCCTTCGTCCTCGCCGCCAAGCTTCTGGTGCAGCCAGCGCTCCATCCGGCCGCCAATGGTCAGGATCGCGAATGTGATAGTTAATGCGACGGTGACCAGTCGCCATTGCCCGAGGCCGCAGACAATTCCGATGCAGGCCGCGAGCCACGTGCAGGCGGCGCTGGTGAGTCCGCGAACCCTGAAATGACGTCCGGCGTGGACAATGACCCCGGCGCCGAGAAAACCAATCCCGGTCAAAATTCCCTGGATCACCCTGCTGCCGGCGTCCGAGACGATTTTGACGTCGTCCGAATGGACCATCACCAGCAGCATGGCCGTTGCCAGGCTGACCAGCCCGAGCGTCTTCAACCCGATCGGCTTGCCGTGCAGATCGCGGTTGAGACCGATCAGGCCGCCGGCCAGCGCGGCGACGCCGAGACGCAGTATGATTTCGGTCCAGTCCAGCAACGTGGGCGACCTCCGGGGCTCAACCCTGTTTCGGCAGCCGGCCCATCATGTAGAACTCGTCGTTCGGCCGCATCGCGGTGATGTTGGCCAGCCGGTTCGACAGCGCAAAGAAGGCTGAAATTGCCGCGATGTCCCAGATGTCGTCGTCGGAGAAGCCGTGGCCGGCGATCTCGGCAAAGTCGGCCTCCGACACCTCGTTCGCCGCCCGGCTCACCTTCATGGCGAAGTCGAGCATGGCGCGCTGGCGCGGGGTGATGTCGGCCTTGCGGTAATTGACCGCGATCTGGTCGGCAATCTGCGGGTTCTTGGCCCGGATGCGCAGGATCGCGCCATGGGCGATCACGCAGTAGTGACACTGGTTGGCGCTGCTCGTCGCCACCACGATCATCTCGCGCTCGGCCTTGGTCAGCCCGCCGTCCTTCTCCATCAGCGCGTCATGATAGGCAAAGAAGGCGCGAAATTCGTCCGGACGGTAGGCCAGCGTCAGGAAGACGTTCGGCACGAAGCCGGACTTCTCCTGCACGGCAAGAATCCGGGTGCGGATGTCCTCCGGCAGCTTGTCGATGGCGGGCGGCTGAAATCGCGGGGTGGCAGGCTTGGTCATCAAAAGGTTCCGGCTCAGGGCCGCGGGATGCGGCGTTGCCGGAACCATATAGCGTTTTGCGGCCGCGTGGATACGGCGCGCGCAAGAATCGCGCGAGGCTTTAGCGCCTTAGCGCAGCGGCTTTTTCAGGAGCGAGAAGCGGTCGGGATCGAGCCCCATCGAGGGCTGCAGCATCGGCGCTTCCACCGGCGTCATGATGCGGGCGGCGGGCCGCTCGCCGCCGCCGACCGAGGGATCGTTCGGCACGTCGCGGTTGGAGGTGGCGCCACGCCAGCGGTCCAGCACGGCGGAGACGAAGTGCATGTCATGGCCGGCAGCGACCGACGGCACGGACGCGATGGTGGCTTCGCTGCGCGGCAACTGGTGGACTGGCACCTCCTTGAAGCGCAGCCGCGTCGGCAGCGCCACGCCTTCGCCAAAGGCCAGCACCTCGCGGGTGCCGAGCGAAGGCACGAAGGACAGCAAGTTCGCGGCGGCGTCGGAGACCGCCGAGCGCAAGAGCGCCTGGTCGCGGTCGTTGGCAAGGCGCATCGCAAACAGCGTATTGCACTGGGAGATGATGGTGGCGTCGAGTTCGGCCGGACGCTGGGTGACGAGGCCGAGGAAGACGCCGTATTTGCGGCCTTCCTTGGCGATGCGCGAGACGGCTTTCCGGGTCGGGCCGAAACCGATGTTGCGGTCGGCCGAGGCGTAGCGGTGCGCCTCTTCGCAGACGAACAGCAGCGGCGACACGCCGTCGCTCCACAGGCCGAAATCGAACGCCATGCGGCACAGCACCGACACCACGGAATCGACGACTTCGGCGGGGAAGCCGGCGAGCTGCATGATGGTCATCGGCCGGCCATTGGCCGGCAGGCGGAACAGATGGCTGATCACCTCCGCCATGGTATCGCCGCCGACATTGGCGTTGTCGAACATGAAGGCGTAGCGCGGATCGTTGCGCACGGTTTCGATGCGCGAAATCAGCTTGTGATAGATGATGCGCGAGGAGCGGTTCTCCAGCTTGCCCATCCGCTCGTCGATCAGCGAGATCAGGTCGACCAGCCGGTACGGCACCGGCGTATCGACCGTGAAGCCGCCCGACTTCGGGTCGACGCGCTTCAGCCCGAGCCGGTCGGAGTTCTGGTACTGGGTGTAGAGGCCCTTCGCCATCGGGATGACCTCGGCGAGAACGTCGAGCTCTTCGGGCACGCCGGGCCGGCCGCCGAACAGCACGTCGACGATCTCTTCGAAGTTGAACAGCCAGAATGGCAGTTTCAGATTGCGCGGGTTGAGCACCAGGGCGCGGTCGCCGAAGCAGCGGCCATATTCGTTATGCACGTCGAGCAGGAAGACCCGCAGGTTCGGCCGCGCTTTCAGGATCTCGTTGAGCAGCAGCGACACGCTGGTCGATTTACCGACGCCGGTGGAGCCGAGCACGGCGAAATGCTTGGAGAGCATTTCCTCGACGTCGACATAGGCGATCACCGAGCGGTCTTGCTGCAGGGTGCCGACATTGATCTGGTCCGATCCGCTCGGCGCATAGACGGTACGCAGATCCTGGGCCGTGATGAGGTCGACGTCATCGCCGATCGTAGGATAATTGGTGACGCCACGCTGGAATTTGGGACGCTCACCGCCGGAAATTTCGCCGAGCAGGTCGACCGAGGCGCTGGCGATATAGTTGTCGGAGCTCGGCAGATCCTCGCAGGACACCTCGGTGAGCATCGCGACGATCGTGGACTGGTGGCAGCGGATGCTGATGAAGCGGCCGACGGTGGCGCGCATCTCGGAGACGGGCATCTGGCCGGTCGCCAGAAGTCCGATCCGGGCAAGCGAGCCGCGCACGGAAATGACACGTCCGAAGGATGTCACGGTGTTGAACCTGGATCTCTAGAATTGGGGTCTGATCTCCATTATGAGCGGCGCCGAATAGCGAAACGGTTAAACCGGCGCATTTCCGTATCAGCTAAATCTGCGGCATCTCGGTCAGGATTCGTTTTCGCAGCGGAGCTCCGTCAGCGCTGTCGGATGCGAGTTGTGCCGGAAAACAGGGGCTTTCTTGTATTTTCGGTCGCGCGCGACGCATGTTCTGAATTAATCGTTCATTTACCACTTCGGACGAGAGGCGCGGCCCGTGAGCCGCCTCCCGATAACCTCTTGATTTGGGATTGCCGATCGGAGCCGGCGCGTGCGCGAGGTAACCGATCGCTAACTGCAAGTTGTAACGCGACTTCCATCAGTACGGCGCAACAATGCCGCGGGGGACGCGATTTGCGGTCTGAGTTCCATTGCAGGGACCTCCATCCGCATTCCAAGGGCATATCGGGTGAGCAACAAGGGCGGTTATCAAGTATCAGGCGGTTCGGCCGGATTCGCGCTGGGAAGCGGAACGGTCAAGCTTCTTGTGGTGTGCGGAATCCTGCTCGCGGCGGTGATTGCGGCCGATCCGGCGGCATGGAGTCTTCGCGAACGGGCGCTGCTTGCGCTCGTCGCCGTTCTCTCCGTGATCGCCGGTCTCCTGGTGAGACGCGATCGCCTGACCGATCAGCGGCTGGCGGCCGAGCGGCGCCAGCTCTCGATTGCCGTCAACAACATCCCGCAAGGTCTTGTTCTCTATGATGCATCCGCGCGGATCATCATTTGCAATGAGCCCTATCTCGAGATGTTCGGTTTGTCGCCCGACGTGGCCAAGCCCGGCTGCACCATGCAGCGGCTGATCGCTCACCGGAAGGAAACCGGATCGTTCGACGGCGACGTCGAAGAATTCTGCAGCGCCATCATCCAGACGGTGAGGCTCGGCAAGGCCACGCGCCAACTCACGCAGGCGCCGGGCGGCCGCGCGATCGAGATCATCAACCGGCCGCTGAAGGGCGGCGGCTGGGTAGCCACGATCGAAGACATCACCGAGCGCACGCGCACCGAGGAGAAGATCGCGCATCTGGCGCATTATGACGGGCTGACCGAACTGCCGAACCGGCTTCTGTTCCGCGAGCGGCTGGAACAATCGCTCAAGGCGATCCGGCCGGGAGAGCAACTGGCGGTGCTCTATATCGACATCGACGAGTTCAAGAGCGTCAATGACGCGCTCGGCCATGCGGTCGGCGACGAGTTGCTCAAGGGCGTCGCCGAACGCCTGCGTGGCTGCCTCAAGGAAAGCGATGTGGCGGCCCGGCTTGGCGGCGACGAGTTCGCGGTCATTCAAGCCGCCGTCAAGGACCGCTCGGAAACCACGCGGCTTGTTGACGAAATCCATTCGGCGATCAGGCAGCCGCTTGATTGCATGGGGCATCTGATCACCACCGATGCCAGCATCGGCATCGCGCTTGCCCCCGGCGATGGCGTGGAGCTCGACCAGTTGCTGAGGAATGCGGACCTCGCGCTCTACGGCGCCAAGGGCGACGGACGGCGAACCTACCGCTTCTTTGAGGCCGGCATGGACCAGCGCGCCAAGGCGCGGCGAAGCCTGGAGCTCGAGCTGCGCCAGGCGATCGGCGACGGCAGTCTCGAGACCCACTATCAGCCGGTGGTCAATCTCGAGGACGGCAAGATCTCATCCTGCGAAGCGCTGCTGCGCTGGCGGCACCGCGAGCGCGGCATGATCTCGCCGGCGGACTTCATTCCGATCGCGGAAGATAGCGGCCTCATCAATGAGCTCGGCCAATGGGTACTCAACGCGGCCTGTGCCGAGGCCGCCAATTGGCCCGATCATGTCCGTGTCGCGGTCAACGTTTCGCCGGTGCAGTTCAGGAGCCAGTCGCTGGCACTGAACGTGGCGGCGGCACTGGCCGCTTCCGGCCTGCCTGCCAGCCGGCTCGAACTCGAAATCACGGAGGCCGTACTCATTCGCGACGACGCGGCGCTGGAGGCGCTGCATCAGTTGCGCAGGCTCGGCGTGCGGATCGCGCTTGATGATTTCGGCACCGGCTATTCGTCGCTCAGCTATCTGCAGCGATTCCCTTTCGACAAGATCAAGATCGACCGCTCCTTCATCCGGGATATCGCCGGCCCCGGCGCATCCTCATCTATCGTCCAGGCGGTGGTGAATATTGCGGCCGCCAGCGACATGATGACGACGGCGGAGGGCGTCGAAACCGAGCAGCAGAGGAACCTGCTGTACATCCTCGGCTGCAACGAGATGCAGGGCTATCTGTTCAGCCCCGCGATACCGGCCGTGGAGGTGAGGCGCCTGTTGCTGACGCATAGCGGCAGAGCGATGTCGGCTGCTTGAAACGCCGTCCCCGGCTTGCTATCCAGTTCTGCATAATAAGAAACAGGGCAGGGTGAACCGCGATGAATCGCGACAACGCATCTTGAGCGAGCCGACGCGGCCTTCGGCGCTCGCACCATTTCGTGTCAGGAACTACCGTTTTCAGTGGCCCGCCGATCTGCTCACCTCGTGGGCGTTCGAGATGGAGACGCTCATTCTCGGCTGGTACGTGCTGGTCGAGACCGGCTCGGTGCTGTTGCTCACCCTGTTTGCTTCCCTCGGCTATATCGGTACGTTGGTAGCGCCGATGTTCGGCGTCGTCGGCGACCGGATCGGTCACCGCGATCTCCTGGGCATGATGCGCGCGACCTACGCGGTGCTGGCGGTCGCGCTGATGACGCTGGCGCTGTCGGGTCATCTCGCACCGATCTATGTCTTCATCATCGCGGCCGTAATGGGGGTCGTCCGCCCATCGGACCTCGGTGTGCGCGGCGCGCTGGTTGCGACCATCATGCCGCATGACCAGTTGATCGGGGCGATCAGCATCTCACGCACGACGATGGACACCGCGCGCATCGCCGGCGCGCTGAGCGGCGCCGGATTGTTTGCCGCGCTCGGCATGGGGCCGGCCTATGTGGCGATCGTCTGCCTCTATCTTACCGCAACCGCGCTGACGCTGTGCATCGTGGCGCCGGCCAGGAAACCGCATGCAGCGGGCGAGGCCGCCAGCGAGGCGTTGCAACGTTCGCCGCTGCGCGATCTCAAGGAGGGCGTGGCCTATTGCTGGACCACGCCGCGGATGCAGGCTGCGCTCTGGGTGGCATTTTTGGCCAACCTGACCGCCTATCCGCTCTCCAACGGCTTGCTGCCCTATATCGCCAAGACGATCTACGGCACCAACCAGACCGGGCTCGGATATCTGTCGGCAAGTTTTGCGATCGGCTCGCTGGTCGGCTCGATCCTGCTGAGCCTGTTCGGCGGCATCCGGGTGGCGCGGCTGATGATCGGCGCGACTGTCATCTGGTATGTGACCTTGCTGGTGTTCGCGCAGATGCAGACGGTGCCGACCGCGATCCTGTGCCTGGTGGTCGCGGGCTTCTCGCAGAGCCTCGCCATGATCTCGATCGCCGTCATCCTGATGCGGACCGCGAGCGAGAATTTCCGCGGCCGGGTGATGGGCGTGCGCATGATGGTGATCTACGGCCTGCCGATCGGCCTGTTGGCCGCCGGCAGCCTGATCGACGAGATCGGATTTGCGGCGACCGGGACGCTCTATGCGGCGGCCGGCCTCGCGCTGATGCTGGCGATCGTGCTGCATTGGCGGGCCGATCTCTGGCACGTCCATGCGCCGGCGAACGCGCGGTGAACGGACCGCGCGATCGGCGCGGCCATCTCACTGCATCTTGATGTTTGCCTCTTTTAGCACCGGCTCCCACTTCGCCGCTTCGGCGCGCATGAAGGCGTCGAACTCCCTGGGCGAATTGCCGACCGGCGTGGCGCCCATTTTTTCCAGCGCGGTGAGCACGACCGGATCTTTCAGCGCCGTGGCAAGATCGGCGTGGATTTTGGCGACCAGCTCCGGCGCCATGCCGGCGGGTCCGAGAAAGCCCCACCACACGGAAGCGTCATAGCCGGGCAGGCCGGCTTCCGCGACCGTGGGAACATCGGGCAAGGCCTTCGAGCGTTGTGCCGTCGTCACCGCAAGGGCGCGCGCGGCATTGCCTTCGAGCTGGCCGACGACTTCCGGCAGCGGATTAACGCTCATCGGAATTTCGCCGGCGATGACGGCGGTGAGGGCAGGGGCGCCGCCCTTGTAGGGGATCGCCTGGATCTTGACCTTGCCCATGTAGTTGAGCAACTCGCCGGCGAGATGGGCCGACGTGCCGTTGCCGGACATGCCGTAAGACAGTGTCTCGGGCTTCTCACGTGCGGTCGTCAGCAACTCCTGCAAATTCTTCATCGGACTGTTTTTGGACACCACGATTGCGAGCGGCGAATAGGCGATCTCGCTGATGGCGGTGAAGTCCTTGAAGGTGTCGTAGGGCAGTTTCGGATAGAAGAACTGGTTCAGCGGATGGCCGCTGGCGACCAGGATCAGCGTGTAGCCGTCCGGTGCGGATTGCGTGAGCGCCTGCGATGCGATGATCCCGCCCGCGCCCGGACGATTTTCGACGACCGGCTGCTGGCCCCAGGTCTTCGACAGCGATTGCCCGAGCGTGCGCGCCAGCACATCGACCGCGCCGCCGGCGGCATAAGGCACCAGGATACGCACAGGTTTTGTGGGGAAAGTCTCCGCATGGACATTCGTGCCGGCGAGTGAAACGAGGGCTGCGGCGGCGATGGTGCGGACGAATGTTCGGCGTGGGATCATGAGAGAAGGTCCTTGTTGCTGGATATCACTTGAGAATTCACGTGACGCGTCGCTATTCCGCAGGCGAGGTCGTGGCGCCGCGCAATCCGGCGCGCGCAATGGCGGCGCCGATCACGCCTTCCGACTTCATCTCGTTCGTGAACTGACGGATGAAAGCAATTGCCTGCTCGCGCCCTTTGGGGATTGCGATGGCGTGGCGCTCGATTCCCCAGCGGCCGTCGAGCACTTTCGAGCCCGGCAATTTCTCCGCCATCTCGAACAGCGTGGCCTTGTTCGTCGCATAAGCGTGGATCGCGCCGGCCGACAGCATCTCGATTGCGACGTCGAACGTGGCGGCGCGGACGATCTCGGAATGCTTGAAGTCGCGCGAAAGGGTGGCGTCCGTGGAACTGCCCGCGGTCACGCCGATGCGCAGTCCCGGCGAATCCATTTCTGCCGGCGTCGTCAACGTGGATTCGCGAGAGACGAGACAGCCGAGCTCGATTTCGAGAAAGTGTGGGCCGAAATCCATATCCCGCGCGCGCACCGCGGTCGCGTTGGTGAAGGCGACGTCGATCTCTCCGTTTTTGACGGCGGCGAGGACGTCGGCATTTTTGGCAAACACGACCGGCTCATAGGGAACGCCGAGCCGCCGCGCGAGCTCCTTGCCGAGATCGTGGCCGACGCCGCGCGGTTCGCCCGAGCCTGCGTTCGGCAGGATCGAGGTGGGCGTGCCCGGATAAAGCCCTGCTCGCAACGCACCTGACGGCGCCAATATCAGCCGCGTTTCGAGGTCGGCGTCGGTGGCCAGGCCGGCGCCGTGCCAGGCCAGTGCGCCGGCACCGATCAGAAACGCAACGATAATCCGGCGCATCCGGCCGCTCTCCCTCGTCATCCCCGGCCTGTCCAGATGTTTGTTGACTAGACCTGATATTTTGTACAAATGTACAAAAGTCGAGAGCGGAAAGCAAATGCCATGACGCGAAATCCCAACATGCGCGAAGCCATCCTGAGTGCGGCCGAATTGCTGTTCTCGACCAGGGGCTTCAATGCGGTGTCGATCCGCGACATCGCGCTGGAGGCGGGCGCCAATCCGGGCAGCATCACCTACCATTTCAAGAGCAAGGACGGGCTGCTGCTCGAAATCTACAAGCGCCATTGCGGTCCGATGAACAAGCGCCGCATCGAATTGCTGGTAGCGGCGCAGCGCGTGCGCGACGTGCAGGACCGGCTGGAAGCGATCGTGCGGGCCTATGTGCAGCCGGCGTTTTCATCCTCTACGGATCTCGCCGGCGGCGGGGCGCGGTTCACGCGGCTGCGCGCCGTGATGTCGGCCGAAGGAAATGCCGTGGTGGGCCGTATCATCGCCGAGATCTTCGACGACACCACGCATGCCTTCATCGACGCGATCGGGGAAAGCCTGCCGCATCTGCCGCGGACGACGATCGTGTGGCGGTCGCAGTTCCTGCTCGGCGCACTCTATTACACCCTCGTCAATCCGGAGCGGGTGACGCGGCTCTCCCGCGGCGAAGCCGACGGCGCCGATATGGCCGAAGCGATCGAGCAACTCGTCTCGGCAACAGTGGCCTCCTTGCAGGCTTCCGATGTCGATCACATCGACAGCGCGTCACGCCGGACCAGGCCCGTTCAACCACGCGCGGCGGCGGCTGCCCGAAAGCGGAAAGAAAATCCGGCCGACTAGCTATTCACGAAAACCCACGCACTGCAGAAAGCACGATGAACAAGCCGACGATTCCCGGACCCGATCCCGATACGCGAACGCCGAAATTCAAGCTGCCGGCGCTGGCGTGCGACGCGCATACCCACATCTTCGGCCCCGGCCACAAATACTCTTATGCGCCCGGACGGCCCTATACGCCGCCTGACGCGCCGCTCGAAGATTTTCAGGCACTGCACAGGAAGCTTGGGATCGGCCGTGCCGTCATCGTCAATGCCAGCGTGCACGGCACCGACAACCGCGTGGCGCTCGATGCTATCGCTGTGAGCAACGGCACCTTTCGTGCGGTGGCCAATATCGACGATACCATCACCGAGCGCGGGCTTCGCGAACTGCATGAGGGCGGCTTTCGCGGCTGCCGCTTCAACTTCGTGCGACACCTCGGCGGCGTGCCTGACATGGGTGCTTTCCATCGCATCGTCGCGATGGTCGCGCCGCTTAACTGGCATATCGACCTGCATTTCGACGCGATCGACCTGCCTGAATACGCCGAACTGCTGGCAAAATTGCCGGTGCGTTACACCATCGATCACATGGGGCGCGTCAAGGCATCCGACGGTCTCGACCAGCTTCCGTTCCGGACGCTGATCGACCTGATGACGCGGGACGAGAAATGCTGGGTCAAGGTGTGCGGCTGCGAGCGCGTCTCGTCCAGCGGACCGCCGTTCCACGACGCGGTGCCGTTTGCGCGCCGTATCGTCGAGACAGCGCCGGATCGGGTGATCTGGGGAACCGACTGGCCGCACCCGAACGTCAAGGTGATGCCCAACGACGGCGATCTGGTCGATCTCATCCCGCTGTTCGCGCCGGAGCCGGAGCTGCAACAGAAGATTCTGGTCGACAATCCGGCGCGGCTGTTCGAGTTCTAGGGGAGCGCGGGCGATGGCGGACGAACGCAAGCGATACGCATGGAGCCGGCGCGGCGTGTTCTCCGCTGGCATCGCTGCCTTGCTGGCGGCGCTGTTACTTCCGCAAATCGCCCAGGCGCAAAACTATCCGAACAAGCCGGTGCGGCTGATCCTCCCCTTCGGCGCGGGTGGGGTGGCCGACGTCACCGCGCGGCTCGTCACCGAGCGGCTCGGCGAAAAGCTCGGCCAGCGCTTCGTCATCGAGAACATGCCGGGCGCCGGCGGCATCAACGCCGCGCGTGCCGTGCTGTCTGCCCCTGCGGACGGTTATACGCTGGCGCTGTTCAGCAACGGCACGGCGATATCCGTGTCGCTGTTCAAGAACCTGACATTCAACCCGGTCACCGATTTCGTGCCGGTTTCGAGCATGGGCTATTTCGACTTCATCTTCACCACCCAGGCGGCCTCGCCTTATCCGACGCTGGCGGAGTTCATCAAGGCGGCGAAGCAAAAGCCCGGCGCGCTCAATGTCGGCACCATCAATGTCGGATCGACCCAGAACCTCGCCGCGCAATTGTTCAAATCGACTGCCGGCGTCGATGTCACGATCGTGCCGTTCCGCAGTTCGCCTGACGTGCTGATCGCGCTGTTGCGCGGCGATATCCAGTTGGCGATCGAGAACTACAGCGCGGTGCAGTCGCATATTGCAGACAAGGCGGCTATTGCGGTCGCGTCTTCGGGACCTGTCCGCACCACATTTTTGCCGGACGTGCCGACGGTGAAGGAAGCGGGCGGCGGCGATTTCGAGGCGCGGTCATGGAATGCGATCTTTGCAGCCAAGGGCACGCCGCCGGACGTGATCAATACGCTCAACGCCGCGCTGCGCGTGGTGCTCGACGCGCCCGACCTGAAGAAGCGTGCGCTTGAGCTCGGCATCGAGGCCAAGGCCAGTTCGCCCGAGGAAATCCTCGCGCGCCTGAAGGCCGACATCGACAAATGGGCGCAAGTAATCGAGCGGGCGGGAATTGCCAAACAATAGTCGCGATGCCGGTGCGGCCAGCCACGCGTAACAAGCCAAGGAGGAGATCCCGATCATGAGCAATGCTGGCAAAACGGGCCTTGTTGTCACGGCGCATCCCGGCGATTTCGTCTGGCGCGCGGGCGGCGCGATCGCGCTGCATGTGAAGAAGGGTTATCGCGTCAAGATCGCCTGCCTGTCGTTCGGCGAGCGCGGCGAAAGCCAGTTCGCCTGGAAGGAGGCGGGCGCGACGATGGAGAAGGTGAAGGCCGGAAGGCGCGACGAGGCGCAGCGCGCGGCGGAAATGCTGGGCGCGGAAATCGAATTCTTCGACGCCGGCGACTATCCGCTGCGGCTGACGGAGGCGCATTTCGACCGCATGGTCGATATCTACCGCGAACTCAACCCGTCCTTCGTGCTGACCCATGCGCTGGAGGATCCCTATAATTTCGATCATCCGAACGCGGCGCACTTCGCCCAGGAAACCCGCGTGGTCGCGCAGGCGATGGGCCACAAGCCCGGCGCCAAATACACCTATTCCGCGCCGCCGGTGTTCCTGTTCGAGCCGCACCAGCCGGAGATGTGCAATTTCAAGCCGCAGGTGATCCTCAACATCGACGAGGTCTGGGACATCAAGCGCAAGACGTTCGAGATTCTCGCCGCGCAAAAGCACCTGTGGGCCTATTATGAACGCGTCGCGCTGCAGCGGGGCGTGCAAGGCGGCCGCAATACCGGCAAGCCGATGACCTATGGCGAGGCGTACCAGCGTCTGTTCCCGATGGCGATGGAGGAATTGGCATGAAGACGGTCGTCGTCCGCAACATCAAGCGCACCGAGCCTGACCTCGTGAAGCGGCTCGGCGCACTCGGCGTCGCCACCGCGCACGAGGCCTATGGCCGCTTCGGCCTGATGAAGCCGTATCTACGCCCGGTGTGGAGCGGCGCCGAAGCCGCCGGCACCGCCGTGACCGTGCTGGCGCAGCCCGGCGACAACTGGATGATCCATGTTGCGGTGGAACAATGCAAGCCAGGCGACATACTGGTGGTCGGCTGCACCACCGACAACACCGACGGCATGTTCGGCGATCTGCTTGCGACCTCGCTGATGGCGCGCGGCGTCAAGGGGCTCGTCATCGATGCCGGCGTCCGCGACGCCAAATCGCTTCGCGAGATGGGCTTCCCGGTATGGTCGAAGGCGATCTCGGCCAAGGGCACGGTGAAGGCGACGCTGGGGGCCGTCAACGTGCCCGTGGTCTGCGCCGGCATCAATGTCAGGCCGGGTGACGCGGTGGTTGCCGATGACGACGGCGTGGTGGTGATCGGGCGCAAGGACGCGGCGGATGTCGCCACCAAAGGCGAAAAGCGCGTCGCCGACGAAGACGGCAAGCGCCAGAAGCTCGCTGCCGGCGTGCTCGGGCTCGACATGTACAACATGCGCGAGCCGCTGGCGAAGGCCGGGCTCGTCTATGTCGACGAACTGGAGGAGGACTGAGGTGGCGATGCGCCTGCGGACCTTGCTCGGCGACCATTCCGGCACATCAGCACTCAAGAACGGCTCAGTCAGGTCCGATCTGGTCGAGTTCGATTTCGCGCAGTATTCGCCGACCAACAAGGGCTTCAAGCCGATGGTCCGCGAGGGCGCGTTCGACGTCTCGGAGATGGCGATCGTCACCTATCTGATGGCAAGATCCTTCGGCAAGCCGATGGTGCTGCTGCCAGATGTGGTGCTGGCGCGGTTTCAGCATGGCCATGCGCTGTACAATGCGGAGGAGGGAAAGCTCACACCGCGCGACCTCAGGGGAAAGCGCGTCGGCATTCGCTCCTTCACCACCACGACCGGCGCATGGCTGCGTGGCATTCTCGCCAATGACTACGGTGTCGATCTCGGTTCGATCGAATGGGTGACGTTCGAGGATGCCCATGTCGCCGAGTTCGTTGATGCAACCAAGCGGGCGCCGGCGGGAAAGCAGATCGTGCAGATGCTGGTCGACGGCGAGCTCGATGCGGTGCTCGGCGAAAAATCCGATCATCCGGATCTGAAGCCGCTGTTTGCCGATGTCGCCGCGGAAGAGAAGGCATGGTTTGAAAAGCACGGGGTGGTGCCGATCAACCACATGGTGGTGGTGAGCCAGGCGATGTCCGACAAGCATCCCGACGCGGTGAAGGAAGTCCATCGCCTGCTCACTGAATCCGCTGGTGCGGCGCCGTCGGCGCCGCGCTTCGGCCGTGACGAAATGCGACGGTCGCTGCGACTGATCATCGAGTACTCCGCGCAGCAAGAACTGATACCGCGCGCGTTCACCGTGGACGAGTTGTTCGACGATGCCACGCGGACACTTTTGTAGGGTGGGCAAAGGCGCATCGCGCCGCGCCCGCCATGTGTTTTGCAACGGTGGGCACGCTGCGCTTTGCCCACCCTACGAGAGAGGCCTACAATGACATCAGAGCCGATCTTCGATCTTGCCCATCTCGGCCACATGGAATTGCTGACGCCGAAGCCGGACGAGAGCCTGAAATTCTTCGTCGACGTCATGGGCATGACGGTCAGCGGCCAGAAGGGTGAATCGGTCTACCTGCGCGGCTGGGACGATTACGAGCGCTATTCGCTCAAGCTAACGGCCTCGAAAACTTCGGGAATGGAGCACATGGCGTTGCGCGCCCGCAGCCCGCAGGCGCTGGAGCGCCGCGTAGCGGCGCTGAAGGGCTCCGGTTTCGACATCGGCTGGACCGACGGCGATATGGGGCAGGGACCGGCGTTCCGCTGCCGCGACCCCGACGGCCATATTGTCGAGCTCTATTACGAGACCGAATGGTACCAGGCGCCGCCGGAGCTGAAGCCTGCGCTCAAGAACCAGGCGCAGCGGTTTCCCGCGCGCGGCGTCAACGTCCGCAGGCTCGATCACCTCAATTGCCTCGCAGTCGACATCAAGGCCAACCGTCTGTTCTTCGAGAACTATCTGGGCCTGCGCACCACCGAGCAGATCGTGCTCAACGACGGCACGGAAGCGGCAATGTGGATGACGATGTCGAACAAGAGCTACGATTTCGCCTACACGCGCGATCATTACGGCAAGCCGGGCCGCTTCCACCACGTCACCTACGCGCTCGACAGCCGCGAGGAAATTCTGCGCGCCGCCGATATCTTTCTCGAAAACGGCATTCACATCGAGACCGGCCCGCACAAGCACGCGATCCAGCAGACCTTCTTCCTCTATGTCTACGAACCCGGCGGCAACCGCGTCGAAGTCGCCAACGCCGGCGCCCGCCTGATCCTCGCACCCGACTGGAAGCCGATTGTCTGGACCGAGGAGGAGCGCAAGAAAGGCCAGGCGTGGGGGCTGAAGACCATCGAGTCGTTTCACACCCACGGTACGCCGCCGGTGTGAGGAGCGGCTTGCTCCGCAACCTCACTCGATCCGGCAACCCTCACATGGCGAGATCTTGCACGCCAAAGCTACGTTACCGGTTTTGAGGGCGGCATGACGCGGCAACTATTCGTCAACATGTGACGGGCTTCATACATCGCGCAACCTCTAAGAGATAAAGTGCCGCAGGTATTGCGCCGCAATACATTTAGCAGTTTGCATTTGCAGATTTGATGCGCTGGCTGCAGGTGCAGTTTGGTCGCTTTATATAAGTGTTTTGGGAGATGACGCATGTTTCAGTTCATCCCTGCATCGCGCTTGTTGGCCATCGCCACCCTTTCCACCTCCCTGACTTTCTTCGTGGCGGCAGCACAGGCCGCAGACCAGATCACGACATATCGCGGTGCCTGCGATGGCTCGGCCGCGATTGCGCTCGATCAGAATTTTTTTGCGGTGGCGGATGACGAGAGCAATGTGCTCAACGTCTACCGCATGGGGCAGGCGGCCGCCGTTCACGAGCTTTCCCTGGATGCGTTCCTTGAGGCGCCGACGAAGAAGAAGCCGGGACCGGATGGCGAACCCGTCTTCAAGGAGGCCGACCTCGAGGGGGTGGCGCGTATCGACGATCGCATCTACTGGATCGCTTCACACGCCCGCGATTCCAAGGGCGAGGCCGAGCCGGGCCGATCGCGCCTGTTTGCGACCCGTATCGTGCCGCAGGCGGACGGTCCTCGGCTGGAGCCGATCGGATCCGGCGCCTACAAGGACTTGCGGGAGGCCATGTTCGACGATGCGAAGCTGAAGAGAAAGCTGAAGCCGTTCAAATTGTCCGAGGCCTATGCGCCCGGAAAGGAGGAGGGGCCGGCTCCGGAATCGAAGAAAGGCTTCAACATCGAGGGCCTTGCGGCGACGCCGGATGGTCGCCTCCTGATCGGATTCCGCAATCCGCGCCCCGGCAAGAAAGCCTTGGTGATTTCACTCGATAATCCGGCCGAGGTGGTGGATGCGGGCAAGACGCCTGTTTTCGGCAATCCGTGGCAGCTCGGCAAGCTTAAAGGGCGCGGCATCCGCAGCATCGAATGGGTCAACAACACCTATGTCATCGTCGCGGGCCCGCACGGCGAGGCTAAGGATTCCGAGATCAAGCCGCCATTCGCCCTGTTCACCTGGAGTGGCAAGGAGCGCGATACCGAACCGGTCATGATGAACGCCAAACTCCCGGACGATTTTGCTCCCGAAGCGGTGTTCGCAATTCCCGGCAGTTCAAACATGATGCTGCTGTCCGACGATGGGACCAAAAAGTGTAAGGACGCGGACAAGCTAGAGAAATCTTTTCGGGCCTTGACCTTGCCGGCGCCGAAATGACGCCGTGCCTCGGCCATGGCCGGTTCTTTCGGTGTTGACGAAAAGCGTGGGACGGCAATCGCGCATGTGATCCATCCGATCTCGATCGTTCCGACGAGGTCACCACCATGGATGAGGTAGAATCATGAGCAGCAATGACGTTGACGACAATCGCCGCTTGATTGGAAAGCTCAGGCAGGAGCTGGCCGCGCGGGAGGCGGCGGCGCGTGTTGAGATGACGCAAGAGCTGGAAATAGAGATCGACCAAAGACGCCGATACATCGACGAGCTGATGGGCGATCTCCAGGAGTTGGAGATGGTCGGAGAAGCTTCCGGCACCGTTGAATTCGACGCCGCGGAGGAGGCCAGCGCTAATCCCAACGGTCTTGCGATAGTTATCGGCCACAGCTCCGAGGGCACCGACAAGGGCGCTCTCGGCGTCTCGCCTCCGTTTCCTGCCGCGGCATCGGCTGGGCGTGCGGAATATTATTGGAACGAGGATCTGGCAAGGCGGATCGAGGAGAAGGCCAATGCGCGCGGCATTCGCGTCGCTACGTTCCGCCGGCGACAGAACGGCACCGCCGGGGTCCGCGATGCCTATCGGCTGGTGGCGCGGTGGCGACCGCAAGCTAGCGTTGAACTGCACTTCAACTCCGCAACGGCGTCCGCCCGCGGCAGCGAGACGCTGTACGGCCGCAGCGGCTCCATTCCCTGGGCGCGGGCGTTGCAGGACAAGCTTGTCAGCCTCTACGGACGGGTCGGACTCCAGGATCGCGGCCTGAAGGACGCCAACGAAACCGGACGCGGCATTGCCAGCCTCACCAACGAGGTGCAGCCCTCCGCGCTGATTGAGCCGTTTTTCGGATCGAACCAGCAGGACGCTGAACTCGGCATTGCGCGCAAGGATGGGCTTGCGAGGGCGGTGGTAGACGCGTTTGCCGCTTTGGTCGGCCTGCCGGCGCCCGCGAGTTTGGAGACCGCGGACGCTGTGGCGGCGGATGTGGAATCGGCGGAAGCTGCAACGAGCGCGGCCTTGTGGAATTCCTTGCAGCAGGCCTATGCGACCGCCACGATCGAGTTTCCGCATCTCAAGGACATCAGTTTCTCGCAATGGGCGCTGGAGTCCGGAACGGGCACGTCACAGCTCGCAACGCGGCACCTCAATTTCGCGGGCATGAAATGGCGGCCGTTCATGAGCGGCATCGCCACCAAGGTCTGGTACGAGGCACATGACGGCGGCGAGTTCTACTGCAAGTTCGCAAGCCTGGAAGATTTCATTGCCGGATACTGGCTTCGGCTTGATCGGCATCCAAGTTATCGGGGGTGGCGCGGCGCGGCCGCAGCGCCCGAACGATTTTTGAATTTCATCGCCGACATCTGGGCACCGCCTGCCGAAAATCCGAACTACAAGCCCAAGGTAATGCGTCTGTACGATCAGTTCAGGGGCACGTTCGGAGCGCCTCCGGCCGATGCGCCCGCCGAAATTCCGAGCGATGAGGATTTCTGGGTCGATCGTTCGCCCGAAGACGAAATCGCGCGTCAATCCGTCGAAAGCATGGACGCAACCGTCACTCGGGCGCGCTCGCAGTCGACCGTGAGCTGGGCGCGCGACGCGGACTGTTGCGACTACGCGCATCTCGGGGCTGACCTTCCCGTTGGCATGCAGTTCCCGTTCACCGCGGCTGATATCGAGATGCTCTGCGCCTTGAACGATTTTCCGGTCGGTGAAGCCGGCGTCACGCCGGTGCTGTTCGGTCTGCGCGGCGCCACCATCGTCAGCGGCGGATCGGGCAGCGACGGCCTGTGGCGGGAAGAAGCCGTGCTCAAGAACATCCGTCCGAACCATCAGGAGACACGCTGCGTGATGGGCGTGTGGGATCGCCAGCAGGGAAAGATCGCGGTGTATTCGGGCTCCACAGTGCCGCATGCGGAAGCCGTGGTGTCGTGGTTCCGGACACGGGAGGCGGGCAATCTGCTGCCGTCGGGGCTGTACCGCTATATCTGCGGCGAACACAATGGACGGCCGGGCTGTTTCCTGCTGCGCAAATCGATCGCTTCGAAGCGAAAGGTAATCGTGCGGCGCACCGCCGATGATCTCACCTACGAGTCCGGCGACATATTTCAGAACATGGCCCCCGGCGACAACATCCATCCGTCCTTCTCCAGCGAGAGTGGTTGGTTTTCGTCGTTCGGCTGCCAGGTCATTATTGGCTCCGCGACATCATCGGGCCAGCACTCCGGACAGTGGGCGAAATTCCGTCGTTCAGCCGGCCTGCTCGATGCCAACGGCGAGCCGGGGCGGCCCTATCTCTACCTGTTGCTTACGGGGGATGAGGTCTTGATGGCCTCGGAGGCGCGCCGCCGCGGGCGGGGCCTCCAGGAGATGTCCGGCTTGCGGCGTTTGCGTTTTGGCTCGCAGGGCGCCCGGGTGACGCGTCTGCAGGATCGGCTCGGCATCGCTGCGCCGGATGGCGATTTTGGTCCTGCCACCGCGGAAGCGCTGCACAACCGTCAGCGCACGCGCACCCAGCGGAGCGACGGCATCTTCACGCCTGCACTCGACACCGAGCTGGATTGGAGCATCTTCGCGCCGGAGGCCTGAGCCAGGATTTGAAGGAGGAGGTGGCTTTCGAAGGTCCTTTCGATCCAGGGCCGCCTTCTCGCAGCGTTGGGAATCCTGCTGCTTCTCATTGCCCCGGCGCGCTCCGATGTGCCGATCGGCATCTTGGCTGTTCCGGCTTCTTCAAGCAGCGGCCGCCGGCTTACGCCTGACGGCGCTATGAGAAACGGCAAGATCATCGATCGCGAAAAAATGATGGCGAGGACGATCGAAAGCCCGAGCCTTGCGGCTTCACTGTTGCGCACCATCTTTCGGGTGGCGAAGCGGCGGCGTGGAATGGCGCGATGGCACAGCATGTGGATTTCGATTTCACCAGCGAGGCCTTCTTTCGCAATCCCGAGGCGGGTGTTGGCCAACTGCGCTCGATCGGTCCTGCCGTTTTCACGCGATTTCCGATCATCGGCCGCGTCTGGGTCACCACGACCCATGAGGCGGCCGCGCGCGTGCTGAAGGACGGCACGAGATTCACGCTGCGCAAGGAGGGCGGGGCGCTGGTCGGGTTGCCCTGGTGGATGCCGCGTGTCATCGGCACCGTCGCCAACAACATGCTGACGATGGACGAGCCGGATCACACGCGGCTGCGCGACATCGTAGACGAGGCGTTCCGCCGCCGCGCCGTGCTCGACATGGAGCCGCATATCCGCGCCATCGCCGATCGCCTCGCCGATGAACTCTTTGCGCAAGGCAGTCCCGCCGATCTGGTACAGCGTTATGCGCGGATGCTGCCGCTGGCGGTGATCTGCGAACTGCTCGGCCTGCCGCTGGCGGACCGGCCGAAATTCATCGCCTGGGCCAATTCGCTGGCGCATATGACCAACGCATTCAGCTTTCTGCGGCTGATCGGCGGACTGTTCAGGATGCGCCGCTATCTGCAGGAACGGCTGCAGGCGGTGCGCGAAGAAGGCGGCGAAGGATTGATCGCCGAGCTGGTGCGCGTCGAGAAAGAGGGCGGGCGCATCACGCCGGACGAGATGGTCGCGATGATGCTTCTGCTGCTCAACGCCGGCTCCGAGACCACGACGCATCTGATCAGCGGATCGGTTTTCGAATTGCTGAAGGATCCGGCCCGGCGCGAATGGCTCGCGGCGGACTGGAGCCGCGCGGGGCTGGCGGTGGAAGAATTCCTGCGCTTCGTCTCGCCGGTGCAGTTCTCAAAGCCGCGCTACGTGCGCCACGACGTCGATCTTGAGGGCGTGAAATTGAAAAAAGGCGATCGCGTGATGGCGATGCTCGTCGCCGCCAATCTCGACCCGCTGGCGAACGAGTGTCCCGAACGGCTCGATCTCGAGCGGCGGCCGAACCGGCATTTGTCGTTCGGCACCGGAATCCATTTCTGCCTCGGCCACCAGCTCGCACGGATCGAGGGGATTTGCGCATTGCAGGCGCTGTTCACGCGCTGGCCGCGATTGAAGCTGGCGGTCGAGCCGTCGCAAATTCATTGGCGGAGGCGGCCCGGCATTCGCATGATTGCGGAGTTGCCGGTGGTGGCGGGCAGTTGATGGATCAGGATGTCACTGACATGGATGCAATGCGAAGCAGCAACTCAGATCGATGAAATCAGACTAAAGTTCGGCGCTCGATCAATTATTCAAATGAAATCATCGAGAAAAGTGATTGGTTGCCGCGAAGTTTTGCGGATCCATAGGCTTAGCCTAACGCGATAGACCCATAGGCTTAGCCTATGTCGTCGTCCCTATGTCATTCAATCGCACTCAATCTGGAATAGATCCAATCTGAAATCGACTTCGCTCGATTGATATTGCATGCTGACAAAAAACGACTGGCGGATCTGGGCGAGCATTGGCCAGAGGAAAACATATGCGGGTGGAAACGGGGCGAACGAATCTGGAAAGGCGAGCCGACCTTGGGTTTGGGTCGCAGCCTGCGCACGTTTCGTTTCTTGCTGTTGCCGATAACGGCGCGTCGTCAAGGCGTCGACGTCGGGTCGATTCCTGCACGCTGATCGCGGCACATCAGATCACTGCATTCCGACATTCTGTGGGTGGTCTGCCGAGGCGCGTCGTGTGCGCCAAGGCAGTCATGGGGGCAAGGGGAAAAGCGGCAAATGACAACTGGGACTTCCGGCTTGGATACTTTTCCAAAGCTGCTCCTGCATCACTCTCGCGAGCGAGGTGAACGTCCGGCCATCCGTGAAAAGAACCGCGGCATCTGGCGCACCATCACCTGGCGCGAACTGGGCGAGGAAGCTGCGGCGCTTGCAGTAGCAGCATCGGAGCGAGGCTTGCAGCGCGGTGCGCATGTCGCCTTGCTGGGCGACAATCGGCCGCGGCTGTATGTGGCGATGTGCGCGGCGCAGTGGCTCGGCGCCATCGTGGTGCCGCTCTATCAGGATGCGACGGCTGACGAGATCGCGACCTCGATCCAGCGCGCGCAAGTTACCCACGTCTTTGCCGAAAACCAGGAGCAGGTCGACAAGCTGCTCGAAATATTGCCGCGCTGCCCCACGGTTCGATGCATCGTCTACGACAAGGACCGCGGCATGCGCCATTACAAGCAGCCGCAGCTCGTCAGCTACGACGCGCTCCTGCAGGAGGGCAGGGAGCTCGCCGCGCAGAAGCCCGACTTCCTGCAAGGAGAGGTGGCGAGCGGCAAGGGTGAGGATTCGGCATTTCTGTTCTTCACATCGGGCACGACCGGCCCTGCCAAGGGCGTCGTTCTCGCCTATGCCGCGCTGATCGATCGTGCGCGTCTGGCCGCGGCAATAGGAGAGTTGAAAGACACCGACGTGGCGATGGCCTATCTTCCGCCGGGGTGGATCGGCCAGATCCTGTTCGGCTACGTCCAGCCGATGGTGGTCGGTTACTGCATCTGTTGCCCCGAATCCCCCGACACCATGCTGTCAGACATGCGTGAGATGGGCCCGACATACCTGCTCGTCACGCCGCGCGTGCTGGAGGCGCTGCTCAAGCAGGTGTCGCTTCGGATCGAGGAGACCGGCGGCTTCAAGCAGTGGCTTTATCGCTCCTGCATGGCGGTTGGCGCACGGATGAGCGAGCAGCGGCTTGCCGGCAAGGCCGTTTCCGTTGGCGATCGCGTGCTGTCGCTGGCGAGCGATCTCCTGATCCGCGGCCCGCTGCGCGACATGCTCGGCATGAGCAAGGTGCGCGTGGCCTACTCGGCGAGCGACGCGATTGATCCCGATCTCCTGATGTTCTTCCGCACGCTCGGGATCAATCTGAAGCAACTCTACGGCTCGACCGAGACCGGTTTCTTCGTCGCCATGCAGCGCGACGGCGTCATCAAGCCGGATACGGTGGGGGCTCCACTCGAAGGCGTGGAGCTGAAACTGACGCCGCAGCGCGAGATCCTGGTGCGTTCGCCCGGTCTTTTCAGGGAATACCACGCCGACTCCGAAATGACGGCGCGGGCGAAGAACGCCGAAGGCTGGTTTCACACGGGCGACGCCGGCGACCTCGACCAGGACGGACAGCTGCGGATCATCGATCGCATGGCGTATGTCGGCGCGCTAAAGGACGGCTCGCCCTATGCACCGCGGGTGATCGAAAACAAGCTGAAGTTCCTGCCCTACATCAGGGAAGCCGTCGTGTTCGGGGACGGGCGCGACATGGTGTGCGCACTGATCGACATCGAGATGGCCGCCGCCGGCCGCTGGGCTGACAGGCAGGGCGTTTCCTACATCGGACACGCCGATCTCGCCGCGCATGATGAGGTCTATGCGTTGATTGCGGATTGCATCGCCAAGGTGAATGCGCAACTCGCGTCTGAGCCGCTGCTGGCGCAATCGCAGATCCACCGCTTTACCATTCTGGGCAGGGAGTTGAGCGCCGATGACGGCGCCCTCACGCGCACCGGCAAGCTACGGCGTCATGTCATCGCCGAGCAATACCGTGCGCTGGTTGACGCGATGTACAGCGGCCACGCCGGTGTACGCTTCGGCGCAGAACCCGATGAAGTGAAAATCCGCGACGCGAAAGTCACGGCGCCCGCGCAGACCCGGAAAGTTGCCTGAAACATGACGATTACCGTGCCATCCTCCATTCTGCAATCCGCCGAACGCGCCTTTCCCTTCGGTCCGCCGGTCCTAGAGCTTGAATCGATCTCGCTGCGGTTCGGCGGCGTGCAGGCGCTGACCAATATCTCTTTCAACGTGCTCGAGCACGAGGTTCGCGCCATCATCGGTCCGAACGGCGCCGGCAAGAGCTCGATGCTCAATGTCATCAACGGCATCTATGTGCCGCAGGAAGGCAGCATCACCGTCGCCGGCGAACGGTTGTCGGAAATGACACCGACACACGCTGCCCATCTCGGCATCGCGCGCACCTTCCAGAACATCGCGCTGTTCCGCGGCATGTCGGTGCTCGACAACATCATGGCCGGCCGCATTTTGCGTACGCACGCAACTTTCCTGGAAGTGGCCTTGCAGTTGCCCCGTGCCCGTCGGGAGGAAACCGAGAACCGTGCCGTGGTCGAAGAGATCATCGAATTCCTCGAGATCGAGCACATCCGCAAGACCCCGGTTTCGCGCCTTCCCTACGGCCTGCAGAAGCGGGTGGAGCTTGGCCGGGCGCTTGCAGCCGAGCCGAAGATATTGCTGCTCGACGAGCCGATGGCCGGCATGAACATCGAGGAGAAGCAGGACATGTGCCGCTTCATCCTCGACGTCAACGACCACTACGGCACCACCGTCGTGCTGATCGAGCACGACATGGGCGTGGTGATGGACATCTCCGATCGCGTCGTCGTGCTCGACTACGGCAAGAAGATCGGAGACGGCACGCCCGATGAGGTGCGGTCCAACCAGGATGTAATCGACGCCTATCTTGGCGTGGCCCACTGAGGAATCGCAATGCCGGACATTTGGTTTTTCATTGAGGTTCTGGTCGGCGGCCTGCTGTCGGGGATCATGTATTCGCTCGTCGCGCTCGGCTTCGTGCTGATCTACAAGGCCTCGTCGGTGTTCAATTTCGCGCAAGGCGCGATGGTGTTCTTCGCCGTCCTTACCTTCGTCGGCGTTATGGAGCTCGGGCTGCCGTTCTGGGCGGCGCTGCCGGTCGCCATCGGCGTGATGGTGCTTGTCGGCATGGCAACCGAGCGTTTCGTGCTGCGCCCGCTGGTGAGCCAGAGCGAAGACACCCTGTTGATGGCGACAATCGGCCTTTCGTTCGTAATCGAGGGGGTCGCGCAGCTCGCGTGGGGCGTGGACGTCCGAAACCTCGATCTCGGTATCCGCGACGAGCCGATCAACTGGGTCATGGACAAGACCGGCATGCTGATCAGCCAGCTCGACATCACGGCCGGCATCGTCGCGTCCGTGATGGTGGCTTCGCTGGCGCTGCTGTTTTCACGTACCAAGGTCGGCCGTGGCTTGCGTGCGGTGGCAGACGACCATACGGCGGCGCTCTCGATCGGCATCCCGCTCAAGCATATCTGGATGCTCGTTTGGGCGACTGCTGGCGTCGTTGCGCTGGTTGCAGGCATGTTGTGGGGCGCGCGCAGCGGTGTGCAGTTTGCGCTGGTGTGGGTGGCGCTGAAGGCGCTGCCCGTCCTGATTATCGGCGGCTTCACCTCGGTCCCCGGAGTGATCGTCGCCGGGCTTCTGGTGGGAGCGTCTGAAAAGGTTGTCGAAGTCTATATCGGTCCAAAATTCGGCGGCGGCGTTGAAGTCTGGTTTCCATACGTCCTGGCCGTTCTGTTCCTGCTGGTGCGGCCCGAAGGCCTGTTCGGCGAAAAAATCATTCGGCGCGTCTAACGATCCGGCAAACTGGAGATATCCTTAATGTTCTACCGAGAAGCCGGTCAGTTTCGCACCTCCTACGCGCAGGACTCGCAGATCTTTCCGCTGCGCCAGGACCGCATCGGCATCGCCATCATCTTGATCGCGGCGGTGCTGCTGCCCTTCGTCGCCAACGCCTACTGGCTGAGCGCTATTCTCATTCCATGGCTCGTGCTGTCGCTGGTGGCGCTCGGGCAGAACATCCTGATGGGCTATGCCGGCCAGCTTTCGCTGGGATCGGCGGGCTTCATGGCGGTGGGGGCCTTCGCCTGCTACAACCTGATCCTGCGCGTCGAGGGCATTCCCTTCGTGGTCGCGGTTGCGCTTTCCGGCGTATGCGCCGCGCTGGTCGGCATCGTCTTCGGGTTGCCGAGCCTGCGCATCCGAGGGCTGTATCTGGCGGTTGCAACGCTAGCTTCGCAGTTCTTCATCGTCTGGGCGCTCGACAAGTTTCCCTGGTTCAAGAACTACGATCCGGCTGGCGTCATCACCGCGCAGCCGATCATCATGTTCGGCCACAACTTCGCCAGTCCCCGCGAGAAATACTGGGTGGTGCTGGCGATCGTCGCGGTGCTGGCGCTGCTGGCCAAGAACATGGCCCGTGGCAGCGTCGGCCGCGGCTGGATGGCGGTGCGCGACATGGACGTCGCCGCCGAGGCGATGGGACTGTCGCTGCTGCGCACCAAGCTGCAGGCATTTGCGATCAGCTCATTCTACTGCGGCGTTGGCGGCGCGCTGTTTGCATTCGCCTATCTTCAAACGGTCGAGCCCTCTGCGTTCACGATCGAGCTGTCATTCCGAATCTTGTTCATGGTCATCATCGGCGGCCTCGGAACGATCATGGGATCTTTCCTCGGCGCAGGCTTCATCCTGCTCATGCCGATTTTCCTCAACGTCTTCTTCCACGGCGTTTTCGGTCAGTCCGTCGACGCGGGCGTGATCTCGGCGGTGGAGCAAGTCATCTTCGGGGTGATGATTATCACATTCCTGATTTACGAGCCGCTGGGGCTCGCGCGGGTCTGGCAGCTAACAAAGGAGCGGCTGCGCTTGTGGCCGTTCAAGCACTAGATGATTCGGCGCATCAACAAGAAACGGTACACATGTCACTAATCGCAACGTCGGGAGGAACAAGGATGTCTAGCAAGAACATACTGCGCCGGGGGTTGTCCGGTGTCGCGGCTGCGGGCGCCATCATGGCGGCGGCAATTGTGTCCACGCCAACGATGGCCCAGCAGCCAGAACAGTATTTCCCGGTGGCAAGCATGCGCGTCGGTCCCTACAACGCCATGGGCACCGGTATTTTCGGCGGGGTTATCGACTATCTGAATTACGTCAACATCAAGCACGGCGGCGTGAACGGCGTGAAGCTCGTCTACGAAGAGTGCGAGACGGAATACAACGCGGCCCGCAGCGTCGAATGTTACCAGCGCCTTCTGAACAGAGGCGATCAGAAGATGCTGCTGTGGGATCCCTACGGCACGCCGCTGGCCTACGCGGTGATCGGCCGCGTGGCAGCCGACAACGTGGTGCTGGCGCAGGCCGGTTACGGCCGTACCGACGCCGCCGACGGTCGCGTCTGGCCGTGGGTGTTCGGCGCGACCGCCAATTACTGGTCGCAGATCGCCATGAAGCTGAACTTCATCCAGCAGAAGGAAGGCGGCATCGACAAGATGAAGGGCAAGACGATCGTCCACCTTCACATCGATACCGCTTACGGCCGCGAGCCTTTGCCGGCGATGCGCCAGATCGCGAAAGACTGGGGCGTCAACCTGATTGAAATCCCGATTGCTCCTCCGGGCCTGGAACAGCAGTCGCAATGGCTGCAGATCCGCCAGGCGAAGGCCGACTGGGTTACGTTCTGGGGCGCGGGCGCCGGCATGAGCGGCACGGCCATCACGAGTGCGGCGCGCGTCGGCTTCCCGCGCAACAAGATCATCTTCGTCACCTTCGGCGGCGCCGAAGAAGACATGATCGCCGGCGGCGCGCAGGCGAAGGACACCCATGTTGTCGCGATGGTCTTGCCGGGCAAGCAGTTCCCGCTGATCGCCGACATCGAGAAGGTCCTGTACAGCGGAGGTGCAGGTAAGGGCAATATGCAGAATCCGGCCCGCGTCGGTACGATCTACTACAATCGCGGGGTCATCGCGGCGGTCAACTACGTCGAGGCGCTGCGTAATGCGCAAAGGATACATAACAAGGTAGGCAAGCCGGTCACCGGTGCGGAATTCCGCGACGGCTACGAAGCGCTCGATTACACTAGCGAGGCGAGGCGCAAGGAGCTCGGCATCGACGGCATGATTCCGCCGTACAAGCTGACCTGCCGCAACCACGAGGGTGCCGGCACCTTCCACATGATGCAGTGGGACGGCAACAAGTTCCAGATCGTGAGCAAGGATTGGCTGGGAGCAAACGATCCGAAGTTTATTCGCCAGCTGATCGAGGATTCCGCGGAAAAGTACGCCAAGGAAAACAACATCACTTTGCGCGACTGCCCGAACTGATCGGCTGAACAAGGCGTCGGGTGGGAGGGCCGTGCCCTTCCACCCTCCAACTCTGCGAAGTCTTACCGAGGTAAATCGCCATGAACGTCGCCGTGAAATCGGCTGCCGATCGTCCCGCCGCCACCGGCGCCGGCCCGATTCTGGCCGTGAAGAACATCGAGGTGATCTACGACCACGTGATCCTCGTGCTGCGCGGCGTGTCGCTCGAGGTTCCGCAAGGTGGGATCGTCGCTCTGCTCGGCGGCAACGGCGCCGGCAAGAGTACGACGCTGAAATCTATCTCGACATTGCTTGCTTCCGAGCGCGGGGCAGTGACCAAGGGCTCGATCGAGTTCCGCGGCGAGCGTACCGACCAGCTAACCCCCGGCGATCTCGTCGGCATGGGGATGGTGCAGGTGATGGAAGGGCGACACTGCTTCGGCCATCTCACCGTCGAGGAGAACCTGATCACCGGCGCCTATACGCGGCCCATCAGGGGCGCGGAACTGCGCGACGCGCTGGACAAGGTCTACGCCTATTTCCCACGCCTGAAGGTGCGACGGAGCAGCCTGGCAGGCTACACGTCAGGCGGCGAACAGCAGATGACGGCGATCGGCCGCGCCATGATGGCGAAGCCGAACATGCTGCTGCTGGACGAGCCGTCGATGGGCCTCGCCCCGCAGATCGTGGCGGAGATTTTTGAGATCGTCCGCGACCTCAACCAGAAGGAGGGCGTCAGCATCCTGCTGGCCGAGCAGAACACCAACGTGGCCCTGAAATACGCCGACTACGGCTACATCCTGGAAAGCGGCCGCATCATGATGGACGGGCCGGCCAAGGCCTTGGCGGACAACAAGGACGTCAAGGAGTTCTATCTCGGGATGTCTTCCGAAGGCCGCAAGAGCTTTCGCGACATCAAGTCGTACCGGCGGCGGAAGAGGTGGGTTTGAGGGATCGCTTGCTTGGCAGAAAGGACGCTGAGCCGCCGGGGACCTGATGGTCCCGCCACGAAAACGAGCAGGTGGCACTGCGCAAGTTCATCATGTGCTGCAAAGGCCGTGATCAAGCGCGGTCTGGATATTTCGGCCGGTACGCTCGATATGGGCACGCAAAATGGCGCTGGCTTCGCGAACGCGTCGCTTGATGACGGCGTCGGCGATGGCGGCGTGTTCCTCCGCCACGTTCCGGTCCGGGGTATGCGTTTTCAGGAAGATGCGACGATACCGATCACTCTGGTCGTGCAGCGTAGCGCAAAATTGCTGCAGCAGCGGCATGCGGCATGCGGCAATCAACTCGGCATGGAACGCACGGTGGGCGAGCTCCCATACCTCTTGCTCTTCGATCGAGGAACGCGCACTGCGCTTGCAGCGGTTGAGCTGATGCAGCGCAGCCAGGATCCGACCTTCCCACGCGATGTCGCCGTGCTGTATTGCTTCCCTTAGCGCCATGCCCTCAAGCTCGACGCGAAGCCGGATAACTTCCGCCAGGTTTTCTGCTGATACCGGCGTTACCCGATAGCCGCGTTGATCGACGATGGTGACGAGGCCGTCGTTCTCGAGCCGGCACAATGCCTCGCGCAACGGGCTCAGGCTGACGCCGAAGCTCGCGCGCATGCGGTCGAGGTTAAGCCTGGTGCCAGGCATCAGGTCGCCGCGCATAATTGCGTTGCGCAGTCGGCCAACGAGCGTGGACGACAGCGTTGCGGAGCTCGGAGCCTCGGCCGTTCTGTCCGTCATGGTGTATCCTGTCGGTCTGCGTCATGTTCAGTCGATCGGGGGAAAGCCGTACAGCGCGGCGGGGTTGTCGACCAGCACTTGCCGCTGCATATGCACGTCCGGGAGCCACAGCGGAATCAAATCAACGATATCACCGTCGTTCGGCATCGGCACCGGGCAGATCGGGTGCGGCCAATTGCTTCCCCAGATCACCCGGTCGGGTCGGTGGGCGACCACGCTGGCAATCATCGGCAGCATGTCCGGATGGGGATAGGGATCGGCGGACAGCCGATAAAGGCTCGCAAGCTTGACCCAGCAGCGGCCGGTGTCGAGCAGCCGCATCAATGTGTTGAACGCCGGCGAAGCGACGCCATCGCGACCGTCGATACGGGCGAGATGATCGAGCATGAAGTGACTGCGTAGCGCGTGCAGCCGGGGCGCGAGTTCGACCAGTTCGGTGGCCTTGTTGAAATGCAGCACCAGATGCCAACCGAGGTCAAAAGTCTCGCTGGCGAGCCCTTCCAGGTGGTCGAACGATGCGCCACCGCTGACCACGGTCGACATTCGGCAGCCGCGCATGCCACGGCGGTGCATCTCCTCAAGATCGGTGTGTGGCAGACCGGATGGGATCACAGCGACGCCGCGCAGCGTGTCGGGGGCACGGTCGAGTGCCGCCAACGTGACGCGATTGTCGGTGCCGTGGGCGCCGCCATGCACGATAACAGCGCGGTCGATGCCAAGAGCCGCACGCAGCAGCTCGAGATCCTCGAACGTGCAGTCCTCGGGCGTGTAACTGCGCTGCGGGCTGAAGGGATAATCCGCCTGAGGACCAAACACATGCACGTGGCAGTCGCAGGCCCCGCGCGGGGCAGCAAAGGCTGGGCGCTTGGGACGGCGGTCGGGACCAGGGCATGGATGGGTCGGACGAGCGGAGGTGGTCATCGTTCGGCGTTTCCGGGGCCGGGGGCGCCCGACGATTTGACGCCGAGGCCCGGAGGTGTCAAGAATAATCTATGATTCAAAAATAATCGATGATTGGGGGCGCCAATGTTCGGGCCATTGTTGTTGCGGGCGGTGCTGGGCCTGGTCTTGGGCCTGGTCTTGGCGACGCAATTGAATTCGCCAGCTGTGGCGGCGTCGTATCCGGACAAGTCAGTTCGTATCGTCGTGCCGTTTCCAGCCGGCGGGTCCAATGACGTAATCGCGCGATTGCTTGGCGCCAAACTCGGCGAACTGTGGGGCCAGACTGTCATCGTCGAAAACCGGTCCGGGGCCGGGGGCAATATTGGCGCAGAAGCCGTTGCACGCTCGGCGCCTGACGGCGCCACGATTCTGCTCACGGCACCGGGTCCGCTTGCGATCAACCAGGCCCTCTATGCCAAATTGTCCTTCGACCCGGAGAAGGATTTCGTGCCGGTGGCGCTGATCGCTTCGGTTCCGATCGTTCTTGCCGTTCATCCCGATGTAAAGGCGAAGACGGTCGGCGAGTTGGTCGCGCTCGCCAAGGCGTCGCCCGGCAGACTGAACTTCGGTTCGTCGGGTAACGGTTCGACCAATCACCTCGCCGGCGAGTTGTTCAAGGCGCGCGCCGGTATCAACATCGTACACGTCCCATACCGCGGGGCGGCGCCTGCCATGAATGATCTGATCGCCGGGCAGATTCCGATGATGTTCGACAACATGCCGGCCATACGGCCGCAGGTGCTCGGCGGCACCATCCGGGCACTTGCTGTTGCGGGGGCTGCACGCTCGCCGCTGTTTCCGGACGTACCCACCATGGTCGAGGCCGGCGTTGCCGATTTCGAGGCGTCATCCTGGTTCGGAATGGTGGCGCCCGCCGGCACGCCGCCGGAGGTGCTCACCGCTCTCACCGCGTCGATCGGCAAAGTGTTGCAGGATCCGGATGTGGTGAAGAAGCTTGCAGAAATTGGTGCCGAGCCTGGAACGCTGTCGGGTGCTGCGTTCGGCGCGTTTCTCCGATCCGAGACCGGGAAATGGGGCAAGGTGGCGACGAGTGCCGGGGTCAAGCTCGAATAGCGGCAACATACACCGTCACGAAACTACGTTCCACACAGGGCTGCGAAACACCGCATGAGCAAGCTGCCATCTACGCTTGATGATCTCGAGCGCCGCTATCGTGACATGATCGGGCTGGTCCCGCCAAAGGTCGCCAAGCGGCTGAAACTCGGACTTCAGGTCGATCCTGCCATCGTTACCGCACTCGAAGACTGGCGTGTTGCGGCGCTTACTCCGCAGGCGCTCGACCAAAAGACGGTGCAGTTGATGTCGTTCGCCATCCTGTTGGTGCAGACCTCGGACGCGGCTGCGAACCATGCCCGCGCGGCCATCAAGGCGGGTGCCACGCTGCAGGAATTACACGCCTCCGCGGCGATCGCTGCGCTGTTTCGCGGCGTCGGGGCCTTCAATCTTGCAGGCGAGATTCTCAGCGCGCAGTTTCCAGATGGCGGCGAGTGAGAAAGGCTGGCTGGGGAACCTGGATTCCCAACCACACTGCCGCGCATTCCTAACAGGCTGATCAGCCTATCTTTTTTCCGGCAGGCGATCGGTTTGCGACGCTAATTTGGACCAGCGACTCACCGCGAGTTGACACTGGTGGCGAGGGGCTTGGCGCGGTCCCGTGATAATCGCCGATCAGGGCCGTTCGCTAGGTGTGGTTACCTGCCGTGGAACTGCGGTCGGCGCTTGGCAACGAAGGCAGCGATTCCTTCCTGCGCATCTTGTGTGCTGCTGGCGGCCACAATGGAATCCTTCTCAGCGGCGAGTTGGTCAGACAGGCCAGTTTCGAAGGACTGTCTCAGCATGCGGCGTACCGCGCCAAAGGCACGTGTGGGACCTGCGGCCAGTTTGACGGCGAGGCCGACCGCCTCAGTCTCGACTTCATCATCAGGCGCGAGGCGCGAGACCAATCCGAACGCGAGCGCCTCTTGCGCCGTGAGGCGACGGTTGAGCAGGAAGAGTTCTTGCGCGCGCCGCATCCCGACCATCCGGGGCAGGAACCAGGCATTGCCGCCATCGGCCGTCAGGCCCAGCGCGCCATAACCTAGCGCGAACCGCGCATCGTCGGCTGCCACGACGATGTCGGCAACGTAGAGCAGCCCCAATCCGCCGCCACCGGCGCCGCCGCGTACCGCGGCGATCACGGGTGCATCGATGCTGGTAAGCCGGTCAATCGCAAGGTGATAGCTGTCGATCATGCGGCGCAGCCGGTTCGGCAGTCGCTCGCGCGCTGTTCCCGCGAACAGGCCAAGGTCGCCTCCGACCGTGAAGTTCGGCCCGTTGCCGGCGATCAGGACGGCGCGGACATCTGATCTCTCGGCAATCTGGGTCGCGGCTTCGGCAAGATCGTCGGCCATATCCGCGTCGATTGCGTTGCCCTTGTCGGGGCGATTTAGCCGCAAGGTCGCGACATGGTCTCTGATATCAAGCAGCACGGTTCGAAGCGGACCGGCTGCGTCATGCCAGCGTGCGGTGTCGGTATATTGCTCCAGCGACTTGATGCGTCCCTGGTCGATTGCGATCAGGTGGGCAAAGGCGGCGTCCAGCACGGCGCCGCCTTGTTTGCCTCGCCCGCGATAACGGCCCTTCACCAGCAGGCGCCCGTCTTTGAGATCGAGGAATTCTTCCGGCTCGGCGAGCGCGTCGAAATGCCGGGCGATCGCGCCCCAGCCGTTGCGGCGCATCGCAGTAGGGCCGTCGTGTTCGCCGCCGATGCCGAACGGCATCCCCTCGGCGGTGCGACCGAAGAATTCCGGGTGCAGCAATGCGTCGAGCTGCGCACGGTCGCCGGCAGCAAGCGCAACGTACAGCGCGCGGGCGAGATTAGCATGGGTGTGGCTTTCCATCCAAAACTCCCTTCAAACCCGTTGTTTTCAACGGCATGCGAACTGACGCGGAAAATACGCTTGAAGCTGTCAAACGCCGGTGCTATTATTAGAACGGTCAGTCGGATTATTTTTAACCGAAGCCGTGGGGCTCCGCAAGAGAGCCCGGCAGCCGTGTGGGATCCAATGGGAGATGCAGCGATGAACGTCGTGCCGCGCGCGTCGCAATGGGGTGAATTGATCCGGCCGGACCGCGTCCATGGTTCGCTCTACAGCGACCCAGCTATCTTCGAAGCCGAACTGCAGAACATCTGGTATCGCACCTGGGTCTATGTTGGGCACGAAAGCGAGGTACCGAATGCCAACGATTACGTCGTCAAGTCCATCGGCCCGCAATCGGTCATCATGACCCGCGACGAGCAGGGCAAGGTCAACCTCCTGCTCAATCGCTGTTCGCATCGCGGCAATCAGGTCTGCTCCTACGACAGGGGCAACGCGCGCTCCTTCACGTGCCCGTTCCATTCCTGGACCTTCGCCAATGATGGCCGCCTCGTCGGTTACGCCTTCCCCGACGGCTATGAAGGCCAGGACAAGTCAAAGCTGGCGCTGGGCCAGGTGACGCGGGTGCAATCCTATCGCGGCTTCGTATTCGGCTCATTCGCCGCCGATGGTCCGACCCTCGAAGAACATCTCGGCGGCGCGACTGAGACGATCGACCGCCTCGTTCGCTTCTCGCCGGAAGGCGAGGTCGAGATCACTGCGGGTTTTCTCAAGCACCGCGTCAAGGCGAACTGGAAATTCATCCTGGAGAACGAGTGCGACGGTTATCACCCAGCGTTCGTGCATTCCTCGATCTTTGGTGTCGCCGACAGTGCGATCGGCAAGCTCTATGGTGGCGCATCCACGGCAGTGACCCGCGATTATGGCAACGGCCACACCGAGATCGACTTGCGGCCCGAGTTCCGCAAGCGCGACGCGCCGATGAGTTGGTTCGGCACCACGGAAGCCCGGCTGTCGGACTACACCACGCGGATGAAGGCCGCCTATGGCGACCAGGCCGCACGGGAGATCATGATCGACGGCTCGCCGCACGTGATGATCTTTCCGAACCTGTTCATCGCCGAGATCCAGATGTTCGTGATTCAGCCGCTCGCAGTCGACGACAGCGTGCAGCACGTCACGGCGCTGCAGTTCAAGGGAGCGCCCGATATGAACCGTCGCCTGCGCCAGCAGACTATGGGCTCGGTCGGCCCGGCGGGCTTGCTGCTTGCCGACGATTCCGAAATGTACGAGCGTTGCCATCGCGGTGTGCTGGCGCGCAGTCCCGAATGGATCTATCTCGGTCGCGGCGAGAAGCGCGAGCGGCACGACGATCTCGGCTTCAAGGTCGGCCACGTCACCGACGAGGTCCCGTCGCGCGGCATATGGAGCCATTACCGGCGCCTGATGGAGGCCGTGTGATGCTGTCGCGCGAGAGCAGCGCCACGTTGATGAGCGCGGTAACGGCATTCATCTACAAAGAGGCACGTCTTCAGGACGAACACGCCTATGAGGCCTGGGAGGCGCTCTGGACCGACGACGGCGTCTATTGGGTGCCGGCCAATGGCGACAACATCGATCCCGAAAAGGAAATGTCGATCATATACGACAACCGGTCGCGGATTTCGCTGCGGATCAAGCAGTTGCTGACCGGCAAGCGTCATACCCAGACGCCGCAATCGCGGCTGCGGCGGTTGGTCTCCAACATCGAACTCATGGACGAGCAGCCGGACGGCGACATCTCGGTCGCCAGCAACAGCCTTGTATTCGAATCGAGCCTGCGTGACGACACGATCTGGGCCGCCCGCAACGAGTATCGCCTGCGCCATGTCGATGGCGAGTTGCGGATGGCCTACAAGAAGGTGATGTTGGTCAACAACGAGAAAGCGCTCTTTACGCTCTCATTCCTTATCTAGCCGGACCATGGTGGAAGGTTTGCGATGATTGACAAGGGACCCGTTCTGCTCGACATCGCCGATGGCATCGCGAGGCTGCGCCTCAACCGCCCTGATGCGGCCAACGGAATGAGCGCCGAACTGTTGAGCGCGCTTTGCGACGCCATCATGGTTTGCCATGGTCACCCGGCTTTGCGCGTGCTGCTTCTAAGCGGCGAGGGGACGAATTTTTGCGCCGGTGGCGACGTGCGTACCTTCGCTTCCAAGGGCGAAAAGCTGCCTGATTACATCAGGCAGGCCACAGCCTATCTGCAGAACGCGGTGACAGGATTGCTGCGGCTGGAAGCACCCGTGATCACCTCGGTTCAGGGCTTTGCTGCCGGCGGCGGCGGCTTCGGCCTCGTTTGCGCCTCCGATATCGTCATCGCCGCGGAATCTGCAAAATTCCTGGCGGGCGCAACCCGGGTTGCCATGGCACCGGATGCGGGCGTCTCGGTCACCCTGTCCCGGCTGGTCGGCCTGCGCCGGGCGATGTCGATCCTGCTGACCAACCCGGTGATATCGGCGCCTGAGGCGCTGGATCTGGGCATCGTCACCAAGGTGGTGCCGGATGCCGAACTGGCCGACGCATCGCTGGCGATGGCGTGCGAACTGGCAGCCGGTGCACCCAAGGCGCTCGCAGCGACCAAGCGGCTGGTGTGGGCGGGGACCGGCACCAGCATCGAGCAATGCCTGTCGGAGGAGGCGCGTACGGTGTCCGAATTGTCGGGAATGGCCGATGCGCGGGAAGGGCTCGCCGCCGTGATCGAGCGGCGCAAGCCCGTCTTTACAGGACGTTAGTACGTGGCGGCCGCCGCTACGCGTGAGTTCGGGCGGCTCGATGGCCGCCGCGCCTTCGTCTCGGGCGGTGCAAATGGCATTGGCGCGGCGATCGTGCGCAGCTTTGCGGGTGCCGGTGCGCAGGTCGTGATCGGTGATCTCGATCTGGCGGCGGCTGCGAGTCTGGCCGGCCAGGTCGAGGCGATAGCGGTATATCTCGATGTCGGTGATACCGGCATGGTGCAGACGGTCATCTCGCAACACGGACCGTTCGATATCGTCGTCAACAATGCTGGTGTCGACCAGCATGCGTTCTTTACCGATACGACGCCGGAGGATTGGACAAGACTGCTCGCGGTCAATCTGGTTTCGACCTTTGCTTGCACCCAGGCGGGATTGCCGGCGATGCAGGCATCCGGGTTCGGACGCATCATCAACATCACCTCGGAAGCCGCGCGGTTGGGTTCCAAGGGGGGCGCTGTCTATTCCGCCGCCAAGGGCGGCGTTATCGCCTTTACCAAGAGCATTGCGCGCGAAAACGCGCGCTTCGGCATTACGGCCAACGCCATCGCGCCGGGGCCAATCCGGACGCCGATGCTGGAAGCGGCGGTAGCCCGGGGCGGCGACAAGATCTTGCGCGCGATGACCGATGCCACTCTGCTGCGCCGGCTCGGCGAACCCGAAGAGATCGCCGCGGCCGTATTGTTTCTGGCTTCCGATCAGGCGGCCTATATCACCGGCGAAACGATTGGCGTGTCGGGCGGTATGGGAATTGGCGGCTGACATGGCGCGCGCAGGCGAAGACATCGCGACGGCGCCGATCGATCTTGCGATCGCGCGCATTCGCGCGATCTATCGCGGCTGGAACCGCGATACCACTGTGACCCAGATGCGCAGCGATTGGGATTCGGCCTTTGGCGGCACGACCGTACCCGTGACGTGCGAACGGGTCTCGGCCGATGCCGTCGCCGGGGAGTGGATATCGCCGGCCCATCCGCCGCCGGACAAGGCCGTACTCTATTTCCACGGCGGCGGCTTTCGCATCGGTTCAGTGTCTTCGCACCGCGACCTGATTGCGCGGATCGCCCTTGCCAGCGGTTGCCGCGTGCTGGGGATCAACTACCGGCTGGCGCCGGAACATCGTTTTCCGGCGGCGTTGGATGATGCGCTCGCCGCCTACGACTCGATGCTGCGTCAAGGACTGAAGCCCACCAATATCGCCTTTGCTGGGGATTCTGCCGGCGGCAACCTCGCGCTTGCTGCGATGCTGGCCTTGCGCGAACGAGGGCTTGAGTTGCCCGTATCGGCCGCGTTGATGTCGCCGTGGGCCGATCTGGCCGCGACCGGTGTGAGCTACGTCGACCGCGCCGATGCGGATCCGATCCACCAGCGCCCGATGATCCTGGCATTGGCCAAAAATTATCTGGGCGAGCAGGGCGATCCGAGACAGCCGCTGGCGTCGCCGCTCTATGCCGATCTCGGGGGATTGCCGCCGCTACTGATTCAGGTCGGCGACCGTGAAATCGTGCGAGACGATTCCGTGGTGCTGGCCGACAAGGCGCGCGCCGCCGGTGTTGAGGTCGATCTCCAGGTCTGGGACGGCATGATCCACGTCTTTCAGATGTTCGCAGAGATTCCCGACGCGCATCAAGCCATCGCATCAATCGCCGGATTTCTCAGCCGGCATCTCCATCTCAAGGGCGAGAAGGCATCATCATGAACGTTAAGCCCACCGATCCCCGCGTTCAGTCCGATAGCGAATTCCACTTCTCGGAGCAGCCGCGGCTTTCCGAGGAGTTGCGGATGCTGCGCGAGCAGGTTCGCCGTTTCGTCGAAAAGGAAGTAGCGCCGTATGGCGAGCAGTGGGAGCGCGACGGCAAGATTCCGCGCGAAATCTACCGCCGCATGGGCGCGCTCGGCTTTCTCGGCATGCGCCACGAGGTCGAATATGGCGGCACCGACATGGGGCCGCTGGCGTCGATGGTGTGGGCGGAGGAACTCGGGCGTTCGACATTCGGCGGCTTCACCTCGTCGGTTCTGGTTCATACCGACATGTCGGCGGTTCATATTACGCTGCGGGGTACACCCGAGCAAAAGCGAACGTATCTTCCGGCGATTATCCGCGGCGAGACGATCTGTTCGATCGCGGTGACCGAGCCCGATGCGGGCTCCGACGTCGCCGGGCTGAAGACGCGCGCGCGCCGCGACGGCGATTCCTGGCTGATCAACGGCTCGAAAATGTTCATCACCAATGCTGTCTATGGCGACATCCTGATCGTGGCCGCCCGCACCGATCCGGCGGCCAAGGGAAGCCGCGGCATCTCGTTGTTCATTGTCGAGCGCACCACGCCGGGCATCTCCGTGACAAAACTCGACAAGCACGGCTGGCTTTGCTCGGACACCGCCGAGATTGCCTTCCAGGATGTTCGCATTCCCGCGGAAAACCTGCTGGGCGAGGAGAACCGCGGCTTCTACGGGATCATGGAAACCTTCGAGAACGAGAGGATCTGCATCGGCGGCATCTGCGCCGGCGAGTCGGCCAAGGCGATCGAACTCACCACCAATTACGTGAAGAGCCGCCAGGCATTTGGTGGACCGTTGTGGAATCAGCAGGCGGTGCGGCTGAAACTTGCGTCGCTCGCGACGAAAGCGGCGGCCGCCCGGGCGCTGGCCTATCATGCGGCGGAACTGGTAGAGGCTGGAAAGCCTTGTCCCCGCGAAGTCTCGATGGTGAAGGCGCTATCGCCCGAGGTTCTGCATGAGGTCGTACACGGCTGCCTGCAGCTGCACGGCGGCACCGGCTTCATGCGCGGCACGCCGATCGAGCGGATGGTGCGCGATGCGCGGGTGCTGACCATCGGCGGCGGAGCCACCGAGGTCATGCTGGAGGAAGTCGCGAAAAGGATGTGAGGGCGTGCCGGCACGTCGCGTGCCGGCAAGCTTCTCAGCTTGCTCAGTTCACCGGCTTGAAGCTCAGCGTCGAGAAGTCCGACTGCATGATTTGCAGCTTCTGGTTCGAGAAGCGCACACCAGTGCCGAAGTTGATCGGCGCCATGATGCCGGTTTCCACGTTCTTGGTCTTCTCCAACTCAGCGATGGTACAGACCCAGGTCGGCTGCTTGCCGCAGCGCTCGATCGCAGAGATCAGCACCTTGGCTGCCGCATAGCCGGTCATCGAATAGCGATTAATGCCTTTCATCTCGGCCTCGGAAAGCAGTCCCTTTGCCTTTTCAAGGAACGCCTTGCCGGCGGGTCCCGCAAATGGCTCGACATAGTCGACCGCGTAGAGGCCGTCTCCCGCCGGACCCATCAGCTTCAGCACCGGCTCGACGCGGCCGGGCCAGAAGATGCCAACCACAGGCTTGATGTTGAGCTTTTCCAGTTCCTTCATCATGGCGATGTTCTCGCCGATGATGCCGCCGGCCAGAAACACTTCGGCACCGGACTCCTTGAGTTGCAGCATGTCGGACGAGAAATCCTGCTGGCCCTTCTTGTAGTTGCCGCTGTAGACCACGTTGAGTTTCTTGGCCTTGACGACCGTATCGAAACCATCGCGCACGGTGATGCCGTAATCGTCGTCCTGCGTGATCAGGCCCCACTTCTTGCCGGGATTCTTGTCGGCGAGATAGTTGACAAGGTGGATGATGCCCTCCTCGTAGGATTGTCCGACGACGAAGACGTTCTTTCGCGGCGGCTCCCATAGGAACTTGACCGGTGCGACGTCGATGACGGTGGGGATGCCGGCCTTTTCCAGCACTGGCATCACGGCAATGGACTGCCCCGAGCCAGAGATTCCGAGCATGGCAAATGCCTTGTCGACGTCGATTACCTTCTTGACGCCCTGGATGGTGCGGGCTGTGACGTAACCGTCGTCTTCCAGCACATACTTGATCTTGCGGCCATTGATGCCGCCGGCATTGTTGGCTTCCGCAATCGCAATCTTGTGGCCGATGGAGGCGGCAACGCCGAGCAGTGCCGGCGGACCGGTCAAGGGCTCGACATCGCCGATCACGATCTCGGTGTCGGTAATGCCCTGATCGGCTGCCAGTGCAGCACCGGTCGCAAGATGCGCACTCGCGAGCAGCAGCGACGCCGTCGCCAGATATTTCATCATGTGTTTCCTCCTCTTGTTTTGTTCTGATTAGTAACGCAGCGGCCAATTCACCCACATTCTCCGGATATCGTGCCAGGCCCCGACCAGACCGCGCGGCTGGAAGCGCAGGAACAGGATGATGACGAGGCCGTAGAGCATGCTCTTGAGTTCTTGCGCACCGGTCGTGAACATCGCGTCCATCTGCGCGCTGAACAGGCTGAAGACCATTCGCGTCGCTTCCGGCAGCAGGACGATCAGGATGGTGCCGAGCACCGCGCCGAGCGCCGAGCCGAGCCCGCCGACGATCAGGATCGCCAGCGCCTCGATGGAGAGCAGGAACGGAAAGCCCTCGACGCTGACGAAGGACAAATAGATGCCGTACAGCGCGCCGGACAATCCAGTGATGAAGGCCGAGGTGACAAAGGCGAACAGCTTGTAGGCGTGCAGGTTGATGCCCATGACCCGGGCGGCGGTGTCGTTGTCGCGGATCGCGACGAAGGCGCGGCCGACCCGGCTGCGACGAATGTTGAGCGTGGCGAATAGAGCCAGGACGGCAAAGCCGAGGCAGAGGTAGGTGAAGGCCGCATCGCCGTCGAAGCTGATCCCGAAAATCTCCGGCCGCTGCACCGAGATGCCGCGGGCGCCATTGGTCAGCCAGCGCGCCTCCAGGATCAGAGTGTTGATGATGAACGAGAATGCCAGCGTCGTGATCGCGAGATAGAGGCCCTTCAGCCGCAGGGACGGCGCGCCGACGACCAGGCTTGCAAGCGCGGGAACGACGCCAGCGCCGAGGAACCCGATCAGCGGGTGCATCTGATATTTGGAGACCAGGATGGCGTAGGCATAGGCGCCCGTGACGAGAAAGCCGACATGCCCCAGCGAAATGAGACCGGTGTAGCCGGTCAGGATGTTCAGTCCGAGCGCGCCCACGACCGTGATCAGGATGATCATCAGGAAGGAAAGCGCATAGGAGTTCAGGACATGGGGCGCGACGATCAGCGCGGCCACCAGCACAACGGACCACAGCCATATCGGCGGTGAGTCGATCAGGGTAACGAGTTCGCCGTAAGTTTGCTTGAAATCGCCGGTGCGCATCGTCAAACCCTTTCGATGTCGCGTTCGCCGAAGATGCCGAACGGGCGGATCATCAGCACCACGATGATCATCACAAAGCCGGCGACCTCCTTCATGCCGGAGCCGATATAGCCGCCCGCCAGATTTTCGGTAATGCCGATCAGGAGCCCGCCGAGGCCTGAACCAAGAACGGCGTCGAGGCCGCCAAGGATCGTGGCCGGAAACGCCTTCAGCCCGAGCTGGAACATGGCCGGCGACAGGTCGTATGACAGCGCAAAGAACACGCCACCGATACCGGCGATGACCGACGATGCGGCCCATGCCAGCGCGTGTACCCTGGTGGCACTGATTCCCATGAGGAGGGCGGTGCGGTCGTCGGCGGCGACGGCGCGCATCGCGACGCCGACCTTGCTGTAGCGAAAGAATGCCCAGATCGCCGCCAGCAGTACCAGAAGCGTGACGATGACGGCGATTTGCCCGGTGCGCACGCCGATGGTGCCGATCCGGACGATCGTCCGGCCAAAGCCGACATCGAGGCCATGCGGATAAGCGTCCCAGATAAAATTGATTGACGAGCGCAGGATCACGGCAAGCCCAATGGTGACCATGACGGTCGCAAACACCGGCTCACCCAGCATCGGCCGCATCACCACGCGCTCGATCACCAGGCCGAGCACGACGGCTGCAATGATGGCACCGATGGCCACGATGAATACGTTGCCGCTGACCGTGGTCGATATGGTCCAGGCAATATAGGCCGTGATCATGGTCATCTCGCCCTGCGCGAAGTTGACTAGACCCGTGGACTTGTAGATTACGGCAAAGCCCATCGCGATCAGGCCGTAGATGGCGCCGATCGCCAGGCCGGAGATCAGTAGCTGAGTGAAATACTGCATCAGCCCTCCGATTGGTAAATGATGGCGAGTTCGCGCGCGAATTTCTTCTCGATCAGTGCGCGGCGGACCTTCTGCGTAGCGGTCAATTCACCGTCGTCGTGATCGAGTTCCTTTTCAAGAATGGCGAAGCGGCGGATGTTCTCTACGCGGGCGAAGCGCTTGTTGGTCTCGTTGACGATGCGTTCGACCAGTTCATGTACCTCGGCAAGTTGCGAAAGCGACTTGTAGTTGGTGTAGGGCAGTGCCTTGTCGCGGGCCCAGCGGCCGACATTGTCGAAGTCCACCTGGATGATGGCGCCAAGATACTTCTTGGCCTCGCCGACCACGATCGCCTCCTTGATGAACTCACTGTCCTTCAACGCATTCTCGATCTCAGAGGGGGCGATGTTCTTGCCGCCCGCGGTGATGATGATCGCCTTCTTGCGGTCGACCACCGTGATCTCGCCATTGTCCAAGACCTCGACGATATCGCCGGTACGCAGCCAGCCGCCCGGTTCCAGTGTTGCGCTCGAGGCCTTCTCGTCGAGGAAGTAGCCCTTGAAGACGCCGGGGTTGCGCAACAGGATCTCGCCGTCGCTATCCAGCTTCCATTCGGTGTGGATCAGGGGCAGCCCGCAGCCGCCGAGCCGGTGGTGGCTCTCGGTCTGGATGAACGCGACGCCGCCGCTTTCGGTCAGTCCATAGCCCTGCGACACCGGGCGGCCGACGATGTCGAAGAATCGCAGCGTCTCCGGTGAAATTGAAGCGCCCGCGCACAGGCGATGACGGCTGCGGGCGAAGCCGAGATGGCGCTGGATATTGCGGAACAGCAGCACGTAGAGCAGAGTATAGCTCAAATGGTCATGCCACGTGATCGTTCTCGTTTGGCGACGGTCCGACAGTTTGCGGCCCCAGGCCATGCAGGCTTTGACGAAGCGCTGGCGCAGTTGCCCGCTCTCGCCGAGCCGGAACAGAAATCCCTGCTGCAGCTTTTCGTAAATACGGGGGACGCCGACAAAGAACGTGGGCGCAATCTCACGAATGTTGAGCGCGACGGTGTCGATCGATTCGGCAAAGCTGACGGCGCCACCGAGCACGAGATGCGTCACCTCGCCATAGCAGCGCTCGGCAACATGGCACAGCGGCAGGTAGCTCACGGCCTCGAACGGCTTGTCTGATATCCCGACCGCTTCGGCGTAGATATAGGCGGCGTAGACCAGATTTCGATGCGTCAGCATTGCGCCCTTGGGCGGACCGGTCGTGCCCGAAGTGTAGACCAGGATCGAGACGTCGTCGGGCGAGGCCTGCGAAATCAGGCGATCGAGGGTCGCATTGGCGTCGGGGTTTTCGGCGGCATAGCTCTTACCGAGCTGGCAAAGCTTCTCGAACGACAGCAGTTGCGACTGTCGATACTGGCGCAGACCCTTCATGTCGACGCAGACGATGGCTTCGAGCGCGGGCAGGCCGTCATTGTTGGCGAGCGCGTCCAGCACCTTGTCGGTCTGTTCCTGGTCGCCGGTGACGACGACGCGCGCACCGGAGTGGCGGACGATATATTGAAGTTCGACCCAGGGATTGGTCGGGTAGATGCCGACCGCCACCGCGCCGATCATCTGGATACCGAGATCGGCATAAAACCATTCAGGCGTGTTCTCGCCAGCAATGGCGACCCGGTCGCCGGGCTTGAGGCCGAGCGAGAGCAGGCCAAGTGCTACCGAGCGCGCCGTCTCGTAGTAATGGCGCCAGGAATAGGGATTCCAGATGCCGTATTCTTTTTCGCGTAGCGCAAGCGCATCGCCATGCATGGCCGCGCGTTGGCGCAGCAATTGGGGGATGGTGATTGCGGCGGCCTTCAGCGCGGTTCGCAGCGACTCGGCGTCGGTCACGGATGCGGCCCGCGCCTGACTCGACTGGATCGGCGGGTGCTCGGTGCGGAATGCATCGATGGCCGACATCATGCCTCCACCCGTGCCGCTTCCGCGCGGTGGCCGCCGAGATAGGCTTCCGTCACGGCCGGATCGCGGCGCACCTCGGCGGGTGTGCCTTCAGCGATCTTGCGGCCGAAATTCAGGACATGAACACGGTCGGAGATATCCATCACGATCCGCATCTCGTGCTCGATCATCAGCACGGTGATGCCGAGCTCGTCGCGGATATCCAGGACAAAGCGGGCGATATCCTCGGTCTCCTCCTGATTCATGCCCGACACCATTTCATCGAGCAGCAGCAGTTTCGGTTCGCACGCGAGTGCCCGCCCCAGTTCCACGCGCTTTTGCTGGCCGTAGGACAGCGTGCCCACGACGGCGTCACGGATGTGCTCGATTTCGAGGAATTCGATGATGTGTTCGACACGCTGCCGCGCCGCGATTTCCTCGCTCCGGGTGCGGCCGAAGAAGATCACGGCATCAAGGACGTTGGAGCGCAGATGGGTGTGCCGGCCGGTCAGGATGTTCTCGACCACGGTGCCGTGCTTGAACAGCGCCAGATTTTGAAACGTCCGGCCAATCCCGATGGCGGCAAAGCGCGAGGGGGAAACAGCCGCAAGGTCGGTACCGTCGAATGTCATCCGGCCGCCGCTGGGGCGCAGCACGCCCGAAATCATGTTGAACAACGTGGTCTTGCCGGCGCCATTCGGACCGATCACGCTGCAGATTTCGCCTTGCGTAACGGCGAGGCTGACATCGACGACGGCCTGCAGGCCGCCAAATCGCTTGCTGAGGTTTTCGACCGTAAGGAGCCTGGTCACGACAGCCACCGTTTGCGGCGCTTGTAGTGTTTGACATCGCGCAGGCTCTTTCGCCCCGCATGGGATACGCCGAGATAGAATTCCTGCACATCCTCGTTGGCAGCGAGTTTCTTCGCGGTGCCGTCGAGGACCACGCGACCAGTCTCCAGGATGTAGCCGTAGTCGGCGATGTCGAGCGCGCGCTGCGCGTTCTGTTCGACGAGCAGTACCGTCATTTTCATTTCGTCGCGCAGCCTGGCGATTACCTCATAGATGCGGTCGATGATCAACGGGGCGAGGCCAAGGGACGGTTCGTCGAGCGCCAGCAGCACGGGATCGGTCATCAGGGCGCGGCCGATCGCCAGCATCTGCTGTTCGCCGCCGGACATGTAGCCGGCGACCTGGTCGCGGCGCTCGAACAGGCGGGGAAACAGCGCGAACACCGTTTCGCGGCGGTCGCGGGCTTCGGCCGCCGTTTTGGTGTAGCCGCCCATCTGCAGGTTTTCATCGATGGTCAGTGCCGGAAATACGCGGCGGCCCTCCGGCACCTGGACGATGCCGCGCCGCACCAGCTCGTCTGGCGCAAGCCGATGTACTTCCTCGTTTCGGAAGCTGATCGTGCCGCTCTCGACCACGCCCTCTTCGGTGTAGAGAATTCCCGACATCGCCTTCAGCAGCGTGGATTTGCCGGCGCCGTTGGAGCCGAGCAGGGCAACGATGCCGCCTTCGGGAACGGCGATGCTGACGTCGCGGATTGCCTCAATGGCGTTGTCATAGACGATGCGGATGTTGCGGAATTCGAGCAGGTGTTCCGGCGCGGGCATCGCGTGCGGTGCGGCGGATGATTTCGGGGTCCGGATCGTCGTCGGCATCGCGCTCAGACCCGGCTTGCCTGCGGCACCGGCGACCGCGCGGCGAGGATGGCATCGGTCACGATTTTCGCCGTCTCCGCGCAGGCCTGCGTGCCGCCATTGCCATACTGCTTGACCGCGTCGCCGACGCACCAAAGGCCTTCGATGCCGGTCTCGCGCGGCAGGTCGTATCCAGCGCAACTGCGTTGCGCCGGCCAATCATCGCGCATAACGCGGATGGAGAGGATTTTGGCCTGATCGAAATTGCTGAATTGTTCGCGGAGGTCCGCGAGCGCGAGCGCGATCTCGGCGTCGGAGTCGAATTCGCCGAGTGCCGGGACCGGGACGGCATAGGCGACGTAAAGATGCCAGTCGGGCGGCGCGAGCTCGGGGCAGGTGGCTGAGAGGTTCGCCATGTTGCAGAGCCTGCGCGTCCTGCCGAAGGTCACGATCCCCGGATGGTTCACCAGCGGCTCCCGGCTGGCCACATTGACGACGATGTTGGCGGCCGGACGAAGATCATTCCTGACCTTTGCCACATAATCGGCAGGGAAAGCGGTTTCGCCGGCGAGCGCGACCGTTGCCTTCGGCCCGGCATTGCTGACGATTAGATCGGTGTCGATCCGCGCCGGCTTACCGTCCCGCAGCAGGGTCACGCCGCTCACGCGCCCGTTTGTCGTGTGGATTTCGGTAGCCGGTGTGCCGAGCCAGACGTCGCCGTTGCGCCTGACCGCGGTCGCGAGGCTGTTCCAAACACCGATCGTCCCTTCCGGGCAGAAGCCGAACTTCTTGAAGGCGCCCTTGCTGGTGAAATAAGTGAGGAAGGCGCGGGCAGGCAGCTCGGCCGCGTTGCAGGCGAAGATCGCTGCGCAGAGATTTCGGAAGAGTGCATGAACGGTGGCGTTGCTGGTGTAGCCCTTCAACCAGTCCTCGGTGGATTGCCGGCCGTCGGGCAGGTTGCCTGAGCGTGCGTCGGCGAATTTCTCCAGGATGCGGGAGGCCTGCTTGGTCAGTTGTCCAAGCAGGAGCGACCAGCCTCCGCGACCGACGTCGATCAGCCTGCCGTCGATAAAGAAGGAGCTCGCGGGCTCGGGCGCACGGATATTGAGCGGCACACCGACGGTGTGGAACGTCTCCTCGAACACGCCCCCGAACTCGATCGCTATCGCGCCGATATTGACCTTGAAGCCGTCGATCTCCTCGGTAGATGCGCGGCCGCCCAGCCGGTCGTGGTCGTCGACCAGGACCGTGTAGAGCCCGGCGTGAGCGAGCCGCGCCGCAGCACATAGCCCGCCGGCGCCAGCTCCGATTACGACGGCATCGACCTTTCGACTGTTCACGAACAACCTCCCTCGATGCCGCCGGGTTGGTCCCGCGTGCGTGATCTGCTTGCCAGTTGGCTAGAGGATATTATAATCCGACCGGCCGTTCAAATTATTTTTTGATCCAGATCAAATTTGGACCGGCGGCTCGAACGGTTCTGGTGGAAAGGACTGTCCGCGAACGGCGCGCTTCGCACGCGCCGGTAGTATAGAGAGTCGGGAGTCGCCGGATCCGGTGACAGCGCAGCATTGCATGAGAGGCACGGCATGGCGCGAACGCGCTCAGAGAATTACGATGACATTCAGCGCGGAATCCTGTCCGCGGCGTGCGGCCTGTTCGCCAAGCAGGGCTACATGCGCGCCTCGATCGCCGACCTTGCGGAAGCCTGCAAGCTCTCGCGCGGCGCGCTGTATCACTACTTCGTTTCCAAGGAAGCCATTCTGTTCGCTATCCTCGACCAGCATGTGCGGCAGATGATCGCAGACGTGGAGGCGGCCATCGCAGAACACACCTCGACGCTCGATCAATTCCGCGCAGCGATCCGTGCCATTGTCGATCTCAATGCGCGTTCGCCGCAGGAACAGCGCCTGATCCTCAACGACCTGACCTTCCTTGGCGAAGATGACCAGCAGACGATCAAATCGCTGGAGCGGCGGATCGTAGATCTGATTACTGGCCTCATTCTTCAGCTCGACAGCAAGGGAAAGATCGTCAAGCGAACCAAGAAGGTCTACACGATGATGCTTTTCGGCACGCTCAACTTCAGCCACACTTGGTACGATCCCAAAGGGGGAATAGGACCTGCCGAATTTGCCGACATGGTCGTCGATCAGTTCCTGTACGGAATCGCAAGCCCCGTGGTGTCAAGGCACCTTGCGACCGGCGCCTCCGCACGCACCTAAGTCCTAGCTGACGCGCCGTGTCTGGTTTTCCCAGAACGGTCGGCGCAGCTCGCGCTTGAGGATCTTGCCGGCACCGGAAAGCGGCAGCGGTGTCGATGTAATGTCGACGCTGCGCGGGCATTTGTACCCGGCGATCAGCGTCTTGCTGAATTCCATCAGCTCGTCGGCTGTCGCGCCGGCGCCGCCTTTCAGCACGACGACGGCGTGAACCTGCTCGCCCCAGCGCTCGCTCGGAATGCCGATCACAGCGCATTGCGCCACGGCGGGGTGCTGCGCCAGCGCGTTCTCGACCTCTGCGGAATAGACGTTCTCGCCGCCGGAGATGATCATGTCCTTGACCCGGTCGACCACGTAGACAAAGCCGTCTTCGTCCATATAGCCGCCATCGCCGGTGTGCATCCAGCCGTCGATCACGGCGCGTGCAGTCTCTTCCGGACGCTCCCAGTAGCCCATCATGACCACATCGCCGCGCACGGCGATCTCGCCGACGGTGCCTGACGGGACAATTTTGTCGCCGGCATCGACGATCTTGACCTCACAGCCGAAGGCGGCGCGTCCGGCGCCGCGATGCCGGCCCTTGGCGCGGCCGTCGCCGATATGCTCCTTCCAATGCAGCAACGTTGCGATCGGCGACAGCTCGGTCATGCCGTAGGCCTGGGTGAACTCGACATGCGGCAGGGCCTTCATGGCGCGCATCAGCACAGCGTCACTGATCACCGAGGCGCCGTAGGCAATCCGCTTCAAAGACGACAGGTCGTAATTTGCCGAGCGTCGGATGATCGACGAACATCTGGATCATGGTCGGCACCAGCAGCACGTCGGTCACGCGTTCTTTTTGGATCGCGGTCGCGACGCCGTCGGGTGTAAAACCCTGGATCACAACATTGGAGCCTCCCGACAGCAGCACCGAATACATCGCAGCCCCGTTGGCGAGGTGAAACATCGGGGCCGCATGCAGATAGATCGTCGTGCTCGGCCACAGGCCTTCGCCGAGCGCGTTCAGCGCATTGGCCATCAGGTTGCCATGGCTCAGCATCACGCCCTTGGAACGGCCGGTGGTGCCGCCGGTGTAGAAAATGCCGGCGAGATCGTCGCGCTTGCGCATGGCGTCCGCGATGGGCTGGTTCTGCGTGATCAACGCTTCGTAGTTCTCCATGCCGGTGGGCGTTTCGCCGTCATCGGCATAGACCAGTTTCAGGCCGGGGATGGCCTTCGCGAGCGTGGCGCCGACCGGTGCAAATGCCTTGTCGACGAACAGGATTTCCGCGCGGCAGTCGCGCATTGCGTCCTCGTTCTCCAGCGGGCTCCAGCGGATGTTCAGCGGCACGATGACGGCGCCGGCCCAGCCGACCGCGAGATAGAGCTCGAGGTAGCGGTCGGAGTTCATTGACAGCACCGCCACGCGATCGCCATCCTTGGAGCCGAGTCCACGGATCGCGGCGGCGAGGCGAGCGACGCGGTCGCCGACCTCGCGCCAGTTGCGTCGCCGTTCACCGCAGACGATCGCGAGTCCGTTTGGATTGACCTGCAGCGCGCGGCGCAGTCCGTGCGTGATGTTCATCTCGATCCTCCCTGGATGTCTTGATCTTGCCGGGCGGCTTGTCCGCCTTCTTGCGCGTCGATGTCGTGGCAATGCCTGCGGTGAGGCGGATTGCGAACTCTTCGGCGATGGCTTCCGCCGTCATCGGTCCGCCCGGCTGGAACCAGTGGCCGATCCAGTTCAGCGAACCCGCAATCGCAAACGCCGACAGCTTTGGATCGCACGGCTTGATCGTGCCGTCGGCGATGCCCTCGGCGATATAGTCGCGGAAGGCGCGATCGATCTTCCTCTTGGCGGTGTTGACGACCCTGCGATTGTGCTCGGTGAGATCGCGGACGTCGAAGCGGACCAGGCTCTTGCCGTAGTCGGTGGTCATCACCTCGGCGTAGCTGACGATCAGCTTCCGCAGCTTGGCGAGCCCCGTACCGCCGCCGGCTGCGATCTCGTTGATGCAATCGTCGACGCGTTCATTGCCGATCGCCCAGCATTCGAACAGGATCTCGTCCTTGCCGCCGAAGTAATTGTAGAGCGCGGGCTTGGTGATGTTGAGCCGATCGGCGACGTCGTTGAGCGTGGTGCGATGATAGCCCTGCTCGAGGAAGAGCTGCACGGCCGTGCGCAACACCGCCTCGCGCTTCTCGTCGCGGGCGCGGCGCCGGCTTTCGAATGGCAGCCACGGGGACTGACGGCTGGAAGAGGGGGAGCGGGCGTCCATGTCTTGAAGCTTTATGTCGTGAAGCTTTGCCGCGTTGACTCGTAACACCACATATATTACCCATAGGTAATAAATAGTCCAGCGGGTAATTTTCGGGAGGAGACGATGACGTCACGCGCCTATGTTGCCGGGGTCGGGATGATCCCGTTCGTCAAGCCGGGCGCCAACGCGCCGTATCACGTGATGGGCGCGGAGGCGGCGAAGCTCGCGCTCGCCGATGCCGGTCTCGACTACGGCAAGGTGCAGCAGGCCTATGTCGGCTATGTCTACGGCGACTCCACCTGCGGCCAGCGCGCGCTCTATGGCGTCGGCATGACCGGGATCCCGATCGTCAACGTTAACAACAACTGCTCGACCGGTTCGACCGCGCTGTTCCTGGCGCGGCAAGCGATCGAGTCGGGTGCCGCCGATTGCGTGATGGCGCTCGGCTTCGAGCAGATGAAGCCCGGCGCGCTTGGCGCCGTCTTCACCGATCGCCCCAGCGCATTCGACGATTTCGACGCGGCCGCCGACAAGCTGGTCGAAGCGCCCGGCGTGCCACTCGCGCTGCGTTATTTCGGCGGCGCGGGCCTCAGCCACATGAAGAAGCATGGCACGCCGCTCTCGGCCTTTGCCAAGGTGCGCGCGAAGGCCAGCCGCCACGCAAAAAACAATCCGTTGGCGCTGTTCAGGAAAGAAGTCACGGCCGATGACGTCATGAACGACCAGGTGATCTGGCCGGGCGTGATGACCCGGCTGATGGCGTGCCCGCCGACCTGCGGCGGCGCGGGTGCGATCCTGGTTTCGGAGAAATTCGCCGACCAGCACGGCCTCAACAAGAACGTCCGCATCGCGGCGCAGGCCATGACGACGGATACCGCTTCGACCTTCGGTGCCGGCGACATGATGCAGGTCGTCGGCTATGACATGGCGCGCGACGCCGCGAGGAAGGTCTATGAGGCCGCCGGCATCGGCCCGGAAGATCTCGACGTCGTCGAACTGCACGACTGCTTCGCCCATAACGAACTGATCACCTATGAAGGCCTTGGCCTGTGCGGAGAGGGCGACGCGGCGCGCTTCATCGATGACGGCGACAACACCTATGGCGGCCGGATCGTGACCAATCCGTCCGGCGGCCTGCTCTCCAAGGGCCATCCGCTCGGCGCCACCGGCCTGGCGCAGTGCTACGAGCTGACGCGACAGTTGCGCGGCACGGCGCAGGCGACCCAGGTCGAAGGCGCGCGGATCGGTCTGCAGCACAATCTCGGCCTCGGCGGCGCCTGCGTCGTCACGCTCTACGAACGCGCCTGAGGCCGCGATGGTCGATCAATCCGCCGTCGGGCGTGCCTTCACGCCGGTCACCGCACGCGTCGAGCCGGGGCGCCTGCGCTTCTTCCTCGATACGATCGGCGAGGCCAATCCGCTGTATCGCGACGAGAAGGCCGCGCAGGCGGCCGGAAATGCGGCGGCGGCAGTGCCGCCGACCTACCTATTCTGCCTGGAGATGATGGATGCCACCGAGCCCTTTGAATTCCTGAGGGCGCTCGACATCGATCTCGCCCGCGTGCTGCATGGTGAGCAGCGTTTTGACTACCGCGCACCCGTCGTGGTCGGCGACACCGTGACGTTCAAGCCGCGCGTGTCCAGCGTGACCGAGAAGAAGGGCGGGGCGATGACGTTGATCGTCGTCGAAACCGAGGTCACCAACCAGGACGGGGTTCACGTCGCCGACCTCTCGCGCACGGTCGTGGTACGCAATGCGAGGCCGTCATGAGCGTCGACCAGCCTTCGATCGGCGATCGCATCGTCCACAAGGAATTCCTGGCGATCACGCGCCACCGGCTGGCGCTCTATTGCGGCGCCTCCGGGGACCACAACCCGATCCATGTCGACCTTGATTTCGCAAGGCAGGCCGGATTTCCGGATGTGTTCTCGCACGGCATGCTCGTGATGGCCTATCTCGGCCAGGCGCTGACGGATGCCGTGGCGCCGTCGCGCGTCCGTTCGTTCTCGACCCGCTTCGTTGCCATCACGCAACTCGGCGCGGAGCTGACCTGCGAGGGTACGGTCGCCGAGGTTTTCGAGCAAGAAGGCGAGAAGCGCGCAAAGCTCGCGCTCACCACAAGAGACCAGAACGGCGAGATCAAGCTTGCCGGTGAAGCCATCATCGCGATCTAGGAGAGATCATGTCGAAACTGAAGGGGAAGGTCGCGCTCGTTTCGGGCTCGGGCCGCGGTATTGGCCGTGCGATTGCACTGAAGCTTGCGAGCGAGGGCGCCAGGGTCGTGGTCAACGATCTCGATGCGGGGCCGGGCGACGCCGTGGTCGCAGAGATCAAGGCGGCGGGCGGCGAGGCGGTGGCGGTGAACGGCAGCGTCACGGAAGCGGGCTTTGCCGATCGCTTCGTCGGTGCTGCGATCGAGCACTTCGGCGGGCTCGACATCATCGTCAACAATGCCGGCTACACCTGGGATTCCACGATCCAGAAGATGACGGACGAGCAGTTCCAGGCGATGCTCGACGTCCATCTCGTCGCACCGTTCCGCATCATGCGTGCGGCCGCCGAACCGATCCGGGTGATGGCGAAGAAGGAAGCCGAGGCCGGCCGCGAGGTGTTCCGCAAGGTCGTGAACATCTCCTCGATCGCCGGCCTGTACGGCAACGCGGGGCAGGCGAGCTATTCCTCCGCCAAGGCCTCGCTGGTCGGGCTGACCCGCACGATGTGCAAGGAGTGGGGCCGCTACAAGGTCAACGTCAATTGCGTGGCCTTCGGTCTGATCAACACCCGCCTGACCCAGCCGATCGAGGCGAGCCAGAAGACCATTGACGTCGCCGGCCGCGATATCAAGGTCGGCGTGCGGCCGGAGATGCTGGAAGCGATGGGGCAGATGATCCCGCTCGGCCGCGGCGGTACGCCGGAGGAGGCGGCCGACGCGGTCTATCTGTTCTGCAGTCCGGAATCGAACTATATCAGCGGCCAGGTGATCGTCGCCGGCGGCGGTCTGCTCATCTGATAGCGAGGGTTCCATGGAATACCGTTCCTGCTGGATGACCGAGGAGCTCGACGTCTTCCGCCACCAGTTCCGGAAGTACCTCGCGAAGGATCTGGCGCCGCATGCCGAGAAATGGCGCGAGCAGAAGATGGTCGATCGCTTTGCCTGGCGCGGGCTTGGCGAGATGGGCGCGCTGCTGCCGAGCGTGCCGGAGGCCTATGGCGGGTTAGGCGCGACCTTCGCCTATGATGCCGCGGTGCTTGAGGATATCGAAAGCACGGTGCCTGAGGTCACGACCGGCGTCTCCGTGCACAGCGCGATCGTCGCCCACTACATTCTAAACTACGGCTCCGAGGAGCAGAAGAAGCTCTGGCTGCCGAAGATGGCTTCCGGCGAGATGGTCGGCGCCATCGCCATGACCGAGCCCGGAACCGGCTCCGACCTGCAGAGCGTCAAGACCACCGCGAAGAAGCAGGGCAATTCCTACGTCATCAACGGCCAGAAGACCTTCATCACCAACGGGCAGGCCGCTGATCTCGTCGTCGTGGTCGCGCGCACCGGCGAAGCCGGCGCCAAGGGCCTCTCGCTGATCGTTGTCGAGACTGGAGGCGCGGACGGCTATCGGCGCGGGCGCAACCTCGACAAGATCGGCCTGCACGCGTCCGACACATCCGAACTATTTTTCGACAATGTCGTCGTGCCGCCCGAGAACCTGCTCGGCAACGAGGAAGGGCAGGGTTTCGTCCAGTTGATGCAGCAATTGCCGCAGGAGCGCCTCGCGCTCGCGGTCGGCGCCGTCGCCTCGATGGAGCGCGCGGTCAAGCTTACCGTGGACTACACGAAGGAGCGCACCGCGTTCGGCAAGCCGCTGATGGATTTCCAGAACACCGCCTTCAAGCTCGCCGAGCGCAAGACCGAAGCGATGATCGCGCGTGTCTTCGTCGACTGGTGCGTCGAGCGCCTCGTCGCAAAGGACCTCGACACCGTCACCGCGTCGATGGCGAAATACTGGTGCTCCGAAAAGCAGGTGCAGACCGCCGACGAATGCCTGCAATTGTTCGGCGGCTATGGCTACATGCAGGAATATCCGATCTCGCGGATGTTCATCGATTCCCGCATCCAGAAGATCTACGGCGGCACCAATGAGATCATGAAGCTCTTGATCGCCCGATCGTTGTGAGCGGAGCTCGATTGCATGTGTCGTCGCAGCTCGACTCAAACGAGAGGAAAGCAAGAAGGCATTCGAAAGTTCAATCAAAGGCTTAGAATCCCGGAAACGCTCACTCCGCTCAAGTCGACCCGCGCGAGCAGCCTCGCAGCCACTCGCCTCCAGCTCGCGTGGGAAAGGCGCCGGCTCCGCGATCCGCCCGCCTGACCTCCCGGCGCCAGATGCACTCGTCGATCCAGTTGCGGACCGCATTCTCCAATTCGGCTCGGCTCGGATTGCTGGTTGAACTGATCATCATCTCGATTTTGAGGGCAAGCATGAGAGCTTGGCGACGGGCGATGCGGACATCGCTCGTCTTGAGGCTGCGAATAAGCTCGCCCGGGAAGCCGCTGGCCGCAAGGCGCTTGGGCCATTTCCACCTGAAAAACCATGTATGGGCTCGGCGGCGCAGATAGGACGGCACGATCTGGCTCCCGTGGACCATGGCGTTGGACCATCGTCTGCCGGCTTTCAGATCGGTCGATCTAAGCTGTCAGCATCGTTGCGGTTTTTCGGAGTCTGGCTGGGGAACCTGGACCCTACGCCAGTGCGTCGGAAGGCCTAGAAATACTGCGAAAACAGCCCTATATCAACACCTGCGTTGGGGGCGACCCGTTGGGGGCACCGTTAGGGGCAGGCCGAGTGAACGTTATTTTGCGAGCGGAAAAAGGTGGCGGTGATCGGCGCTACCTGACCCAGCCCCGGGGCGAAGGAACGACTTGGTATGCCGTCGCTGAGGTCCCTAGGACGCTACGGCGGGCCCTCGGAAAGAAGCGGCTCCTGAAGTCCCTTGAGACCACAGACCTCCGGGTGGCCCGTATAGCTCGCTGGAATGCCGTTGCGGATTTGAAGTCCGAGATCGCCAAACACCGGACGCCCGGACCCGAGGATCAAGACCCGCTTCTCTTGGAAGCCATGGCTCTCCGGGAGGAATTCGTCCGGGCCGATGCCGCGCGGCGCAATGACCTCATGTATCAGATCACGGACCGGGCCGAAGAAATCGATCTGGCAGCTGGCGGGACCCGGGACGACTACGAGCCGTTTGCAGAACCCCGGGCAGCCACCAAGCAGGCCTCCCAATTCGTCCAACTAGCGTCCGCAAAGGTCACCCCCGCCGACCTCTACGTTGAACGGTGGCTTGCTGCCTCAACGTATAGCGAGCGCACTAAGGCCGACGCCCGCACGGCGCTCACACAGTTCAAAGACTGGTGCACAAGGTCAAGCCAAGGCTTTTTCATCGAGACCACTACCGATCGGGTCGCCGCGGATTTTCGCGACGAGGCTTTCGTAAAGGCGGGCGTGCATTTCAAGACGGCCAACAAAAAGCTATCCGCTTTACGGCAATACTGGACGTGGCTAGAGAAGAGCTTCGGCGTGAAGTCGAATCCTTGGATGCGCAAGTCGCTCCCCAAGACCAAGGCGCACAGGATCGCCCCGGACGGCCCGATGGGTCCCGAGCGGCCGTTTACGGATGATGAGGTCCGCATCCTGCTCGGTGGCCCGGCAGACACCGACATGGCCAACGCTATGAGGATTTCTGCTCTGTCGGGGATGCGCCTCGATGAGATCGGTCAGCTTCGCGTCGGTGATTGCCGCGACAACACATTCAGCGTCACTCGCAGCAAGTCCGCGGCGGGCGTGCGGACCATTCCGATTCATTCAGTGCTGCGGCCGATGATTGCTAAACTCGTAGGCAAGAGCGATACAGCCGCCTACCTGTTTCCCGACTTTCAGGACACCGGCTGGGATGGTAACCGCACCATGGCCCTCTCTAAGCGGTTTACCTACTACCGCAAGAAGCTTGGCGTCCATGACAAGAGGCCGGGGGCACGTCGGTCCAAGGTCAACTTCCATAGCTTTCGGCGTTGGTTCGCGACGAAGGCTGAGGATGCAGGTCACCGGGAGAACGTCGTGGCGGACATCATGGGCCACGAGAGCGAGGTCGGAATTACGTTCGGGCTGTACTCTAATGCTCAGCTGAAGCGGCTGAAGAGGGCCTGCGTGGAGTCGGTCAAACTTCCCCTTTAATAGCTTCCGTTAACAAAAGTAGCTTTTAGCGGATCGATGGCTCGAAGGGGAAATGAAGAAGATTACCGCAAGCGTTGCACACCAATAGGCTTGGAAGTGCCGTCAACACGCATCTTGTGCCCACCGCCCGACGGATAAATCAGAACCTTGGGCATGTAGGCGTAGCGGTATTCATAGTGATATTCAGTCTGTTGCCAAATTTGGTCGTTCATCAACTTGATTATTGTCTCGCCCTCCCAACCGTTGAATTCACCATCTACTTGCGTCTCAACAACACTCGTTCCAGTCCCCGCACCGCCAGGACGGTCTGCACTCTGCGCCGCCCGATAGCCCTGCCTAAACGTCCTAATCAGTGCGCCCCGCATCACTTCACGCTTTTCTGGCGACATCGATGTGACGCCGAGCTTCGCTTGTTCCTCTTTTGTAAGGAGTTGCTCCAAGGAGGGTAATTCCTGCGCATCAGTTGGGATTGCGCTCAACAATACAGCGGGCCCGACCAAAGCCAAGGCAACGATGGCAACGTGTTTGCCTAGTGACTGCGCTGCGTTCATAGAGTATCGTCCCGGTGTCAAAAAGAATGAGGTCCGCATCACTGAACGTTTCGTATTCGCGGTCGTTATGGATGTTTGTCAGTCTCACGCGATGGGGCCTGCCGCGCAAATCGTGACGTCACTGTGCGATCTTCCTTCAGAACCGACGCTCGCAGCGCAGCAATCTTGGAGTTGATTTCATCGGCAGATACCTCAATCCTCAATTTGTCCTGGATGAAATGTAGCCGTGCATCACAGTCCCGAGTGAGTTCGGCCCACGTCTTCACCCAAACAGCAGAGTTCGCGGTCTCCAAAAACAATCCAACAGGCCGATCCTTCTGCGTTATTCTGGGGACAATCGAAGCGTCGTACTCTCCGGTAACAAGGAAAAACGTCCACTGAGTGTCTGTATGAGAAAAGTCAGGCTGCGTGATTAGTGCATTCACGTAATCTTCTAATTGATCAAGTTCCTTGCGGCCTACTTTCAGTGAGGGGCGCTTCAGTTCGATCACGATAAATTCACGCTTGGTTTGATCGGGGTGCGGCACGATCCGCCCCAGAAAACTGTCAAGCCTAGCTGAAGAACCGTCCACTTTCATGATGCGCTTCTTAGGAGATTTGCTGCGAAGCTCCTGCGAGACCCGCTCCATGACTCGGGTAAGCCCGACTTCAGAAAGGGCGATATGAAAACGTTCGCCAAACATCCAGGTGTTGTCCCTGATTATGACGTCTAACTCCCCACGCTCTCGTGTGCTGTGTCGGTATTCGGGATTGAAGACCATTCCTTTCAGAACTTCCAAGGCCACGACGCGTTCAGCGATGAGACTTGACGCGGTGATGATGCTCCCAAGCTTAGTTTTCTCTAACAGTGAAGAAAATTCGTCCTGCTTCGTTTTTGGGAGGTTCACAACCGCTCGCAAGATCGTCGATAGTGAATCGGGATTGTGTCTGATGGCTTCCTTTAGGAACGTCAGCGTCATCTTTCGCAATGAGGCGTCTGCTTTTGAAAAATCTTTCGAGTAAGATGAGACGGCATAAGTGGCAATCTCGAAAACTTGGCGTTCCTTCCGCTCTATTTCGTCTCGCGGTTCTCCATCGTAGGGGTACGCGCCTTCCGCTCTTAGCTCCTCGATCAGGCCTTTTGATCGCTCGGCGTGTCTCTGGCGAAAATAGTCGGTTAGGGCATCGCGGATGTAGCCCACAATGTAAGAAAAGTCTGGGTCGGTCAGGTCGTCCAGTTCTAGAAGATTGGCGTCAGCGATCTCTTGGAAAAAGGCGGAATATGCATAAGCCGAATATTCAAATCCCGGCGCCACAACATTTGCTGGCTGCGAGCCGAGGACGATGCCGTTCTCGCCACCCAGGTGTATACGTCGGCTCTCAACGTGAGAATTCCATTCGACTACCGAGATCGCCAAATCTTTGACGGTGCGATGCGGGCAAACTATTGGCTCAGTGGGAAAATCGTACGAGACGGAAATCGTGTCAGCGGGACGTATTCTTTCACCGTTGTATGAGATGGACACGGACGGATAGCGTAAGAGGTACGGAGCAAAGACCGCGCTCAATTCCAGAAAGGCTTTCCTCGAAGCAAGCCAATCGAAAGTTTCCTTCAGATTCGAAAGCAGTAGGTGCGTGCCGGTGTGGTCGTGTGCCGAGGGAGTCGTCTCGGACACTGTTGACTTCCCGAGTGACGCGGCTTCAATCTCAATGCTCAAATCGACGAGTTTGTTTTCGACAGCGAACGTCGAGTGCCAAATAGCCTTTTGGGCCAGCGAGAAAAAGCGCAGACGTCCGCGGCCTTCTTTTCCGTGCAGCGCCCGCTGTGATCGGGTGCGAGACGCAGTTTTTTTCCAAGAATCTCCAAGGTTAGAAAAGTCCGTACTGGCGCGTAGAGGTGTGATGCCATCACCGTTGTCAGTGACACTTATCGATTCAATTCCTCCAAGGCTATTGAACCCGAAGCGTACATCAACATTGGTCGCATTGGCATCCAGGCCGTTCCAAACGAATTCCGAGAGCGCCTTTACGGGATCGCGTGTCTTGGCGACCTTCTCCAAGTGATCTTGTTGTGCTGTCAACGTGAGGATCGTCATGGTTTTTTCAATCGGCTTTGTGAAAGCGGCGGGGGAATACTACTGAAGAGGCTTGGTCGAAGGGAAATCAGTTGTGCGGTTTGTGCTTGGATTTGAGAGGCGAGTTCATCTTTGAGCTATCCGAGCACGATAGCTTTTGATCATCTCAGCCGTGATGTCGGTCGGATAGCAAAGCGGGGCTGCCCCGCCTGGCCGGCTGTAGGCGCTACGGCTGCCGCAGCTCCGACCGTTGCGCATTCGGTCATCTGGATAAGCACAGGGGCGGCCCGCGGGCGTGATAGGCGCGACGACTTTCTGTGACAATTAAAGCTGCGATTGCCGCCGCAGTTAGGATTTCGGCCGCTTGCTTGGTCGATGACGACGGCGCTGGTTCGGGTTTCGCGACAAAAACACTCCCGACACCAGAGTTTGACGCTCGCGTTGATTGGGAAGAGATGGCCGCAACATTCGCTTTCGCTGGGGCGGGCTCAATATAGCTGTCTCTGCTAGGCGCTCGCGCCGTTAGGGACGGCTGGAGGGGTGCTTGGACCTTTGATGAGCCAGTCGCTACGTGCGCCGTTGGCAACTCCGCGAACGTAGACTTGGTCAACGTGGGATCGGCGGCCGGTCGCGTTACGGCATAGGCAAAAAAGACGATGCCAAAAAGTAGAAAAAGCAGACCGCGCATCAGGCTCCCCCGAACCGGGCCGAAGCTTCCCGCAACTCACGCGGGAGATCAAGTCATCGGCTATCTTCAGGGATGGTGTGAGGCCCGGACTCTGGCGGCCCATTTGGAGCGACAAGAGAGGGTTTTTCCGAAAATCGTTCTTGGCGATCTCTGTTGACGGCGCGAGCTTTGGGATAACTATATGATTCCACTCAAAATTATGTATGCTATTAGAGCTTCCATCGGGCGGCTGAATTTCCACAGCCGACGAAATATCAATTGCAATAAGCAGGGAAGATGTGATCGTCTCTGCAACAACTCTAGCGGGAGTCCGTCATTACTGAGCAATATGCCCTCCTAGCAGAGTGGATGGCCGGGACCGTTCTTCAGCGGTCACGCCAAGTGCTGCTTGATGACCAAGCAATAATTGCGAGCGACGTAGGCGTCTTGCGAACAGAGAATCAAGATCGGGTATCTGTGTTGCGGGTCAACGACAGTTCCAGGCCCTTTCTTTGCTTTGCGCTCAGCGACGGCATGGGGGGAATGAAAGATGGAGGGCAGTGTGCGACTGTCGGCATTGCCTCTTTTTTTTCCGCACTACTCGCCACGTCAGAGCTAGAGCCCCAACGAAAACTTCATATCGCGACCAATGTGGCAAATGAGACCGTCTACAACATCTGGCAAGGGCGTGGTGGTGCGACGCTCTCGGCCGTCCTGATTGAAGGTAGTCGATCTGTTCATGTTTCTAATGTTGGAGATAGTCGCGTTTATGCGCTCGATGGCAGGTGGACAAAATTGAGCCGCTTAACCGTAGATGACAATCTCAAAGAGGCATTCGGTGGCGCTGACAAAGGTCTCGTTCAGTTCATCGGTATAGGAAAGTCGCTCGTTCCTAACGTTCAACAGGTTTCCGCCGACTTGGATTCGTTTTTTATTACGTCCGACGGAGCGCACTATTTTGATGAAAAAATATTCGAGCAGCTGTTGCTATCCGCTTCGGAGCCGCTTCGGGCAACAGATAGACTGCTGGCATTGGCTCGTTGGCTTGGTGGTCCCGACAACGCGTCCGTCGCGGCGTTCAGCGTGTCGCACCTTTTGAATACGCTTAACAAGAAAGGCTCGCTACCCACGGTCTGGAGCGGGCACTCTCAGCTTCACCTTCAGCGAACCCCTGACAAGATCGCGAATGTTGATGCTCCGCCGAGCGAGCCGGCCGACGTGCAGGCCCGACCACCCGCCCAGAAGCAACGGACGGCGACCAAACGGAAGAGCAAGGCTTCAAAAAAGGCCGCACAAGACGGCCAGCTTGAAATTAAAATCTCTTCCGATGAGGGCGAGGATGCCGCTGATAGCTAATCGGTATGAGCCGACTGGAAACGCTTCTTGGGGAGGGATGGGCGAGCTAAACGAATGCGAGGATAGGAATCTGTCCCGCAAGGTGATGCTGAAACGTGTGTTTAAACCGTCCGACTTGCCGCGGCTCTTGGACGAACAAAAAGCCCTCATACGTCTTCGCTCCAAGCACGTCGTGCAGTTGTTGGATGTCGTTTCCTTTAAGTGGAACAACCAGGACATCCGCTGTCTTGTGCTAGAGCACATACAGGGGACTGACCTAGACAAGTTGAACTTCAAGGCCGACGAGGATTACCAGAAAACCTTATGGCAAATTGCGACGGGCATCTCTGAGATACATGCCGCGGGAGTGATCCATCGCGATATTAAGCCCCAAAACATTAGGCGCGACCAAAACGGAATCATAAAGATATTTGACTTCGGGCTTGCGAGAGAGGCAGGCAAAGACGACAAGACCAAGAGCATCACCGGGACCATAGGATACATGGCTCCTGAGCTGTTCGGCACGAAGACGATTTCATTCACTGCTGCTATTGATACGTTTTCTTTCGCTCGTACTGCTTTGGCTCTCCTTGGTGTTCAGCCTCATAACGAAAAGCCCAAGGCGATTGTCGCTGGTTCCGTTATCGCTGCGCAGCCCGGTCTAAATGCTGAGGTCGCAAGGACCTTGGAGGCCTGCCTTGACATGTCACCCGCCGCTAGACCTCCTATGTTCGAGGTTGCCAAATTATTGGGTCGCGATCTGTTGAGAGACAAGCACCGAGCTCGGGTAGGCACGCAGAAGCAGGCATACGAGCTGAACGCCAGCAAAAGGACCGTGAATCTTACTTTCAAGAATCAGGGCAGCTTGTCGATCAGATATGATGGGTACGACTTCAAGATCACCGCGTTGACTGGCAACGTTTATGTGAACAACACGAAGGCTTCAGTAGGCATGACTATGTTGTCCGCATGCGTCATAACTATTGGCTCAGCAGCTCCACGAGCTTTCGTTACTTTTGACATTTCCAATCCGGAGGTGATGGCGTGATTGCACCGGGCACTCAGCTTGCTTCGCGGTACGAGATAGTCTCTTACATTGCCTCTGGCGGGATGCAGGACGTCTACAAGGCAAACGATAGTTTAACAGGTGAAGTTGTCGCCCTGAAAACCCCCCAGGCCGGTCAGACAAATAAGCGGTTCAAGCAAAGCGCGATTTTGTCCGCAAGGATTAGCAACTACAATGTCGCTAAGACGTTCGATTATTTTGAAGAGGGTAATGCTTGCTATTTGATTGAGGAATACGTTGATGGGACGACGCTGGAGGCAGCGACGCTAGACGTCATTCCTCAGATCGACCCCCATCTAGCGGCATACCTCATGCTTCGCATTGCAAAGGGATTGGCCGCATCACACCAAGCCCAAGTGGCGCATCGTGATTTGAAGCCGAGCAACATACTAGTAGACTCGAATTTCTCTGCGGTCAAAATCACCGATTTTGGGATCGCGACGCTCGCCGATGAACTTTTTGAAGAGATCATCGCGAAGAACGGAGACCTAACGCGCTCAACGTCTGGAACGGTCAAGGGGGCATTGCCATATATGGCACCCGAGATGATGTTTCGGAAGCCCGGCGACCTCGTTGGGTGCGAAGCTGATATTTGGTCACTAGGTGCACTCATGTTTCGCTTAATGACAGGCGCATACCCTTTTGGTGAGGGCATGATGGTTCCGGTGAATGTCGAGAAGCGGCAGCCGCTCAGCTGGCCACGGTTCTTAACTGGGAAGGCTCAGTACACGCCACTTTCAAATTCAATCATTGGCATCGTTGAGAAGTGCCTTGTGTACGATAAGGCGCAGCGGCCTGTTGCTCTGGACGTAGTGCGTTCCTGCGAAGAACTGTGCTTTCATTTTGCCCCACGCGAATTTGGGGTAGTCAGCGAAGTGAAATGGTCAACCGGTTTTGTCACTTCGTCGCGCGGAGCGAAAATCTTTTATCATAATGATAGCCTTTACGGCGCAGCGCCCGCGAAGGTGGGCAGTAAGGTTGTTTTTAGTGCTCACAACGGCACGCCATTTCCGCGGGCGCATCCAATCGTTGTCTGTCCTTGACTATTCAGATGGTGCCGTCTCCGGCCGCAATTCGATTGGGGTAGCTTAGCTGAGAGGTGACCTCGCGGCGGCGGCAGAGTGCATTCCCCCCGTGGCCCCGCAAGAAATGGACCTCGCCGCTAGCTTCCAAGCAGCCGCGATCGTCTCGCGTGCTCTCGGCGCCTCATAACAATGAGGTACCGCGCGGGCCGCGGAGCTGAGTCGTTTTATCGCATGGCCAATCGCCAAACGTTCAGTAGCGTATTCGCCGCACAGTGAGGATCACATGGCGAAACAAGCTCAGAACGGTCGAAATGCGCCTCGTTTCATTTCCTATCTCCGCGTATCGCGAGAGTCCCAGGGCCTCCATGGGTTGGGCATCGAAGCGCAAAGGCGAGCTGTAAGGGATTATCTCTCGCGGGTCGCTGCGACCGGGGCGCTGCTAGCAGAGTATGTGGAGGTCGAGAGCGGAAAGCGGGATGAACGCCCGCAGTTGATCAAGAGCATCGATCACGCTCGCAATGCGCGGGCCACACTGGTTATCGCTAAGCTCGACCGGCTCTCTCGCGACGTTCACTTTCTCACTGGGCTAGAGCGGGCCGGCATCGAGTTTATCGCGTGTGATCTGCCGAACGCCAATAGGTTGACCATCACAATTCTAGCCGCAGTCGCTGAGCACGAGCGCGAGATGATTGCGGAACGCACAAGGGCTGCTCTCGCAGTCGCCAAGGAAAGGATCAGCAAGACCGGGCAGCTAGGACATCCTGAAGTCAAGCGGTTAGGTAACCCGAACGGTGCAGCCCACCTAAAGCAGTATGGCAATCGAGCCGCAGTCTCAGCGCTGAAATCTAGGGCCGACGACACGGCAAGGCGCCTGAGCGCGAGCCTTCAGGCTGTTATGCAAGCGGGGCCAAAATCCGCTCGCAGCATCGCGGCTGCTCTCAATGATCGAGGGGTGTTGACGCCGCGCGGCTTCCAGTGGGACGCGAAGGCCGTCATCAACCTACAGCGTCGCTTAGCTGCCTTGGAGCAGCAGCGCATATAGCCCTGTCCGGCTGCTGAGACCGCATTGACGCCCCCCGGCGCCGATGCTCCCCAGTGCCTCTGGCATTCCTTACCGGGTCACCCACGCCCTTGGCGTCCCACCCAAGAGGTTGGTGTGCTGGGTGGCTTCGGGGCCGTTAGCACCACCGGTGCCTAGTGGGGCCTCTGCCTACGTTAGGCGAGCGCTTCCGAGCTTCTTTGCTTTCTGCCCCCGGCTCGATGGGGTGGTTGGAGGACCCGTTCTGGGGCGTTCGTTTTGTTGGGGTGTCATTCCTCTCCCGGGGTCGATGGCTCCTTCATCGGACATGGCTGTTGCTCGTTTCGTCAGGTGCCGCCTCAACAGGCAAGGGCGGTGAAGTATCACTCATGGTCTGGTCTTCCTCCGAAGAGACTCCGGCTCCAGCCGCCCCCTTGCACTATTCATCGATGTGCTGCTCCACGGCTTACTCTATCAAAGCCGTGGCGTTCGTCTGAGAGACATCCCCAGTTCGTCTAGGAGTTGCTCTGGCAACATCATCTTCTCCTACCCGAAGAGGGGTAGTACATCCCCTGAGACCCCTTGTTTTATAGTGTTTTTTGCAACTTTTTGTTTTTTGATCATTGAAAAAATGTATCTACTGCATTAGATCGCGAAGTGATGGAGCGCTGATGCGACCATCAAGGCAAAGAGAAAGGAAGTCAGCGATGCTGAAGAATATAACGTCGAAAGACCTGCACTGGTTTGTCGGGCTGTTCGAAAGTTTCGGTGCGGTTCAGATTGAAAGCACCAATAAAACTCCGACTCTCGTTATGGAGTTCAAGTCGGCTTATCTGGATAGGTTGATCGAGATTTGCCGTGCTCTTGGATACGAAGGCGCCCCGTCTGGTCCGCGCAAGCCTAGCGGACACTCTGTGCAGCCGCAGTACCTCTTGACCTTTCGAGGCGCAAACTTTGCGATGATCGAGAACGTTCTCGTCAAACATTTGCGCACGAGCAAGCGAGACATCTTCGCAAGGCGCCGGGCTGAACTGAAAGCCTTGCGCGAAAGCTTAGGCCTGTCGGGCGGACGCTTCGTGATCGATGCGGGAGTGACAGCATAGGTTTTTGAACTTGGGCATCCGCAAGCATATTGGCCAAATCCAAGCGGCTCGATCTAAGCTCTTCGCCATGTGCACTGCGCCTATCAGCGCCACTTGCCGCGCTTGCGGGCCCGTAGCTGTCTTTGCTGTCTTCGCCGGGCAGTCTCAGAAAGTCCGCCTTTGGGAGGCCGATCTTGTTAGGAGCACAGACCCTCCGCTCGCGACGGAGACGGATGATAAGACGGCGCATTGATCTTGGCCCGCTCACCGCGGCTGCCACGTGCGCCATACCTGGCTGCGGCCGGCCAACCATGAAAGCTGCGAGAAAGGGACTGGCTCCCCATCATTGCCGCAAGCACGTCGAACACCGGGCGCGGCACGGCAGCTACTGGCACAGCACGTACACTGCCGCCGAGTTGAAGCCTTATCTCTCGGCAGCGACCTCTTACGTCCGGCTTTGGGCAGAGACCGACAGATTCATCGCCGCAGCGAGAGCCGCCGTGCAAGCAACGTTGGACGAAGCGGGGCCGGTGGAGATTGCCACGCGGTTGAAGGGCATGTCGGCGGGCAAGCGGGCGAAGATTGGGCTGGCTCGGCTTCGAGTCGCGGAGGTCAAGCCGGAGCGCATCATCTCAATCGTCCTAGCCGTCTCAGCACTCACCGACGACGACCCCAAGTCGCACCGGACGAAAGAGTTTCGCACGGTCCAGATTTGCAAGGCCGTCCACCGGCTTTCGAGCGGCACTCATAAAGTTTGGGAGATCGAGGACTGGCAGGGCCGGAAGCGGCGCACCGAACTCCACGCCTTTCCTAGATCGTCTGGGCCGGTGCTGCGGTTGATGGGCCGGATGCTGGAAGAACCGTGCGAATTGGTCGTCGAGAAGCACCTCGCGGGCGTGCTCGCCTATAAGCAGCGCTACGGACGGCGCCCAAGGTCACGTTAGGCTGGTGTCTCCCCGCCGCGATATTCTCAGCTATGGCATCGCTCGCGAGAGATCAGGTGGGACCGCGAAGGTGCGTACATATTCGAGGTTTGAGTCGGTCACTTTGAACAAAGACGACAAGCAGCCGCCGATGATCGCCCAACCCAAGCCGATGTGGTTCGACCCGCAGCTACGCGCCAAGAGCGTTGAGCTTCGGAGCGCCATCACGGGACTGACGGACACTCTGCGCGAGCACGAGAGGGCGAACGGCCTCCGCAGGCGAAGGCGGAAGGAAGAAGACAGGGAAAAGTTCGGCCTCGCGGTTGAAGCGCTGGCCTGCAACCTGATCCTGCTGAAGGCCACCGGCACCGATGCTCGGCTGGCCGTGCCCCGGTCACACGGCTTCATTTGGCAGGGCTCCCCTAGTGCAAATCCGGTGTTCGGTCAGCATTTCCTGACGGCCATTGAGTTGATGGCATCGCTCGACTTCATTGCGAAAGAGCAGCGCGGCTACAGGATCTCCACCAAGTTGAAGGTGCCGTCGCTCATTGGGCCGACAACCCGACTGGCAGAGCATCTCCCACTGGCACCGCCAGACTGGCGCAGCATCTACCAAACTCATGATCCTGTGTTGGTCATTCTGAAGGAAGGCAAGGACGCGGACGGACGCGCCGCCGCCATCCCTTATGCCGAGAGCCCTCAAAGCAAGAAGTTTGCGAACCAAGTCCGACGCATAAACAAATTCCTACGCGAGGCGGACATCGAGGTAACGGGCCAGGACACGGGCCTCTCTTTAGGCAAGGATGGGCATATTATTGCGCGCTATCGCCGTTCGCTGCGGCGCATCTTTAACAATGGCACATGGCAGCATGGCGGTCGTCTCGCGGGCGGCTTTTGGATGTCAATGGAGCGTGCTCAGCGCAAGCGCATACGAATCGATGGTGAAAGGGTCGCGGACGTTGATTATCGCCAACTCTTCCCGCGTCTGGCCTACGTGCGGGCGAACAAAACGCAGCCCGAGGGCGATATCTACAACGTGGGCTGGCACGGCACAGGCCGTGATGGTTGGAAAAAGCTGATGAACGCGATGCTGTTTTCGGAAGGGCCGCTAAGGAACTGGCCCGAGGACACGCGTCAGCATTTTCCCTCTGGCACAAAGTTGCGGGCAGCGATCGAGATGTTGGCGGCAAAGCACGCACCCATCGCGCATCTCTTCGGGACCGGCCTCGGTTTTCAACTGATGCGTATTGAAAGCGACATGCTGATCGAGGTGGTCAGCTATCTAGCAGGCGTCGGAGTCACCGCGTTGCCGCTCCATGACGCTGTGCTCGTAGCAGAATCCAAAGCCAACGTTGCAGCGGAGGGTATGCGGGACGTTTTTGAGCGATGGACGCGCTCGCCGTGCGCGATTGTTTCCATCAAGTTTCCCTCGTGAAAACAATGGCTTGGTTTCTTATGCCTCCGCTAATGGAGGAGGAGCGGTAGAGGGGGAGACTTGGGGGGGGGCCGGGGGAAGGGGGGCCTCTTCGTGGTTGGCGTTAGAGGGAGGGTGAGTGATCACCGCCCCACTTAGAGGACCTGCCCCGTGCTCCCCTCGACGGCCCTATCCTGGAGACCCCGAGGCACGCGGCATTGAGCGACGCCTAACGCCGGCCCTCGGTATCGGGAGCTAGGACAAATGCGCGATGTCCGCTTGTTCTCCCAATAGCGGCGCTGAGGTGTACATTGGACGAGGTCCGAAACGGCCAATAGCAACGTATGATGTTATGAAGATCGCCGCTATCATCCGGGACTTTCAGAATGGTCACGACGTACGCGATTTCAGTTCGATCGCTGGGAAGCGATTTCGAGGGTGTGAGGGTCAAGGCATCGTATCTGGCCGCGAGCAATGGTTGCCAGTTTTGGTGGAAGCCTCAGCCGACCGATTGGCATGACTTCATTTTCACTAACCACAACGTTGCCATCCTCTTCGTCGGTTTTTTGCTAAGCGACATCGTTGGAAGCAGCGTCGAGCGCATCAAGTTCGTCTTCGTTTCACCCGACGAGGTGAGGCTTTTCGCCAATCACTGTGTCTACATACGGTCCATTTATGAATATGCTCGCCGACTGTTCTCGCAGAGTAACGAGGCGGAACGAGCAGCCATGAAGTCTGTTGCGCCCTACTTTTTTGAAGATTTGGCGCAGGTTTTTGCGGAGTTTGTGATCTTGGCCGCCTGCCGGGTCACTGATCCTTGGACAGGCAGGCGCGGTAGTGAGAATTTCGTGATTGAACTTTTTACGAACGCTTTCGTAAGGGTTGCGCCGTTGCACCGAAAACTGACTCAGCTCCAGTCCAGTATGGACGAACATCGGAGCCGCATCGAAAAAGCCCGACACAAATTGACTGCTCACGCTGACCGAGAAACGATAATGTCCGGCGAGCCGCTGGGAGCTGCAACTTGGTCACAGTGGGAGCAGTTTTGGAAAGACCTAGGTGATTTCGTCTCGCTTGTTCACGAGCAGGTGTTCGACTCGTCTTTTGACATCCGAGCGGCCATGGTTCGCGGCGACGCTGAGATGGTATTGAAGAAGTTGCAGGCCTAACAGGCCTAGCTCTGACATCGGCTAAGAGTCGAAACCGGCAAAATGCTCGATTGAGCAGAGAACTGCTGCTTAGACTCTAAAAGGCCGACCTGCGCCTTCATGAGTAATGTCCGCGTTGCGGGCCTTGGCGCCAAAAACGAGGGCCGCCGCGACCGCCCGCGAAGAGTACGGCCACCTGCCACGATAGGAAAGACGCCGTCTCGGTCGTCATTGCGAGCCAAAGTAGCGAGGTGGTCCGGCCCGATGCTTCCTTCTATCGGTGATTGCTGATGCTGTTGCGTCCACTATCCAACTCCCGAAGGGTTGCCCACGGTGCGCTCCCGCAGGCCAAGCCTCTTGACCTCTGGTGATCGGGGAGTTGGAAAATCGAAGAAGCCGGCCCCTACGACCTTTAGTTCCGGAGAACCTGGACATACGTCGCAGGCTCCCCGACCATGATGGCCAAGGATTCGGTGGAGAGAGCGGCGGCACCGGCCGCTTGTTCAGGGGTTGCATGCCCCGGAGCGACGCGTATCGCTCGCAAGTATCTTAGAGGGTCACCTTTTGCCAATAGCGGAGTATCCACATTGCGTTGTGTGGGCCTTGGGGAATCTAATGAAACCAATGTCTAGGCGAATGCTAGAAGGGTTGCACGCTTGAGTCTATTTTTCTAAATTTCGTTAAAGTTGTACTTCACTGTGGGGGGCCTCAGATGGCGAAAAGAACAAAGAACACAAAAAAGGTCAGGAAGGCGAGACGAGCGGTGAAACCGGTCCAAAAAAAGGGAGCGCGGAGCAGAGCGCAGAGAACCGGCGAGACAGGTCCACGGAAGTCTTTGGAATTCCAACCGCACACCGGTGAAGTTGTGACGCAACCAGAACCGACAGCGCCTGTATCAAACCCAATCGACTTTCCTCCGCGCAGCGCAGCCGTCAGGAGGACGGATTTGGAGTTGCGTGCTCGGTATCCGCAGTTGCAAACCCGAATCTTCCAAGTCAGTCCCTTCAAATATGCGATCGTGTTTGATGCAGCCATCCTCGGAGCCGATCAAATACGCGGGGAGTTCGCAAATAGTATTCAACCTGCCGCGCTTTCCATCGAATTGTCCAATGACATTCCAACGAATTTCCTGCGCGAGATAGCGACTATTGCTGATCACCAAATAGCTTCGGGGTTTGCCGGGCTTCCGTTCAATCGAGACGACTTGCGTACCGTCTTATATGGCAAGTTCCCCTCGCTTCCCAGTCTCGTAAGGGTTGAGGACGTTGAGTCCCCCAGTATCACGCTTTGTTTTGAGCGCGAACTACTAGATGACGAGAAGCGATCAGTGGCGGCATTCTTTGAGCAATGGGAGGCAGGATGGCCGATTGAATTCGCCGTGGCATCATCCACAGGCGAAACAGCCGCGCCGGATTCGCCATTTGGCCGCGACATGCTTCGCATCAAACCGGTGCGGACGAGAACTGCTCTACCACGCTTCGTTCAGGAGGATGAGGCGTATTGGTTTGATCACGTTGATGCTCTTTTCGAGGGAAGCTTAAATCCTAACCGTGTGATTGATGTCGAGCGACTTGGAACAACTTGTTATGTCGATGCATCTAGTTTCCCACAAATCGACCTCCGACAGACAATACTTTGTTACGACACTGTTCTGATGTCGCCGCCGCTCATCGGTGATGGAGAGGAATCCTTCTGGCGCCGGCAGAGCCTCAGTCGAGACGATTTTGTTGAGCTTGCCGGCGCCGATCGCGTGCGCTTCGTGCTTCGTCAACCCGAAGAGCGCACTGATGTAGCCTTCCTCCATGCCGTTTACCAAGCGAACCCATCCGCAATTATTGGTCGGCGGAAGGCGTCGGCGCTTTTGGCCGCTGACCTTGTTCAAACGGCGGACGAATATCGATTTAATGGTGTTGCCGACCATGTCCCTGAGCTTGCTCGTCAAATGGCTCAAGAATTACACTTGTCGGAGTTGGAGATAATTCAACTTCTCCTTTGGCCGAGTTCTGCTCGACGGTCCTGCCTCTTGCCGCTTATGACGAGCGGACTAATGTCAATCGGCGCTTTTGGACAAGGTAGGCTTCTTGGCGATCAGATTCAGCGAGCGACGGGCCAAGACCTTCGACTGGAGGCATTTGTAGCAAGTGACGACGTTCACATTGCCCACGCTTTCAATGCCACGCTGATCCCGCCCCTGGAAGAGAAGAGCGGAATAATAATGCTTCGAAGGCTTGTGGGAGATAGGCTGAATTTCTACAGGGCCTGCAATACCCGAATCTTTGCTGCTTGGGCAACGAACGAGCGACGTCGAGAGGAGAAGATCAGGCTATTGCCGTCGATGCCAATCTTTGATTTCCCGCCTCATGCCAAGCTTCGTGATTTGATTAGCCTAACTTCGTATCAGTCCACACGGCGAAAAGGACGCGCATTGCTCTCTAGGCTATCCCAACTGCCGTTCGAAGAGCGTGAATCTGAGATAGAGCGGCTCTCTAAAGACCTGTACGAACTGGGAGTACGTAGAGAAAAGCGCGCTATGCTGCTCGACACGGCGGACGATGTAAAGGAGGTTGCTGGCGCTCTAATTGATCTTACATTGTTTCCAGTGCGAAGTGTCTGGAATCTTGTAAATAAGATTGTGGCGGTTGGACGCCGCATTCCTGCCCTCGATAACTTTATAGACGATCTCGAGCGAGATACTTTACCTCAACGCTTTCGCAACACCGATCTCGACTTTTTATCAAAGATTGAACGAGTAGCTGTCCTTCGAGAGCCAGTTCGCCCGGCCAGTGATTAGCATTTGAAAGTCATAGTCCGATGCGGACGCAAAAATGATTCTCTTGGGCTCTAGTCCGGAGCTGTGCGGTGAGTCGCCAATTCGTCAGTTGACCCACTCAATCATTCTATGCGCCGTACAATTGTTGTTGGAGAGCCTTTCTAAGAGTTCGATGTAGCGCAGGGCCAGTTCGTTTTGTTGCATCTCGGGCGGCAGTCGGTAAGTAAGATTCACCGCCAGTATGTCGCCTTTGCATCGGTCAGGGGTCCCAATAAACGTTGCGATAAGGCTGAGTGTTCGCGGGGTCATTTTCCAACCCAATGGCGGATTGATATAGCCCCAGGGCAATGACGTTTGGCGGACCTTGACGCCTGATGCGTGAATGCCCTGAATAGCCGAGGTTGCCCTCTGCTTCCGAGAATTCAACAGCGCTGTTACAGGTGCGCCCAATTCCGTGAGATCCCTTCGGGATAGACTGCCCCATATAGCCTTCGAGCGCAGAGTTTGTTCTTGTGTCACGCCGCCGACACCACCAATAATCAGCACGTGAAACTCAATGGCCATATCCGGCAACGCGACCGGCTTGCCACCAAAACCCGAGAGCCTAGGATTGCGATTTTTGTGTGCGATTAGCTCATAGAGCGCCGCCGCAACCTGCAACGCCGTTTCCCCTCCTGAGTTGTCGATAAATCCACCGTCAACAAACCGAACAGATCGCGTTGGTAGGATGAGCGGATCACCATCTGGTCCCTTGTCCCGCTCTACGAGGTAGCCCGATGGGCTTATTCCTGGAAATCTAGCACTCAGTCCTACAGCTGAACTTAGGGCTACATCGTAACGTCTTGAGAGAAAGCCGGTGCGACCAAAGAATGATTTAACGTACGAGGCTTCTCTTTCACTGATGCCGGGGCCTTCAAAGGGTGCGATGACAATTTGCTCTCCTGTTTCAACCGATGCCGTGTTGAGCAGCAACATGGGGGCATCACCTGATGCCGCCCAATGATCTCGAAATGGGCGAGTGAAGTAATTCGCAGTCGATGGCATCGCCTTTTCCCAGCTCTGCTCAATCGATTTGTCGAGAGCGCGCGCCCTATCTACCGACGTGATTGGAAAGGGGAGAAAGCGTTGCATAAAGTCAGGAAATAGCCCTGCAGCGAACAGTGGGGCAAGGTGATCGTCCAGAAGCATCTGTCGTACTTTGTCCTCCAGCGGCCCCGCTGGTGTCGTGTGATTGAAAGCGCATGTCTCGGCTGCGGCATTTCCCGATCCCTGGCGCAATTCAGTCCGCTGCTTTACGAGAGAAGAGATAAGCGCCGCGCCTAGACTTCCCCCTGACACAGCGCTGATCGCAAAAAGATGATGGGCGATCCGCGGGCAACGGTCGTATAATCTCGCAAGGAAGAGCGCCGTCTGGGCGCCCGCGAAGATGCCGCCGCCTTCTGCTGCCACGATAATGATTGGATAGGGGCGTCCCTTGAAACGTTCCTTAGCGTGCGCCGGCCTTTGCTGCAGCCAATCAGCAAACGCCTCCTCTAGATAGGGTAATCGGGAGTCGCCGCCACGAAGTGCGGCCCATCCCTTCTCCAAGTGTATACCCGCTAGTTTCTTCTCAAGGCCAACGTGCGGAAGGATGGTACCTGATGAGGGGTCTACCTTTTGCCATTTCAACGGCTCAACGAGCACGGTCGCAACCTCGTGATTATCGTTCAAGTTCCAGAACGAAAAAGTTACGGCTAACCCGAACAGTCCTCCGACCAGTGGATAGCCGGTTCTGTCCCCCAAGTCGGACAGAGCAGCGAAATGCAATGTAGCCAGAGCAAGGAAAAGAATGATCAGTGCCAGCGCTCCTAAGTACTGCGGCACTACAAACAAAACATTGAGCCAAGGCACTAGGTACGGAAGAGCGAAGACAATTGTGGCAAGGACAGTAATTGCAATGATCGTAAAGTAAAAACGCGAACTCGCGAAAGGCGGTCTTTTTGACATCGCGCCTCCGCGACCAACCAGATAACGTCTAATCAGCCGGGCTGGGTAGGGCGCTAATAGGAAAATGATTAAAACGATCGAAGCCCAACGAATGAAATGAAGCTTGATAACGGAAATCGGTGTCTCATTGGCAAGCTCAATGGGGAAGACACTGGAAATGTCCTGGTCAACTTGTTGCGCGTGCAGTTGCTGTATGGCTTGGAAGTCTGAGGTCATCACTCCTGTAACGCCTGCAGTGAGGCCTAACTGCAGCATCAAAATAGGCGCGATGACTGTGACTATGGACGTTATTCGGAAAACGATATGGCCGCGTCTATTGCCAAATTTGTCAAGATAGTTGCTCCTCTTGAGTTCTAGAAGCAGCAATATTGATGCAGTAAGGGCGATGAGGAATAGCAAACTAAATGCTAGCTGGATCCAACTGGCCAAACCGGGGCTTAGAATGTCGGCATAGAGCTCCTGTACCTGTTGAGGCCAGCTTAGGATGATCGAAGCCATGAGGGCGACAATCAACACGTGTCGAAATGATACTAGAGCCTTTAGGAAAGCATCGATGTAGGAAATTACAGCGGACCATAGCAATCGGCCCCAAGCTGTGAGCCTCCAGAACGCCTTGACCCCTAGCGCGGCTAATTGACTTATTTCACGAAGCAGTGCTGACGAAAGGGCTTGGAGCTTTGGTTGAAGTGATATGACGTACGAAGTTGCGGCGGACCATAGCAATCGGCCCCAAGCTGTGAGCCTCCAGAACGCCTTGACCCCTACCGTAGCTAATTGACTTACTTCGCGAAGCAGTGCGGACAAAAAGGCTTGGAGCTTTTGTCGAAACGATACTGAAGCCTTTAGGAACGCAGCATTGATGTACGAAATTGCACCGGACCATAGCAATCGGCCCCAAGCTGTGAGACTCCAGAACGCTTTGACTAATTGGTTTACTTCGCGAAGTAACAAAGACAAAAGAGCTCGGAGCTTTGCAGGCAGTGACATGTATCGCATAGTAGGAGCTCGCCTGGTTTCTTAAAATGAAACGCGCGAAAATCGGACTACCGCGGGCACGACCTGATCCTAAATTAGTCTGTATCCGGGGAAAATGCTACCTACTTGTTATCAGCACTACCAAAGGTAGATCGTACACGAAACTTGTCGATAGAATGCGGTCTTTCCGCGCGATACCTCGCACAACTGCCATGAGCAACCCGCACCGACTCTGTCAGCGGGCGAGCAAGAATCTGGGCCATTGACAAGGTACTGTCTTCACTCTGGTGCGTCCTGCATGGCAAGCTCTTCGTAAAGGCTCGGGCATCGACCGCCTATCTCGTGGGGAGCGACTGCAAGAGAAGGCGAGCCTCCTTTCGGGAACGAACTTTTGTGGCGATCAGCTACGTGTCATTGCGCTGGCCTTCAGAATTGCAGCCGTAGCTAATCGCTTGTGCTTACGCCGCAACTCTGTTCCGGCTCTGAGGTTTTCCTGAGAGGACCGACCTTACCTAGCAACTTGGATTCGTTCAGATGGCCTAAGTGCGCTGGCTCTATCTGCCATCGCGTTCGCCAGTGGCTTGGAGTGCAATGGAGATGGCCTTATCGATGGCCCGCAATTCGCTTCAGGCAATCGCTGCCAATAACGTTTGGAGATGTTGAAGGGCCACCACGACTACTGACGGCGGTTGGCTCCAATCCTCGCTTACCGGGTCAAGATGATTATTGACCAACTGGCATTCGCGCAGCGTGGGGCGGAAGCAAGCTTTCGCTCTCTGACAGCATTTCTCGCCGGAAGGTCAACGGAGCTGCCGATGGTCGCCGGCTTCGATCAGCATGTGCAGGGAGTGAGCAATTGGGCGCATGGTTGCTGGTCCTAGGTTTCGGGTTGATAGCTGGGGGCGCTTCATTGAATGCGTATCTTTGTTTGGTCGATCTGAAATCAGCGCCGACAGAATTCGCCGTCGCGCGATGCTACGAGCGGCCGGTGTGTACGGCGTCACCGTTGAGGGCAGGCGTTAGGGGCGGCGTTGGGGTACGTTAGTTACCCTGGATCATAAAACTCAGCAATTTCAATTGCTTTGAATGCCTGGAGAAGATTGGCTGGGGAACCTGGATTCGAACCAAGACAAACAGAGTCAGAGTCCATAGAGTATTGTTGAAATCATTAGAGAATTCTGCAAATCCGTTGCGCTTCTGTTGCGCCTTCCTGCAATTCCGCTACACTCCCCAGCATTCAACAGCATTGCGGGGAATTCCGTGTCCATTCGAAAGCGCGTTCTGAAAAACAGCACCGTCTACATTGCGCAATATTCGACCAATGAGAAGGACGCCCGCGGCAAGCGGCGCCGCTATGCCCCTTCGTTCGCCACTCGCAAAGAAGCGGTCGCGCATTTGGCGAGCGTTGCGGTCGACATTTCGAAGGGCGTGCACGTCCCTGCATCCAAATCAATCACTGTCACAGAGGCTGGACGAAACTGGATTGACGCGTGCGCCGATCTTGAGCGCACGACTCGTGACGGGTACGAGCAACATTTGACCCTGCACATTGAGCCGTATCTCGGTGGCGTGAAATTGTCGGCCTTGACGGTCGCAACCATTCGCGATTGGCAGGACAAACTTCGCAAGGGTGTGCCGGCGCCGGGACAGGAAACAGCCGAGCCGCGCACTGCTGATATGGTGAAGCGCGTCACCGGCTCGCTTGGCTCGCTGCTCGCCGACGCACAAGAGCGTGGCCATGTTGGCGTCAACGTCGTTCGGAGCCTTAAGGCAAACCGCAAGCGTGGCAAGGAACGCAAGGCGGAGCGGCGCGCTAAAGGTAAATTGAAAATCGGCGTCGACATTCCCACACCGGCAGAAATCGACGCCGTGTTGAAAGTGGCCGATGGCAGATGGCGCCCGCTGTTGCTGGTAGCCATTCGCTGCGGCCTGCGTGCATCGGAGCTGCGCGGCCTGCGATGGGAGGATGTCGATTTCAAAAAGGGAGAACTGCACGTTCGACAACGCGCCGATGCCTATAACGAAATCGGGCCGCCCAAGTCGGAATCCGGGGAGCGCACTGTGCCGATCCCACCGACCACGTTGGCCGCTTTGCGAGAGTGGAAGCTTAAATGCCCGCGGCGCGATACCGGGCGCAGGGATGCGCACGGCAAGCCGGTGACCGACGTGCATTACGTTTTCCCCAACGGATCCGGCAACGTTGAATCGCACGCCAACATCGTTACGCGCGGGCTTGGCCCGATCATGATCAAGGCCAACGTGACCGCACCCAAGCGTGACGAGAATGGGAAGGTCGTTCACGACGAGCGCGGCAAGACTGTGCTGACGGCGAAATATTCGGGCTTGCACGCGATGCGTCACCACTTTGCTAGTTGGTGCGTCAACCGCAAGATCGATGGCGGATTGGAATTGCCGCTTAAGATCGTGAGTGAACGCCTCGGGCACAGCAACATCGCGATCACGAGTGATCTTTATTCGCACTTGTTTCCGCGCGGAGATGACTCCGCAGAGCTTGCGGCAGCAGAGGGTGCGCACGGGTGACGGACGAAGAATCTCCAAATGCGATCAAACCGTTACGATAAACGCAGGCGATGCCTGTCAACAAATAAGTGAACTAAATCAATAGGTTAACGTGCCGTTCATTTGACATTCCCGCGGAATCTGATAAGTTCACCGTAGAGCCAATGGCGTACGCGCCATTACGTAACCCGGCCCGCCAATTCCCTCTGGGAGTTGCGCGGGCTTTTTTGTGCCTAGCCGTAGGGGTTTCATTGTGAGCACTGACCAACGTAAGATTGTTTGGGGCGCGAAGGCGATCGCCGAAGTGATTGACCGCCCCGTGAAAGCGACGTTCGCCGCGCTCGAAGCCGGCAAAATCCCTGGCGCTAAAAAAGTCGCCGGCAGGTGGGGACTCGATCCGCGAGTCTTTTTCGCCGCGTTCGAAAACGCCGCGGCTGCCTGAGATCGAATTTAAGCGACAGCGCATCGCTCGAACCAATCATCACACGCGCAAAACGGAAGGACTAAACCACAATGTCTGCAGAACTCGACAGCATCACCACCGGCGGCAACAGAAAGCTTGTCGCCGCTCAACTGCACCATGCCGAACGCACGGGCGCCGGTCAGGTCGCGGCCTTTACGGTCGAATGCGACAGGATCGCGGCCAGCGTGAACGCGGATTACGACAATCTATTCGCGCGTACGGGCGAGAGCGTCACCACTGCCAAGAGCACATTCGCGACCAAGGTCACGGCCTGCAAGACCGCCGCGACGAACGCCGGCAAAGTCGAACCGCCGAGCGCGGCCTGATCTCCCCATCCACCGCCAACCAGAAAGACAACTACCAATGGACGTTTTTCAGAAGCTCCACAACGACCTGAGCGCCACCACTTCCGAACACGTGCCAGTCCGGAAGATGGCACAAATGGCAAAGCAAACTATCCTCGATCGTATCGACGCGCAGGGCGACGCCGCGTCGATCAATGCGGACAAGGAATTGTCCACCGAACTCAAGGCCGCCGCGCGTCGCCACAAGATGACCGCGCACATGGAGAAAAGCCGCGGGCTCGAATCTGCGATCAAGGAAGCCGAGACCACTTTGGTTGCGTCGTTGCCGCCGCTCGAACAGCCGACCACGGCCGGCGGTGCGCAAGTGGATGCTGAATTGCGTGCCAATTTCCGCGCGCTATCGGAGGACAAGCAGGAAGTGTTGCTTAAGAGTTCGCCGGCCACTCGCCTGGCACTCGCGCGTAGCCCCCGCGAACTGACCGGCCTCGGCGAACTGCACCACAATCGCATCGTCGACGAAGTGCGCCGCGCCACCTATCCGGATGAGATGGCGAAATTCGACGCCGATCGCGCTGTGATCGAAGCGGCGAAGCAGGTGCAAGGGGCGCATCGCGAGACGGTTCGTTCGCTGTTCGGCCTCGCGATCGAAACCCACGTCATGAAGATTGCGTAGAGCTACGGCGGTTTTTCCTGCCGGTTGCCGCCGATGTGGCGCGGGCCGTTTAGGTGCCTTGAACCCTTTTTGGCCCGCTGCCGCCACCCATCCAATCCCCCTGATAGAGGAATTCGACGTGAATCAAGGACGAGTTTTGAACTGGAATCCGGATCGATTTTTCGGGTTCATTCGCAATGACAATGAACGCGAGGCAGACGTGTTTTGCCATGGTAGTGCCTTGCCCCGCGGCGTTGACGAATTGAAGCCGGGCGACCGCGTTTCGTTCGATACGGAAATCAGCAAGCGCACCGGCAAAATGCAAGCCACCAACGTGCGAGTGCTCCCGTGAGTGAACAAGGTGTTGTCCGGTTCTTCGACCAGGAGCGCAATTTCGGCTTTGCCACTCGCGACGGCGGCGGCCCAGATGTTTATTTGCACGCGAAACAGTGCCCCGACAGCATGCTCCAAAAGGGCGACCGCATCGAATTCGAGGCTGTGCACGACGCCGCCCGCGGCACGTATTGGGCAAAAGCCATCCGGGTTTTGTGACCATGAGCAGCGAAATCGACGCGGCCGTCGAGCACGCCTATCAGCTTTTCCAGCGGCACTGCGAGCAATACCGCGCGGAAATCGTTGTCGAGCCTTCGGCGTGGATTCGACGTTGCCGGGAATTGTTCGAAAATCTCGAATGGTTGACGTTTTGCCAGCAGCACCCCTTGGCGCCCAAGCCGCGACGACCATTGCCGCCACCACCGCCTATGGTACCGCCGTCGCGGTTTAGGCGCTGACACAAAAGAAAACCCCGCCGGGCAAGGGCGGGGCTTCAACATCTTGTGGCCTGGCGGGCCGAAACTACCAAGGAATGATGAATGTCATATAATGAATCTGCTGTCGCGTCAACGGATTTTTTCGATGAGCGTTGTCTTGAATGGGCCGAACGGCGCAAGCTTTGGCTTTTCCCGGTCTATGCCCATAGCAAGAATCCCGCGTACAAATGGAAAACTGAATCGTCACCGGACCGCAAGCAGTGGGAAGCGTGGCTTGCCGAAGGCTACATGCTCGGCATCAATGCGTTCATGTCGGGGAAGCTGTTGCTCGACCTCGACGTGGGGCACGTTGGTCAGGAACTAGCCCTTATTGCCTTTGCCGATTTCCTCGCCGAGATCGGTTCTCCCTGGCTTGAAGCTTACTGCATCTCGCCGAGCGGCGGCTATCATTTCATGGTGGACCGTCCCGCCGACGTTGATCCCGAGCAGATAAGGGGCCTTTGGAAACCGCGCATGACGTCGCACGCGCGCCCGCTTGCCGATGGCGAAAAGGACCGCGAGTTAATCAGCGTGCGCAACCGTGGCTATTGTGTCGCGCCCGGCTCGGCATTCGGCGCAAAGCGTTACGTGCTGACCAACTCGGCGGACAAGCAATATGACTGCACGCCCGGATTGCTAGAAAAGATGCAATTGCCCGTTGTCGAGTATCAAGCGGGCACGGCCGGACAGAGCGACCCCGACGATATCGCTGCGGTGATTGCTGCGCTCGATGCGCGCGGCGAATTCGACGATGAAGAAAGCTGGAAATTCACCGGGCTAGGCGCAATCAAACTGGCGCTTGGCGATACCGAAACGGCCCGCGAAGTTGCGCGGCAAATAACATGGAAAGACGTTGACGAGGACGAATTCCTTTACCAGTGGGACCGAATGGATGCCGCCGAAAGGCCCGGCAAGAGTTATCGGCGGGTTGGCACGCTGATCAGGCGCGCCGAGCAATTGACCGGCCGAAAATTCCACGTTCGCAAATCGGCCGCAGCGATATTCGCAGGCGTTGCCACCATGGTCTCGCCGCCGCTGGCGCCTGGACAGATTCCGCCGTGCCCGGTCCCCTTGCCGCCCCCTCCCGGTGGTGCGCTCATGCCGCGCGGCGGTACGCTCATGGGACCGCGCGGCGAAGTGCTTCCGATGGACGCCGACGATAGTCTGGCGCTGGATTTTGCAGGCGAGCACGTCAGAGAACTGCGACACTGCGAAGAGTGGGGCAGGTGGCTGCGGTGGGACGGTGCCCGATGGCAAACCGATAAGACGGCCCGCGCCTATAATCTTGTTCGCGAACATCTCCGCAAAATGGGCAGCGGCATGCATCTGCAGGATGCGCGCAAAATCCTGTCCGCGAAAACCGTCGCGGCCGTCGAACGTATGGCCAAGACGGATCCCCGCATTGCCACCGAGGCCGCTATCTGGGACGCTGACCCGTGGCTATTGAATACGCCCGGCGGCGTCATTGACCTGCGCACATGTGTCATTCGCGAATCTCGCCCCGACGACCACATGACTAAATCAACCGCCGTTGCAGCCGGTGGCGATTGCCCGACATGGAAGGCGTTCCTGCACAAGTCTCTTGCCGGCGATGCCGAGCTAATCGGCTTTGTCCAACGAATGCTTGGCTACGCGTTGACAGGTGACACTCGCGAGCAGGTGCTTTTCTTCCTGTATGGCCAAGGCGGCAACGGCAAAGGCGTTTTGCTCAACACCGTGGCGGGCATCCTGGCCGACTATGCCAAGACCGCGCCCATGGCGACGTTTACGGACAGCGCGAACGCTGGCGACCGTCACCCGACCGACCTAGCCGGACTGCGCGGCTCGCGGTTCGTCATGGCCAGCGAGACAGAGAAAGGCCGGAAATGGGCAGAGTCTAAAATCAAATCTCTGACAGGTGGCGACCCGATATCGGCGCGCTTCATGGGCCGGGACTTTTTCGAGTATATCCCAACGTTCAAGCTGATCATTGCCGGAAATCACAAGCCCCGCCTTAGCACCGTCGACGAGGCAATCCGCCGGCGCATGAACATGATTCCTTTCACCGTCCAAATTCCTGCCGCAGAACGCGACGCGGCGCTGCCTGAAAGGCTCAAAGCCGAATGGGGCGGCATCCTGCAATGGATGGTGGAAGGCTGCTTGGCGTGGCAGCGGGACGGCTTGCAACCACCTGCGGCGGTTCGGGCGGCAACGGAAGAATACCTGTCCGGCCAAGATGCGTTGGCAACTTGGTTGGACGAACGGTGCGAGCAGGCGATAGGCACATGGGCAGCCCGCACAGAATTGTTTGCGTCATGGTCGGGATGGGCCAACAACGCCCGCGAGCGAATCGGAAACGCAACCGAGTTTTACGAGGCGCTGGCGAGTAAGGGCTTTGAGGCATCGGGCAGGAATGGCGCTCGCGGATTCAAAGGCGTTCGGTTGCGGCCAATCACAATGCCGCCGGTGCCGGAACGGTAAAATGATGTACGGGTAGCAGGAGTAGCACATCTCTGGATTCCAGACGTCAGCGCCTAGACGCTTAGAATCTGAGGAAGTGCTACTCCTGCTACCTCACTTCCGTGTTGACTGGATTGCACAATGGAAACCCGCGTCCATCACGCCCTGGCCCCGCGGTGATGATGGCAATGGAAATAAGCAACACGCGTGTAATTTGTTTACATAACTATTTGTAATTGCATTACTTTTTGAATTGTGCCATGGTTGTCGCGCGGCCAACGACGGAGAACACCACATGGAAATCGAACAGACATTTGCGGCGGCCGTGGCAAACGCTCACGGCATGGCCAAGATCGTGAACAGTGCCGCTATTCCGCAGAGCGCGTCCGATCAAGTTGCAGCGGCGTTGGCTGAACTGTGGGAAGCTGGCCGGGTGGCCGGCATGACAGGCGCCGACATTCAGGTGATCGCCGATCGTCACGTCTATTGGGACGATGACGGCGAACCGTGGCCACGACCGCCCGGCAGCAACGTGGTGCCGTTCCGTCGATAGGTGGGCAATGAGTGAACGAGAAGATTTCGAAGCATTCCTTCGGGAGTGGACCGAAGCGAACATCGGCAGTCTGGGTGACATGACCGATCCGAGCGACCATCAGTACTATTACAAGCGTCGCGCCGAGCAACTGCAAGAGGATGCTGCTGCGAAAGGCTACAGCGTGCAGATCAGACGCTTAGGGCTGAGCTATGCTTGCGGACTGCGTGAATACATTGAAGGGGTCTGCAAGCGTCGCTACTGATTATTAAAACGCGCTCGTTTTCGGCCCTGTTTGCGCGCAGTTTCGAAGCATTCAGGGCCGAATATCGGATTGTATATCCGTTACTCGTCGAAATATATCAATTGTATGATCACACCCGAACCCGGCAAGCCCGGCCGCGGCAACTGCCAAGTCTGTCAATCCCCGCATCGGCATTCCGTTGACGTAGCGTTGGCGCATGGCCTTGGCCACGACGCCATTGCAAAGCGGTTCGGACTGTCACCGCATAGCGTACAGCGGCACGGCAAGAACCACCTATCGCCCCAGATGATGGCGGCCGTACAGCACGCGCTACACCCCAGCGCGGTCGACCTGGACGCGCTCAAGGTAAGCGAGGGCGAGAACCTGCTGCACCACCTCGTGCATCAGCGTGCGCGGCTCGCCAGCCACATCGAACTAGCCGTCGAGACCGGGGACGCGAGCGCGGCCATTCGCGGCGAGGGCGCCGTGACGGCTAACCTGCAGCTCGTCAGCAAGCTGCTTGGCGTTTTGGTCAACGTCACCGAACAGCGCCACCAGCACCTGTTGACGCATCCCGACTATCTCCGCTTGCGCGAAGTGCTGCTCAAGGCCCTGGCGCCGTTCCCAGAGGCGCGCATAGCCGTTGGCCGTGCACTGGCTGGCATCGAGACGCAGGCCGCGGAGGACATCACCAGTAGGGCCCGCAAGCCCGCCAAGGTGATAGAGGCCATGCCGGTTGCGGCGCCACCCGTTATCGAGGCCACGCCAACCAAGTTGCCACCGTGCCCGGTCCCGCTGCCATGAGCCAAATGGCCAAGGCCCTAGCCTATGCGTGCGACCCGGCATTGCTCGCCGCTGACGCGGATATCGCCCTAGACCCGTGGCAAGAGCAGTTCGTGCGCTCCACCGCGCCGCAGACGATCATGCTCGTTCCTCGCCAACACGGCAAAACCGAAGCGGCCGTCGTCAAGGCCCTGTCTGTGGCCACGACCGAACCGGATAGCCTCGTGCTGGCTATCGCGCCGGCGCAGCGCCTGTCCGATGAATTCGTGCTGCGCTGCCGCCGCACCTACAATCGGATCAAGGACGCGCCCGCCCTGGTGGGCGACGCCGCGCGCCGCATTGGGTTCGAGAACGGCAGCCGCATGCTGGCACTACCCGGAGACAATGACGGCGACACGCTGCGCGGCTTGGCAAATGTGCGCCTGGCGATCGTCGACGAGACGGCAAGATGCAGTGACGAGTTGATAGCGGCGCTCAGGCCCATGCTGGCGACGAATCCCAAGGCGCAGCTCGTTTATCTGTCGACCCCCGCCGGCCGCCGCGGAACGTATTACGAGACGTGGACAAACAACGATCCAGATTGGGACCGGATCCACATTAAGCTCGGATCGTGCCCGCGCATCACTCCGGAATTCCTGGCGCGTGAACGCAAGAATTTGGGCGAGTCCCGGTTCGCCGAGGAATACGGTTGTGAATTCCTCGATAGCGACACCGCTGCTTTCAACACGTCGATAATCGAGGCGGCATTTTCAACAAAGGTCAAAGCGCTATGGAGATGACGACAGAGCTAGAACAGCGCAGTTGGCGCCGTCAGTACGTCAAGGCGCGACACGAATGGATTGTGGCTGCCGATATCGGCCAGTCTGTAGACCCGACTGCGGTTTGTGCTCTGGAACACATCGTGCGCGGCACTGGAAAAATGATTCCCGACGAGGCATCAAAGGTGCTGCGGCAAGAGCGCATCGAGAGTTTTCATGTTCGGCACTTAGAGCGATTGCCATTGGGCACGCCGTACCCGGCGCAAATCCAGCATGTGGCTAACCTGCTGGCGAGGGATCCGCTTGTGGGTGCGCATTTCGTGCTGGATTATACCGGCGTCGGCCGGCCGGTGTTCGATATGTTTCAGCGCGCCGGCTTGCGGCCGCATGGTGTGCTGATAACCGCGGGATTTGAGACGACGAGCAACGGCACGATTTTCCATGTGCCCAAGCAAACCCTGATTTCGCAACTGGAAGCGCGGCTTCATTCGGGTGAACTGAAAATCGCCGCTGATATCGCGGATGCCGGCGCGCTCGCCGAGGAACTCAAGGACTTCGCCCGCAAGGTATCGGAAAGCGGTCGCGTCACCTTCAATGCGCGATCGGGAAGCCATGACGACTTGGTGCTTGCGGTCGCCATAGCCCTGTTTTTTGCCCTTGGCAGAAATAGCACTGAGAAATGGGAATTGCGGCTTTAGCGCCGGTTGCCGCCCAACAGTGCCGTGCCGGATCGGCGGTTTTTTGCGTTGAGATCGTGCCGAATTTCCCGGGACTTTCCGCATGCCGTGTCCGTACACTTCCACACTTCGCGGTCGCCGTGCATGTCAACTCTGTCGAGGCGGAATGATTGAGCACCGCAGAACGGGCATACATCGCCGGGTCGCTTGCCGTTTAGCATTGCCTCAAGGGCGGCAACCTTCTCTTCGAGCGCCTTGGTTCGGTCGGGTATTGTTCCAAGCTCTTTCCAAAGTGGAACGTCGTTGAGCCATTTTCTTACGTCATCCAAAACACCCATGCGCATATCCTCAAGGTTTTTTCAATGCTTTCAACTTACTCACGAGGCTGGTGTATTGATAAACCGCTTTTAGCAATTCCTTAGCCAGTTCGATGGCCAAGGCTGACTCGTCTAGGCCGATGGCGTTGTAATTGTTCGCTTTAACGTGCGCAGCATCATTGCCCAACAACCGAAGCTCGTCCGCGGCATCGAGCAGTTCTTTGGGGACCACCACGCTCTGGCTTAGTTTGGCCAACCGTTGCTTTAAATCGCCGCCGTTGGCTTGCTTATCATCGCAAAGCTCTTCAAGAACTCTCCGGACCATCAGGGCGCTAGCTTTGTAGCAACCCGCCGCGTGAGATTTGATTGCCTCTTCCAGAGAATCCAAAATATTCGGCGGAAGATCCGTCGAGTCGAAGTCGATAGTTTCTGGAGGATAACTTTCGATCAAATGGCCATTGCGCAAGACGACTTGCACTAAGCCGCGGCATTCGTTGTTGGGGCATACGCGGGCGCCGGCTGAAAAGCCGGTTGGCGCAAGCTTGCCACCTTGGTTTTTGACGCCTTCGATCCAAGCGACGTCATTGCAATTCTTGACGGCGTTAAATGCGCCTTGATGGCGACAATGCGGACATCGGAGATTGACGACTGTGGGATTTCCAGGCTGCGGGTCGATCAGTTTGTGAATTGTCATGTTGATCTCGGTCGAATCATCAACCGATGGTGGCACGGCGTATCCAAACTACTGAGTAACTATTTCGACCGTCCCCCGTAATCCACATAGCACACTCACATGTTGCGCCTCATGTTGCGCCGATTTGCCGGGAATGCAGGGGAATCGCTGAAAACGCTATGGAATTTGGCGCAACAGGCGCAACACATTAATAAGCAATTAACGCTTCAAAAACATGGAAATAGCGCAACGATTTCAAGGTGTTATGGCTGGCTGGGGAACCTGGATTCGAACCAAGACAAACAGAGTCAGAGTCTGTTGTGCTACCGTTACACCATTCCCCAATGGATTATCCAATATAATCAATAGTTTATATGACTATCTGGATCAATCGCCGGCGCCGGGATCTGGACAAATCACCGCGCCAAGGTTGGCGTCGTTCTACCCGCTTGGTCCTGTCTTTGGCAAGCGCGGAAGAGGGGGCATTTTTCGGCTTCCGCCCTTCGGATTTGAAGTGTTGAAAGCTTAAGCAGCCCGTCACTTCTTCCGCCCGTGACGCGCGGCAGCTCGGGCCGGCGCTGCGGGCATCATCTCGGCCCGCAGCAACAGCAGCAGGCAATTCGCCAGCCGCGCCTCCAGCTCTTCATCGTGAACCGATAGCGGGCCGGGGTCGTTGAGGATCGCGTTGACCAGCGTGCCCAGCACGACCTGAAAGCCGAAAGCGATGGCGCGGGTCTTTGCCGCCTTGCGGTCGCGGCCCATCACATCGAGCAGGATGGGCGTGGCATTGGCGACGTTGGCGCGAGCTAGCTCCTTGAACGTGGACCAGCGGTCCGGCCGCGTGTCGTCGTGCTGGAGCGCGGCGCGCAGCACGCCCTCATGCTTGCGGATCCAGCCGATGGTGCCGCGGACGAGAAGGCGGCTGAGATCGGCAAGATCGGCCTCAGTCAGCCGCTTGTCCTCCTTCATGCGCAGGAGCCTGCTTTCGCCGTCGCGCGCGGCCAGCGCCATCAGCGCGTTGAAATAGGCGTCCTTGCTGTCGAACCGGCTGTAGAAGGCGCCGACGGTGGCGCCGACCTGCCGGCACAGCGCCTCGATCGACAATTCCGCAAGGCTGTGGGTGCGCAGCATCTCCGCGCCGGCCTGGAGCAGGGCGGCCGTGGTCTCGCGGCTGCGCTTCTGCCGCGACGGGGTAACGCCGGGAAGGTCGAATTCGGCCGATCGCTGCATCCGGAACTTGCTTCTCCGTTCGAAGTAATCATAATGATAATTCGGATTATGGTTTTAGGCAATGGTGGCACGAGGCGGTCGACCGGCGCCGGACGCGAGGCACGCGGCGAACCCACGGGATCAACCCGGGAAGCGGATAAAAGGGAGTAGGCGATGGCGGCAGGCAGCGCAAAACCGTTCGGCGGCACGATTGGCAAGACGGTGGCGGGCTCAAAGCCCTGGTGGCCACAGGCCGCCAAGCCTCCGGAGGGCGCGCCGAACATCCTGGTCGTGCTGTTCGACGATGTCGGCTTCTCCGATTTCGGCTGTTACGGCTCGGCGATCAAGACGCCGACCATCGACAGGCTCGCCGCCGAAGGCCTGCGCTATTCGAGCTTTCACACCACGGCGATGTGCTCGACGACGCGCGCGGCGCTTTTGACCGGGCGCAACCATCATTCGGTCGGCGTCGGCTGCCTCGCCAATTTCGACAGCGGCTATCCCGGCTATCGCGGCAAGATCGCGCGCGAGGCGGGGACGCTGGCGGAAATGCTGCGGCCGCACGGCTATCGCAACTACATGGTAGGCAAATGGCATGTCACGCCGCTCACCGAAAGCGGCGCCACCGGGCCGTTCGACGGCTGGCCGCTCGGCCGCGGCTTTGATCGCTTCTATGGCTTTCTCGATGCCGAGACGGATCAGTTCGCGCCGGAGCTCGTATCCGACAATGCCCACATCGACCCGCCTGGGACCTATGCGGAGGGCTATCACCTCACGTCTGATTTGATCGACCAGTCGATCCGCTTCATCGCTGATCACACTGCCGATCGCCCCGACACCCCCTGGCTGACCTGGGTGGCGCTCGGCGCCTGCCACGCGCCGCACCAGGCACCGATGGATATCATCAAGAGCTATGACGCGAGGTTCGCTCATGGCTGGGACGTCGAACGCGAGCAGCGCATCGCGCGGCAGAAGGCGATGGGCCTCGTGCCGGAGGAGACAAGGCTGCCCGCGCGCAATGACGGCGTGAAGGCATGGGACGAGCATAGTGCCGACGAAAGGCGCGTCTTCACGCGGCTGCAGGCGGCTTTTGCCGGCATGCTCGACCACGCCGACCAGCATCTGGCGCGGCTGATCGGCTTTCTCGACAAGGCCGGCATCCGCGACAACACGCTGATCCTGGTGCTGTCGGATAACGGCGCCAGCCAGGAGGGCGGGCAGTGGGGATTTGTCAACGCGATGGGGCCGTATAATTTCCGCCCCGAACCACCAGCGGAAAAGCTGCGCCGGATCGACGACATCGGCGGGCCGGACTCGCACAGCAATTTCCCGCATGGCTGGGCGATGGCGTCGAACACGCCGCTGCGGCGTTACAAGCAGAACACCCATGGCGGCGGCATCCGCGATCCCTTCATCATGACATGGCCGAACAGGATCGCGGCGCGCGGCGCGGTGCGCCATCAGTTCGTCCATGCCTGTGACCTGACGCCGACCTTGCTCGACCTGATCGGCATCGCGCCGCCCTCGGAGATCGGTGGTGTTGTCCAGATGCCGCTCGAAGGTGAGAGCTTTGCGCGTTCCGTCACCGATGCATCGGCGCCGTCAAAGTGCTCGCCGCAATATTTCGAGATGTTCGGCCATCGCGGCCTCTGGCACGACGGCTGGAAGGCGGTCGCCTTTCATCCCTCGGGCACGCCGTTCGAGAACGACAAATGGGAGCTGTTTCATTTGGCGCAGGACTTTTCCGAAACCGACGATCTCGCGGCAAAGGAACCCGGACGGCTTGAGGCGATGATCAAGCTGTGGTGGAGCGAGGCCGAGAAGCACAATGTGCTGCCGCTCGACGACCGCTTCGGCCCGCGCTTTGCCGAGAACGCAGCGCGCTTCCATGGCGCGCGCAACAAGTTCACCTTTCACGCCGGCATGGGCCACGTGCCGACCGACGTCGCGCCCGATGTGCGCAGCCGCAGCTACACCATCGAGGCCCATGTCGAGATCGGCGAGGAGGGGGCGGAGGGCGTGCTGATCGCCCATGGCGATGCGACCTCGGGCTACAGCCTCTACATCAAGGACGGTTTTCTGGTGCACGATCTCAATATCGGTGGCGGCCATGAAATCGTAACCTCCGACCGCAAGGTGCCGGCAGGGGCGCACCGGCTCGGCGTGCATGTCGAGCGCCTGGTACGCAGAGAGCCGCCCGCAAAAGGCTCCCGCACCGGCGTGACCGCCTATACGCTGCTGATCGACGGCGAGCCGTCAGGCTCGATCCAGACCCAGTTCGCCTTCAACAATTTCATCTCATGGTCTGGCCTCGATATCGGTCGCGACCGCGCAAGCGCTGTCTCGCACTATGAGGCGCCGTTCGAATTTACCGGGCAGTTGCTGAAGGTGACGGTCGACATGCACGAGGACCAGAAGCTGGACGGTGAGGGGGTGGGCGCGGCGGAGATGGCGCGGCAGTAGGGCTCCGCTCGCGGTTTCGTCATTGCGAGGAGCGAAAGCGACGAAGCAATCCATCTATCCGTTATGCCGAGCGATGGATTGCTTCGCTTCGCTCGCAATGTCGTGGAGAGAGCGTTACTTGATCTTGTCGTACGCCGCCGCAAAGTCCGCCAGCGGCATCGGGATCGCAATCGTTTCCTTGGCCAGATTCTGGAACGAGACCTTCAACTGCTTGCCGGATTTCAACGCGGTGAGCATTTCGGGCGAAATCTGCAGGTTGGCGTAGCAGCCGCGGGCCTCGCAGGTCTGGATCTGCAGGTCGGACGTCTTGCCGTCATCGACCTGAAGTTTGGCGCCGGCCGGCAGATTGAGCCCAAGCGGCAATTGCACGAGGGCGATCGGCGCACGGGTGTCGGCGGGCACGCGGATATTGATCAGCACGATGAGCTGGCCGGTCTTGGTCAGAACCGCGGTCTGCTCGATCGCGCATTCGAGCGGCGCGCCGCGGCTGGCGCTGCTGCACCGCGCAATCCAGCCCGGAGGCGTCGGTGCGTTTGCGCCCTCGGCTGCAGCAGCGGCGGGGGACGGCGTGGCCTGCGCCGTGGCGGGGGCATTCTTGGCCTTGGGCGCCTGGGCCTGGCTTTGTGCGAAAAAGGAGAGCGTTATTACGGTTGCAACCGCAAGCTTTATGGCAATGTTCACTATCCAGCTCCGAAATAAACATCATTCGGATGTGCTGGTTGCAACTTAAAGTCAAGTCATTCGGCCGCCTGCTTGACCGATCCGTGGGCGTCCGAATGCGCATGGTTAGGATTGGAAGAACGGCCCCACCGCGCAAACGTGTTCGAAAGCCGGTCGAGATAGAGATAGACCACCGGCGTCGTGAACAGCGTGAGCGCCTGGCTGACGAGCAGCCCGCCGACCATGGCATAGCCCAGCGGCTGGCGGATTTCCGAGCCCGTGCCGGTGCCGAGCATCAGCGGCACGCCGCCGAGCAGCGCCGCCATCGTCGTCATCATGATCGGGCGGAAGCGCAACAGCGCCGCCTTGCGGATCGCAGCTTCAGGCTCCAGGTTCTCGTCGCGCTCGGCCGTGATCGCGAAGTCGACCATCATGATGCCGTTCTTCTTCACGATGCCGATCAGCAGCACGATGCCGATCAGCGCGATCAGGCTGAAGTCGAACCCGAACAGCATCAGGATGGCGAGCGCACCGACGCCGGCTGACGGCAGCGTCGACAGGATCGTGATCGGGTGGATGTAGCTCTCGTAGAGGATGCCGAGGATCAGATAGACCACGACAAGCGCGGCGAGGATCAACAGCGGCACGGTGCCGAGTGATTGCTGGAATGCCTGCGCGGTGCCCTGGAAGCTCGAATTGAGCGTCGTCGGCGCGCCAAGCTCGACCATCGCTTTCTGCACCGCGTCAGTCGCCTGTCCGAGTGCCACCCCTTGCGCGAGGTTGAAGCTGATCGTGATCGCCGGAAACTGGCCCTGATGGCTGATCGACAATGGCCGTACCGGCACGCTGGTCCAGGTGGCAAAGGTCGAGAGCGGCACCTGGTCGCCGGTGGTGGGCGATTTCACGTAGATCTTGTTCAGCGTGTCGAGGCTGCCCTGCAGCTCCGGCAGCACTTCCAGCACCACCTTGTAGGTGTTGAGTTGGGTAAAATATTGCGTCACCTGCCGCTGGCCGAACGCATCATAGAGCGTGTCGTCGATCAGTTGCGGCTGGATGCCGTAGCGGGCGGCGGTGTCGCGGTTGATCTTCAGCTCCAGCGTGGTGCCGTTGGTCTGCTGGTCGGTGGCGACGTCGCGCAGCTCCGGCAGCGTCTGCATCTTCGCCAGAATCTTCGGCGCCCATTCGTTCAGCTCGGCCAAATCAGCGTCCTGCAGCGTGAACTCGAACTGGGTTCGCGTCGGCCGGCCGCCGAGCCGCACATCCTGCGCCGCCTGCATATAGAGGCGGGCGCCTTCGACCTTCTCCAACTGCGGACGCAGCCGCGCGATGATCTGCTGCGCGTTCGCCTTGCGCTCGTCGCGCGGTTTCAGCGTGATGAAGAGGCTGCCATTGTTGCCGGCGCGGCCGCTGCCGCCGATCGCCATCGCGACCGAGGCCACATCTGGATCGGCCTGCACGATCTTGCCGAGTTCCTCCTGATGCCGCTTCATGTCGGCAAAGGAAATGTCCTGGCTGGCCTCCGAGGTGGCCGTGATCAGGCCGTTGTCCTGCTGCGGAAAGAAGCCCTTCGGGATGATGACAAAGAGGTAGACCGACAATCCCAGCGTGGCGAAGAAGATCATCAGCGTGGTGAGCTTCCAGCGCAGCGCGAGGTCGAGGCCGCGTTCATAGACGCGCAGCATCGCGTCGAAGCCGCGCTCGCTCCATTGGTAGAACCGGCCGTGCCTGGTTTCGCCGTGTGCGCGCAGGAAGCGCGAGGCCATCATCGGCGTCAGCGTCAGCGAGACGATCATCGACACGAAAATGGTCATGGCGAGCGTCACCGCGAATTCGCGGAACAGCCGGCCGATGATGCCGCCCATCAGCAATAGCGGGATCAGCACCGCGACCAGCGAGATGCTGATCGAGACGATGGTGAAGCCGATCTCGCTGGCGCCCTTGAAGGCGGCGGCGAGCGGCTTTTCGCCTTCCTCGATATAGCGCGTGATGTTTTCCAGCATCACGATGGCGTCGTCGACCACGAAACCCACGGCAATCGTGAGCGCCATCAGCGAGAGATTGTCGAGCGTATAGCCGAACACCCACATCAGCGCACAGGCGCCGAGCAGCGCCAGCGGCACCGTGACCGTCGGGATCACGGTGGCCCAGAAGCTGCGCAGGAAGACGAAGATCACCATCACGACCAGCGCAATGGTCAGGAGCAAGGTGAACTGCACGTCCTCGACGGCGGCGCGGATGGTCTGGGTGCGGTCGCTGATCACCTCGATCTTGATTGCCGGCGGAATGGCGGCTACCAGCCGCGGCAGCGTCGCCTTGATCTTGTCGACGGTCTCGATAACGTTGGCGCCGGGCTGCTTGAAGATCACCAGGAACACGCCGCGCTTGCCGTTGGCCCAGGCCGCCTGCTTGGCGTCTTCCGGCCCGGTCACGGCCTGGCCGATGTCGCGGATCCGCAACGGCCCGCCGTTGCGGTAGGCAATGATGACGTCGTTCCAGTCCTTCGAATTCGGCAATTGGTCGTTGGCGTAGATGGTGTAGGCGCGGTGCTCGCCGTCGATATTGCCCTTGGGGCTGTCGACGGTCGTGATCGCGATCTGGCTGCGCACGTCTTCCAGCGACAGGCCCTTGGCCACGAGCTTGGCCGGGTCGATCTGGATACGGATCGCCGGCTTCTGCTGGCCGCCGATGATGACCTGGGCAACACCCGAGATCTGGCTGATCTGCTGCGCGAGCTGGGCGTCGACGGCGTCGCTCACGGTCGTCAGCGGCAGCGTGTCAGACGTTGCCGACAGGAGCAGGATCGGCGAGTCCGCCGGGTTGACCTTGCGATAGGTCGGCGGCGAGGGCAGGCTCTTCGGCAACTGGCCGCTGGCGGCGTTGATCGCCGCCTGCACGTCGTTGGCGGCGGCGTCGATCGGGCGGTTCAGGTCGAACTGGATCGTGATCGCCGCGGTGCCGAGATAGCTCGTCGAGGTCATCTGCGCGACGCCGGGAATCTGCGCGAGCTGGCGTTCCAGCGGCTGCGCCACCGACGACGCCATGGTTTCCGGGCTGCCGCCGGGCAGCGACGCCGAAACCTGAATGGTCGGAAAATCGACCTGCGGCAGCGGCGCGACCGGCAGCAGTGGATAGGCGACGAGGCCTACGAACAGGATCCCCGCCATCATCAACGAGGTGCCGATCGGATAGCGGATGAAGGGTGCGGAGATTCCCTCGCTCATTCGCCGGCAACCTTAGCCTGATCCGAACTGGCGACCGCCGTCGACACCAGCGTGCCCGGCTGAACCTTGAACTGGCCGGCCGTGATCACCTGCTCGCCGGGCGAAAGCCCCTCATCGACCATGGAGCGGCCATCGATCGAGCGCGTCACCTTGATCTTGCGGAGTTCGGCCTTGTTCTCCTTGTTGACCAGATAGGCGTAAAGACCGTTGGGGCCATGCTGAACAGCGTCGTCGGGAATCACGGTGGCGTCCTTCAACGTCGCAATCAGCAGCCGAGTCGAGACCGACTGGCCCGGCCACAGCGCGTGATCCTTGTTGTCGAACACGGCCTTGAGGCGGACGGTGCCGCTCGACGTGTCGACCTGGTTGTTGATCAGCGAAAGCGTGCCGGCGGAAAGCACGCGCTTGCCGTCGGTTGAGAGCGCAATGGTTTGGGGAGAGCCGGCGGCCAGCGCGGCCTTGATATCCGGCAACTGGTCTTCCGGCGCGGTGAAGATCACGGCGATCGGCTCGATCTGGGCGATGGTCACGATGCCGGTCTGGGTTGCGGCATTGACGATGTTGCCGACGTCGACCTGGCGTAGCCCGACGACGCCGGAGATCGGCGCCTTGACGGTGGCGTAATCGAGCTGCGTCTGCGCGGTCTCGATCATCGCTGCATCAGCCTGAATCTGCGCGGTGAGCTGCGCGACGGTGGAACGCTGCGTATCGGTCTGTTGCCGGGTCGCGAATTCGCCGAGCTTGGTATAGCGCTGCAGGTCGAGGTTGGCATTGGCGAGGTTGGCTTCGTCCTGCGCCTTCTTGGCCTTGGCCTGATCGAGCGCAGACTGGAACGGCCGCGGATCGATCTCGACCAGCGTGTCGCCTTCCTTGACGACCTGGCCCTCTTGAAACGCGATCCGATTGATCTGGCCGTCGACGCGGGTGCGGACGACGACGGTGTTGAAACCCTGCACGGTGCCGAGCCCGGTCAGGTAGACCGGAAAATCGGCTTTTTCGACCGTGGCAATCCGCACCGGAACGGCGGCACGGGCGGGCGCGGCTTTCTGTGCTTCAGCTTGCGGTGCATGGTCTCCGCTCTGGAATCGCTGCCAGCCCAGATAGCCCAGTGCGGCGATTGCGACGACCGGCAAAGCCCAACGGATGGTGCGCGACCTCGACATGATTCACGGATTTCCGGAAGTTCCCCAATTCCTCCGATATAACGTTCGCGTGCTCAGCCTGTACAAACACTAAGGCTTGAGAATCCTAAACAATTGGAAAGGTTGGCCGTCGCGGTGGGCGGCTCGCTGCCGTCGCCATTCTATTGCGAGCTCCGGGCGTGAGTGCGCGCAGGAATGGCGCGTCGGATTCTGATCATGGGCCTGATTGCGCGCGTCGCCGTCGTGGGGGCATCAGCATTGCCGGCATGGACGACGCTGATCGCGTAGGGCAGATTGCACGATCGACGGTCGGTGAGCTGTTTCCGCTGATGAAGCCGCCGGCACGGTTTGATTGATGAAAGTTGGACGAACAACCAGTGCTGACTTTCCAGGATTTCCCGGCATTCCTTAGAACGCTTGTAAGGGAGGTTAACAGGAACCGGAACGCAAAACGGTTGGTCGCCAAGCCTGACAAGCTAGCTCGGCTACGATGCGCCCTGATCGGAACGCGACACCATTCGTGTTCGTGGCGCCTGGATGCAGCGTGAGCATGGCGCTCTCGGCACGGTTCTAGACAAATTCTAAGGGACGGCTGGAATGCTGGTTTGTATCGGAATGTACATCGCGACCGATGTGGCGGACCTCCGCCGCATCATGTCGCGGCCCGTGTGGAAGATGGCCGCTCCACCGCAGGCGCGGTGCGCGGTATGCTCGGCCGTTGCGTGCTTTCGACGCTGACCACCAGTCCAGAATTCATCGCAGCGGCGACCCCTGCTGCAGTTCGTTCCGCCGCTGTTTAACCGCTACGTGGCCTCACACGGCCACCAATTCGGCCTTCATGTCGACAACGCGGTGAGGGGAGATCGTCTCACGGGATTGCGGATCTCCGGACTCACCTCTCGGTGACGCTGTGCCCGTCGGAACCGGACGAATACGACGGTAGCGAAGTGATAGTGGAGGACCTCTATGACTCACATGAGATCAAGTTCGGGGCGGGGAGCCTCGTGCATTAGCCTGCGTCTAGCTCGCATCTGGCCTCGACGGTCACACGAGGTATGCGTGTAGCGGCTTTTTTCTGGCTGCAGAGCATGGTACGGGATGCAGACGCCCGCAGCCTCGTCTTCGATCTCGATACCGCGATCCAGGCCCTGGTAGAGCGGCTCGGGCGAGACGACCCTGAAACGGTCAAATTGACCAATCGCAACCTGATCCGCTACTGGGCCGAAGTATGAAGAACATGACTCTTTCTCGCGTGACGACGTTGGTGATGATCTCGGCGCTGGCGATGCTGTCGCTGGCGGCGCCGTCGTCGGCCCAGCAGGGCATGGCCCCTGCGGCTCAGCAATCGCCCGCGGTATCGCAATCGCAGCCTCCGGCCGCGCTGCCCCAGGCAGCGGCTGCGCCGGCCGCGCCTTCGGACGCAGCGACGCAGGCCGAGCGCGAGGGCAAATTGCTGAAGGCGGCGGCCGCCGAGCTCAAGGAACTGTCGCCATGGTCGATGTTCAAGTCGGCCGACGTGGTGGTCAAGGCGGTCATGATCGGCCTTGCCTTTGCTTCGCTGGTCACCTGGACGATCTTCATCGCCAAGATGCTGGAGCTGACCGTCGTTCAGCGCAAGGTGCGCTCGGCACTGGCCAAGATCGCAGACGCGCGGTCGCTGGCGGAAGCGCAATTCGCACTCGGCGCCAAGGGCAGCGTGCTGGCGTCCTTCCTGGCGGCGGCAATGCGCGAGGCGCGGCTGTCGGCGGGCATCTCGAGCGATGCCGGCATCAAGGAGCGCGCGGCATCGAGCTTTGCCGAAATCGTGCGCGCCGAAGCGCGGCGTATCCGGCTCGGCATGGGACTGCTCGCGACCATCGGCGCGACGTCGCCCTTCGTCGGACTGTTCGGCACGGTCTGGGGCATCATGAACAGCTTCATCGGCATTTCGAAATCGCAGACCACGAACCTTGCCGTGGTGGCACCCGGCATCGCCGAGGCTCTGCTCGCAACCGCCATCGGATTGGTTGCTGCAATCCCCGCCGTTATCATCTACAATCACTTTTCGCGGGTGACCAAGGGCTACATGGAGCTGGTCAGCCGTGCGTCGGGCGCTGCGGCGCGGCTGTTGTCGCGCGATCTCGATCGCACCCATGTCAGTTCGCATTCCCGTACGGCGGCGGAGTAGGCGATGGGCGCCTCGATCGCAGAACATGACCACGATGACGACAGCGATTTCGCGGAATCGCATGAGATAAATGTCACGCCGTTCATCGACGTCATCCTCGTTCTCCTGATCATCTTCATGGTCGCGGCCCCGCTCTCGACCGTCGATCTTCCTATTGATCTGCCGACATCGACCGCGACCCCGCAGAAGAAGCCGGACAAGCCAACTTACGTCAGCATCAAGCCGGACCTCTCCGTTGCGATCGGGGAGGACATGGTCAAGCGCGTCGATCTGGTGCGTTCGCTTGATGCGATGCCGGACGCCAGCAAGGAGCGTTACATCTTCCTGCGTGCCGACCGCGCCGTGCCCTATGGCGAGTTGATGAACGTGCTCGAAATCCTGCGTGCCGGCGGCTATTCCAAGCTCAAGCTGGTGGCGCTCGAAGGCGTTCCTGATGCAGCGGCGGCGCCGGTGGCGCCGGCAAAACCTTGATCGGGCTCGACGAGCAAAAGCCCTCGCGGCGGCTCTGGATTACAGCCGCGGTGATCGCGCTGGCGCTTCACGTTGGCGGCGCTGCGCTGGCGATCGCGCATTTGCAGACCGAAGAGTCCGATAACGCCCTCGGCGCGACGGCGATCGAGGTCGGGCTCGAAATGGCCGCCCTGCGCCGCGAGGTGACCGACCTGCCGCCGGGGCCGGACACCGATGCTTCCGCGCACTCGCCGCCGCTTCCTGAGCAGAATGCGGAGGCGAAGGAAACCGACCTGCCGCAGGACAAGCCGACCGAGCCCGAAGAGGCCGATCGGATGGTGACGGAGACCGAGACGAAGAAGCCGAAAGAGGACGACCCGAAGATCGCGGCGGTGCAGACGCAAGCGTCCCCCGAGTCGGTCGCCTCCGAGGCCACCGCAACGCCGAGCTCCGAGGAAATGCCGGAGGGACAGCGTTCTGTGGCGCCGGTGATCGGCACCGGCGAGAGCGCACGACGTGCGCGAGCGACCTGGCAGAAGGAGCTGGTCGCGCATCTCGACAAGCACAAGCGCTACCCAAAAGAGCGGCAGCAAAAATCTGCCGAGATCCAGATTCGCTTCACGCTCGACCGCATGGGCCACGTGCTCTCGACCGAGATCGAAAAGGGCTCGGGCGATCCGGCCTTCGACGAGGCGGCGCTGGCGATGGTTCGGCGCTCCGATCCAGTGCCGATGCCGCCGCCTGTCATCGCCGACGAAGGCCTGAGCTTCACCTTGCCCGTGATCTTCCGCGTCAAGACCAAGAGCTAGATCGGATAATGCTGCGGTCCGGTCTCGATCGTGATCCAGCGCAATTCGGTGAACTCGGCGATGCCGGCCTTGCCGCCGAAACGGCCATAGCCTGACGCCTTGACGCCGCCGAACGGCATCTGCGCCTCGTCGTGTACGGTCGGGCCGTTGACGTGGCAGATGCCGGAATCGATCCGCTTGGCGACCTCGAACGCGCGGGCGATGTCGCGGCCGAACACGGCGGCCGACAGCCCATACTCGGTGTCGTTGGCGACGCGAACGGCTTCATCCACGCCGTTGACGCGCACGACAGAGACCACCGGACCGAACGATTCCTCGCCATAGATCCGCATCGATGAGTTGACGCCGTCGATCACGGTCGCCGACATCAGCGTGCCCTCGCTGCGTCCGCCGGCTACCACCTTGGCGCCCTTGCCGACGGCGTCGTTGATCAGGGCCTGGATGCGGGCCGCTGCATCCGTGCCGATCAGCGAGCCCAGCGGCGCATTGCCCTTGCGGGGATCGCCGGCGACCAGCGATCCGGCCTTTGCCGCGAGCTTGGTCACGAACGCATCGGCGATCTTCTCGTCGACGACGAGGCGCTCGGTCGACATGCAGATCTGGCCCTGGTTCATGAAGGCGCCGAACGCAGCCGCGGCCACCGCGGCATCGATATCGGCATCGTCGAGCACGATCATCGGCGCCTTGCCGCCGAGTTCGAGCAAAGCCGGCTTCAGATATTTCGCCGCCACCTGCGCGATGATGCGGCCGACGCGGGTCGAGCCGGTGAAGTTGACGCGGCGCACGGCTGGATGGCCGATCAGCATCTCGATCAGGGCAGGGGCATCCTCCGGCGCGTTGGTGATGACGTTGAGCACGCCCGGCGGCAGGCCGGCGTCGCGCAGGCATTCGGCGATCAGCCGGTGGGTGCCCGGGCAGATTTCGGAGGCCTTCAGCACCACGGTGTTGCCGCACGCCAGCGGCAGCGCGATGGCGCGCACGCCGAGAATGACCGGCGCGTTCCACGGCGCCATGCTCAGCACCACGCCGGCGGGCTGGCGCACGGCCATCGCGATGCAGCCCGGCTTGTCCGAGGGGATGACCTCGCCTGAAATCTGCGTGGTCATGGCGGCCGCTTCGCGCAGCATGCCGGCGGCAAGGTGGACGTTGAACCCGGCCCAGCCCGCGGTGGCGCCGGTTTCCGCGGCCATCAACTCGATGAACTGCGGCGTCTTCGACGCCAGCAGGTCGGCTGCCTTCAGCAGGATCGCGCGCCTTGCATTCGGACCGGTGGCGGACCATGCAGGAAAGGCGGCTGCGGCCGTGTCGGCCGCGCGCTTCGCATCCGCGATCTGGGCGGCCGCGGCGCGGCTTGCGAGGTCGCCGGTGACCGGGTTCAGGCGATCGAACGTTGCGCCGTTCGATGCGGGAACATCCTTGCTTTCGAGCAGCAGCGAAATTTCATACATGGCTTTCTCTCCTCAGGCAGGGCGTTACGATGACGGTGTGGCGGTGGCCGGCGGCACGCCGCCGAGATAGGCGCGCTGGACGGCGGGGTCGGATTTCAGCTGATCGGCGCTGCCGTGGCCGACAATGATGCCGTTTTCGAGCACATAGCCGCGGTCGGCGATCCGCAGGCTCTCCTGCGCATTCTGCTCGACGAGCAGCAGTCCGACGCCGGCCTCGCGCACCCGCCGCAGGGTGGCAAACAATTCCTGCACCATGGCAGGCGAGAGCCCGAGCGAGGGCTCGTCGAGCAGCAGAATATCCGGATTGGACATCAGCGCGCGGCCGATCGCGAGCATCTGCTGCTCGCCGCCGCTCATGGTGCGCGCGATCTGGGCGGTGCGCTCGCGCAGCCGCGGAAACAGCGAAAACACCTGCTCGCGCCGCGCCGCTTCGCCGTCGCGGGCGCGCTTCGGGTTGGCGCCGAGCAGGAGGTTTTCCTTCACCGTGAGATCGCCGAAGATGCCACGGCCTTCGGGCACCAGCGCCAGCCCGCTTTCGACGATGTCGTGTGCGGGAAGCGCGGATATGTCACGGCCACCGAGGCTCACCTGCTTGCCGGGTAGCGTACGCACCACCCCTGCAATGGCTTTCAGCAGCGAGGTCTTGCCGGCGCCATTGGCGCCGAGGATCGTGACGATCTCGCCGCTGTTGACGTTGAGCGTAACGCCGTCGAGCGCGCGGTGCAGGCCGTAGGCGAGGCTGAGATTTTTGACCTCAAGCATCGGTGGCCACCCCGCCGAGATAGGCCTTCACGACCGCGGCATCGCTCAGCACGTCCGCGGTCGCGCCTTCCGCGATCTTGCGGCCGCTGCTCATCACGATGCAGCGGTCGCACAGGGCGCGAACCGCAGCCATCACATGCTCGACCAGTACGATGGTGATGCCATCAGCCTTCAACGACCGGATCAGGTCGATGCCGATCGCAAGTTCGGAGGGATTGAGCCCTGCCAGCCATTCGTCGAGGAGCAGCAATCGCGGCCCTGCGGCAAGGGCGCGGGCAAGCTCCAGGCGCTTGCGGTCGATATAGGTGAGGTCCGCCGCGGGGCGCCGATCGTGTCCGGCAAGGCCGACCCGATGGAGCAGCGTGTCGATCCGTAGCTCGGCTTCGGCAACGGGCAGATGCGGTTTCTGGAACGCGAGTCCCGCCTTGATGTTCTCGCGGCAATCCATGCCGTCGAGCACGCGGACGAGCTGGAATGTCCGGGCCAGGCCGAGCCGGGCGATCCGGTACGACGCAAGGCCCGCGATATTCTGACCCATCAGGCGGATCGTGCCGGCATCGGGGCGCAGCACGCCCGAGATCAGATTGAGCGCCGTGGTCTTGCCGGACCCGTTGGGGCCGAGCAGGCCCATGATTTCGCCTTGCCCGACCGAAAAGCCGAGATCGTTCACCGCGACCAGCCCGCCAAACGCGCGCCGCAGGCCGTCGATTTCGAGTACCGCCGTTTGGGTGTCCTGGCTCATGCGGCCACCCGTTGCGCAGTTTTGCCGCTCGTCCTCGTCGACAGCTTCTCGAACAGTCCTGCGACGCCCCGTGGCAGCATGTAGACGATCAGCAGGAAGATGCAGCCGAGGATGATCGTGAATGTGTTGGGAAAGCGCGCACTCAAGAGTTCGAACAGCAGCGTCAGCGGCACGGCGCCGAGCACCGGCCCCCACAGCCGGTGTGCGCCGCCGAGCAGCGCCATGATCAGCACCTGAAACGAGATCATCGAATTGAAGGCGATCGACGGCTCGATATAGGTCCAGCGCGGCGCCATGATCGCGCCGACCAGCGTCATGACCGTGGCGCTGATCGTGAACAGGGCGACCTTGGCGAAGGTGGTATTGATCCCGCAATGCTTTGCCACCGTCTCGTCCTCGCCGATCACCCGCAGCGCAAAGCCGAGGCGCGAGCGCGCGATCAGCCAGCCCAGCAGGAATACGGCTGCGGTCAGCGCCAGCAATTGCCAGTAGATATCGGCTTGGGTGATGTTGACGAAGACATAGCGGCCGAGCACGCGCGACTTGTTAACTTCGAACCAGACCACGAGTTGGCGGATCAGTTCGGTGAGACCAAAGGTGAAGATGACGAAGTAGACGCCGCTCAGGCGCAGCGTCGACAGTCCGACGATGCCAGCCACAATGGCGCCGAGCGCCGCAGCGGTCAGCAGCACCAGCGGCCAGGGCAGGATCTCGCCGAGCACGGCAACGGTATAGGCGCCCACGCCGAAGAAGGCGGTCGTCGCCAGCGAGACGTAGCGGGTGGGGCCTGAGAACATGCCCCAGGCCGTCGCCAGCACGGTGTATTGCAGCAGGCTGATGGCAAGCGCGAGGTAATAGGCGTTGCCGAGACGGGGAACGAACGCTAGCAGCGCAAGCGCCGCGAGCGCGAGGGCACTGAAGCCGGCGATACGGGCGCTCATCGTGTGGCCCTGCCAAACAGGCCGGCCGGCTTCACCAGCAGCACGGCGAGGAACAGCGCGAAGTTCACCGCAAGCGTAAGTCCGGGATCGACGTAAGAAGCGACCAGCGCCTCGCTGAGGCCGAGCGCCAAGCCTGCGACCAGGCAGCCCAGCATATTGCCGACGCCGCCCATTACGACGACGATCAGGGCTTTCATGGTGAAGACGACGCCTGACGATGCGCTGAAGGTGAGGAATGTGCTGACCAGAACGCCGGCTGCCGCGACCAGTGCGCCGCCGAGCGCAAAGGTCAGCGCAGAGGCCTGCGGCACATTGATCGCGACAAGTTGGGCGGCAAAGGGATCAACGGCAACCGCGCGCACCGCCGTGCCGGCGCGGGTGCGCGTCAGCGCGGCATAGAGCGCCAGCCCGAGCAGGATGGTGATGCCGAGTGCGGTGAGGCGGTTGGCCGCCACCGTCTCGCCGAGAAACTGCACCGGGAAGGCCAGGAACGAATAGCTGTAATAGGCCCCGCCGAACAGCGCGAGCATCGAGCCCTGAATGACGAAGGTGAGGCCGAAGGTTGCGAGAATGCTGTCGACCTCGAGCGCGTCGCGGTTCGGCGCGCGGCGCACCAGCGGCGTCAGCAGTATCTTGTAGATCGCAAAGTTCAGCGCGAAGGCGAGCGGAACGACCACCGCCAGTCCGAGAAACGGACTGACGGCCCAGCCCGTGAACAGCCAGTGCGATGCAAAGGCGGCGGCGATCAGGAACTCGCCGTAGGAGAGGTTCATGATGCGCGCAACACCGTATTGGAGCGTAAGCCCCATGGCGATGAGCGCATACATGCCGCCCAGCATCAGGCCGGTCAGAATGGCGTTGGTCATGGCTTAGCCGGCCGTATCTCTATCTTGATGTTACGGTGCCACCCACGCCGGCTTCGGCACGATCGCTTTGCGCGCGCCTTCGTTGCCCGCCGGTGCGACGCCGTAGAACTCGCCATCCTGCCACTGACCGACCCACCAGTAGCGCGTCGGCATGTTGTTCTCGAGCTTGACCTTGCCGATCACGGTGTCGAACGTGCCGGTCTGCAGATCCTTGATCACGGCGGCGCGGTCGACCTTGCCGACACGTTCGATCGCCTGCTGCAGCATCTGCAGGCTCGCATAGGTCACCGCGCTCGCCCAGCGGTCCGGCTCGGCGCCGTTGGCGGCCGAGGCCTTGTGGCGGGCGAGGTAGTCCTTGATCGCCGGGCTGTCGCCGCTCCAGCCGCCGATGCCCATCACGCCTTCGGTGTTCTTGCCGAACTTCTGCTTGTAGAGCGGGAAGGCGGTGCCGACGCCGGTATAGAACACTTTCGGATTGAGGCCGGCGATGCGCGATTGCTCGGTCAGCGCCAGCGTATCCGGCGGATAGCTGAAGGCGATGAAGACATCGGGATTGAGCGCCTTGATCTCGTTGACGATCGGCGCCAGGTCCTGCGTGCCGATCGGGTAGGTCTTGTCGTAGGCGAGCTTGAACTTCGCGTTGGTCAGCGCCGGCCGCGCCGCGCCGGACAGATCGATGCCAAAGCCGTCGGCGATGCTGACCATCGCCACGGTGTCGCCGATCTTCTTTTCGTCGCGCAGTTTGCTCAGCAACTCGACCAGTGACTTCGCGGCATCCGCCGACGTGCCGAGCAGCCAGAAACTGTTGGGCCAGCGCTTCGCGAGTTCCGGCGCGCGGTCGGTCACGGCTGTTGCGGCGAGGTGCGGATAGCCTTCGCGGTTGAGCGTCGGGCCGACGGCCAGGTTGAGGCCGGTGCCCCATGGCGGCAGGATGAAATCGACCTTGTCCTGGTTGATCAGCCGCTCCAGCGCGCGTACGGCCTCTTCGGCGTTGGAGCGGTCATCATACTGCACGACCTCGATCGGGACGCGCTTGTCGCCGAGCTTGATGCCACCAGCGGCATTTACTTCCTTCACCCACAATTCGTAGTTGGGGATCGTGGTGACGGCGGCGCCGCCGGTGTTCGGGCCGGTGCGCGAGATCGCATAGCCGATCTTGATCGAGGTTTGGGCTTCGGCAATTGCAGTCAGGCCGATCGTGGCGGCGCAGGTCGCGGCCGCGAGCAGGGCGGCACGCCGCGTCAAAAATGTCGTCATGTTCTCCTCCCGGGATGGTTCGACCGGCGCCATTGAACTGGCGCTCATGGTCCTCCTGACGTTAGGGGAGGTCCCGGGATGCTTGGAATTGGACGAAGCCGGGGAAAGATTGTACTTTTCTGGCAAATGCGCCGGTTTACTGGCGGCGGATTGTCTCAGGAGGGGCGGGCATGGCGGCATCACCGGGACTGAACGGACTGCCGGTCGGCATCGCGCTGGCGGTGCGTGCGGAGGCATTTTCGGCTGATCTGGCGGTGCGATCCTGGGTGATCCGGCAGAAGTCCGAGCGGCGCGCGCATCTGTTGCTGCTGCAATCGGATCGCGGACGCGCATCCTGGCACGGGACCAGTGTTGCGCTGGAAGTGCCGGCGCTGCTCTGGCTGCCGGGCAGCACTGACGCGACGATCGAAGTGGGCCCCGGCGCGGACGGCTTCCTCCTATCGGTCGACGACGATTTCCTGATCAAGATCATCGCCGGCACCGCTGAGGCGCTGCATCTGCGCAGAACCACCGAGCGCGTTGCGCTGATATCAGGCGAAGCGCTCCCACCCTCGCTCGATACGGTCGCCGAATCCTGCCGCGCCATCGTCGCTGAGCTGCGAGCGCCCGGCGTTGGCGGCGCGACGCTGATCTCCTCGCATCTGCTTCTGCTGTGTCTGCAGCTCTGGCGGCTCAGCGCCTCGCATGACGAGCGCCACGAGGTTGCGGCGCGTGGCGGCGGTCCGGCGCTGGTCGGCAATTTCCTGCAGATGGTGGAGCTGCATTACCGCGACGGCTGGCCGGTGGCGCGCTATGCCAACGCGCTCGGCGTCACCTCCGACAAGCTGCATGCGCATTGCCAGCGCGAGAAAAGCTGCGGCCCGCGCGCGATCATCCACGAGCGCCTGGTCCGCGAAGCCTGCACGCGGCTGCAGCAGCTCGATCTTCCCGTCGAGCAGATCGGATATGGATTGGGTTTTCGCGATCCGGCTTATTTCAACCGCTTCTTCCGCAAGTACCGCGGCGCATCTCCGGGAAATTATCGCCGGCAGATCAGACTCGAGCACGCGCGCAGCGGTCCGTCCTACGCGGCGTGGCCATGAGTGCGATGGTTCGAAGCGGCTGTGTCAGCGCCAGTACAGGCGGATGCTGACATAGACAATGGCGAGGCACGCAAAGATCAGCGCCACGGGAAGCCGTGGTTTGGTCTGAGGTCCGGATGCCGCAGGCTTGGGCCGCGGCGGCGGCCGCCGGAACGCGGTGACGTTGCCGGCATCCTTAACCGGCTCGCTTGCGCGCGAAGGAAGCTCGGGCGGCGTTCCGGAGCCGCCCATCTCGGCATAATAGCTCTTGTACATGAGCTGGATGGTGGCTTCGGACGCGTCCGCTTCCGTCATCCTCGCCAGCAATTGCCGGTAGCCCTCAAGAAAGCTTTGCGCTTCGGCGGGCAGGGCGGAGAAGCCATTAAGCTTGGCCAGCATTTTCCAGGTTGCGAAATCTGCCCTCGCGCGCGTATCGGCGCGCCGTGCAATCAACATGTCCGCAGCTTTTGTCGCCATGGCCCGGGTCGGTTCTTCCCTTGTGCGCTTGTTTCTATCGGAAGTTTAAGCGTTGCCGGTGATGAAGAGAAGCGCGCTGATCACATATCCGATGAGTGTCCGCAGTATCGCCGAAATAACATCAAGATTTAGGCCGAGTTGCGCGCCGACGACCGGAAGCACGATTAAAAGACCGAGCAGGATCAACATCCCGTACGGTTCCAGCCGCGACAGCGGGTAAGCCAGCACCCGCGGCAGCAGTCCGACCGCGACCCGGCCGCCATCCAGCGGCGGGATTGGCATCATGTTGAAAATCGCCAGCACGATATTGATCAGGAACGTGTTTTTGAGGTTGTCCGCGGTCCATTTGGCGGCGTCCGCCGGTACCAGGGGCAGGGCGTGGAAGGCAAGGGCTGCGATCACCGCCAGGACGATGTTGATGGCAGGGCCCGCCAGCGCCACCCAGACCATGTCGAGCCGGGGGTGGTTCAGGTTCCGGAAATTCACCGGCACCGGCTTGGCATAACCGAACACGAACGGCGAATGCGAGAGCACCAGCACGCCCGGAAGAATCACGGTGCCGAAGGGATCGATATGCTTGAACGGGTTGAAGCTGACCCGGCCGAGCTGCCAGGCCGTATCGTCCCCAAGCCGCCAGGCGACAAAGGCATGCGCCGCCTCATGGAAGGTGATGGCGATGAGGAGGGGGAGAATCCAGACTGAAATGCCGTAGAGTGAGATGTCCAAGTGGTCTGCCCCGGTTTGTCCGGCATCGTAGCCCGGATGGAGCGAAGCGCAATCCGGGAACGGTCGCCCCGATGTGGGACAATCCCGGATTACGCTGGCGCTCCATCCGGGCTACGGACCTACGGAACTGTCTCCCGATACTGCGGCAGGCCGTCGTCGAGGCACACCCAGGCCATCTTTTCCGAAACCCAGATGTGTTCGGTCGGCGCGAAGGCGTTGCGGTCGTCGAAGACGGCTAGCGCGACGCCGACGACCGTGCCGTTGGTGCGCCGGGAAAACAGCCGCGTGCCGCAAACCTTGCAGAACACCCGGTCGAGCGCTTCCGACGACGGATAGCGAGCGGTGTCGCCCGAGACGGTCAAATTCCGTTGGTCGAACAGCGCGCGGGCAAAGAACGGCGAGCCCATCGCCTTCTGGCAGTTGCGGCAATGGCAGATGCGGACATTGACCGGCTCGCCCTCGGCCTTGAACCGGACCGCGCCGCAGAAGCACCCGCCTTCCCGGATGGTTCCCATGTCAGTAAGTCGCCCGGCCGCCGGAAATGTCGAACACCGCGCCGGTCGAGAACGCGCAATCCTCCGACGAAAGCCACGCCACCATCGCCGCCAGTTCTTCCACCAGGACGAAACGCGCCTTCGGAATTTTCGACAGCATGAAATCGATGTGCTGCTGCGTGAGCTGATCGAAGATCGCGGTCTTGGCCGCTGCGGGCGTCACCGCATTGACGAGAATGTCATGCTGCGCAAGCTCCTTGCCGAGCGACTTGGTCAGCGCGATCAGGCCGGCCTTCGAGGCCGAATAATGCGCGGCGTTGGGGTTGCCCTCCTTGCCGGCGATCGAGGCGATGTTGACGATGCGGCCGTATTTCTGCTTGAGCATCGCCGGCACCACGGCCTTGCAGCAGATGAAGGGGCCGTCGAGATTGATGCGCATCACCTTGCGCCATTCGTCGAGGTCGGTCTCCCACACGGTAGCGTTGATGCCGGCGATACCGGCGTTGTTGACGAGGATCTCGATCTTGCCGAGCGCCTTCAGCGTCTCGTCACGAGTCTTCTCGACGGCGGCGAGATCGGACACGTCGACCTTGAAGGCCGAGACATCAGGTCCGATTTCCTTCGCGGTCTTTTCCGCAAACGGCAGGTCGTGATCCCAGATCGCGACCTTGGCGCCCGATGCAACGAAGCGCTCGGCGATCGCACGTCCAAAACCCTGCGCTCCGCCGGTGACGACGGCGCAACGGCCGTTCAGATCGATCTTGTTCATTGGGCTTTCTCCTACAACGTCCAGCCGCCGTCGATGACGTGCGCGACGCCCGTCGTGAACGCGCTCTCGTCGCTCGCGAGATAGACGGCAAGCGATGCGATCTCCTCGGCGGTGCCGAGCCGTCCCATCGGTTGCCGCGCGATGAACATTTCGCGGCCGTTGGGACCTGCAGCCGCGGCGCGATCGAGCATCGACGGGGTTTCGACGGTGCCGGGGCAGATGCAGTTGCAGCGTATGCCTTTGGTGATGAAGTCCACGGCTACCGACTTGGTGAGCGCCGCAACCGCAGCTTTAGTGGCGCCGTAGACGTAGCGATTGGGTGCAGCCTTCACCACGCCGGCTGCCGAGGAAATGTTCACGATTGTACCTGCGCCATTTGCCAGCATGCCCGGCAGGAACGCGCGGATCGTGCGGTGCATCGACTTGACGTTGAGGTCGAACGAAAAATCAAAGTCCTCATCGGAGCAATCCAGCATCGTGCCGTGATGCACGAAACCGGCGGCATTGAGCAGGATGTCGGTCTTGCCGGCGCGTTTGGCCATGGCGGCGACGGCCGCGCTGTCGCGCACGTCGAGTTTTGCCACGTCGGCAATACCTTCGCTCTTGAGCGCGGCGAGTTTTGCTTCGTCGATGTCGGTGGCGAACACCGTTGCGCCTTCACGCGCAAAGGCCACCGCGCAGGCGCGGCCGATTCCGACAGCGGCGGCGGTGACGAAAGCGCGCTTGCCCTTCAGGCGATCTGACATTTTTTTCTTCTCCGAGAATTGGCTGGATGTCTATTGGTCGTCATTGCGAGCGAAGCGAAGCAATCCATCTCACCGCGATAAAGGGAAGAATGGATTGCTTCGTCGCTTACGCTCCTCGCAATGACGGCGGTTGCCTAATGATTATCCCGCGCCACGCCGACCGTGCCGGCAATATTCTGATAGCGCGTGGCGAGCTCCATGCAGGCGCCGGTGGCCTGCTGGCCGACGGTCGAGCGATAAACCTCCTGCCACGGCGTCTGGTTGGCCGGGTAGGGGAAGCCGCCCTTGTCCTTCAATTCGGCGCGACGCTTCTTCAGTTCATCGCTCGTAATCAGGATGTTGGCGTCGCCCTTGTTGAGGTCGATGCGAACCTTGTCGCCGGTCCGCAGGATTGCGAGCCCGCCGTCGGCGGCTGCTTCCGGCGAGGCGTTGAGGATCGAGGGCGAGCCCGAAGTGCCGGACTGCCTGCCGTCGCCGATGCAGGGCAGCGAGAGGATGCCGCGCTTGATCAGCGCCGCCGGCGGCTGCATGTTCACGACCTCGGCACCGCCGGGATAGCCGATCGGCCCGGCGCCGCGGATGAACAGCACGCAGTGCTCGTCGATGTTGAGCGCGGGATCGTCGATCCGGTCGTGATAATCCTCCGGTCCCTCGAACACGATGGCGCGCCCCTCGAACGCGTTCGGGTCCTTCGGATTGACTAGGTAGCGCTCGCGGAATTCCTTCGAAATCACGCTTGTCTTCATGATTGCGGAATCAAACAGGTTGCCGCGCAGCACCAGGAAGCCGGCATCCTTCACCAGCGGCTTGTCGTAGCTCCAGATCACGTCGCCGTCGGGCTTGGGCGCCTCGCGGCAGTTGTCGCCGATGGTGCGGCCATTGACCGTGACGGCGTCTTCGTGGATCCGCTTCTTCGCCATCAATTCGCGCACCACTGACGGCACGCCGCCGGCGCGATGATATTCCTCGCCGAGATAGAAGCCGGCCGGCTGCATGTTCACCAGGAGCGGAATGTCGTGGCCATGCTTCTGCCAGTCGTCGATCGAGAGCTCGACGCCGATGTGCCGGGCCAGCGCGTTGATGTGGATCGGCGCGTTGGTCGAGCCGCCGATCGCCGAATTCACGGCGATGCAGTTCTCGAATGCCTTGCGGGTCAGGATGTCCGAGGGTTTCAAGTCCTCCCAGACCATCTCGACGATCCGCTTGCCGGTCTCGTAGGCGATCTGGCCGCGCTCGCGATAGGGCGCGGGGATTGCCGCGCATCCCGGCAACGACATGCCGAGCGCCTCCGCCAGCGAATTCATCGTCGATGCCGTGCCCATCGTGTTGCAATGGCCGACCGACGGGGCTGAGGAGGCCACGATTTCGATGAACTCGTTGTAGTCGATCTCGCCGGCGGCAAGCCGCTCGCGTTGTTTCCAGACGATGGTGCCGGACCCGGTGCGCTCGCCGTTGAACCAGCCGTTCAGCATCGGGCCGCCGGAGAGCACGATCGCGGGCAGATTGACGGTCGCTGCCGCCATCATGCAGGCCGGCGTGGTCTTGTCGCAGCCGGTGGTCAGCACCACGCCGTCGAGCGGATAGCCGAAAAGCACTTCGACCAGGCCGAGATAGGCGAGGTTGCGATCGAGTGCTGCGGTCGGCCGCTTTCCGGTCTCCTGGATCGGATGCGTCGGAAATTCCATCGCGATGCCGCCGGCCGCGCGAATGCCTTCGCGCACGCGGTGCGCCAGTTCGAGATGATGCCGGTTGCACGGGGAGAGGTCGTTGCCGGTCTGGGCGATGCCGATGATCGGCTTGCCGGATTGCAATTCCTCCCGGGTCAGGCCGTAATTGAGATAGCGCTCGAGATAGAGCGCCGTCATGCCCGGATTGTGCGGGTTGTCGAACCATTCGAGGGAGCGCAGCCTGCGGCCCTTGCCGTTGGTGGCAGTCTTGTTGTCGTTCTTCTTCATTGGGTCCTCCCGCACTGCAAACCGGGTGAGCGGTTCAAATCGAGGCAGCGATTGCACAATGCTGAAAATTTCATCCGCTGCAAACGCGCTCGCCCGCGTCAATCGGTTTCAGGTAAGTCAATCCTAGTTCGCTCCGAAAGGTAGCGCTACCATTTTCGTCACCCGCTGCGACCTTGTGTCTGACGTCATCGTTACGCGGTTTGCGGCATCGAGCTTTCGCGGACCATGAGCTGAAAGCCGAGGTCGAGCACGGGCTCTCGCGGCCGGCGGCCTTCGATCGCGTCGATCACCATGGTGACGGCGTGTCTTCCCATTTCATAGCGATTGGTGCGCACGCTGGTGAGGGAGGGGACCGCGGACGCCATGAACTCCAGGTCGTTGAAGCCGACGATCGCCAGGTCGCGCGGTACCGCGATCTGGCGGCGCTGGCATTCGAACAGCACGCCCAGCGCCAGGTCGTCGTTGACGCAGAATACGGCGTCGATCTCGGCTGCCCGCGTCAGAAGATCGGCGAACAACGTCCCGCCAAGCGTGACCGTTGTCGGCACCGACGTGGTGACGACGAGGTTCGGATCGAACAGGGATGCCGCTTTCATGGCATCACGATACCCTTCGAACCGCCGTTGCACGCGCGGATCCATTCGCGCGCCGAGAAATCCGATGCGGCGGTGCCCTTGCTCCAGAATGTGAGAGATCGCGGCAAAACTTGCGTCATAATGCGAAAAGCCGACCATCATGTCGACCGGGCTGTCGCCGATCTCCATGATTTGCGTGACCGGGCAATTCATCGACTCCAGGATCGTGCGCGATTCCGCGGTCTGATTGATGCCCGTGACGATCAGCCCTGCGGGCTTCTGCGCCCGAAACAGCCGCAGCAGCTTTTCCTCCTGCAGGATGCTGTATCGCGTATTGGCAAGCTGAATGGAGTAGCGGCTGCCTTCGGATGAATCATAGATGCCGCGCAACACATCGGCGAACACATTGTTGGTGAGAGACGGAATCACGACGCCGATGACTTCGGTGCGGTGCGAGGCGAGGGCGCGCGCGGCGAGATTGGGAACGTAACCCAGTTCCTTCACCGCGCTGTCGACGCGTTCCCGCTTGCTTTCCGACAGCGCTTCGGGGTTCCTGAAAAAACGCGATGCCGTAATGGGACTGACGCCCGCGAGCTTGGCGACCTCGGTGAGGCGGATTTTGCCAGACTTTGTCTGTTTTCGTCCCATCTTGCGCTCATACCACAACAGATTAGACGTTTGAACAATTATTGACAGCGCTACCATCGGATTGCTAAAAACCGACAAACTGCGGATGATAATGACCGTTGAATTCGGCTTCCGGCATTAGAGTCGAAAAGACAGCAAGGCGCCGCCGCCCGCTTGTGGCGCCAATAACAGAACAATGAGGGGAGTGAATTCGATGTCGTCGGTACAGATTCGCGACGTGCGCAAGTCGTTCGGCAGTTTTGAAGTTTTGCACGGCGTGTCGATTCCGATCGAGGATGGCGAATTCGTCGTGCTTGTCGGCCCCTCCGGTTGCGGCAAATCGACTTTGCTGCGGATGCTCGCCGGCCTCGAGAACATCACCTCCGGCACGATTTCGATCGGCGACCGCGTGGTCAACAATGTCCAGCCCAAAGAGCGCGACATTGCCATGGTGTTCCAGAACTATGCGCTCTATCCGCATATGACCGTCGCCGACAATATGGGCTTTTCGCTCAAGCTGCGCGGCGCCAAGCAGGATGAGATCTCCACCGGCGTCAAGCGCGCCGCTGAAATCCTCGCGCTGACCCCGCTGCTCGATCGTTATCCCCGGCAGTTGTCGGGCGGCCAGCGCCAGCGCGTCGCCATGGGCCGCGCCATCGTGCGCGATCCGCAGGTGTTCCTTTTCGACGAGCCCTTGTCCAACCTCGACGCCAAGCTGCGCGTCGCGATGCGCACCGAGATCAAGGAACTGCACCAGCGGCTGAAGACCACCACGGTTTACGTCACCCACGATCAGATCGAGGCCATGACCATGGCCGACAAGATTGTCGTGATGCATGACGGCATCGTCGAGCAGATGGGCACCCCGCTCGAACTCTACGACACCCCGGCCAACCAGTTCGTCGCCGGCTTCATCGGTTCGCCGGCGATGAACTTCCTCAAGGGCAAGGTGAAGTCGAACGGCAGCGCCGGGTTCGAAGGTCCGAACGGCGTCAAGCTGCCGCTGAAATCCGCCCCCGCCAATTCCGAGGGCCAGCCGGCCGTCTACGGCGTGCGGCCCGAACATTTCACCATCGCCGATGACGGCGCCGAAGCCGAGATCGTCGTGGTCGAGCCGACCGGATCGGAAACCCAGGTCTTCGCCAAGCTTGGCGGAGAACAGGTGGTCGCCGTGTTCCGCGAGCGTCATCAATTCAATCCGGGCGACAAAATCCGGCTCAAGCCGGATCCGTCGCTCGTGCATCTGTTCGACGAGGCGACTGGCAAGCGACTGAATGGCTGACAAGAACTTAAGTGGCTGAGCAATAACTAAAAAATATTCAAAGGGAGGATGGACCATGCATGACTTTACCCGCCGCTCTCTGCTTCAGGGTGGCACGGCACTGGCGGCGACCGGCGCCTTGACCGGACCCGCACTGCTCGATTTCGCCAAGGCCTGGGCGCAGGCCTCGCCGTGGAAGGCGGAGCCCGGCGCCAAGCTCACCGTGATGCGCTGGAAGCGTTTCGTGCCGGCGGAGGACGACGCCTTCAATGCCATGGTCGCCGCTTTCAAGACCGCGACCGGCACCGAGATGAACGTCTTCTCGGAGGCGTTCGAGGACGTGCAGCCGAAAGCGTCGGTCGCCGCCAATGTCGGCTCGGGTCTCGACCTCGCTTGGGGCCTGCACACGCTGCCGCAGCTGTTCCCGACCAAGGTCCTGAAAATGAACGACGTTGCCGACTACCTCGGCAAGAAATACGGCGGATGGACCGATGCCGCTCAGAAGACCTGCATGCTGGGCAACGACTGGCTCGGCATCCCTGTCGCAACCGTCGGCGGCTATCTGACGTATCGCAAGTCCGCGGTCGACAAGGCGGGCTTCAAGGAATTCCCGACGGATTTTCCGGGCTTCCTGGAGTTGTGCAAGAAGCTCAAGGCCAACAACACCCCGGCCGGTTTCGCGCTCGGTCATGCCACCGGTGACGCCAACGCCTGGCTCGCCTGGATCCTCTGGGGCCACAATGCCTGGACCGTCGACAAGGACGACAAGGTCATCATCAACTCGCCGGAGACGATGAAAGCGCTGGAATATTGCAAAGCGCTGTCCGACACCTTCATTCCAGGCACCGCATCCTGGAATGACGGCTCGAACAACAAGGCATACCTTGCCGGCGAGTTGTACTGCACCGCCAACGGCATCTCGATCTATGTCGCCGCCAAGGACGATCCCACCAAGAAGGAACTCACCGAAGACACGTATCATGCGCTGTGGCCGGTGGGCCCGATCGGCAAGCCGACCGAGTTGCAGCTCGCGGTGCCGATCCTGGCGTTCAACTTCACGAAATATCCGAACGCCGCAAAGGCCTTTGTCGCCTTCATGCTCGAGAAGGAAAACTACGACAAGTGGCTGACGGGCGCCCGCGGCTACCTCACCCACACGCTCAACGCCTACGACGCTGCGCCAGTGTGGACCGCGGACCCGAAGAACGCGGTGTTTGCCCAGGCGAGCAAGCGCGCGCTGCCCGCCTCAGGCATCGGCAAGGTCGGCGAAAAGGCGGCGACCGCGATCGCTGACTTTATCGTCGTCGACATGTTCGCCAACTACTGCACCGGCGCCAAGGATGCCAAGACCGCCATGGCGGAAGCCGAGCGGCAGTTGAAGCGCATCTATCGCTAGAACGCGAGCGACGGGCGGCGGCTGACCGCCGCCCGTTCCAATCTCACCACGAGTGGCATCGCCCGGGAATCGGCCCATGGCTGACATTGTACTCACGCCGACCAAAGCCAAGCCGCAGCTTCGCGAAGCGACGGCGTGGGACCAGGTCAAGCACAACAGGAACTGGCTCGGTTTCTGGTTCATGGTGCCAGCGATGGGGTTCCTGATCTTTTTCCTGGCCTACCCCCTCGGGCTCGGCATCTGGCTCTCGCTCACCGATACCAAGATCGGTCGGGTCGGGCAGTTCATCGGTATCGAGAACTACGAGTGGCTGTGGGACGATGCGATCTTCTGGCTCTCGGTCACCAATACGCTGCTCTACACGTTTGTCGCCAGTGCCATCAAATTTGGCATCGGCCTCTATCTCGCGCTGCTCCTGAACGAGAACTTGCCATTCAAGGCGATGCTGCGTGCAGCGGTGCTGATCCCCTTCATCGTGCCGACCGTGCTGTCGGCACTGGCCTTCTGGTGGATTTTCGATTCTCAGTTCTCGATCATCTCCTGGTCGCTGAAACATCTCGGCATCATCGACTACAACATCAATTTCCTGGGCGACACCACGTGGGCGCGTATCTGCGTGATCTTCGCCAACATCTGGCGTGGCGTGCCGTTCGTCGCGATCACGCTGCTCGCCGGCTTGCAGACGGTGTCGCCTTCGCTCTACGAGGCGGCGACACTCGACGGTGCAACACGCTGGCAGATGTTCCGCCACATCACCTATCCCTTGCTCACCCCGATCATCGCGGTCGTGATGACCTTCTCGGTGCTGTTCACTTTCACCGACTTCCAGTTGATCTGGGCGATGACCCGTGGCGGTCCGGTGAACTCGACGCACCTGATGGCGACCTTGTCCTACCAGCGGGCGATCATCGCCGGCCAACTGGGCGAAGGCGCCGCGATTTCCAGCGCCATGATTCCGTTCCTGCTCGCCGCCATCATGGTTTCCTGGTTCGGCTTGCAGCGGCGCAAGTGGCAGCAGGGAGAAAACAATGACTGATCTCCCGACCACGCGTATCGATCTCAAGGGCGTGCTGTCGGCTTCGGCGCCGACGGTTGCAAAGGAAGACCACAGCGAGGGCATGAGCTATCTGCAGTCGGTGCCGCGCCGGCTGGTGACGCTCTATTTGCCGCTGTTGATCATCGTCGTTGTCCTGCTGTTCCCGTTCTACTGGATGGCGCTTACGGCCGTGAAGCCGGATGCGCAGCTCCTCGACATGGAAACCTACAATCCGTTCTGGACCTGGGAGCCGACCTTCAAGCACTTCTACAAGCTGTTGTTTGAGAGCTACTATCCGCGGTGGCTGTGGAACACGATGTATGTCGCGGTCGGCGCCACCATCCTGTCGATTATCGCTAGCGTGCTCGCGGCCTATGCCATCGTGCGGCTGCGCTACAAGGGTGCCAATCTCGTCGGTGGCCTGATCTTCCTTGCCTACCTCGTGCCGCCGTCGATCCTGTTCATTCCGCTTGCCACTGTCGTGTTCCAGTACGGGCTGTTCGACTCGCCGCTCGCGCTGATCCTGACCTATCCGACGATCCTGATCCCGTTCTCGACCTGGCTGCTGATGGGCTATTTCAAGACCATCCCGTTCGAGCTGGAAGAGTGTGCGCTGATCGACGGTGCCAGCCGCTGGCAGATCCTGATCAAGATCGTGCTGCCGCTGGCGATCCCCGGGCTGATCTCGGCGTTCATCTTCTGCTTCACATTGTGCTGGAACGAGTTCATCTACGCGCTGACGTTCCTGCAATCGACCTCCAACAAGACGGTGCCGGTCGCGATCGTCAACGAGTTCGTCGATGGCGACGTCTATCGCTGGGGCTCGCTGATGGCGGGCGCGCTGGCGGGCTCTTTGCCGCTCGTCATCCTTTACGCCTTCTTCGTCGAGCACTATGTGTCGGCCATGACGGGAGCCGTGAAAGAGTGAGCGCTTCAAGGCCCGTATCTGACATCATCTCTTGACGCGTTTTCTTCACGCGAACCGATTCCCACTTCGCCTGAAAACGCTATAGAAGGCCAAAAAAAGGAGACGGGTCTTGCACGTTCTGATTCTCGGCGCCGCCGGCATGGTTGGCCGCAAGTTGACCGACCGCCTGCTGCGCGACGGCCGCCTCGGCAAGCACGCCATCACCCGCATGACGTTGCAGGACGTGGTGGCGCCCGCCAAGCCTGCCAACGCGTCGATCCCGATCCAGGTCGTGTCTTCCGATTTTGCCAATGCCGGCGCGGCGGCGCCGCTGATCGCACACCGGCCGGAGGTGATCTTTCATCTCGCCGCCATCGTCTCCGGCGAGGCGGAAGCCGAATTCGACAAGGGCTACCGCATCAATCTCGACGGCACCCGCCATCTGATCGATGCCATCCGTCACGCCGGTGGCGGCTACAAGCCGCGGCTGGTGTTCACGTCCTCGATTGCGGTGTTCGGCGCGCCGTTCCCGGAAAAGATCGGCGACGAATTCTTTCATACGCCGCTGACGAGCTACGGCACGCAGAAATCGATCTGCGAACTCCTGATCAACGACTACACCCGCAAGGGCCTGCTCGACGGCATCAGCATTCGCCTGCCGACGATCTGTGTGCGTCCGGGCAAGCCGAACAAGGCGGCTTCCGGCTTCTTCTCCAACATCATCCGCGAGCCGCTGGCGGGCGAGGAGGCCATCTTGCCGGTGTCCGAGGATGTCCGGCACTGGCACGCCTCGCCGAAATCGGCGGTCGGCTTTCTGGTCCACGCCGGCACCATGGATCTCGACGCGATGGGCCCGCGGCGCAATCTCAGCATGCCCGGCATGTCCGTGACTGTCGGCGAACAGATCGCCGCGCTCGACCGCGTCGCCGGCAAGAACGTCACCGCGCGCATCAAGCGCGTGCCCGATCCGACCATCATCAGTATTGTATCGGGCTGGCCGCGCGATTTTTCCACCGACCGCGCGCTCAAGCTCGGCTTCACCACCGCCGAGAAGACGTTCGACGACATCATCCGGATCCACATCGAGGATGAACTCGGCGGCAAGTTCGCAGGCTGACGTGGCTTCACGTTTCCCAGCGTGGATGCGGTCATGAGCAGGGTAGCCTGCATCGGCGAATGCATGGTCGAGCTGAAGCAGGCCGATGGCGGCCTGTTTTCGCGCGGCTATGGCGGCGACACGCTCAATACCGCCGTCTATCTCGCCCGCCTTGGCGCCGGCGTCGATTACATCACCGCGCTTGGCGACGACAGCCTTAGCGAGGAGATGATCGCGGGTTGGGCGGCCGAGGGGGTCGGCACCGCCAGCGTGGCGCGGCTGGCCGGCAAGCTGCCGGGCCTCTACATGATCCAGACCGACGACAAGGGCGAACGCCGGTTCTTCCACTGGCGCGACAGCGCCGCGGCGCGCAGCCTGATGGATTTGCCGCAGACGCCGGAGATCCTGGATTCGTTGGCGAGCTATGACGTCATCTATCTCTCCGCGATCACGCTGTCGCTCTATGGCGGGGAGGGCCGGGCGCGGCTGTTTGGGGCGCTAAGAAGCGCGCGTGAAGCCGGCGCGCGGTTCGCCTTCGATACCAATTTCCGGGCGCGCGGCTGGCCCGACCTCGACGTCGCCCGCGACGTTTTCCGCGAGGCCTTTGCCACGGCCGATATCGTGCTGGCCTCCACGGAGGATTTGCTGCCGCTCTATCCGGGTGTAACCAACGAAACCTTGCTGGCGCGGATTCCCGGGGCTGAGGTGGTGTTGAAGCTTTCCGAGCCGGCGAGCATCGTGCGCCTGGAAGGCGTTCCTTATCCGATCAAGGCGAAGCCGGTGGAGGAGCCCGTCGTAGATACGACGGCGGCCGGCGACAGCTTTGCGGCCGCCTACGTGGCCGCGCGCCTCGTGGGTGCGGATCCGATTGAGGCCGCCCGGGCGGGGCATCGTCTGGCTGGCGTTGTGGTATGCCATCCCGGTGCAATTATCCCGCGTGCGGCGATGCCGCCGGGGCTCATCCCGAACCACGCCAATTCTCGCAAGGCATCGCCATGACCGCAGCCACAAGGCAGGAAAAACTCGCCGCCATCTTCAAGTCCGCCACCGTCATCCCCGTGCTCACCATCGAACGGCTGGAAGATGCGGTGCCGCTGGCGCGCGCGCTGGTGGCCGGCGGGGTGCGCGTGCTGGAAGTCACCCTGCGGACGCCGGTCGCCGCCGACGCCGCCAAGGCCATGATCGCGGAGGTGCCGGACGCCATCGTCGGCATCGGCACGATCCTCAACGGCGACGATCTGGCACGCGCGAAGGCGCTCGGGGCCAAATTCGGCATCAGCCCGGGCGCAACGCCAGAGCTTTTGAAGGCTGCCGCCGCAAGCGACCTGCCGTTTGCCCCGGGGATCGCGACCGCTTCCGAGCTGATGCAGGCGCTGGCGGCCGGCTTCGATCTCGTGAAATTCTTTCCCGCCGAGCAGGCCGGCGGTATCAAGGCACTTCGGGCGCTGGCGGGACCGTTCCCGAACATCAGGGTGTGTCCAACCGGCGGCATCGGCGAGGCCAACGCGGCGTCCTGGCTGGCCGAGCCGAACGTAGTGGCGGTCGGCGGTTCCTGGATCTGCCCGGCAGCGGATATACGGGCCGGCAATTGGGCCGGCATAACCGCCATGTGCCAGCGCACCCTGAAATCGCTGAAACCGGCGTGAAGTCTTTTTCCCGATAGGCTACAAGGGCTTCAGAACCGGAACAGGGAGAACGACCATGACAGCCAGCATCGTCGGATGGGCGCACACGCCATTCGGCAAGTTCGACGCCGAAACCGTCGAAAGCCTCGTGGTGAAGGTTGCGACCGACGCGCTGGCCGACGCCGGTATCTCAGCCGAAGACGTCGACGAGATCGTGCTTGGGCATTTCAATGCTGGCTTCTCGCCGCAGGATTTTACCGCCTCGCTCGTGCTGCAGGCCGATCCCAAGCTGCGTTTCAAGCCGACAACCCGTGTTGAGAACGCCTGCGCCACCGGTACGGCGGCGGTGCATCAGGGCATTCGGGCAATCGCCTCGGGCGCGGCCAGGATTGTGCTGGTGGTCGGCGTCGAGCAGATGACGCGGACGCCCTCGGCCGATATCGGGCGCTATCTCCTGAAGGCGTCCTATCTGCCCGAGGATGGCGACACCGTCGGCGGCTTCGCCGGCGTATTCGGCAAGATCGCGCATGGCTATTTCCAGAAATATGGCGACCAGTCGGACGCTCTGGCGATGATCGCGGCCAAGAACCACAAGAACGGCGTCGCCAATCCCTATGCGCAGATGCGCAAGGATTTCGGCTTCGAGTTCTGCCGTTCCGAGAGCGAGAAGAACCCCTATGTCGCTGGCCCGCTGAAACGCACGGACTGTTCGCTGGTGTCTGATGGCGCGGCGGCGCTGGTGCTGACCGATAGGGAGACCGCGAAGGCCATGGGCAAGGCGGTGAACTTCCGCGCCACCGCGCATGCGCAGGATTTCCTGCCGATGTCCAAGCGCGACATCCTGCAGTTCGAAGGCTGCACGGTCGCCTGGCAACGCGCGCTGGCGCAGGCCGGCGTGCAGCTCACCGATCTCTCCTTTGTCGAAACGCACGATTGCTTCACGGTCGCCGAACTGATCGAATATGAAGCGATGGGCCTGACGCCGCGCGGGCAGGGCGCCCGTGCGATCAAGGAAGGCTGGACGCTGAAGGACGGCAAGCTGCCGGTCAATCCATCCGGCGGCCTGAAGGCCAAGGGCCACCCGATCGGCGCCACCGGCGTCTCCATGCATGTGATGAGCGCGATGCAACTCGCCGGCCAGGCGCCCGAGGGCATGCAGCTCAAGAACCCGAAGCTTGCGGGCATCTTCAACATGGGTGGCGCGGCGGTGGCCAATTACGTCTCCGTACTGGAGCCCGCAAAGTAGCCGCGAATGTGCTACCGTAGGGTAGGCAAAGGCGCAGTTGCGCCGTGCCCACCATGAGTACCGCGAGATGAGGCCGGTGGGCGTCACTTTGCCCACCCTACAATTTCCGGAGCGTACATCATGAGCAACGAAAGTTCGTTGTCATCGGCAGAACTGAACAACCGGATCAGAATTCTGGAAGACAATATCCGGCAGTTGATCGAACAGGCTGCCGCCGCCTCCGGCGAACAGAACGAAGCGCGCATCGCCGACCGCCTCCACCAGCAGAATGAAGAGCTGGAACGCCTGACCCGGGAGCGCGACGCCAGATCCAAGCCGCCGACGACATAGCCGCCGCCATCGCGCATACGGCCATACGCTGAGCGCGCCTTGATCTTCGCAAGCGCCTGCCGTTACTTGGTTCCCACAACAATGCGGCCGGCGATGGCCGCTAAGCGGGAGCAAGCTGATCCATGGGACCATTGGCGGGCATCAAGGTCATCGACATGACGACCGTGCTGATGGGGCCCTATGCAACCCAGACGCTCGGCGATTACGGCGCCGACGTCATCAAGGTTGAATCGCTCGACGGCGACGTGACGCGGCAGATCGGGCCGACGCGCCATCCCGGCATGGGACCGGTGTTCCTCAACACCAACCGCAGCAAGCGCTCCATCTGCCTCGACCTGAAGAAACCGGCCGGGCGCGACGCGGTGCTGCGGCTGATCAAATCCGCCGACGTGCTGGTCTACAATGTGCGCCCGCAGGCGATGGCGCGGCTGAACCTCGGCTACGACGTGGTGTCGCAAGTCAATCCGCGCCTGATCTATGCCGGCGTGTTCGGTTTCGGCCAGGACGGCCCCTATGCGGCAAAGCCCGCCTATGACGATCTGATCCAGGGCGCAACCGCACTTCCGGCGCTGATGGCGCAGACGGCCGACGGCGTGCCGCGCTACGTTCCCAATGCGCTGGTCGACCGCATCGTCGGATTGACTGCGGTGGGTGCGATCTGCGCCAGCCTGGTCGACCGTGACCGTACCGGGCGCGGCCAGCGCGTCGACATCCCGATGTTCGAAACCATGGCCGGCTTCGTGATGGGCGACCACATGGGCGGCCTCACCTATGAGCCGCCGCTCGACAAGGGCGGCTACGCCCGTCATTTGTCGCCGGACCGCCGTCCCTACAAGACGTCAGATGGCTATATCTGCGTGATCGTCTACAACGACAAGCAGTGGCAGAACTTCTTCGATGCTACTGGACGAGAGGATCTTCGCGTTCACCCGAAATTTGCGACCTTCGCCGGCCGCGCCGCCAATATCGATACGGTTTATGCCGAGCTGGCGCGCATCCTCGAGACCAAGACCACCGCCGAGTGGACCGCGATCCTCGAGAAAGCCGATGTGCCTGTTATGCCGATGCACGATCTCGAAAGCCTGCTCGGCGATCCCCACATCGTCGCGACGAAGTTCTTTCCGGTCGTCAAGCATCCGACCGAGGGCCGCATTCGCAACATGAGGCCATCGACGCGGTTTTCCGAAACGCCGGTTGAAACAAAGCGGTTGGCGCCGCGCCTGAGCGAGCACAGCGCCGAAATTCTGCAAGAGGCCGGCTTCACGCCGGATGAAATCGCAAGCCTGGTTCGCGAAGGCGTTACCAAGGCCGTACCAAACACGTAGGACGGACATATGGATTTTGCGCTATCCGCCAACCAGGAATCGATCCGTGACGCGGTCGGAAAGATCTGCTCGCGTTTCGACGATGCCTATTGGCTAAAGAAGGACAAGGAAGGCGGCTATCCCGCCGACTTCCACCGCGCGCTGGCGGATGCCGGCTGGCTCGGCATCTGCATTCCCGAGGAATATGGCGGGGCAGGGCTCGGCATCACCGACGCCGCAATCATGATGCGGACGATTTCGGAATCGGGCGCCGGCATGTCCGGTGCCTCCGCCGTTCATATGAACGTGTTCGGGCTCAATCCCGTCGTCGTGTTCGGCACCAAGGAGCAGTGCACGCGGATGTTGCCGCCGATCATCGACGGTCGCGACAAGTCGTGCTTTGCCGTGACCGAACCCAATACCGGGCTCAACACCACGCAACTGAAGACACGCGCGGTGCGCAAGGGCGACAAATACGTCGTCAACGGCCAGAAGGTCTGGATTTCCACCGCGCAGGTCGCCAACAAGATTTTGCTTTTGGCGCGCACCACGCCGCTCGAAGAGGTGAAGAACCCGACCCACGGCCTGAGCCTGTTCTACACCGATTTCGACAAGCAGCGCGTCACCGTGCACGAGATCGAAAAGATGGGCCGCAAGCCCGTCGATTCAAACGAATTGTTTTTCGAGAATTTTGAAATCCCGGTGGAAGATCGTCTCGGCGAGGAAGGCCGCGGCTTCGAATATATCCTGCACGGCATGAATCCGGAGCGCATCCTGATCGCGGCCGAAGCGGTGGGGTTGGGCCAGGTTGCGCTGTCGCGGGCCGCCGCCTATGCGAAGAACCGCATCGTGTTCAATCGCCCGATCGGCATGAATCAAGGTATCCAGCATCCGCTGGCGAAGAACTGGATGGAGCTGGAAGCCGCGTGGCTGATGGTGCTCTCCGCCGGCTGGCAATACGACCAGGGCATGCAATGCGGCCGGCCGCCAATGCTGCGAAATATCTCGCGGCGGAAGCCGGCTTCCACGCCTGCGAGCAGGCGGTGATGACGCATGGTGGCTTCGGTTACGCCAAGGAATATCACGTCGAGCGTTACTTGCGGGAATCGCTGATCCCGCGCATCGCCCCGATCAGCCCGCAGCTCATTCTCAGTTTTATCGCGGAGAAGGTGCTGAGTCTGCCGAAGTCGTATTGAAGATGACTGAGCTCTAACGTCGTTCCGGGGCGATGCGAAGCATCGAACCCGGAACCTCGAGATTCCGAGTTCGCGTCTGCGACGCGCCCCGGATGACGAAGAGGGAACCGGAACAACCATGAGCTTCATCACCGGCGTTGGACTGACGTCCTATGGCAAGCATGAAGGCTCGTCCTCGCTCGATCTCATGAGCAAGGCCGCTGAGACAGCCATTGCCGATGCCGGGCTGAAGCGCTCCGAGGTCGACGGCATTCTCTGCGGCTATTCCACGGTCTCGCCGCACATCATGCTGGCGACCGTATTCGCTGAACATTTCGGCATTCAGCCGTCCTATGCCCACGCCGTGCAGGTCGGCGGCGCCACCGGGCTTGCGATGACGATGCTGGCGCATCATCTAGTCGATGCCGGCGTGGCAAGACATGTGCTGGTGGTCGGCGGCGAAAACCGTCTCACCGGGCAAAGCCGCGACGCCTCGATCCAGGCGCTGGCGCAGGTCGGCCATCCCGACTACGAGGTGAGCCTGGGGCCGACGATCCCCGCCTATTACGGCCTCGTCGCCTCGCGCTACATGCATGAGTATGGCGTCACCCAGGAAGACCTCGCCGAATTTGCGGTGCTGATGCGCTCGCACGCGATGACCCATCCCGGCGCGCAATTTCACGAACCGATCACCGTCGCCGATGTGATGGCCTCAAAACCGGTGGCGATGCCGCTCAAGCTTTTGGACTGCTGCCCGGTGTCCGACGGCGGCGCGGCGTTCGTGGTCAGCCGCGAGCCGACCTCCGCGACCGGCATTCGCGTGCGCGGCTGCGCGCAGGCACACACCCACCAGCACGTCACCGCCGCGCCGGCCTTGAGCGAACTCGGCGCCGAGATCGCGATTGCCAAGGCGAAGGCCGCCTCGGGCGTCGCGATATCGGATGTGCGCTACGCTGCGGTCTACGATAGTTTCACCATCACGCTGGCGATGCTCCTAGAAGACCTCGGCCTTGCCGGGCGCGGCGAGGCAGCGGCGCGGGTGCGGGCAGGGCATTTCGGCCGCGACGGCGCCATGCCGCTCAACACCCATGGCGGCCTGTTGAGCTATGGCCATTGCGGCGTCGGCGGCGCGATGGCGCATCTGGTCGAGACGCATCTGCAGATGACCGGGCGTGCCGGTCCCCGGCAGGTCCGCGATGCCTCGATTGCGCTATTGCACGGCGACGGTGGCGTGCTGTCGTCGCATGTCAGCATGTTCCTGGAGCGGGTGCGATGAGCGACAAGTCAGCGGACTGGACCAAGGGCGCCGAGGCCATCGTCTATCAATCCTGCCCGGCCTGCGGGAACGTACAGTATTTCCGCCGCAACTTCTGCGCCGCCTGTGGCGCGCCGGATCCGGCACAGAAGCAAGCAAGCGGAATCGCGACTGTCTATGCGACCTCGCTGGTGTGCCGTGCGGCGACGCCGGAGACGCGCGCGCATGTTCCCTATAACATCGTGCTGGTCGATACAGTGGAGGGTTTTCGCATGATGGCGCATGGCGACAACGATCTCGCCATCGGCGATGCGGTCATCGCAAGCTATCGGCCGTTTGCTGGAAAGCTGATCCCGTATTTCGAGAAGACGAAGTGACGTGTTCAGACACAATGCTCACGCAACGAAGCAACCCAGAATTACGCGGAACGGGTGAAAAATCTGAGTGCTTCGACGCGTCAACATTCAGTGCCAGTAGAACACAACGCTGGCGATAACGAGCATTGCTGATACCGCCAACATCTGCGCGAGCGCTTCCGAGGCCGCCTTCCTGGTGGCTTCCTTCATGCCTAACTCCCTAGACTTGGGCATGAGTCATCCTTGCCCGTGAAGGCCTGATGAGCTCAGTTTGGTTTTACTCGGAACACCCCGCGCGACGAGTATTCGCTCTTTTGAGTCCCCACTCAGCGAATATCGACAGTCCCGAGAATCGACCAGCATTGAGGCGGCAATTTGTCTCGCTCGCAGCCGGTTTGTGCGCGAGAAAGGGAGTTTTTTGGCGCGGATCTAAGGGCTTGGGTGCTGGCTCGAACCCGCGGCGGCCGCGTTTCGACGGTTGATCGGGCTCCTGCTGCGGTGCATGATCCCTCTGTCAGCAAATCAGAAAAGTGCAAAGCCCAAGGTGAAGTAATGGCCCGCATTGAATATAGCGATCCTGCCAAGCACAACGATCGCACCCGAGAACTGCTCGGCAAAAACCGCAATGCGAACATCTTCCGGATGATGGCGCATTCGCCGAGCTATCTCGAACAGTATTGCCGGCTCGGCGGAGCGATCAGACACAAGGGCGAACTGGACCCGATCGTGCGCGAACTCGCCATCACCCGCACCGGCATCCTGTGCGAGTCGCCTTACGAAATCGTCGCCCACAAGCGGATCGGCAAGAATGTCGGTGTTACCGACGAGCAGAACGAGGCGCTGGAGAACTGGGAATCGGCAACGTGCTTCAACGACGTGCAGCGCGCCGCGCTGGCGTTCACTGATGAAATCGTCAAACGTCACAAGCCGACGGAGGCGACCTTCAGCGCGATTGCCGCCAAGCTGAGCCCGGCCGCATTGATCGAACTGCAGCTCTCGGTCGGCTTTTACATCATGACGTCGAAGTTTCTGGAAACGTTTGCCGTCGATCTCCAACCGGTGACGGAAGTGGTGGGCTGAACAGCCACTGTTCCGCGAAGACGGGCCTCAATTCGCAGGCCCGTATCGGCGCAGCGCCTCCAGCGTCAGCCCCTTGCCGACGGCGCCGAAGATGTCGCCTTCGACGATGCGGGCCGACGGCACGGCCTTGGTGATCGCCTTCTGGACGTGGGCGAGCTTTACGGAACCGCCGGTCAGGAAAACGGAATCGATATCGCCGGCGGCAAGGCCGGCCTGAACCAGGCAGTTCCTGATACGTGCAGCGATGCGATCGGCCAACTGTTTTGTGTGGTTGACGAGATCGGGGCGGCCGATGTCAGCGCTGAGGCCGGGAGCGACCCATTCCAGGGAAATGTCCGCGCGCGGTTTCTCGGAGAGCGCGATCTTGGCATCCTCGACTTCCATCGCCAGCGTATGGCCGCGCTGTTCGTGGATCACGCGGATCAGCCGGTCGAGAAGTTCCGGCCGGCTCGCCTGCTGGCGGACCTGCCGGATATCGGTCATCACGCGCGACTCATACATGCGGTTGATGCTCGACCAGGTGGCGAGGTCGTGAAAATAGCTCGACGGCACGTCAAGCCCGGCACGCTTCATGGCGCTGCGGAATCCGAACAGCGGCATGACGACGCCGAGGCTGAGCTGACGGTCGAAATCGGTGCCGCCGATCCGCACGCCGTCATTGGCGAGGATATCGGCCGCACGATCGGCCTTGCCATGACGCTCGGGCCCCAGGCGCACGATCGAAAAATCCGACGTGCCGCCGCCGATATCGGCGATCAATGCGAGTTCCTCGGATGCGATCTGCCGCTCATAGTCGAGAGCCGCCGCAATCGGCTCGAACTGAAACGTGACCTCTTCGAAGCCCGCTCCCATTGCGATCGACCGCAGGGTTTCCTCGGCCTTGCGGTCGGCGTCCGGCGCATTGTCGACGAAATGCACGGGGCGGCCATGGACGACACGGCGCAGTTCGCGGCTAGTTGCCTGTTCCGCGCGGCGTTTGACCGCACCGACATAATAGGCAATCACGTCGCGGAAGCCGACCCGGGCGCGTCCGAGCCGGGTGGTTTCCTCGATCAGCGAGGTGCCGAGCACCGATTTCAGGCTGCGCATCAGCCGGCCGGCCGTGCCTTCGACATAGGCCTCCATGGCCCTGCGGCCGATCAGGACGTTGCCATTCGGCTCATAGAAGATCGCACTGGGAATCGTGGTGTGGGCCGCCTCGAGCGGCGCCAGCGCGGGCGCCCGGCCATCAATGGTGCCGAGCGTCGTGTTCGACGTTCCGAAATCAAGGCCGCAGATCGACATGGGAGGCTCCGGGAGGGAGCGCCCGTTTACACATTACGAGGCCATCAATCCACCCTTATCTCGGCGTGTTTTTCCTGTGATTCCCGGGTGCCCAGGGTCGACCGACAGGGCCGATCCACAGATCAATTTCTTTCGTGCGGCGGGTTGGCAAATCAATCCGAGATGGTTCA
>NZ_LLXZ01000064.1:0-42449 GCF_001440395.1 Bradyrhizobium jicamae | reverse complement strand
TTTCCCCCGCCGCAAACGGCTTTAAAAAGAGGTCGCGTGGCAAACATCAACCGACAGATTGCGCAAGAGCTTGGCGTCCGCGAAGAGCAGATCGCGGCAACCGTCGAACTGCTGGACGGCGGCGCCACGGTGCCGTTCGTGGCGCGCTACCGCAAGGAAATCACCGGCGGGCTCGATGACGCGCAGTTGCGTACCCTGGAAGAGCGCCTGACCTATTTGCGCGAGCTCGAAGCGCGCCGGGTGGCGATCCTCGATTCGATCCGCGAGCAGGGCAAGCTCGACGCCGCGCTGGAAGCCCAGATCATGGCGGCCGACACCAAGGGCCGCCTGGAAGACATCTATTTGCCGTTCAAGCCGAAGCGCCGCACCAAGGCCGAAATCGCCAAGGAAGCCGGCCTCGAGCCGCTGTCCGAGCTGTTGCTGACGCAGCCGCAGAACGACCCGCAGGCCGTTGCGGCCAACTATGTCGACGCGGAGAAGCAGGTAGCGGATGTCGCTGCGGCCCTCGAAGGCGCCCGCGCGATTCTGGTGGAGCGATTCGCCGAAGACGCCGATCTGATTGGGCGCTTGCGCGAGGATATGTGGTCGAACGGCTTGATGACGTCCGCGGTGCGCAAGGGCAAGAAGACCGAGGGTGAGAAGTTCGCGGACTATTTCGAGTACAACGGAGCCCTCCACAAGCTGCCGTCGCACCGTATCCTCGCGCTGTTTCGGGGCGAGAAGGAAGAAATTCTGGAGTTGCAGATCCAGCCCGAGGCCACGGTGCCCGAGGCTGGCGTCCCCAGCGCCTATGAACTGAAGATCATGCAGCGCTTCGGCATCACCGATCAGAAGCGCCCCGGCGACCGCTGGCTGGTCGATACCGCGCGCTGGGCCTGGCGCACCAAGATCCAGGTGCATCTCAACATCGACCTGCGGATGCGGTTGTGGACGGCGGCCGAGACCGAGGGCGTGCGCGTTTTCGCCTCGAACCTGCGCGATCTGCTGCTGGCTGCGCCGGCCGGCGCGCGCGTCACCATGGGCCTCGATCCCGGCTATCGCTCCGGCGTCAAGGTCGCGATCGTCGATGCGACGGGCAAGGTGGTGGCGACGACCACGGTCTACCCGCACGAACCGCAGCGGCAGTGGGACGCGACGCTGGCGACGCTCGGCAAGCTCGCTGTCCAGCACCGCGTCGACCTGATCGCGATCGGCAACGGCACCGCCTCGCGCGAGACCGACAAGCTGGCGACGGAACTGGTCAAGCTGCTGCCGGACCTGAAAATGTCGAAGATCGTGGTGTCGGAGGCCGGCGCGTCCGTCTACTCCGCCTCGGCTTTCGCATCGGAGGAATTGCCAGAGCTCGACGTCACCTTGCGCGGCGCGGTCTCGATCGCGCGGCGCCTGCAGGACCCGCTTGCCGAACTCGTCAAGATCGATCCGAAGGCGATCGGCGTCGGCCAGTATCAGCACGACCTCGGCGAATCGAAATTGGCGCGCTCGCTGGATGCCGTGGTCGAGGACTGCGTGAACGCGGTCGGCGTCGACGCCAACACCGCTTCCGCGCCGCTGCTGGCGCGGGTGTCGGGTATCGGCGCAGGGCTCGCGCAAAGCATCGTGCAGCATCGCGACGCCAATGGCCCATTCAAGTCGCGGAAGGATCTGAAGGGCGTGCCGCGGCTCGGCCCCAAGGCGTTCGAGCAGTGCGCCGGCTTCCTGCGCATCAATGGCGGCGAGGACCCGCTCGATGCGTCCGGCGTGCACCCCGAATCCTATCCGGTGGTGCGGCGGATCCTCACGGCCACCAAGAGCGACATCAAGGCGCTGATCGGCAATGCCGATGTCGTGCGCCAGTTGAAGCCGCAGGCCTTTGTCGACGAAACCTTTGGTCTGCCGACGGTGACCGACATCCTGCGCGAACTGGAAAAGCCCGGCCGCGACCCGCGTCCCGCGTTCAAGGCCGCGGTGTTCAAGGAAGGCGTCGAGGAGATCAAGGACCTCAAGCCCGGCATGATCCTGGAAGGCACGGTGACAAACGTCGCGGCGTTCGGTGCCTTCGTTGATATCGGCGTGCACCAGGACGGCCTGGTGCACATCTCGGCAATGTCCAGGAACTTCATCAAGGACCCGCGCGAGGTGGTGAAGCCGGGCGACATCGTCAAGGTCAAGGTGCTGGAGGTCGAGGTCGCCCGCAAGCGCATCGCGCTGACGCTGCGGCTCGACGATGAAATCGGCGCCAAGAGCGACCGTCCGTCCCCAGGCAAGCCGCGCGAGTTTTCCAAGGCGTCGATGACGTCGTCGTCACCACGCAAGCCGCAGGAGCAGGGCGGCGCGCTGGCTGAAGCCATGCGCCGTGCGGCCGAAAAGAACGGGCGGGGCAAGGCGGGGTAACTGCGGTCGGCGCCTCAGAGACGCATCGCTTTGCGATGCTCCTCAGAGCTGAACTGGAGAAAGAACCCTTTCTTTCCGAATATCTTCGACACAACGCTGCGCTATGACTTCGCAAGCCTGCCGGCGCCCGTTGCCTATCGTGCCTTCACGTGCGCCGGTCCGCGCGGAGTCGATGGATGTTCTGGTGCGGAAGGTGTGAAACCCAGGGTCACCAGCACCGTGCTGTTTGTCGGCCGGTTTTCGGTGACCACGTCCCAATAACCGCGCAGATTCAGATAGCCGGTGTATCCCTCTGCTGCGGGAAAGAAGAAGCCGATTTGTGGACCAATGCCAACCGCGTGACCTCTGAAATCTCCCAGCTTTGCTCCGACGCCACTGTCTCCGGTGATTTGCTGATAGACGTAACCGGCGAGGCCGACGTGGATGCTCTTGCTCACGAATTTCGACATCGCCCAATCAAGATGGAAGTCGATGCCGTTGCGGTACTGCAGGGCAGAGTTCTCGCCATTGAAGGTCAATCCCGCTACGGCGGAGAACTCGTGCCCGGTCTGTGGATTTAGATAGGTGTAGCCAAAGCCGCTGTCGACCGCGACATATCCCGGACTGAGATTTGCGAGGCGTGTGGAATCGTAGGTGCCGCTTGGAATATTGCCGAGCACGTACCACATGAAATTGTTGACGCCCTGGTTCCATTTCAATGTGCTGAGGTAATACACGTCGGTCCAAGTGGCCCGCTCGTCGCTGGCAGCTCCCGAATTTGGTTGCCTCGCGGCCCGGTAAGGGTTGCATTAATCCCAACTCCGACATTGCCCGGCGCGGCAGCAACGCCGAGGGTCAGCTGACCGCCCAGCACCGGTGTTGCGAATGTGTAGGACGGCATGACGGCAAGGGCGTCGGCGCGGGCATGCAGTCCGGCGACAATCGCTGCGTTGTTTTGAAGTTCCTTGCCTCCTCCTGCGCTTGCATCGAGATGCACGTAGAGGGTGGAAAGACTCCAGCCGGGTTGCCCAGGTACTGCCGCAAGACTGCCCATGCCCCCGGGCAACCAAAAGCCTACGCCGCCATTGTCAGCCTTGGCCGTTGCGGAGAACAGCACCATTCCGGCCAGAGTTGCTGTGGCCACTGCCCAGCTTAACAGTCGATCCCTGGTCATGAGGAGTCCTCCGGACTTCGCGCATCGACGAGCTTACCGAACGCAATTCGACTTGTTTGTCCCTTCTTCGATCATAGTGCCACGCACCGTGAAAATAGTGTCAGAGTGACAAAATGGTCACGCCCCCGAGTGGGGGTCTCGAACCGTGCGGCCCGAAGCTAACCCGACGTCAGCACATTCAGCTTGGCGTTGGCCAGGATCAGGCGGTCTGCCAGCAACTGCGCGAGGTTGCGCATGATGCGCTCGCCGGCGCGGGGATGCTGTTTGCGGAAACGTTCGAAATCGCGGAGCGAAATTTCATACGCGGTCGCGGTCATGTCCGCCAGCACGTCGGCGGAACGACGCGGCTCCAGCAAAGCCATTTCACCAAAGGGCATTCCCGCCGTCAGCGTTGCCAGTCTCACGCCGTCGGGCAGGGTGACGTGGACCGCGCCGCTGCGCAGGAAGAACAGCGATGTGGCGGGTTCGCCTGCGGAGATGATCTTCTCGCCGGCCTGATAGGCCCTGGTCGACGCGAGCGAGGCGAGATCGGTCCGTTCCTCGTCCGTCAATCCGGCCAGCAGCGATTGCTCGGATAGTTCAGTGGCATCGAAGAAGTCGATGGCGCCGCCGTAGCGGTAGACCAACTGGTCTTCCGCCCATTCGATCGCCGCATCGAGCAGATAGTAGTTGCGGATGTTGGTGAGGCCTTCGGTCCATTCGGCGATCATGTTCCAGTCCGGCGATGCGCGCCGGATGCCGGAGAGGATCACCGTGACGTGGTGCGCGGCGAGTTCGCGGAATTCCTCGGCGAGCAGGCGGGCGCCGGCGCGGGTCATGGCGGTGACGCGGCGCAGGTCGAAAATGACGAGTTGCGGGCGCGGTTTGATCGCCAGCTGGCGCGAGACGTAATCGACGTTTGAAAACGACAGCGTCCCGACCAGTTCGATGACGCGGACGTCCTCGTGATGCGCGGCAAGGATGTTCTGCTCCTTCGCGCGCCGCACCCGCCGCGACGGGCTGTTGCCGATGTCGTAATTGGCGATGATGCTGTTGCGGGCGTCGTCGCTGCGGTTGAGCATATGCAGGTCGTAATGCGACGACAGCGCCTCGCAGACCTTGATGCCGCGCACGCTGTTGCCGTGCTTGTCGAGTTTCGGCGAATAGCTGCCGAGCCCGAGCCGGGCCGGGAGCGCCGCGAGAATGCCGCCGCCGACGCCGCTCTTGGCGGGAATGCCGATCCGGTAGATCCACTCTCCGGCGTAATCGTACATGCCGGAGCTTGTCATCACCGAAAGCGTGCGCGAGATGGCGTAGGCGCTCAACACCTGTTCGCCGGTCACCGGATTGACGCCGCGATTGGCGAGGGTCGCCGCCATCACGGCGATATCGCGTGCCGTCACCAGGATGGCGCATTGCCGAAAATAGACCTCCAGCACCGCTGCCACATTGTCCTTGATCACCGCGTTGGTGCGGAGGAGATAGCCGATCGCCCGGTTGCGGTCGCCGGTGGTGCTTTCGGAAGCATAGACGGCGTCGTCGACGTCGAGTTCGCGCCCGGCAAACCGTCCCAGCGCCTGCCGGATGTAGTCGAACGCGGCGTCGCCCTTGGCCTCGTAGATCAGCCCTGAGCAGGCGATCGCGCCGGCATTGACCATTGGGTTGAAGGGATGGTTCTCGGCGTTGAGGCGGATCGAGTTGAAGGGATCGCCCGAGGGTTCGACGCCGATGACGCTCTCGACCCGTGCCGCTCCCAGCGTGTCCAGCGCCAGCGCGAACACGAACGGCTTTGACATCGACTGGATGGTGAAGGGGACCTGGGTGTCGCCGACCTCATAGACATGGCCGTCGAGGGTGGCGAGGCTGATGCCGAAATGGTCCGGGTCGGCCTTGCCCAGTTCGGGAATGTAATCGGCGACCGCGCCACTGGTCTCGGGCGTGAAGTCGGCGTGACAGGCGTTGAGGAACCGCAGCAACGGCGGCTTCGAGCTGGCCCAGGCTGCGGGGCCGGCCGTGAACGGAGGAGGCGATTGTTTCATCGCCTCCTGTTGTGCAACGCAATCAGGGTGCGTGCAACTGGTTCGCCGCCGGCGCCTGACGCCGGACCAAAAACAGCGCGACGAGAACCGTCGGCACCAGGATCGCAAGCCCCAGCATCGTGATCTGCATCTGCGACAACGGCATGATGCCGCCGCCGGGGGTCGCGATCACGAAGCCGCCGACCACCAGGAGCACCCGTAGCGGCCATTCCAGCACGCCGGCGGCGCGGAGGTCGCCGACAAAGACCTGATAGCCCTGGATGCCACCGCAGATGAACAGCGTGCCGACGCCGGCCAGCGCCATCAGCCCAAGCCCTTCGAGATAGGGGCTTGGTCCCTGCAGCACCAGCGCTGGGTTCAGCACGAAGAAGAACGGGATGAAGTAAATGATGCTGCCGACCCACATCGATTCCCATCCCGTCTTCATCGCCGGCGAACCGGCGATGCCGGCCGCCGCAAACGAGGCGATGGCGACAGGTGGTGTGATCGAGGAGAGCATGCCCCAGTAGAAGATGAACATGTGCACGGCCATCTTGTTGAGGCCGAGCTTCTCCAGCGCCGGCGCCACCAGGATGGCAAGGAAGATGTAGCAGGCCGTCGTCGTCAGTCCGAGCCCGAGCACGAGGCTGGTGAAGGCGCACATCACGAGCAGCAGGAGCGCGTTGTCGCCGGCGATCCGCAACAGGTCGTTGGCGAGGCTCGACACCACACCGGTCATCGAGAACGCGCCGATCAAGAGCCCGCATCCGGCGAGAATGCCGACCAGTTCGACGAAGGTGCGGCCGTTGACCTCAAGGAACTTGTTGATGGTCCCAAACGTCCAGCGCGTATCCTTGGAGAAGAGCTGGTTCAACACCAAAAGCAACGCAGTGGCGTAGAACGGCGCATGGCTCTCTCGCTTGAAGTAGAGCAGCATCACGATCAGCAGCGCGATCACGAAAACGTAGTACCAGCCGTCCTTGATCGTGTCCCAGACCTTCGGCAGCTCGGCGCGTGGAATGCCTTTCAACCCGTGGCGGGCGGCATAGGAATCCACCTGCATGAACAGGCCGACATAATAGAGCGTCGCCGGAATGATCGCGGCAACCGCGACCTCGGCGTAGCTGACATTGAGGAACTGCGCGATAACGAACGCGGTTGCGCCCATGACGGGCGGCGCCAGCACGGCGCCGGTCGACGCGCACGCCTCGATTGCAGCGGCATAGGAGGCGCGGAAGCCGCTCTTCTTCATGACGGGAATCGTCATGGTGCCCGCGGTCAGCACGTTGGAAATGATCGAGCCCGACATCATGCCGAGCAGGCCGCTGGCAAAGATGCAGACCTTGGCTGCGCCGCCGCGGAAGGTGCCGCACATCGCAAACGACAGGTTGATGAAAAATTTCCCGGCGCCCGTCATCATCAGTGCGGTGCCGAACACCAGAAAGCCGATCACGGTATCGGCAAAGGCCTGGATCGGAATCCCGAGCAGGCTTTCGCCCGAAAGCACGTGGTACGCGGTCGCTTGTTCGAGCGTCGACTCGGTGCCGCGAAACGGTCCCAACCACTTGGCATCGGCGAACAGGGGATAGACCGTGAAGGGGAGCACGCTGAAGAGCAGGCTCCAGCCCCCTGTACGGCGCAACGCCTCCATCAGCACCACCCACATGATGACGCCGGCCACGATCACGTCCGTCGGCGCGCCGCCGAATTCCCAGCCGGCTTCCGCCGCCTTGCGGACGCTACGCATCAGGAGGATGGCGCAGGCGAAGGTGACGGCAAAAAGCAGGATGTCGTACCAGGGAATTCGGTCGAGCGGCGCGCTCCCGGTTCCTGGAAAGATCAGGAACGTGAACGGCAGCATCAGCGCTATCAGAAGATAGAAATACTCCGTGTTGAGCTGCGTGTAGCCGATGAAGAAGCGCAGCGAGAATTGCTGGTTGATGCACAGCAGGATGGTTACTGCGGTTGCAACAACCAGCGCCCAGCGCCACCCCGCGCGCAGTGTTCGTACCCGCGTGACTTCGGCTTCCTGCATGTTGGCATGCGGGTCGTCGAACTCAATTCGTTGCGCGGGCGCGACAGCGCTATCGCTCGCAGAAGGTGACATGTTTCCCCCGAGACGGTGTTCGCGTTCGACGTGAGCGAATTAGAAGCCGTTACTGTTCAAAGCCGTTTGGCATATTCGCCTTGGCCAGCGCCGCCGCGCGTGCCTTCATCCAGCCTTCGAGAAACGCCTTGTCGTCCGACGACGGATTCGACTTGCCGTAGTCCGTCCATGCGGTGGCGAGAACCTGCTGGCGCTTGAGCAATTCCTTATTGTGCGCTTCCTGTGCGTCGGTCCACTGGCCGGCTTCCTTCAGCGCCTTCGCAGCGCCCGGATGCACCGGAACCACCCAGTTCTTGGTTTGCCGGTCGGCGCCGAGGCCGGCCGCGCCCGGCGCGGAATCCTTGTAGGCGTCGTAGCCGGTGATCATCGCCTTGGTGATCGAATAGACCTCGTCCGCGGGCAGCGACCCGTAGGACGTGAAGATTGGGTAGGGGTAGTTGCCGAGTTCGATCGGCTTGTCCTTGGAGATGCCGGCGCCGCAGGTCGCGACGTGCGGGAAGAAGAACGAGCCGACCTTTTTCACGCGGTCCCAGCCGGCCTTGTCGCCGGGGGGCAGCGGCGGCCAGATGATGCCGCGCGGCGACGTCTCGAGTTCCTTGGCCGGGCCGGTTATGGTGGTGGCGAAGGCGGCATCGACGTCGTTGTTGATCATGCCCTTCCACATCGCGCCGTAGCTCGAGAACTCGACGACCTTGACGTCGCTTTGCTTGAGGTCGCCGAAGGCCAGGATCGCGAGCGCGTTCTGATTGAGCGCCGGCGAGCCGACCACGAAGCCGACGCGCTTGCCCTTGAGCTGCTTGACCTCGGTCACGCCGGTGTCCTTGGCGACGCCGAGCGAGCCGGCGTTGCAGTCGACCGATGACAGCACGAGTTGCAGCGGTTGCGGACCCCATTCCTTGGTGCCGAACTCGAACACGCCTTCCTGGGCGAAATAGGTGCCCGAGCCCATGGCGGACATGGCCGCGCGCTTGGCGCGCAGCGGCGCCAGCCGCGCCACGTCGTTGCCGGCGGGCAGCACGCGAACGTCGGTGCCGTATTTGTCCTTCATCATCTTGCCGACGCCGACGGCGATGTTGAAGCCGGCGGTGCCGGTGTCATAGGCGGTGACCACCATGGTCGGCGGCAGCTTGACGTCGTCAGCGTATGCCGCGGACAAGGTCAGCAATGAAATGCCTGCAAGTGCGGCTGGCGCGAGCGCCTTCAAACGATGAATCATATTCTCCCCTTAGATGTTTCGCGATGCGAAATTCTTCCGTTGGCATTGATCATGTCATCGCAGCATGGCGAAGGCAACGCCCGAGCAGAGGCACGACCGCATCGTTGCGGATAACGCCAGCAGACACATTGTCGCGCATCAAAAGTATGATGGCGCGCCTAAGCTTCGATGATGGCGACGACCTGTCCTTCGGCAATGACGTCGTCGAGTTCGACAAGGATGGCCTTGATTTTTCCTGATGCCGTCGACGTCACCGGAATTTCCATCTTCATCGCCTCAACGAAAGCAATCTCCTCGCCGTCGTCGACATTGCCGCCGGTTGTGACGGGAAGCGCGCACACGCGGCCGGCGACTTCAGTGACGATCTTGATTTCTGGCATTCCGTTTCTCCCGGGGACCGTCTGACGGACAGGCTGTCCTCGTGAACGGCTTTTTGTTGTGGCCGCAGATTGCCTGAGGTAGTTTGTTCTGCAAGTGGAATTTTATTCCGCAGGGCGAAATAAGGCCATGGAGCCATAACACAATGGGAAGACGCTCGGAAAGGCTTAGCAAACAGGGAATGCTCGCCAGCGATCTGGCGGGCGAGGGTGACGTGATCCAGGTGGTATCGCGGGCGTTCGACGTCCTGCGCTGCTTCGAGGGTCATGAAGCCAGACTGGGTAATCTGGAAATTTCCAGCCGCTGCGGCCTGCCGCGATCGACGGTGTCGCGGCTGACCCACACGCTGACACGAATGGGGCAGCTCGTTTATCTGCCGCGCGACCAGAAATACCGCATCGGCCCCAGCGCAGTGGCGATGAGCACCTCGATGATGAAGGGGTTGCAGCTTCGGAACCTGATCCGACTGCGGCTGCAGGACGTCGCCGATCAATTGCCGGGAACCGTCGGCTTCGTGATTCCGGACCGCTATCATCTGGTCTATCTCGAATTCGCCCGCGCAGCGAACGCGCTCGGCCTGCACGAAGGTACCGGCAGCCGTATTTCGATAACGAGCACCGCGGCCGGCTTTGCCTACACCGCAGCGCTCGATACCGATGTCGGTAACGCCCTGATCGCCGAGATGGAGCGCGAGGTTCCGGAAAATGCGGCACAGTTGAAGGCGCGCATCGAGGACAATCGCCGCCATTTGCGCGAACACGGCTATGTCGTCGGCTGCGGCACCTGGAGCCCGCATATCAACGGCTGTGCGGTGCCGATCTGGTCGCCGCAATATCAAACCTTCGTCGTCGTGACGATCGGCCTTCTCGCCGCGATGTTCGACGAGAAGCGGCTGCACCAGGAAGTCGCGCCGCAGATGCTCGAACTCGGCGTTGCGATCGGCGGCCTGCTCGAAGGCGCGGAGGGCGATTTCTTCGCCAACCGTATCGAACGGAAGCCGCTTCCGGCGCGGCCACATAACAACAAGATCATCAAGACGGAGGATACGAATGAACTGGAAGCCGGAGCTCGACGAGCTCGCTCGGCGCGAAGCGTTCGCGCGCGAGATGGGAGGCGTTGACAAGGTCAAGCGCCAGCATGACCAGGGCCGGCTCACGGTTCGTGAGCGCATCGACAGACTGATCGACAAGAATTCCTTCCACGAGATCGGCGCGATTTCCGGCATCGCCGAATACGACGAAGGCAGCGAGCTCAAGCACCTGACGCCGGCCAACTGCGTGTTCGGCCGCGGCAAGGTCGACGGTCGCACCGTGGTCGTGGTTGGCGATGATTTCACCGTGCGCGGCGGCTCGGCCGATGCCTCGATCTCGGCCAAGCCGCTGATGGCCGAGGAGATGGCGCATGATTTCCGCCTGCCGATCATCCGTGTGATCGAGGGGTCGGGCGGCGGCGGTTCGGTGAAGACGATCGAGACGCGCGGCGCGGCCAATCTGCCCGGCGGCGTCGGCGGCACCCGCTGGTACTGGTTTACGACGGCGAACATGGCGCGCGTGCCTGTAGTGGCGCTCGGGCTCGGTTCGGTCGCGGGACTTGGCGCGGCGCGGCTGGCCGCCAGCCATTACTCAGTGATGACCCGAAGTTCCGCGATGTTTGTTGCGGGACCGCCGGTCGTCAAACGCCTTGGCCAGGATTTGACCAAACAGGAGCTTGGTGGCGCCGAGATCCAGACCCGCGCGGGCGGCGTCGATGATGCCGTCGATACCGAGGAGGAGGCGTTCGAACGCGCGCGGCGTTTCCTGTCCTACCTGCCGTCATCGGTATACGACCTGCCGCCGACCGCGCCCTGCAGCGACGATCCGGAACGCGTGGAGGAATCGTTGCTGAAGGCGGTGCCGCGCAATCGCCGCCAGGTCTACAAGATGCGCCCGATCATCGACGCCGTCGTCGACAAGGGCTCGTTCTTCGAGGTCAATGCCAATTTCGGCCGCCCGATCATCACAGGCCTTGCCCGCCTCGATGGCCGTGCGGTGCTGCTGCTGGCGAGCGACCCTTTCCACTATGGCGGGTCATGGACGGCGGAAGCCTGCCAGAAGGTGGTGCGCTGGGTCGACTTCGCCGAAACCTTCCATCTGCCGGTGGTCTATCTGATGGACTGCCCCGGTTTCATGATCGGACTCGAGGCCGAGAAGTCGGCGACCATCCGCCATGGCGTGCGCGCGATGGCCGCCGTCAACCAGTCGACCGTGCCCTGGTGCACCATCATCGTGCGCAATGCCTTTGGTGTTGCCGGCGTCGTGCATCAGCCGGCCAACCGCTATTCGATGCGCTACGCCTGGCCGTCGGCCTATTGGGGCTCGCTGCCGCTCGAAGGCGGCATCGAGGCGGCCTACCGCGCCGACATCGACGCCGCAGATGATCCGCCGGCGAAGCTGAAGGAGATCGAGGACCGGCTCAACAAGCTGCGCTCACCGTTCCGCTCGGCCGAGAAATTCTGGGTCGAAGAGGTGATCGATCCCCGCAAGACGCGTTCGCTGTTGTGCGAATTCGCGCGATTGGCGGAGCCGATCCGCAGCGTGGGGCCGCCGACCAACATGTCAACGCGGCCGTAGGCTGTCAGGAACGCCGGAATCGTACGGTGGGCAAAGCGCAGCGTGCCCACCATTCCGGTTTGCGATCGAGGATAGATGGTGGGCACGGCGCAGTGCGCCTTTGTCCACCCTACGGCAGCTATGTTGCCGCCACAGGCTTTGGCGTCCGCGAGATCGCGAGCACAATCACCGCCGCCACCACGCACAGCGCACCGGCAACAAAGAACGCCGGCAAGTAGGTCTGCAGCACCGTCCGCGACACGCCCGCACCGAACGCGGCAACGCCTGCGCCGAGCTGATGGCCGGCAAAGATCCAGCCGAACACGAGGTTCGCGCGCTCGGGGCCGAACCGCTGGGTGGTGAGCCGCACCGTCGGCGGCACGGTGGCGATCCAGTCGAGCCCGTAGAACATCGCGAACAGCGACAGCCCGTAGAGGGAGAAATCCGAGAACGGCAGGAACAGCAGCGACAAGCCGCGCAGCCCATAATACCAGAACAGGAGCCAGCGGTTGTCGTAGCGGTCGGACAGCCAGCCGGAAGCGATGGTGCCGACGAAATCGAAGATGCCCATTGCCGCCAGCAGGCTCGCTGCCTGCACCTGCGGAATACCGAAATCGAGGCACATCGGGATCAGGTGGACCTGGACCAGGCCGTTCGTGGAGGCGCCGCAGATGAAGAAGGTGGCGAACAGGATCCAGAACACGCCCGACTTCGAGGCATCGCGCAGCGTGCCGAGCGCTGCCGCCATGATCGGCGTGGTGTTGAGCGGCGGTGCCGACAGCGGCTCGGTGCCTTCGTCGCCGAACGGGCGCAGGCCGACATCGCTCGGCCGGTCGCGCATGACCATCAGCACGGCGAAGGCGGCGAGGCCCAGCATGACGCACACCAGCGCCAGCGCAGGCCGCCAGCCATAGGCCTCGGTCAGGCTCGCCAAGAGCGGCAGGAAGGCGAGCTGCCCGGTGGCGACGCTCGCGGTGAGAATGCCGACCACAAGGCCGCGCCGCGCCACGAACCAGCGCGCGGCGATCGTCGCGCCCAGCACCAGCGCCGTCATGCCGGTACCGATCCCGATCACTACGCCCCACAGCAGCACCAGTTGCCAGACCTGCGTCATTGCCAGCGAGGCGACGAGACCCGACACCACGATCAGCAGCGCTAGCAGCGTCACGTTGCGCAGGCCGTAACGGTTCATCAGCGCGGCGGCAAACGGCGCCATCAGCCCGAACAGGATGAAGCGGATCGACAGCGCCGAGGAAATCTCCGCCGTGCTCCAGCCGAACTCCTTCTGCAGCGGCACGATGAAAACGCCGGGAGCGCCGACGGTGCCGGCCGAGATCAGCGCGGTGAGGAAGGTCACGGCGACCATCGCCCAGCCGTAATGGATGTTGCGGCGGGCGAGGACGGCAGACAGCCAGTTCGAGATCATTGGGCCCCAGGAGTTTCTGTTGGTTTACCTGATTTGCTTTCGCGCACTCTATCGTAATGATGACATGACTTGAACGTCACACTTCCCTCATTTCAAGACATGCGCAACGGGTCCGCGATACGCTGCGCCGGATGAAGACGGGATCGGAGGCGGCGGCCATGCGGAGCTCCACTGTTAAATTATACACATCATATGATGCGTCGCAAAAATTGCAAACGGCTATCCCATGAAAAGGCGAGGATGGCCCATGATAATCCTTTGCGATTCGCATGAGGGAAATTGATCGATCCGCGCCGATGCGCCAAACAATGGTGCGTCCGGACTCATGCATCGCGGCGAATTGCGCCTCATTCGATCACCTCGTCGGCGCGGCCGAGCAGCGGGCGCGGCACGACGAAGCCGGGCATGTGGCGGGTTTTGAAATTGACGATCATCTCAGTGTTCGTAGCTTGCCGCTCTGTAGTGATGGGGCGCCTGAGGCTTGCCGTTCCTTTGCTTCGTAGTATTCGGCCGAGAACTTGATTGACCATCGCGCGAAAAACGAGCGCACTTCATTAGTGGACTTCTCGACGCCGAAACGTTCGGCGACATGCGCCTCGCGCAGCCATCTCACCGCCGTTGCGAGGCCGGTGGTGCGCTCGAGCCTCTCAATCACCGCGATGCCGACGATCTCTGCCTGCCGATAGCGAAAACCGACTTTCCTGATGACATACACGCGTTTGATGGTTTCAAAGCCCTTCAACACGAGCTGAACGAATGGATGTCTTTTCGCCTGCGGCCAGGCCGCCGGGTACACAGGGAGCACCAAAAGCTTGCTCTTGGCTATGACCGTTGCCAGCGGATGCAAGAGTTGCGTCCAAGCCGGCCAGGACGTGACCTTGGCAAACAACACCGCATGCATCGCGGTTGCAGCACCGAAAGAGATCGGGAGCCAAAGTACCGCGCCCAGGATCACGAGCAGTGCGCTGTTCGGCGTGAGATGCCGGCATTTGCGGAACACCCATGCCATGCCGCTTTCAAAGCCACTATGCACAGCTTGTTCGAACGCCCGATAGCTAAACCTCCGCCGGAGCCACGACCAGTTCCGGCGGATCGACGTATTCCACTGTCGACGTTTCATCTCGGAAAGGGGGAGGAAGCGCAACGCGCCGTTTATGACAGCAACGGTGACATTGCCAAGAACCTTGGCGGCCAAGAGCGGAAGCCAGACAATCTGCATTACCAAAGGAAAGGCGTAGTCGAGCAGCCGCATCAAGATCGAAAGAATGAAACGAAGGATTTTATTGGCAGCGAGCGTGATGAAAACAAGTGGGATGATAATCACATCGTCGAGGGCACCGCGGAAGCGGCTTTCCTCGATCAATATCGGGTGATGATAGTCGGTCACGGTGCATGTTTCCGGGTGGAAGACAAGGATCGTGCCGGCTCAAATTAGCACACTGGAAGGGTCTGGGTTACCCCATTTGCCAGTTGTTGAGCCGTAGCCCGCTGTCCACTCGGAGGTACCAGACCGCAGGTGCCTTGGTCCGCCACTCTGCCACACGGGCAATTGCCGAAACCACCGTTCGGGATAAAATTGATCGATTGCATCGAGACCGCCAGCGGTCTTACGCAAACGGTTGTTGTCCGACTTCGATTATCAGTATCCGAGATATCCGGCGAATACTGACGGCTTTGTGCGAGGGATGATCCGATGGAGCCCAGCAGTGCAGATTTTTCGACGATACTGAACCGCATTCTCGATACGGCGGCGGACAATCTCAGAATCGCAAAGATTCTGGTTCAAATGGGTCTCGATCCCAGCAACGTCACCTACGACGCACTATTCAACCGGCTGCTGGAAATCGTTCTGGCCAACATCACGCTCGCCAACATGTTCGCCCTGGTTGGAGCCATCTTCTTCGTGGCTACCCTGCTGATGCAGACGATGGTGCCGCTGCGCGTCGCGAATATGACCGGCTGTACATTCTTCGTCGCCTTTGGCGCGCTCTCCGGCAACGTGGCGACTTTTCTCCTGTACCTGCTGTTGCTGCCGATCAATGCCGTTCGCCTCCGTCAAATGCTCAATATGGTCAAGAAGGCACGTATCGCGACGGAGGGCGATACCTCGATGGAATGGCTCAAACCGTTCATGACCGAGCGCAGGTACCGCCGGGGTGACCAATTGTTCAAGAAGGATGATGCAGCTACCGAAATGTTTCTGACGATCACGGGAAAGTTTTTGGTCACGGAAATCGGCGTCGAGCTTCCGCCAGGACGTCTCATGGGCGAACTTGGCTTCCTTACCCCCAATAAACGGAGAACCGCGACGGTCGAATGCATAGAGGACGGGCAAGTGTTGACAATAACCTATGACAAGCTGCTCGAGATCTACTTTCAAAATCCGCAATTCGGCTATTACTTCCTCGTTCTGACCAGCCAGCGTCTGCTCGAGAACATTTCACGGCTGGAAGGAATTATCGCAGAAGGGAAAGTCCCGCGGCAGACTGCAGCCTCGGATGACATAGCCTGACCCTTGGCTCTTGATTGCGTCACGCTTCCAGTCCCGACACAGTGCGGGCCCTTAAGGAGACAATTTCCGGTTCGGATCAAAACGCGATATCGTTTGGCTTTAGAGGCATTTCTGGCTTGGTCCCAAGGCGGACGTCATCCGGTCCGCCCGGCATGTCCATCGAAGGCCAGAAGCGGATATTGATGAGACGATTTGGCTAGTTCTCAATGGTACATCCCGAATAGCAGGCTGCTGCAAGCCCATTCAGTTGGGCCGTTTCGCAGGGAATGCTTGATCGCAAGGCCGGCGTCGTATCCGGACCGCGTGCTTGGCAGGTCAACGTGAACCAACAGCATCTTTGGGCCAGTCATTGAAGTGTGAACACCCTCACACTGGCTGGCGATCCGCCCGTGTATTTTCTAGCTGACCGGCCGCGAATGCTGTCAGCGAATTTGCTCGGGAGGCTGGAATGGACGACATCTCAGCAACATCGAGAGTGCAAAGCCAAGGCGAGCTTAAGCCCGACACAAAACCTTTTCTTCTTTGCGAACTTGCCGTGGGCGCCAAAGACAAGTTGGGCAACGTAATCGCAGAGATTTTGTGGCTCGCAAGGGATTACGCCGTGTATCGCTCCCACCGGGGAGTACACGTGCACTTCTCAGATTGCCCAGCGGAAGAGGACGATCAGCGGCGCCGCTTCACTCAGATTAGCCCTGAGTTGTGCGAGCTTCGCTATCTTACCGCTCAGATGAGTTCGGGATGGACCTTTGGCCTTCGTCGTCCCCCTGCCTCGATATATCACCACAACATGGCTCAGGCGGTCATGCTGGTCATGGAAAAGAAAAATCAGGCCGATCTCGGTGACGCGAAAAAGCTCGCGGAAAAAACACTGAGCATGGCCGTCGAGCGGGTCACAAATGACAACATGATACGATACCTAAGGGTCTGCTTATGGTGTTGGGTCGTAGTAACGGTCGTCGCACTCTGCATCTTGTGGGCGCCAGTCCAATTGCATTGGACGGCTTGGGAAGCCGTTCGACCACATATTGTCGGCCTCAAGTCCTATATTGTTGGAGGAATGTTCGGCGCTACCGGAGCAATGCTGTCGGTTGCAACCCGCTTGCAAGAATTCAAATTTAAGCCCTGCCATCAATCAAATATGAACTATTGGATGGCCGGTCTTCGCATCGGCATTGGGGCCGTTGCGGGGATTGTCATCCTTATATTCGCAAGAACCATTTTGGGTGACGCAATCGGTAAGCATATCGCGAACATGTACTGGGAGGCAGTGGCAGCAGCCGGCCTGATCGCAGGATTTACGGAGCGTCTCGTTCCCGGCTTGTTGCAACGGACAGCCAATCAATGGGAGTCTTCGGCTGGGACACCTGTGCAGGCTGCCCAAGAGTAGCAAGCGCAGAAAGCATTCGTAGAGTTTCGCTTCTCGTTGGAACGCGCCCAAATAGGCCTTGCTACACCCGTCGGATCAATGTTTCGAGGTCGGGCGCTGTGCCGCCCCGCTGAAACACCAGCAAGTCGAGCGAAGGTGGTTCGCCACCCGTCAAGATCGATAAGCACGCATGTGCTTGTCCGCGATGATGAGTCTGGTGATTGAATAGGTGCAACAGGATATCCGCGAGGACCTGAGACTGCGGCATCCCGGAGGTTGTCTTGTAGCCGTGGAGACTGGCCAGTGTCGCTTCGTCGTACTGGTCGACAACCGCCATCAACCGATTGTCTTCATCGATACGCGCCCGGGTTAATTCGACACGGTCTTCATACAAGATAGCGTCGAGACGATCCGGATGGTCCCCTTCGCCGGTCAGCCGTTTCAGCCAGAGGCGGTCGGTCAGCAGCAAGTGGTTTAATGTGCCGTGCAGACTGCCGAAGGAGACGCCGATGTGAAGACGACATGCCTGATCCGATAGGTCAAGTGCAGCGGCATACAGGCGCGCATTGGCCCAGCGATTATAGGCGGCAAGTTGCCGAAACTGGGAGATGGTCATGATTTGTCTCATAGCCGTACGCAAGGCATTCTCGCCGCTGAAACGCAGGACGCGCGGTTTGCATGACGAGACGATCAAAAGTCACGCGGCCGGTGGCCGCCGGTATCAGCGACAAATTGCGGAGCATGCAAGAAATTGTGGCCCTGATCGATGCCAACAATAGGTCAATCTCGTCACTTTGACCATGCGCCGACCACTTCCGGGCTTGCCCTATAAGCAGATGTTTTCGGCGTCTTTCGGCATGTCTCAACAGGGCCGGGAGGGAACATTCCGCCAGGCTTTTTTCACGCTCGTGCGCGAAAATCCGACCCAAGATCAATTGACGGGCGTGGCTCGAGCGACCGGCCTTTCATTCGCGCCGCAGCCGCACTCGATCCATGGCGAGGGCCGCTCTTTTCTGGTAAGTACACAAACGCCGGAACACTCCGGCATCTCCTTCGATGATCAGCAGTGGCGGCGTCGGGCTCCCCATGATCACCTTGATGAAAACAGAATTCGTTTTCGGGGCCTGATCGGCTTCGTGACTGGCGTGCTGCTCTGCGTCGGGGTCTTGCTTCTGATGGAACTTAACCATTTCCCTGAAGAGCGCACACCGGACAAACAGGCAGTGCATCAGCGCAAGCAGGGCGGGCCGATGATGTTCGCGCGTGGAGATCGGGCCATGTAAGTAACCATCGCTTTCTTGGGGAAACGTTCGACGAGCAAGGGAGCCCTCAAATGTACGCCAATATTCTCTTGAGCACGGATGGATCGGATGTCGCGAGAAAAGGCGTTGAGCATGGAATTGCTTTAGCAAAGGCCTTGAATGCCAAAGTGACAGTCATCACCGTGACGGAACCGCTGCCGGTCGACTACGGGAGCGGACACGCCGCGGGATGGATTCCCTCGCAGGAGGAGTTTGATCGTTTTGACGCAGCCAGCAAAGAAGGCGCGGGCAAGGTGCTCGATGAAGCGCGGGCTATGGCGAAGCAGATCGGGATATCTGCAGAACTCTTGCATGTTCCGAATGCGCACCCAGCCACTACGATTATCGAAACAGCAAAATCCAGAGGCTGCGACCTAATCGTCATGGGCTCTCATGGGCGTCGCGGCCTCAAGAAGCTGTTCTTGGGGAGTCAAACGTCGGAGGTCCTGGCCGACGGAAGCGTGCCGGTGTTGGTAGTGCACTAGCGGACATAAATGATAGTGCAGGGGTTGGTGACTGTGTGGGGTTGAACACCCACCGGCCATGGTGCTGAGGAAAGCGTTCGCCAAGGGTCATGCGCAGCACGACGGGCCGATAGATTGATCTACCTCAAGCTGTATCTGAAAACGCGGGCCCAGCTTACCTGCGGAAGGCGGCGATACGTCCAGACAATCGGGAGGTGAAGCATGTACCGGCATATTCTCATTCCGACAGATGGGTCGGAGCTGGCGGAGCGTGGGGTGGCGCATGGGTTGGCGTTGGCGAAATCCGTTGGAGCCAAGGTATCTGTAATCTACGTTGTGGAACCGCTTCTTGCAGTCACAGGCGACTTTGCGAGCGTGCTGGATCGCGCGGAAAATGCAGCCAAGGAGGCCGGTGTTTCCTGCGAGACAATTCAAGTGGAGAACATGCACCCCTATCAGGCCATCGTCGCAGCCGCCGAGGACAAAGGCTGCAATCTCATTGTTATGTCATGGCATGGGCGTAGCGGACTTTCCACGCTTCTGATCGGCAGTGTGACAAACAAGGTGCTGACCTACGCGAAAACCCCTGTACTGGTTTGTCGTTGAGTGTGCAGACGTTCGATAGGTCAAATTATACGCGCGGGGAGATGGAGATTATGTCCGGTTGGGCAGGCATGCCCAGTCCCGCCTTCGAGGCCCGCTTTGCCTCCGACAGGGATACTGGCTGTCGTGGCCACTGGCTAACTCTTCAGTCGACCTTATGAGTGCACATCATATTCAAGGCCCTCGAGTGCGGTCTTGATGGCCTTCCTGAAGGCTGTGATGTCGCCGAGTTCGTGGCCGAGCACCAGCGCGAGGCGTGTCAGGAACAGCGTTTCGCGCTCCGTCCCGGCCGTATCGATTGCTGTGGCCAGGGTTTCATAGGCAGTCTCGAAGTCTTCGAACGGCATTGCGCTCATGGCGTCTCGCCTCCCAGGCAAATCTCCGCGGTTTTCAGGATCTCGGAGGGGATGGCCGTCTTCCATCGCCCGGCGATGTGCAGGTCGGGCCGCAGCAGATAGAGTGTGCCGGGCGATGCGGCGAACAGGCGGGCGATTTCCCCGTCATGGTCCACTACGATCTTCGCGCCGGATACCGAAGTCTGTGTTCCGACGACAATGGCAGCGAACCGCTTGTCGATCCGGCCGAGATGCTCGAGCGACGTCGCCTGTTCGGCGGTAGGTCGCGCCTCGCAGAACAGGATCGCCGTCAGGCCGTGGCCGGCGTAATCGAGCAGGTGGCTGCCGTCGGTCAGCCCAGCGTTCGGCGCGACGCTGCCGCAGGCTGGCCCGCCGGCAAAGGCGGCATCTCTGATAGCATAGGGTGTCAGCACACTGTCCGAATAGGTGTAGGGCTGCATCTGGCGCGGATTGGCCAGTCCCCGCGGAAACTCGTGCTTCAAGCTGAGCGACAGGGCCGCCTCGCGCGCCAGCCGCCAGCCGCGGGTCGGCGGTGTCATGAAGCGCGTGCTCTTGGTGGCATTGGCGAACACATCGAGCGTGGCGCCGCGCCGCTCCGGCGAATAGCTGTCGAGCAGCCGGTCGTCTGCCTCGCCATGGAGCACAAGCGCCAGCTTCCAGCCGATGTTTTCGGCATCGGCGAGACCATTGTTCAGTCCGCGAACGCCGAAGATCGGCACGATATGCGCGGCGTCGCCAATGAAGAACACCCGGTCGTGCCGGTAATCATCGAGGCACAAGGTGTTGGCGGAATAGACGCTCCACCATTCCAGCTCCCACGGCTTTACGTGGCCGATATCGACGAGGATGGCACTGACGCGGGCGCGGATATTCTCCTCCTTCAGGGCTTCTTCCTCGCTTTCGCCTTCGCGAAGCTGGTAGTCCACCCGCCAGATATCGTCCGGCTGCTTGTGGATCAGCACCGTGCCGCCGGGATTGCCGCTCGGCTCGAAGAACGCCCGCCGCTCGGTCGGAAAATCATGGTCCATGCGGATGTCGGCGATGACGTACCGGCCTTCGTAATTGTCGCCCTTGAGGCGAAGCCCGAGCATCGACCGGATCGGCGAACGCGCACCGTCGGCGGCCAAAAGATAGAGCGCGTCGAGAAAGTAATCCCCCTCCGGCGACGAAATGCGGGCAGAAACGCCGTCCACGTGGCGTTCGAGGCCGGACAGTTCGCTCTGCCAGCGCATGTCGATGAGGTCGCTGGCCGCGACCGCATCGTGCAGGAACTTTTCGATATACTGCTGCTGCAGATTGTACATCGGCAGGTATTTTTCGCCCGGCGGCTGCGGCATCTCCAGCCGGAAGATCTGCTCGCCGCGGTAATAGCTGCGGCCGAACCGCCAGCCGAGGGCCTTTTCGACAAAGGGCGCGACCGCGCCGATCCGTTCCAGGATATGCATGCTCGGCCGCGCAATGCAGATCGCGCGGCTGCCGTCATTAAGCGTGTCCTTGCGATCGATCAGGACGCTCCTGATGCCGTAGCGCGCCAGCACCAGCGCGGCCGTCATGCCGATCGGGCCGGCGCCCACGATCAGGACCGGATGCCGCGCCGTCGCGCCATCGAGCTCAGGAACGCGCCGCGCCGCAAAGCGGGGATAGTCGAAGTAGAGCGACTCCAGCGGTCCCTTGCCGGCAGGCCTCATGCCTCCCTCCGTCTATTTCTTGCGGGCGAGAAAATCTCCCATCAGCCGCTGCGGCTCGCCAGTCAAAAAAGACTGCCCGAACACGCCGACGCTCAAATTGACGGATTCGGTCAACGGCAGTTCCTCCCACTGCCGCAGCAGCGCCTTCTGGATGCGCAGCGCCTCGGGTCCGCATTCGAGCAGCGCCTTCACCGTGTGCTCGACCGCGGCATCGAGCCCGCCTTCCTTGGCGACCACGTCGACCAGGCCCCAGGCGAGCGCGGTGGGCGCGTCGATATTCTCGGCCGTCATCACCAGCCAGCGGGCGCGGCCCCAGCCGATCAGCCGCGGCAATAGCGCGGCGTGGATCACCGAGGGGATGCCGACGCGGACTTCCGGCATGCCGAATTTGGCGTCGTGGGCGGCGATCCGGAAATCGCAGGCGGCGGCGACTTCGAGGCCGCCGCCGAGGCACCAGCCCGGCAGCCGCGCGATGACAGGCGCCGGAAACTGGCGGACGGCCTCGCAGAGGTCGCGCAGCCGCGTGATGAAGGCTTCGGCGGATTTCTGGTCGAGCTTCGCCATCTCCTTGATGTCGGCGCCGCCGATCATGCTCTTCGCGCTCTGGCCTGCGAGGATCACCGCGCGGATATTCTTGTCGCCGGCGAGCTTCTCGAACCCCTCGCGGACGCCGTTGGTGACGGCGGAGGACAGGATATTGAGGCTGCCCGCGTTGCAGATCGAAAGCCGAACGACGCCTCTATCGTCGCGGTCGATGCCGCAGTGGGGATTGAGCATTTCCATGGTTGTGTGGTTCCCTTAAGCGCGCGTGCGTCAAGGGTACCACTTCCTTGGCAAGGGTTGGTCTTGTCAAGGGTCGCGGGCCGAGCGCGGCCACTTCCTTAAGCCGACGCGGAATGGATGCGCCGCGAGGCTGCCTCATAGGCCGCGGCTTCGGCTGCCGCCAGCCGCTCCAACCGCACCGGGACGTGCTTGTGATAGGGCGTACCGGCGATGGGATCGCGGTTGCCGCTTTCGGTCAGCACATTGACGCGAGGCCCGTTGTTCATCCGCTCGCCGTCGGCGGCCGGATAGTCCTGGCCATAGCCGTGCGGCAGCGCAAGCTGGCCGCTGCGCATGCTGTCGTCGCGCTTGCAGCGCGCGACTACGCGGCCGGCGGCGGATTGCACCGAAATCCATTCGCCATCCTCCGCGCCGAGCGATGCCAGATCAGCGGCGCTGATGAGCAGCGCGCCATCGGGATCGTCGCGGCGCCAGGCGGGATCGCGAAAGATCTGGTTGGCGTTGAACATGCGTCGCTGTCCAGCGGCGAGCACGAAGGGATAGTCGCCGCGAGGCGCGGCGTTCGCCGGATCGAGCCTGCCGAGCCATTCCAGCATCGGCGCGATCGCAAGGTGGACCTTGCGGTCGGGATGCGAGACCAGCGACCATACATCGTCGTAATCGTGCTCGGTGAAGGCGGCGCCGTTGCGCGATCCGACGATGGCGTCGAACAGCGCTTCGCCGAGCATCTCGTCGGGTACGTCACTACCTGCATTGAGCGCGCGGCGCACAGCCTGCGGCGAGCGTTTTGCGCAGAGATGCGCGGCCTGCCACAGGGGCGCGGCGGCGGCCGTGCCGTCGGGCAGGGTGGCGCCCAGCGTGTTGTAGAGCACGAGCGCGCCGAGCGCTGCCAGCTGTGGATTGGCACCCATAAAGGCGCGCAGTTCCGCGGCGAAGGCGGGCCGGGAACGGAAGGCGGCGTCGCGCAACGGCGCCAGCGCGTTGTCGCCGGGCAGGAGACCCAGCGCGCGGCTGAGCCGCGTATAGATTTCCGGCTCGGGTAGGGTGCCCGCCAGAGGCGCCACTACGCCTGCGCGCACATGGAAATAGTTTCTGGGGAATTCGAAGTTGAAGAGCGTGAATTCCGTCTTCTCATATTGCGAAGAGGCCGGCAGCACGTAATGCGCCAGCTGCGCGGTCTCGGTCATCGCCACGTCGACCACGACGACGAGGTCAAGTGCGCGCAGCGCCTTCTCGACCCGCGCGGTGTTCGAGGCGGTGTTCGCGGGGTTGGAACTGTCGATCCATACCGCGTGAAGGCGGTCGGGATGATCGGACAGCACCGCATCGGGAAACAGATTCGGCGGCAGCAGTCCGCCGATCACCTCGATATCGGCGGCGGCAAAGCGCTGGTTCGGCGAGTTGCCCCACAGCGGCACCAGCCAGCTATGCAGCTGATTGGTGCCTTTGCGGCCAAAACTGCCGGTCAGCATGATCAGCAGCTTTTCGAGATACGAACTGAGCGTCGAGTTGACGCCTTGCTGAATGCCGAGCTCGACGCGGACGGTCATCGCTTTCGCCGCAACGATCATGTCGACGCATTGTTCGATCTGCTCGAGCGGTATGTCGGCGGCCTCAGCCCATTGCTCGACCGGAATTCGCAGCAGTGCCTCCCGGATCTCCGCATAGCCTGTGGTGTGCTGTGCGATGAATGCGTGGTCCACCGCGTCGCGCTGGATCAGCCGCGCGAGGATCGCGCCCAGCAGAAAGGCGTCGGCGCCGGGACGGACCGCGAGATGCAGATCGGCGCGCTCCGCGGTCTCGGAACGGCGGGGATCGATCACGATCATCTTGCGGTGGGGGTCCTTGCGGATGTCGTTGAGATGGTCGCGCGCATTGGGAAATCCGTGGGCGATCCACGGATTGGCGCCGATCACGAACAGCAGGTCGCAATGGTGCACGTCCTCGGCGGTGTGGCAGGTCTGGCTGCCGAACATGTGGCCGTTGACCCAGAAATCACCGGTCTTCTCTTGCGACAGCGCGTTGAAGACATGGCGCGAGCCGAGCGCGCGCAGCAGTGCCGTGGCATAGGCGCCACCGGCATGATTGCCTTGGCCACCGCCGCCATAGAGCGCGAGGCTCTTGCCGCCATGGCGATCGACGACGTCGCGCAATCTGGCGGCGATCTCGGTAATCGCTGTGTCCCAGTCGATGGCGTCAAAACCGCCATCGGTGCGCCGGCGCAGCGGCGTGGTGAGGCGATCGCGGTGATGCGCATAGAAGGGAATGCGCGCGGCCTTGTTGCAGAGATAACCTTTGGATTTGGGGTTGTCGCGGTCGCCGCGCACTTTTGTGATGCGCTCACTTTCGACCAGCAGCTCGAGGCCGCAATTGACGTAGCAGAGATTGCAGGCGGTCTTGCGCCAGTCGGAGCTCGGCATGGCCATCTCTTCCATTGTTGAAACCGGGCCAGTATATATGATGGTCGTAATTCAATCAATCGGCCCTCGCTGGCCGTCATCAAGGAGAGCGATCATGACCGCGGGTAGCGCCCAACGAGCCCTGGAAATTCCCGACTTGTTCGCACCGCAATTGCGGCGGGAGCGGGTGGTGGACTGGCAGGCGCCCGGACCGGTGGCGAAGGCGGCCTCCGGCATGTCCGGACTGGAGACAATGTGCGCGATCCGCGACGGCATCCTGCCACCGCCGCCAATGGCAAAGCTGATCGGCTTTCGGATGGCCGTCGCAGAGCCCGGCCGCATCGTGATGGAACTCGATCCGCACGAGAGCCTCGAAAATACCATCGGACTGCTCCATGGCGCGACCGCTGCGGCGTTACTGGATACCGCCATGGGTTGTGCCATCGCCGCCATGCAGCCGGCCGGGCAAACTTCCGTCACGCTGGACCTCAAGCTGACCTTTCTGCGGCCGCTGTCGGTGCGATCGGGCACGATCGCGGCGGAAGGCAAGGTGGTAAAACTCGGCCGCCAAACCAGCTATGCCGAAGGCTTCGTCCGCGACGGCGCGGGCAATCTTGCAGTGCACGCAACCGCGACCTTCTCGATGATCCCGGGTGGAAACGCGAAATAGATGCAGCATTTCCCGCGCGCAACTGCTATTATATGACTGCAGACATTTAATGGGACGCGTCAATGCGCTATTCGAAAGAGCACAAGCAGGAGACCCACGCGCGGATCGTGAAGAAGGCCTCGGTGCGGCTTCGCGAGAAGGGCGCGCATGGCATCGGCGTCGCCGACCTGATGAAGGAGGCGGGCCTGACCCATGGCGGTTTCTACGCCCATTTCGATTCCCGCGAGGCGCTGGTGATCGAGGCTTTTGCCTATGCGATGGACCGCTCGGTCGAGCACTGGCGCAAGATCGCCGCTGAAACGCCGGCTGAGAAGCGGCTATCGACGATCGTTGATTCCTACGTCTCCACAGTGCATCGCGACGATCCCGGCCGCGGTTGCGCGGTGCCCACGCTCGGTGCGGAAATTGCCCGCGAAAGCGCAAAGACCCGCAAGGCCTTTAGCGCCAAGCTCGAACAGTTGATCGACGTGATGGCCGACCAGATTCCGGATGTGCCGCGCAAGACCGCGCGCAAGCAGGCCATGGGCACGCTGGCGACGATGATGGGGACGCTGGTGATGTCGCGCGTCGCCGGCAGCGGCGAACTGTCGGACGAGATTCTTCTCGCCGGCCGCGAGGCCGCGCTGGGCCGCCCGGTGGCAAAGCCGGTTGCGAAAAAGGCGCGGGCGAAGGCGAATTAAGCAGGCAATCGTAGGGTGGGCAAAGCGAAGTGTGCCCACCATCTTTCCACCGGCTCGTCGTGAATTGGTGGGCACGCTGCGTGTTGCCCACCCTACAGTTCACCGCCCGCCAAACAGCGCGCGCTCGCGCTCCACCGTCTCACAGATGTAATCGGCCACCGCCCTGATCCGCGCCAGGTCCTTGCTGTCGGCATGCATCAGCATCCAGAACGTGCGCGAGATCCTGACCTCATCGGGCAAGACCGGCCGTAATTCCGGATGCGCCGTCGCCATGAAGTGCGGCAGCACTGCAATTCCAAACCCTGCGATGGTGGCATTGAGCTGCGCGATCAGATTGGCGCTGCGGAATTTGGCCGAGATCTTCGGCGAGACCTGCGGCAGGTAATCCAGTTCCGGGGTGAACAGCAGTTCCTCGATATAGCCGACGAAGCGATGCCCGGGCAGATCGCTGCGCGCGACGATCTTCGGCGCGCGATCGAGATAGGCAGGGGCGGCGTAGAGGCCGAGGCTGTAGTCGAGCAGCTTGCGCCCGACGATCCGCCCTTCCTTGGGCATGGTCAGGCTGATCGCGATATCGGCCTCGCGCTTCGACAGGCTGAACAGCCGCGCGGTGGCGACGAGCTGCAGATCGAGATCGGGATACCGCTCGGTGAATTTCAGAAGCCGCGCGGCCAGGAAGTGGCTGCCGAACCCGTCGGGCGCGCCGATCCGGACCGTGCCGGTGAGCTGGGCGCGCGAGCCGCCGACCGCCTCCTGGTTGGCGACGATGGTGGATTCCATCGCCTCCGCGCTGTCGGCGACACGCTGGCCGGCATCGGTCAGGAGGTAGCCGGTCTTGCGGCGATCGAACAGTTTGGCGGAGAGGTGCCGTTCCAGCCGGTCGACACGGCGGATCACGGTGGCATGGTCGACCGATAGCTGCTTGGCGGCAGCCGAAACCGACCCGCCGCGCACGATGGCGAGGACGAAACGGAAGTCATCCCAGTCGATTGAACGGTCGCCTTGATCCAGCATTTCCGCACATCTATGGTGCAATTTATCGGACTTGTATCCTAAGAAATGCAGGTCAAAAAGGGGCTCGAAAGCGATCCTGCAGGGACGCCAGGGAGATCATTCATGCGCTCAATCGGACATTTTATCGGTGGCAAGGAGGTCAAGGGGACCTCGGGACGGACAGCTGACGTTTTTGAGCCGATGACCGGCGACGTTCAGGCCAAGGTAGCGCTGGCCTCCAAGGCGGAAGTTCGCGCCGCCGTCGAGAACGCGGCGCTGGCCCAGCCCGAATGGGCAAACACCAATCCGCAGCGCCGCGCGCGCGTGATGATGAAGTTCCTCGAACTGGTGCAGCGCGACTACGACAAGCTCGCCGAGCTGCTGGCGCGCGAGCACGGCAAGACCGTGCCCGACGCCAAGGGCGACATCCAGCGCGGCCTCGAAGTCGCGGAATTCGCCTGCGGCATTCCGCATCTGTTGAAGGGCGAATATACCGAAGGCGCCGGTCCCGGCATTGACATCTATTCGCTGCGGCAACCGCTTGGCGTCGTCGCCGGCATCACGCCGTTCAATTTCCCGGCGATGATCCCGATGTGGAAGTTCGCGCCCGCCATCGCCTGCGGCAATGCCTTCATCCTGAAGCCCAGCGAGCGCGACCCGGGCGTGCCGATGCGACTGGCCGAACTGATGATGGAAGCGGGGCTGCCGCCCGGCATCCTCAACGTCGTCAACGGCGACAAGGAAGCCGTGGACGCCATCCTCGACGATCCCGATATCAGGGCGATCGGCTTCGTCGGCTCGACGCCGATCGCGCAGTACATCTACGAGCGCGCCGCCCAGACCGGCAAGCGCTGCCAGTGTTTCGGCGGCGCCAAGAACCACGCCATCGTCATGCCCGACGCCGACATGGACCAGGCTGTCGACGCGCTGATCGGCGCCGGCTACGGCTCGGCCGGCGAGCGCTGCATGGCGGTGTCGGTCGCCGTCCCCGTCGGCAAGACCACCGCCGACCGGCTGATGGAAAAGCTGATCCCGCGCGTGGAGTCGCTCAAGATCGGCACGTCGATCGATCCGGCCGCCGACTACGGTCCGCTGGTGACCCGCGAGGCGGTCGAGAAGGTGAAGAGCTACATCGATATCGGCATCAAGGAAGGCGCCACGCTCGCCGTCGACGGCCGCGGCTTCAAGATGCAGGGCTATGAGAAGGGTTTCTATCTCGGCGGTTCGCTGTTCGACAACGTCACCAAGGACATGCGGATCTACAAGGAAGAAATCTTCGGGCCCGTCCTCTCGGTGGTGCGCGCCCACGACTACAAGGAAGCCCTCGCGCTGCCGTCCGAGCATGACTACGGCAACGGCGTTGCGATCTTCACCCGCGACGGCGACGCCGCGCGCGATTTCGCTGCCAAGGTGAATGTCGGCATGGTCGGCATCAACGTGCCGATCCCGGTGCCGATCGCCTATTACACCTTCGGCGGCTGGAAGAAGTCCGGCTTTGGTGACCTCAACCAGCACGGCCCGGACTCGGTCCGCTTCTACACCAAGACCAAGACGGTGACCTCGCGCTGGCCGTCCGGCGTCAAGGAAGGCGCGGAGTTCTCGATCCCGTTGATGAAGTAATTCCCGGAGCCGAGCCGTCATTGCGAGCGCAGCGAAGCAATCCATATTTTCCGCGAAAAGGAAGAATGGATTGCTTCGTCGCTTCGCTTCTCGCAATGACGATGGGGTAACCTTCAGGGGTAAGCGGCAAGATGCAGTTCGCTCTCAACGAGGACCAGATCGCGGTTCGCGACATGGCACGGGCGTTTGCGGCCGAGAAAATCGCGCCGCATGCGCTGCGATGGGACGAGGAGAAGCATTTTCCAGTCGATGTGATGCGCGAGGCCGCGGGCCTCGGCATGGGCGGCATCTACATCAAGGAGGATGTCGGCGGCTCGGCGATGACGCGCTTCGATGCCGCCTTGATCTTTGAGGCGCTCGCGACCGGCTGCCCGACCGTGTCGGCCTTCATCTCGATCCACAACATGGCGTCCTGGATGATCGATGCCTATGGCAACGACGCCCAGCGGCGGAAGTGGCTGCCAAAACTTTGCACGATGGAGCTGATCGCAAGCTACTGTCTCACCGAGCCGGGCGCCGGATCGGATGCCGCGGCGCTCCGCACCCGCGCGGTGCGCGAGGGCGATCACTACGTCCTGAACGGGCAGAAGCAGTTCATTTCCGGGGCCGGCGGCACCGATCTGCTGGTCGTGATGGTGCGGACCGGCGGCGATGGTCCTGGCGGCGTCTCGACGCTCGTCATCGACGGCAAGACGCCGGGCGTGTCGTTCGGCGCCAACGAGCGCAAGATGGGTTGGAACGCGCAGCCGACGCGCGCGGTGATTTTCGAGAATGCCCGCGTGCCGGTCGAGAACAGGCTGGGCGAGGAGGGCATCGGCTTCAAGATCGCGATGGCCGGCCTCGATGGCGGCCGCCTCAACATCGCGGCGTGCTCGCTCGGTGGCGCGCAGAGCGCGCTCGACAAGTCGCTGGCCTACATGAAGGAGCGGAAGGCCTTCGGTAAGCGCCTCGACGAATTCCAGGCGCTGCAGTTTCGCTTGGCCGACATGGCGACCGAGCTGGAGGCGGCGCGGACATTTCTGTGGCGCGCAGCCGCGGCGCTCGACCGCAAGGATCCCGACGCCACCATGCTGTGCGCGATGGTCAAACGCTTCGGCACCGATGTCGGCTTCGAGGTCGCCAATCAGGCGCTGCAGCTGCATGGCGGCTACGGCTACCTCAGCGAATACGGCATCGAGAAGATCGTGCGCGACCTGCGCGTGCACCAGATCCTGGAAGGGACCAACGAAATCATGCGGCTGATCGTGTCGCGCAAGATGATCGAGGGCGCGCGATGACGGATGCGGCTGTGGAAGAGGGCGACCTGATCGCGCGCAAAGAAGGTTCTGCAGGCATCATCCGCCTGAACCGGCCGAAGGCCATCAATGCCGTGACGCTGGAGATGTTTCACGATGTCGACAAGGCGCTCGACGCTTTCGAGGCCGATCCCGCAATTGCAGTGATCGTGCTGGAAGGCGCGGGCGAGCGCGGACTGTGCGCCGGCGGCGACATCCGCGCGCTCTGGGAAAGCTCGAAGGTCAAGGGCGATCTCGGCAAGATCCTGTGGCGCGACGAATACATCCTCAACGCCCGCATCAAGAAGTTCCCAAAGCCCTATGTCGCCTTTATGGACGGCATCGTGATGGGCGGCGGCGTCGGGCTGTCAGCGCATTCCAGCCACCGCGTCGTGACCGAGAAGACGAAGCTGGCGATGCCGGAAGTCGGGCTCGGCTTCTTCCCGGATGTCGGCGGCACCTGGTTGCTGTCGCATTCGCCCGGCGAGATCGGCACCTATTTTGGCCTGACCGGTCAGACCATGAACGGTCCCGACGCCATTCACGCAAAATTTGCCGATGCGGTGGTGCCGTCGGCAAAGCTGCCGGCCTTGCGCGAGGCGCTGACGAAGGTGCAGCCCGGCACCACGTCGGCTGACGTCAGGAAGCTGATCGACAGCTTCTCGACCGGAGAGACCGTTGGGCCGGTCGCCGCGCAACAGGCGAAGATCGATGCGCTGTTCTCCCACGACCGCATGGAGGATATCGTCGCAGCGCTGCAGCGTGATGGTTCGGACTTTGCGCAGGCGACGCTGAAGACGCTTGGCGAAAAATCGCCGCGCGGCATGGTGGTGACGCTGAAGCTGCTGCGGCTGGCGCGGTCGGCTCGCTCGCTGGAAGAGTGTCTGGTGCGGGAATATCGCGCCGCGCTGGAAGTGTTCGCCAGCGACGATTTCCGCGAGGGCGTGCGCGCCGCCGTGATCGACAAGGACCGCAATCCCAAATGGTCGCCGCCGCGCATTGAAGACGTGACGCCGGCGATGGTCGCGCCTTACTTCGCCGAGATCGGCGCCGACGAACTGAAATTTCCATAAGTCAGACAGAAACGCCCCAGCGGAGGAACATCATGGCAAATATCGCATTCATTGGCCTCGGCAACATGGGCGGGCCGATGGCGGCCAATCTGGTCAAGGCCGGCCACAAGGTCACCGCCTTCGATCTGGTCGCGGCCTCGCGCGATCAGGCCAAGGCGGACGGCGCAGCGATTGCCGAGAGTTCGGTCGCTTCCGTCAAGGGCGCCGACGTCGTCGTTACCATGCTGCCCGCCGGCAAGCATGTGCTCTCGGTCTGGAGCGAAGTCGTCCCCGTGATGGCCAAGGGCACGCTGATCATCGATTGTTCGACCATCGATGTCGAAAGCGCCAAGCAGGCGCATGCGCTGGCGGCGAAGGCCGGCATGCTCTCGGTCGATGCGCCGGTGTCGGGCGGAACCGGCGGCGCCAAGGGCGCGACGCTCACCTTCATGTGCGGCGGTGAGGAGAAGGCGTTTGCGGCGGCAAAACCTGCGCTGGAAAACATGGGCAAGAAGATCGTGCATTGCGGCGGCGCCGGCGCGGGGCAGGCGGCCAAGATCTGCAACAACATGATTTTGGGGATTTCCATGATCGGTGTCGGCGAGGCCTTTGCGTTGGCGGAAAAGCTCGGCCTGTCGCATCAGGCGCTGTTCGACGTCGCCTCGACCTCCTCGGGCCAGTGCTGGGCGTTGACTTCCTATTGCCCGGTGCCGGGTCCGGTGCCGGCTTCTCCTGCCAATAACGGCTACAAGCCGGGTTTTGCCTCCAACCTGATGGTGAAGGACCTCACGCTGGCACAGGACGCGGCCAACGCCGCCGGGGCGGTCACGCCACTCGGCAGGCACGCGCAGGAGATCTACAAGGCGTTTGATGCCGCCGGCCATGGCGGGGTGGATTTTTCCGGTATTATCCAGCACGTTAGGAGCCTCGCCGGGAAATAACGGAGACCTGAGTGACGAGTTTTCAGGAAGCGCGCGCCTTTCTGCTCAAGCACCGCACCGACTACGATGCGGCCGTAAAAGGGTTCCGCTGGCCCGACCCGGTTCCCTTCAACTGGGCGCTGGACTGGTTCGACGCGGAACTCGCCGGCCAAGCCGACAGCCGCGATCGCACCGCGCTCTGGATCGTCGATCCCGGCGACAAGGAGACGAAACTCTCCTTCGCCACGCTGTCGCGCCGTTCCAATCAGGTGGCGAATTTCCTGCGCGCGCAGGGCTTGCGGCGCGGTGATCATCTGCTGCTGCTGCTCGGCAATGTCGTGCCGCTGTGGGAGACCATGCTGGCGGCGATGAAGCTCGGCGTGGTCGTGATCCCCGCCACGACGCTGCTCACGCCCGATGAGCTGCGCGACCGGCTCGATCGCGGCAAGGCGAGGGTGGTGGTCGCCTCGCAGGATCAGGTCGCCAAGTTTGCAAATCTCGGCAGCGACAGCCTGGTTCGCATCGTCGTGGGCGTGACGTCGCAGCATGACGGTTGGTTGCCGTTCGAAGGGGCGGCGAGCGCTTCCGAAGCGTTTACACCCGACGGTCCGACCAATGCCGACGACCCGATGCTGCTCTATTTCACCTCGGGCACTACGGCAAAGCCGAAACTGGTGCGGCACAGCCAGCGCAGCTATCCGGTCGGCGCGCTGTCGACGATGTTCTGGCTCGGCCTGCAGCCGGGCGATGTCCATCTGAATATTTCCTCACCCGGCTGGGCCAAGCATGCCTGGAGCTGCTTCTTCGCGCCCTGGAATGCGGGGGCGACCGTATTCGTCGTCAACCAGCCGCGCTTCGACGCCAAGACCTTGCTGGCGACCGTCGGTCGCTGCGGCGTCACCACGCTGTGCGCGCCGCCGACGGTGTGGCGGTTGTTCATTCAGGAAAAGCTCGCCGACTTCAAGGTGAGCCTGCGCGAGGTCTGCGGTGCGGGCGAGCCGCTCAACCCCGAAGTGATCGATCAGGTAAAGACGGCGTGGGGCCTCACCATCCGCGACGGCTATGGCCAAACCGAAACCACGGCGCTGGCCGGCAACTCGCCGGGCCAGAAGGTCAAGGTCGGCTCGATGGGCCGCCCGCTGCCGGGCTACCGCGTGCAGATCACCGATGGCGACGGCAACATCGCCAAGGAAGGCGAGGTGACGCTAGTGCTCGGCGCCGATCGCCCCGCGGGCCTGATGCAGGGCTATCAGGGCGAAGACGGTAAACTGAGCGGCGCCGGCGGCGATCTCTACCGCTCGGGCGACGTCGTGTTTGCCGACGACGAGGGCTATCTCACCTTTGTCGGCCGCTCCGACGACGTCTTCAAATCTTCCGACTACCGCATCAGCCCGTTCGAGCTGGAAAGCGTACTGCTGGAACATGAAGCCGTCGCGGAAGCCGCCGTCGTGCCGAGTCCCGATCCAATTCGTCTGGCCATCCCCAAGGCGTATGTGCTGCTGGTATCGGGCGTGGCGCGCTCTCCGGCGACTGCGCTGTCGATTTTCCAGCATCTGCACACGCGGCTCGCGCCCTTCAAGCGCATCCGCAAGATCGAGCTGGTGACGGAACTACCGAAGACGATATCAGGCAAAATCCGCCGCGTGCAGTTGCGCCGGCTCGAACATGAAAATGTCAGGGATGACGCGTTGCGCGGACAGGAATTCCGCGAAGAAGAGTTCCCGGAGCTGCAGAAGGTGCGGACCGCCGGGCTGGAGAGCTGAATAATGAATGAAGTCTGGAAGAAGCCGCCGGTCTCGTTTGAGGCTTATCAGGCCATGGTCGGCAAGGAGATCGGCGTGTCGTCCTGGCACCTGATCGACCAGAACCGGATCAACGTCTATGCCGACGTGATCGAGGACCATCAGTTCATCCATGTCGACCCGGAACGGGCGAAGAAGGAAACCGCGTTCGGCAACACTATCGCGCATGGCTTCCTGACGATGTCGCTGATGAGCATCATGTCCTATGAGGTGATGCCGGTCATCGAAGGCACGGCGATGGGCGTCAATTACGGCTTTGACAAGCTGCGCTTCCTGTCGCCGGTCCGCGCCGGCTCGCGGGTCCGCGGCCGGTTCACGCTCATGGAAGCCAAGCTGCGCAAGCCGAAGGAACTGCAGTCGCGCACCAATGTCACCGTGGAGATCGAGGGCGAGGACAAGCCCGCGCTGGTGGCCGACTGGATCGGGCTGATCTATTTCAATTGATTTCCGGCCGTCATGGCCGGGCTTGACCCGGCCATCCATCCTTGTTCAAAAGCGTCCTTGTTTTGATGGATGCCCGGGTCAGGCCCGGGCATGACAAGAATCCGGGAATTCCACTCATGGCAATCAGGTTTGACGGACGCGTCGCAATCGTCACCGGCGCGGGCAATGGTCTGGGACGGGCACATGCGCTGGGGCTGGCGAGCCGCGGCGCCAAGGTGGTGGTCAACGATTTCGGCGGCGCCCGCGACGGCACCGGCGGCTCGCTGTCGCCGGCCGAAGCCGTGGTCGAGGAAATCCGCAAGGCCGGCGGCACCGCGATGGCCGACGGCGCCGATGTCTCGAACTTCACGCAGGTGAAGGCGATGGTGGATCGCGCCACCAGCGACTGGGGCAGCGTCGACTTGCTCTGCGCCAACGCGGGCATTCTGCGTGACAAGTCGTTCGGCAAGATGGAGGTGCAGGATTTTGCCAAGGTGCTCGACGTGCATCTTGTCGGCACCTTCTATTGCTGCAAGGCGGTGTGGGACGGCATGCGCGAGCGCAACTACGGCCGCATCGTGCTGACCACTTCATCGTCGGGCTTGTTCGGCAATTTCGGCCAGGCCAATTACGGCGCGGCCAAAGCCGGCATGGTCGGCCTGATGAACGTGCTGGCCGAGGAAGGCCGCAAGAACAACATCCGCGTGAATACGATCTCGCCGACCGCGGCGACCCGCATGACTGAAGAACTGTTGCCGCCGCAGGCGCTGGCCTTGATGAAGCCGGAGGCGATCACACCGGCGGTGGAATTTTTGCTGAGCGAGGATGCGCCGACCCGCACCATCATGGGCGCGGGCGCGGGCTCGTTTGCGGTGATCAAGATCATCGAGACCGAAGGTATCAACCTGGCGCAGTCCGACTGGACGCCGGATGCGATTGCCGCGCATTTCGCCGAGATCGACGATGTGTCGAAGGCGAAGGCCTTGCAGGGCGCATTCGAGCAGACGCAGAAATATGTCGCGCAGGCAGCGGCGCGGGCCGGGATCAAGCTGTAGGAGCCGTAGGGTGGGCAAAGGCGCACTTGCGCCGTGCCCACCATCCATCCCCGATGCCGTCGAATAATGGTGGGCACGCTTCGCTTTGCCCACCCTACGCACCGTCGATCCGGCCTACACTCCTGCCATGTCATCGCCTTCCAAAAACGTCGCTGTCATCGGTGCCGGCCCTGCCGGCCTGATGGCGGCCGAAGTGCTCGCGCAACGCGGTGCCGCCGTCACCGTCTATGACGCGATGCCGTCCGCCGGGCGCAAATTTCTGATGGCGGGACGAGGCGGGCTGAACCTCACACATAGCGAGCCGCTGCCGCAATTTCTTGACCGCTACCGCGAGGCGATGCCGCATCTGAAAGCCGCCATCGAAGCATTCCCGCCGCAGGCACTGCGCGACTGGAGCGAAGCGCTGGGGCAGGAGACCTTTGTCGGCTCGAGCGGGCGCGTATTCCCGAAAGCCTTCAAGGCGTCTCCCTTGCTGCGGGCGTGGCTCCGACGGCTGGACTCGCAGGGCGTGAGGCTGTCGCTGCGTCATCGCTGGAGCGGATGGGACGAGCAGGGCGGCCTGCGTTTCGAAACGCCTGACGGTCTGCGCGGCATTGAGATGAAAGCCACCGTGCTGGCGCTCGGCGGCGCAAGCTGGCCGCGGCTGGGCTCCGATGGCGCATGGGCGGATTTACTCGCCGCAAAGGGCGTGAGTGTATCCCCGCTCAGGCCGGCCAATTGCGGCTTTACAACAAGCTGGTCGGATATATTTCGCGACCGGTTCGAAGGCCAGCCGCTTAAGGGCATCGAGTTGAGCTTTGGTTCGCACGGCGTTCGCGGCGAGGCCATCGTCACGCGCTCGGGCATCGAGGGTGGCGCGGTCTATGCGCTGTCTGCCGAATTGCGTGAAGCCATCCTGCGTGATGGACAGGCTACGCTGAACATCGCTTTGCGGCCCGACACGGAGAGCAGCGAACTGATCACGAAATTGTCGACCGCGAAGGGCAAGCAGTCCTTTTCTAATTTCCTCCGCAAGACGGCCAATCTCTCGCCTGTCGCCATCGGCCTGTTGCAGGAGGCTGCCAAGGCATCCGGGATGTCGCTGGCCGGGCTTTCTCCCGCCGGTCTCGCCCGGTTGATCCAGGCAGTGCCCATAGAGCTCAACGGCGTCGCGCCGATCGCGCGCGCGATCTCGACGGCGGGCGGCATCGCCCTCGCCGAACTCGATGACGATTTCATGATCAAGCGGCTGCCGGGCGTATTCGCAACCGGCGAAATGCTCGATTGGGAAGCGCCAACCGGCGGCTATCTGTTGCAGGCGTCGTTTGCGACGGGAGCGGCCGCGGGGCGCGGTGTGCTGAAGTGGCTAGTCAGAGAGAAATCGTAGGGTGGGCAAAGCGAAGCGTGCCCACCATCGCCTGTATCGCTCGTGATGGTGGGCACGGCGCAAGTGCGCCTTTGCCCACCCTACGGATCAACGCAATTTCCCCCGTGCCGCCACCGGCAGCACGCCGACGATCTCATCGCCGCGCACCATCACCACCTCGTCCATCATGTTGACGACGACGCAGACATGATTGGGCACGATCCGCACGACGTCGCCGACGACAGGCCGGGTGTTGCTGCGGGCGAGGTCGAGGAATCCGTGCTCCTCCGCAAAGCGCGCGATCTTGGCTTCCGGGTGCTCCAGGATCAGCCCGTAGCCGTCGAGCCCGCCGCCGGGATCTGACGTCAGCGTCTTGGAGCCGGCGTCGAGAATGCCGCGGTCCGGCCCGGCGCGGCTGACCACGGTGGAATAGATGTTGAGCGCGCAATCGTCCCACTCGGCAACGCCGGCCGCGACCTGCATGCGGTCGTTATAGATATAGGTGCCGGGCCGATGCTCGGTCGCGCCCTTGAGCTTGCCGAGATTTTTCAGGTTTGGCGAGCCGCCGGTCGAAACCATCGTCGCATCGAGCCCGTGCGCGCGCACGCCGGCCAGCGCTTCATCGAAAAACTTCTGCGCCACGGTCCAGCCGGTTTCGGTCGGGTACAGCATGAAGCCACCGAATTGCAGGCCCTTGGAACCAGCGATCTCACGCGCCAGCGCTATCGCTTCCGCCGGCGTCTCGACGCCGGCGCGCTTGCGCCCGGTATCGCATTCGACCACCACCGATAGCGGACGCCCGGAAGCAGCGGCCGCCTGCGGCAGGCCTGCGATCACAGTGGAGTTGTCGGCGGCGACCGTCATGTTGGCCTTGGCCTGCAGCGCGGCGAGACGGGCCATCTTCTCCTCGCCGATCAGATTGTAGCTGATCAGGATATCGTCGATCCCGGCTTCCGCCATCACTTCGGCCTCGCCGATCTTCTGGCAGGTGATGCCCCTGGCGCCGGCGGCGACCTGCATCTGTGCCAGCAGCGGGCTCTTGTGGGTCTTGATATGCGGCCGGTTGGCGACGCCGGCCGTATCGCAGGCGACCTGGATGCGGGCGATGTTGCGCTCGACACGTTCCATGTCGATCACGGCGCAGGGCGTGCCGTATTCCCGGGCGATTTTTGCGGCGAGGGGGGTGGTCATGACGTGAACTCCGGTTTGTTCCTTTCGTCATTGCGAGCGAAGCGAAGCAATCCATCGTGCGGCATAACGGATGGATGGATTGCTTCGTCGCTTCGCTCCTCGCAATGACGGTGAAATGCTTACGCCTGCTCGATCTCTTCCCGCAAAACCTCAAGCTCCAGCCACCGGTCTTCGGCGGCCGACAGCTCTTCCTGCGCCTTCGAAATCGCGGCCGAAGCCGCATCGAACTTCTTGCGATCCTTGGCGTAGAGATCGGGATCGTCAAGCAGCTTCTGCTGCTTCGCGATCTCGGCCTGCAGTTTTGCCATTGTCTTCGGCAGGGTTTCCAGCGCGTGCTTCTCGTTGAAGTTCAACCGGCGTTTGGGCGCGGCGGCAGGAGCAGCCGCTTTTGCTTCCTTCTTTTCTTCCGGCGCAGCGGCTTTCGGCGCTTCCCGCGACAAATCCTCGCCGCGCTGCGCCAGCATGTCAGTGTAGCCGCCGGCATATTCGATCCAGCGGCCGCTGCCCTCGGGCGCGATCACCGACGTCACCACGCGGTCGAGGAAGTCGCGGTCGTGGCTGATCAGAATCACGGTGCCTTCGTAGTCGCCGAGCATCTCTTCCAGCACATCCAGCGTCTCGAGATCGAGGTCGTTGGTCGGCTCGTCCAGAACCAGCAGGTTCGACGGCTTTGCCAGCGCGCGCGCCAGCATCAGGCGACCGCGCTCGCCGCCGGAGAGTGCTTCCAGCGGCGTGCCGCGCTGCTCCTGCGCGAACAGAAAGTCCTTCATATAGCCGATGACGTGTTTTGACTTGTCGCCGACCATGACATGGTCGCCGCGACCGCCGGTCAAGGCTTCGGCGAGCGTCGATTTCGGGTCCAGGCTCTCGCGGTGCTGATCGAGGGTCGCCATCTCGATATTGGCGCCGAGCCGGATCGTGCCGGAGTCGGGCGGATCGTTGCCGATCAACAGATGAACCAGCGTGGTCTTGCCGGCGCCGTTCGGGCCGACGATACCGATCCGGTCGCCGCGCTGGACGCGGGTCGAGAACCCCTCGACGATCTTGCGCTCGCCATAGGTTTTCGCGATGTTCTTCGCCTCGATGACGAGCCTGCCGGATTTCTCGGCTTCCGCAGCGGCGAGGTTGGCATTCCCCGTCGCGCCGCGATAATTCCGGCGCTGGTCGCGCAGCGCATGCAGATTGCCGAGCCGCTTGACGTTGCGCTTGCGGCGGCCGGAGACGCCGTAACGCAACCAGTGCTCCTCGTTGACGATCTTGCGGTCGAGCTTGTGCTGGTCGCGCTCTTCCTCCGCCAGCACCTCGTCGCGCCAGGCCTCGAAGGCGGAAAAACCGCGGTCGATCTGCCGGATCTGGCCGCGGTCGAGCCAGGCGGTCGAGCGCGACAGATTGGAGAGGAAACGGCGGTCGTGGCTGATGATGACGAGCGCGCATTTCCGGCTCGCCAACTCGCCTTCCAGCCATTCGATGGTCGGCAGGTCGAGATGGTTGGTCGGTTCGTCCAGCAGCAATATGTCGGGCGAGGGCGCCAGCACCCGCGCCAGCGCGGCGCGGCGGGCTTCGCCGCCGGAGACATGCGCGGGGTCTTCGTCGCCGGAGAGGCCGAGCTGTTCGACCAGATAGCGCGCCTGATAATGGTCGTCGCCGGGGCCGAGGCCGGCCTCGACATAGGCTAGCGTGGTCTTGTGGTCGCCGAAATCAGGCTCCTGCGGCAAATAGCGGATGGTGGCGCCGGGCTGCACGAAGCGGCTGCCGCCGTCGGGCTCGACGAGACCGGCGGCGATTTTCAGCAGCGTCGATTTGCCGGAGCCGTTGCGGCCGATCAGGCAGACCCGTTCGCCCGATGACACCGACAGCTCGACGCCAGACAGCAGCGGCGTGCCGCCAAAGGTCAGGTTAATGTCTTTCAATTGAATCAGCGGTGGCGCCATCGTTCAACCCTGGTTCGGCGCAGGCTGTTGCGCACGCTGGCGCTGGATGCGGCGGATGGTCTGGTCGAGGGTTGACAGGAAGGCCGAGCGGTCGCGCTGAGCAAAAGACCTTGGGCCGCCGGTTACTTCGCCCGACGAGCGCAAGTCCGTCATGAGGTTGCGAACCGCCAGCGTCATGCCGATCGATTCTTCCGTGAACGGCTTGCCGTTCGGCGCGATCACCTCGGCGCCGGCCTTCACGCAGCGGCTGGCGAGCGGGATGTCGGATGTGATGACGATATCGCCCTTGCCGGCGCGCTCCGCGATCCAGTCGTCGGCAGCATCCATGCCGGAACCGGCGGCGATGCGCTCGATCAGCGGGTCCTGCGGCACGCGGATGAAATTGCCCGCGACCACGCTCACCGGCAGGCCATGCCTGGCAGCGACGCGATAGATCTCGTCCTTCACCGGGCAGGCGTCGGCATCGACATAGATGCGGGTTGGGCTCACGTCAGGCATATCGGCTCGAATTCATGCCCGCGGGTGGTAGCCTATTCGATGCCGGAATGCGAGAAAAACAGGGCCGGGAACACGCTTGCCACGGCACATTCTTTGCGTACCATAACCAGCGGAAAAACAACCAAAAACAAGAGGAAATGGCATGCCCATCGAGCCTTATCGCGTCGAGGCCTACAACACCGCCAAACAATCCGAAAACAAGATGCACGACGACACCGTGGCACAGCGGTTCGGCTTCTCGGGCGGGCTGGTCCCCGGCGTCGACGTCATGGCCTACATGATGCACCAGCCGGTCAAGAAATGGGGCCGCGCCTTCCTCGAACGCGGCCTGATCGAGGCGCGCTTCGTCAAGCCGGTCTATGACGGCGAACTCGCCGAGCTGACGGCTGCGGAAGACAACGGTGTGCTTTCGATCGAGGTGCAGAGCCGCGGCGAGCCTTGCGCCACTGGCACTGCGTCCTTGCCGGCATCCGTGCCGGCTGTTTCTGTTTCAGACTACCAGGAAGTCGCCGCCGTCGCGGAGCGCAAGCCGGTCGATGCAACATCCTACGAAGTCGGTAAATGGCTCGGCACCGCGCCGCGCGACTGGGCGGGCGAGGCGGCCAGCGAATATCTCAGGGATATCAGGGAAGCCAATCCGATCTACGCGAAGGAGGGTTTCGGTCATCCCGGCCTGCTGCAGCGGGTGATGAACCGGGCGCTGACCGACAACGCCATCCTGGGACCGTGGATTCACGTCGGCAGCCGCATGCAATTGCTTTCGGCAAAGAAAGCCGGCGACGTCATCACGGCCCGTGCCAAGGTGATCGGCAATTACGACAAGAAGGGCCACCGCTTCGTCGAGCTCGACGCGCTTGTCGTCGCCAACGGCAAAACGCCGCTGGCGCATTGCCACCACGTTGCGATCTACCAGCCGCGCGAACAGGCGGTGGCGTAACCATGTCCGTCATCATCGACTATTATCTGTCGCTCAATTCGCCCTGGACCTATATGGGCAGTGGGCCATTTGCCGAGATTGCGCGCCGCTATGGCGCGACCGTCAACGTCAAGCCCTGCAAGTTCGGCCCGATTTTCGAGCAGACCGGCGGCCTGCCATTGCCCAAACGCTCGCCGCAGCGGCGCGCCTATCGGCTGGTGGAGCTCAAGCGCTGGCGCGAGGTGAGGGGCATTCCGATCAATCTCGAGCCCAAATATTTTCCGAGCGATGACCTTGCGGCGGTCCGCCTTGTGATCGCGGCCAAGCTGCAGGGCAAGGACGCGCACCTCCTGTCGCTGGAGTTCGGCCGCGCGATCTGGGAACGCGAAGAATCGCTCGCTGACGCCGCGGTCATGTCGGCGGCGGCGCAGCGCGCTGGTCTCGATGCGGCGGCATTGCGCGCCGGTGGCCCGCCGGATGGGGAGCTCGATGCGTTGTACGAGCAATTCACGCAGGATGCGCTGAAGGCTGGCGTCTTCGGCGCGCCGAGCTATGTGCTTCCATCGGGCGAGATCTTCTGGGGCCAGGACCGGCTGGAGCTTCTGGAGCGCGCGTTGAAGATGGTGGCCTGATCAGTTCATGGCAACGCGCGCGGAGTAAATCAGGCCGCATCGACGTAACACGGCTGCAAAAATACGCTATGATCCGGGTATAACGAGAAAAACGGGAGTACATCATGCCTAGCTCAGTGAAGGACCTACTCGCGGCCGCGAACAGTTCGGTTCCAACCATCAGCCCGCAGGATGCAAAAGCGCTGATTGAGGGCGGCAAGGTTCTCGTGGTCGATGTGCGCGACGGCACCGAACTGCAAAGCACCGGCAAGGTTCAGGGAGCGAAGCACGTCTCGCGTGGCATGCTGGAGTTTCGCGCGGACCCCGACAGCCCGTATTACGACAATGCGTTCGATCGTGAAAAGACCGTGATCGTGTACTGCGCCTCCGGCGGGCGGTCCGCGCTTGCGGGCAAGACGCTGCAGGATCTCGGCTACAAGGACGTGCGCAACCTCGGCGGCTTCAAGGGCTGGGCCGAGAGCGGCGGCGCGGTCGAGAAGGTGTGATCCGTACGGCGAATTCGTCATTCCCCGCGAAAGCGGGGCATCTAGAGCCGTACTCATAAACGCCTCGCGCCTGTTTTGAGGCGCAAAACGTTCGCTCGCTCTGAGCCTTACCGCTCTTGGCCATTAGCGACAGAAATCCATGTCCGCTCGCACGTCGGCATTCAAGGTAGGAGCGGACTCATTTTACGCATGTGAGCTCTTCGCATTTTGATGCTGTGGACGGCGCCCACTCTGCGGCATCGAAGTGCCATAGGG
>NZ_LLXZ01000063.1 GCF_001440395.1 Bradyrhizobium jicamae | reverse complement strand
CCTGCGGCCTTCATGTTCGTACACGCTGAGAACTTCGCGATCGAGCGCATGCGCGAACGCAATCGCCGCGGAAGCCGCTCGAACATGTTGCTCCATATAGCCTCACGGGCATCAACGGCACGGACCCGAAATGCGTTGGGAACATCCTGGGCCCGCCCTTAGTATCGCAGCCGCTGCAGACCCGCGATGCTCACCCCAGGTAAGCAAGGAGCATGCCGCCTTAACTGGGCTCTTCTTGTCTTGTCCGTAATCCTGTTCGGACCCGGCCGCTTCAACACGCGAATGATGGCAACCTGACGCGCACGCTGCATACTCCTAAAGAGAGCAGCGCGGGCGTGACTGGACGTCCGCGGCGAGAGGGCGCCGTGCCTGTCCGCCCGCGCTGCCTGAGAAATTAGCGGTCACATGACTCCGCACCGAGGTCGAATGGGGAGGCGCTGACACACGCCACCTACTTCCCTAGTCAACGATCGCCGAGTACGATGCTGACTAGCCAAGGGGAGAAGCAGCGCCGGGCATTGCCGACCCCTTGCACTAATCCTGCCAAGATAAGATTCACAGTTGCATCACGTCTGCGTCGGATTTGTCAGCCTTTAACATGCCATGTCTTAATATCTACGCCAACATGGGTATATCGTTCTTTGGTCGTTATTGTCGGCAGAGCGCATGAAGCGGATCTGCAATGCACGGCCCACCGGGCGATGGCATTTGATCGCGCCTGGTCCGCGCCCGGCCCGGTTTCCGTTCGCTCGCGCTATCGGCCAGGATGGCCCAGATAGCGCTCGACTCGCGTGGCATCTCCACCGCCTGCCTGCGGGTTTTCGCGCCGAGCTTCTGGCAGGTGTTCGTGACGTGCGATTACCGTCAGCTTGATGATGCCGATCGTTTGGGCGATATCGTCGTTGGTCTTGCCCGACGCCGCAATCGTCAGCATTCTCGCGCTCGCGGGGCGACAGTTTGAGCGGCGTGACGTCTTGTACGCCCTTGAGCTGGAGCGCTCGATCGAGCGCAAAGAGCGCCGTGACATGCAGCGCGGGCAGGTCATCCTTCGACAGATCGAGTTCGCTGCCGTCGACCCTGGCTGGGTGAAAACGGTAATCGCTGTTTTGGTTGTCTCGTGATTCTGCGGGGGAATTCATGAGGCGCTTCGTTGAAGAGGCGGATCGTGCGCAGCGGGCGCTGCCCCCAAACGCCTCGTTGATTTCATTGACGAGAGCAACCCTGTTCGCGTGATCGACGCGTTTGTCGATGCGCTGGATTTGGCTGAGATGGCGCGCACCGCTAGTCTGGCGGTTCATCGTCGTTATAGAAAGACGATGCCGCTCCGTCGGGAGCGATGGCCGGATCACGTATCGATTGTAATCATCGGATGAGAAGCCCGGCCGGGTCCGTTGCATTGGTCTCCAGTGGGGACAGCGGCAAGGCATTGCAGGAGCCGCGGTTTGAGCTGAGGTCGGGAGGAGGCGGACTGGTCCAAGTTCCTGCGAAGTTGTCGAAGGTACGAGACGTATGGAGGGAAGAGGCCACCACGAGAGGAGCTCGCGCGAGAAGGTCAGAGTCCGGACACAGAGCCGGGTTGCCTTGCCGCCCAACCTTGAGCGAGTGAACGCGGCGGCGAAGCAGGCTGCCCAAACCCGGTTCATAGCCCTGCTGCACGACATCGACGAGGCCGCTCTGCTTCGGGCGTCTCGACGACAAAAGCGGCAGCCAGCGAGCGACCAGCTTAGACGTCGGCGCGGAACAAGCCGCGCACCAATCCGGGAAGGTGCGGGTGCAGTCCTTTCTGCGATACAACTCGACCGGTCCCCATGCTCACCGTCACCGGTAAGCGTGGTGGTGGGCTTTGCTTCCAGAGCGGCAAGGCTGGCGGCGAGAGCGTGGTGGGACAGTGTCGGTCGCATGTTTTTCGATGACCTTGCAGTGTTGCCTGCAGACGCACCCCCGAGCGCCGTGAGGCCCGGGATGGACCCCCGCAGACGGAATGGCCGGGAGTGCTGGGCAGCGGGCAGCTGAAGCGGCTCTTGGAGCAGATGGAAGTGCTGCCGATCCGGCGGAGCGCGAGCTGCGCATTGCTTGTTGCGTCCGGTCTCAGCCGATGTCGGGTTGCGCCCATAATGTCGGGAATCGAACACGATAGCCGACTTGGTCGCTGCGACGCGACGGGCTAATGGTTAGATTCGTTTAGACGGAACTGTCTGTTCCTGGCATGCGCATTGCTGCTAGTGATTTGTCGCACCGAAGTTCTCAGCGTCGCGCCCGGAAAGGAAGAGCATTGGAGTGGCATCATGCGCCGCAAAGCGCCGCGTTTGGCGGCTGTCCAAGGGCAGCGCGGCGCCTCGTTCGATGC
>NZ_LLXZ01000062.1 GCF_001440395.1 Bradyrhizobium jicamae | reverse complement strand
CGGCGGCGCGGCCGGCGACCGGCGCGGCGCCCTGCGCGCGGCGGTAGATCGGATCGATCTTCAACCCGTCGGACGTCTTGCTGACCAGTTTTTCGAACGGCGCGCCTTTCAGCACCCCGTCCACCAGCTTGCGCCAGTCCTCATAGGTCGCCGGGACAAATTCCGCGGCAAGGGTCAGTTCGTCAGTTTTGGTGGTCATCCGGACTATTGTTCCTCGGTCGTCTCTTCTGTTTGGCCGGAAATTGCCACGGGGCGGCGGCCAAGCCAAACGATGTTTTGGGTCAATCGAGGTCGGGCAGCCGCCGGATACCCTCGGTTGAAAGCTGCGCCAGCACGTCAGCGACGCGGCGTCCCGCGATGACACGGTCGGGCGCGATTTCGGCCAGCGGCACCAGCACGAAGGCGCGCTCCAACGCCCGCGGATGCGGCAGCGTCAGTTCCGGCTTGTCGAGCCTGACATCGTCATAGGCGATCAAATCGAGGTCGAGGGTGCGCGGACCCCAGCGCGTCTCCTGTGCGCGGTCGCGGCCGAACTTCTTCTCGATCTTGTGCAGCGTGAACAGCAGCGCATGCGGATCGAGACTGGTCTCGATCTCGATGACGGCGTTGGTGAAGGGGGCCTGGTCTTCGTCGCCCCAGGGCGGGGTGGTGTAGTCGGAGGAGCGCGCGAGCAGGGCGGCCTGCGTCATGCCGCAGATGTTGGCGATGGCTTTCCGGAATGTCGTGCGGACGTCACCGACATTGCCGCCGAGCGCGATCAGCACGTCCGCCATGTCAGGGCGCTGGCCGTTTGCGGATCAGCACCACGCCGACATCCTCGAAGATCTCGGCAATCGGCGCATGCGGCTTGTGGACCGTGACCTTGACCGCATGGACGCGTGGGAACGCCGCGAAGATCGCGTCCGAAACGGCGCCGGCCGCACGCTCCAAAAGCTTGTAATGGGTGTTCGTGAATGCGGCAGTCGCGGTCTCGACCACGCTGGCATAGGACACGGTGTCGGACAGCCGATCAGTGTGCGAGGATTCCGACAGGTCGATGGAGAGTTCGAGATCGATCACGAACCGCTGCCCGACTTTGGTCTCGTGTTCCATCACGCCATGGCGGGCATGGGTAACGAGGCCGGTGATGAAGATCGTATCGCTCATTCCCGTTCCCTGATTGCCGCGGTCACACGCAAAGCCTGTACGGTTTCGGCGACGTCATGCGCCCGGATGATCCGCGCCCCATTCTGCGTCGCCAAGAGATGCGCGGCAATCGAGCCGCCGAGGCGCTGATGCGGCTCCGACGGCGTCACCATGCTGATGAAACGCTTGCGCGATGCGCCGACCAAAAGCGGCAATCCGAACGACTGCAACTCGCCGAGCCGCGCCAGCGCAGTCATGCTCTGTTCGGGCGTCTTGCCGAAACCGATGCCGGGATCGAGCACGATTCGGTCCGGCGAAATGCCGCGTTTGGTGGCGATGTCGAGCGAACGCGTGAAGAAATCAGCGATGTCCTGCATGATGTCGATGGCGGGATCGGCGCTGTCGCGGTTGTGCATGATGATGACAGGCACGCCGCGCTCGGCGACAAGGCCTGCCATGCCGGAATCGCGCTGCAGGCCCCAGACATCGTTGGCAATGGCAGCACCCTGATCCAGCGCCCAGGCGACGACGGCCGATTTCATGCTGTCGATCGACACGGGAATGCCGAGTGCCACGACGTCTGACAGCACCGGCCGCAGGCGCTTCAATTCTTCTTCCGCCGGGATCGGTTCCGACCCGTAGGGGCGGGTGGATTCCGCGCCGATGTCGATGATGTCGGCGCCTTCGGCGATCATCCGCCGGGCCTGGGCCAATGCCTGCTCGGGGGCCGCGAATTGCCCGCCGTCCGAGAATGAATCCGGCGTTACGTTGAGTACGCCCATCACCGCCGGATAGGGCCTGGACAGCAGCGCAGGCAACACCGGATGACCGGCCGGACCGGTTGCGGCGGTTGGTCTGGACTTGGCTGCGATCATGCGGTCGCTTTGCGCGGTCCGCGTCGGGGAGTCAAGGTGTGAGAGCGTGCCCGCGGGCCGGCCTGGCCGGGCTCAGTAGCTGATCTTGGGCTGGAGCTTGCGCGCCTGCTCGATCAGTTGCTCGACCGATCGTTCGGAAGGCAGAACCCGGACGAGTTTACGCTTTGTGTTCACGTCTTTCATGTTCTGGGCCAGACGTGCCGGATTGCGGTGGGCGAGTTCACGCACGGTGGTGACGCCGGCGGCGCGGACCAGACCCACCTTGGCCTTGCCCATTCCGGGAATGCGCATGTAGTCGGAAAAATTGGCCCATTCGAGCAGTTGCTGTTCGCTGATGCCGGTCTTCGCCGCAAGCGCCTTGCGCCCTTTCACCGTACGGGCGGCTTCCAGCAGTGCGTCGGTGGTGCGAATGCCCAACGATTTCAGTTTCGAGGCAGAGTAGGCGGTCAGGCCGTCGATCTTGGAAAGGGAGTAAGTCATGATACCAGATGAAAAAAGACAGTGTCCGGGCTGAATATGCTTAACCGCTGCTGACTATGCGAACTGGCTGAGGCCCGGCGTCCCTGAAATAATTTCGCTCATTTGATCCGCTCCGATTTTGTCCCGGCCGAACCTGAAAAGTTCACGCGCCACGCTTTGAATCTCGTTCATGCCCAGGCCCAGCGCCATCAGCCTGGTGCCAACCGCCATCAAGCCTCCGCCCATGAACCTTGCGAACCCGCCATTGCCGCTGGAAGCGGCAATTGCCGCTTCGGCACCCGGAATTTGGTCGATCAGAGCCTGAACCTTGTCGGAGGGCCCTTCGTTGCGAAGAAAACCCAGAACGATGCCGATGGTTTTTTCAGCGACAGCACTATCGATGCCGGCCTTTGAGGCCAGCCGCCCAATCAGTTCGTCCATAATTTGCCCCGTCCCCGACCGGTTTTACCGGGTCGCCTACTTCCATTTTGATCTTGAGCGCCCGCGATCTGAAATACAAGCAACCGCGCCCATCGAGATGATTTTGATTCGCCGAGTGTTGCAGCAATGCAAGAGTAAAGGCCGGATTCACGCGGACTTGTTGCGCTGCGTTCTCGTTTTCTCCGCCGAAGACAGGAAAAAGTATGAGAGACGCCAGCGATGAGGCGGGCGAACGCGCGACGTATGCGGCGCCCGACGGTTTCAATCGGCGGGCAGGATGCGATATGATTGCCAACCAAACCTTCCCGATGCGCGAAGAGGCGATGCGATGGTGACCTCCGACAACAAGACCGCCGATACCGATGAGAAAATCTTTATCGGAAAGGGTGAACAGACGGCCTGGCTGACGCTCGCGCTCGCCAACCGGCACGGCCTTGTCACCGGCGCGACCGGTACCGGCAAGACCGTGTCGCTCCAGATAATGGCGGAGGGCTTTGCCCGTGCCGGCGTTCCCGTGTTCGCGGCCGATATCAAGGGTGACCTGTCGGGAATTTCCGAGGTCGGTGAAGCCAAGGACTTCATCCTCAAGCGCGCCGGAGAGATGGGCCTCGATTTCCAGCCTGACCAGTTCTCGACCGTGTTCTGGGACGTGTTCGGCGAGCAGGGACATCCGGTTCGCGCCACGGTCACGGAAATGGGGCCGCTGTTGCTGTCGCGGATGCTCGATTTGAACGACGTGCAGGAAGGCGTTCTCAACGTCGCATTCCGTGTGGCGGATGAAAACGGGCTGACGCTGATCGACATGAAGGATCTGCGCGCGCTGCTGGATGCGATCGCGCCGGTCGCCAAGAAGGCAGCCGCTGCGGACGATGATCCTGACGACAACGAGGAACTCAAGGCCGCGCTTCGAAAGGCCGCGCAGAGCTACGGCAATGTCAGCAAGGCAACGGTCGGAACCATTCAGCGTCAACTCCTGGTGCTGGAAAACCAGGGGGCAGCGAAATTCTTTGGCGAGCCGGCGCTGACGCTGAAGGACTTCATGAAGACCGACAGCGACGGCCGCGGCGTGGTCAACATCCTGGTCGCCGACAAATTGATGCAGAGCCCCAGGCTATACGCCACCTTCCTGCTGTGGATGCTGTCGGAGCTGTTCGAGGAACTGCCGGAAGCCGGTGACCTGGCGAAGCCGAAACTGGTGTTCTTCTTCGACGAGGCGCATCTGTTGTTCGACGATGCGCCGGATGCGCTGATGGACAAGATCGAGCAGGTGGTGCGCCTGATCCGTTCCAAGGGCGTCGGCGTCTACTTCGTCACGCAGAATCCGATCGACGTGCCGGACAAGGTGCTGGCCCAGCTGGGCGGCCGCGTGCAGCACGCGTTGCGCGCCTTTACGCCGCGTGATCAGAAAGCGGTGAAAGCGGCGGCGCAGACCTTTCGGCCGAATCCGAAGCTCGATACCGCCCGCGTCATCATGGAACTCGGCAAGGGCGAAGCGCTGCTGTCGTTCCTCGAAGGCGGCGGCACGCCGACCATGGTCGAGCGCGTGATGATCCGGCCGCCGACCGCACGGATCGGGCCGATAACACCGGAAGAGCGCAAGGCGATCATGAGCAAGAGCCCGTTCAAGGGCAAATACGACACCGCGATCGACGCCGAATCCGCCTATGAGATGCTGCAGAAGCGCGTGGCCGACACGGCGGCGCCTGCGGATGGCCAGGGCGACGGTAGCGGCGGCGGCGTTCTCGGCCAGATCGGTTCGATCGTCGGCACGATCTTCGGCACCAACGTCAAGCGCGGCCGGCTCTCGACCGGCCAGGTGATTGCGCGCGACGTCACGCGCTCTGTCACCAACAAGGTGATCGGCGGCGTCGTCGCCGATCTCGGCAAATCGGTCGGCGGATCGCTCGGCAGTTCGGTCGGACGCGCGCTGGTGCGCGGTGCGCTCGGCGGATTGCTGCGTCGGTAAGGCCACGGCAAGCTACCCGACGTCAATAACAAGGCTCACAGCCAGGGATAATCAGCCATGTCCAATGTCAAGATTCAGCCGGTCCTCGATCATATCGACGCCGATTTCGACAACAGCCTCGAGCGGCTGTTTGCGCTGTTGCGGATCAAGTCGATCTCGGCCGATCCGGCCTTCGCCGGCGATTGCAAGGCGGCCGCCGATCATCTGGCGAAGGATATTGCGACGCTCGGCTTCAAGGCGGAGGTGAGGCCGACGGCGGGGCATCCCGCGATCGTCGCGAAAGCCAATGGCGGCGGGGGAAGCCGTCCGCACGTGCTGTTCTATGGGCACTATGATGTGCAGCCGGTCGATCCGCTCAATCTGTGGCACCGTCCGCCGTTCGAGCCTGTCGTCACCGACCATGCCGACGGTAGAAAAATCATCGTGGCGCGCGGCGCGGAGGACGACAAGGGCCAGTTGATGACCTTCATCGAAGCCTGCCGGGCCTGGAAGAAGGTCACGGGATCATTGCCGGTCGACGTCACGATCCTGATCGAAGGCGAAGAAGAAGTCGGTTCGAAGAATTTCGTGCCGTTCATGGAAGCGATCAAGGATGAGTTGAAGGCCGACTTCGCGCTGGTCTGCGACACCAGCATGTGGGACCCGAACACGCCCGCCATCACGACCTCGCTGCGCGGCTTGATGTATGACGAGGTCACCATCAAGGCTGCCAACCGCGACCTGCATTCCGGTGTGTTCGGCGGCGGCGCGCGCAACCCGATCCGCGTGCTGACCAACATCCTCGGCGGCCTGTTTGACGACAACGGCCGCATCACCATTCCCGGCTTCTACGACGGCGTGAAGGATCTGCCGCCGGATATCCTGGCGCAGTGGAAGAACCTCAACCTCACGCCGGAGTCGTTCCTGAAGCCGATCGGCCTCTCGATCCCCGCCGGCGAAAAGGATCGCCTGCTGATCGAGCAGGTGTCCTCGCGTCCGACCTGCGACATCAACGGCATTTTCGGCGGCTATACCGGCGAGGGCTCCAAGACCGTGATCCCGGCGGAAGCTTCCGCAAAGATCTCCTTCCGTCTGGTCGAAGGCCAGGACCCGCAGAAGATCAAGAAGGCATTCCGCGATTATGTCACCGCGCGGCTTCCGGGCGACTGCAAGGCGGTCTTCACCGAGCACTCCAGCGGCGCGGCCATCGCGCTCGACTGGAACATGAAGCCGCTGGCGGCTGCCAAGCGCGCGTTGACTGAGGAATGGGGCCAGGAGGCGCTCTTGGTCGGCTCCGGCGCCTCGATCCCGATCGTCGCGGATTTCAAGCGCACGCTCGGCCTCGACAGCCTGCTGATCGGCTTTGGTCTCGACGACGACAACATCCATTCGCCGAACGAGAAGTATGACCTCAAGAGCTACCACAAGGGCATCCGCTCCTGGGCGCGGATTTTGGGAGCGCTCGCGGAGGCGAAGTAAGGCGGAAGCGGCAGGGGTGGGCAAAGGCGCTCTCGCGCCGTGCCCATCAGCCATCCGATTAGGACGCGGTCTCTTTAGCTCGCAACCAGATGCGGATTGATGCGAGCTTGACGAAGGCCGGGTAGTCGGCCGCGATCTGTCGTATCGTGTCACTACACGCCGACATTGTTCGATCTTATTGAAGAACCGTTCGATCAGGTTGCGTGCGTGATACAGATGCGGGCTGAAGCAGATCGGGTCTTTGCGATTGCGTTTCGGCGGAATGTTCAATCATCGACTATGGGTTGGTTACAATCCTCAATGCCGCGCCCGGCATGATGATCTTTCTACACCGACCTCTGTCATCCACCAGAACCCATGGATGAGTAACAAACGTCTGTTGGGTATACGAAGCGCCGCCGGCAAGACGCTGATACAAGATTCGTCTTCCGGAATAATCAAGCCAGTAGGTGCTGATAGGGCCCTTTGACCGGTTCTGGAAAGTAATATTTACGCTCGTATCAGCTCTAACTGATTTTAGTGCGGGCTCTGCCGAGCACGGATATTCTCCTGCATCAGTTGGCGGAAGCGTTGGGGATGTTTCTCCGATGGTAGCTTGTTTCATCGCTTCCGATCGTGCTTGCCGCCAGCCGCCGTCACGATAGGTCAGAGTCTTGCGGCACGTTTCCGCGCCGATCCTGCCGCAGGCGCTACCATGCAGGGCGAGATGGAGGGCGGGCTGATCTGCGTGCTCGGTCAGTCGCCACGACCGTACATTTTCAGAGAAGGTGTTCTTCCACGCGCCGTCAATGTGCGCCCATATCTCGATCACACAGCCTGCAGTGCCGCAGTAGGCCATGCAGCCGAGGTGCTGAGTGTCGATAACGTAGGCGGTCCCGCCAGCGAAGCGGACGCTGCGTACGAATTGCGCGGGGGAGTTGGCGGGCTGGTCTATCGCGCGGCAGTCGGCAGTAAGACTCTGGGCCGCAGCCAGGACGGCATCGGGAAAGTCCTGTGCGGCAGTCGCGGCCTTGGAGCGTTCGGAGGTTGGGGCTGCGCGGGGTTCGGTTGTTTGGCTGCGCTCATTCGTTTGCTGCGCATCAGCGCTTGCAGCGGGCCGAACGCCGACTGCGACGTAGGCGCCCCAGTAACTGGGATGCGCCCAGTCGGGCGGTCCTTCGCGGTCAATGATGGCGAGTGTCGCCTCGCGCAACGCGTCTGCCCAGTCCATGCCAGGATCGCGGGCGCGGGCCGCCACGAGGCCGGTCGTGGTCTTTACCGCGGATTCGGAAGGAATCGTCCAGTGGGTCACCAGCAGGCCTCGCGCACCTGCGTTGAAAAACCCGCGGGCGAGTCCCGAGAGACTTTCCGCCCTTGGCCGCCCGTCCGATGTCCCGGTGTTGCAGGCCGACAGGATAATCAGATCGGCGTCGAGCTTGAGGCTCGCAATCTCGGACAGACCGAGGAAGCCGTCATCCTCGGCTGTCGCCAAGGGCGGCGGCGTGAGCACGAGCCCCGGCTCGCTGGTCCCCGCCACCTCTCCGGCGAGAGCACCATGCGTGGCGAAGGTTATGATGCGGTAGTTGGTCAGCGGCAGCGCCTTCAGCGCAGTTTCGTTCGCCGCTGGTCCGACGATGATGTCTTCCGGATCGGCATTCAGGACCTTGGCGATGTACCGCAGTTCGTCCTCGGTTTCCGGCAGGCTTGCCAGGTTGCGCAACACGGCGACGTCGGCGAGCCCGCCTTTCGATCCGCCGAACACCGACTTCATGTCGATGTTGCGCTGGTCAGCGCCCATTGACGCGAGTTGCGGGTTTCCGACACCGAGGAATGGCCGCGACGCGCGGCTCGCGTCCGCCCCGGAACGCTGCGCGACGAGGTTGCGCACCGACGGCACCAGCGCGATGGCGTGTGTCCGCACGAGCCACGGCAGCGCGGCGGCGCGAAATTCCTGCGCCGAATTTGGCGGGTTCGCTGGCGCGCCGGTAAGCAGGATGCCGTAGGGCAACGATTGCAGCGGGCCATCGCCGAGCATAATGAGCTTGCGATAGGCGCCCAGGCGCGCCTTGATCGGCCCGAAGATGATCTCGTGCAGCCGGGCCGCGTCGGCGACCGGGAATTTCGGCGCCTTGCCGTCCACCATGTCGGCGCCGGTCCGCAGCGACCTGACCAGGGCCTCGAGTTCATCCTGTCGAACAGGCGAGCGCCAGACCAAAGTCCTGCCGTCGCGATCGAGGAGAAAGCCGTCGAGGCTGTGGTTGCCCACGCGCAGCAGTACCAGCGCTTCGTTCTTGGCGAGGTGTGACCGAGCATCCGCGAGCGCCACCGGTTCGATCTCGGCGGCAGTCTGCGCCGGCGGCCCCGGAAGTTCGCCGAGTTCGGCTGCGACCTGGTCGCGGCGAGCCTCGGCCTCGCGGCGCACGCGCGTGAGCGTCTGGTCGTAGTTGAACGCCGCATATGCCTTCTCGAACTCGGCCATGCGCGAGGCCTCCGACGCCGCGCGCTTGTGTTCACGCTTGAGCCCGGCGAGGCGCGGCGTGCTCAGAACGCGCCGCTGCTGTGCGATTTCCAGCGTGAGCGCGGTCTCGCCGGTGATGGCGGCCTGCATTGCCCGGAACAACGCATCACCTCCGGCGGCATTCTCGGCGAAGCGGGCTGGAGCGATCAGCTCATGGCGCGTCTGCGCGATGAGCCGCAGCGCGTCCGAGAGGTCGCGCATTGCCAGGATTGCCCGCTCGCCGCCGCCGTCCCATTCTTCACGCAGTTTCGCCTGCGCTATGGCGCTGGCATCGTCGAGGCTCCTGGCTGCCGCGGCGCGGTCGCCGGCAGCCAGTTGAAGCGCGGCTAAACGCGCTAATGCCGAGACGATCACCCGCGCCTGCCGGATCGTGCGGGGGTTGACGATCTGCTGTTGCTCGGTGATCCGCTTCTGATACTGGACGAGGTACTCCAATGTTATGCGTGCGGCGTTGTGAAGCCCGCCGTTCTCGTAGTGCCAGGAGCCCTGTTCGAAAACCCGGGCGATAGCAAGCTCTTCACCGTGCTGCCCGTAATCGTCGTTGACGACGGCGTCGAAAACTTCCTTCATCGGCATCGCCGCCTGCCGGCGCGGATCGGCTTCACGCAAGAATTTCAGGATCTTTGGCTGCTCAAACAAGCTGTCGATCGCCCGGGACAACGCCCACAAGCGCGCCTTCCCGACATCGTCTGCGCGCGCTGGTATTTGGCCGCCCATGGCTGCGATTTCCTTCGCCGCGTTCTGGATGTAGCGCCGCGCGCAAGCCTGCATCTCCGCCGCCGAGAACGTGCCGCGCGAGGCCGCCAAGATCTGGAGCATCTCAACCGGGCCTGGATTCTGGCACGCTGCAGTCAACCAGCGCTTCACCGGTTCGGCGACAGGGCGACCGCAATTCGGGCAGAACCGCCCCCGCAGGTGCAGGGTCACCAGGTCGGACAGATGACCTCTTGGGTCGGCTTCGGCTGATCGGGTCCCCTTCGACAGCGCGGCGTTGATCGCCTCGGACAAAGCCGCCAGGGCCGAGCCATCGTCGAGATGTGCATCCGCCAGCAGGGCCTTCAGCACCGCCAGCCGCATGCGCCGCTCATGGTTGGCAGATTCCGGTCGGTCGACGATGATTGCCGCTGCGCGATGCACGGCGGCCTCCGCTTCGGTTATCAAACCATGCGTCCATTCGTCATGCGCGAGGTTGAGCAACGTATCGATCAAGCGGCCCGGATCGGTGGCGGTGATGCTCTCCGCGAAGGCCACAGCGTCTCTGCGAAACAGGACGTTTTCTGCGAAGGCGGTCAGCGATAACGCGACATCCGCTGCGATATTGGCTTCGCACGCAAGAATTGCCTGCCGTTCCTTGGCTGCTTCGCAACCATGGCCATCAGTTGAAGCCAGTTTCAGCAGAGCCTCTTCGTAGAGGTGACGGTCGATGAAGCGGGCGGGAATGAGGTATTGATAGATGTTACTCCAGGCGCCGCCGTAGTCCGTGGCAAGACTGTCCGGGTTTGCACGGGCAAGTACCAGCTCTCGGAAATCGGCGGGATTTTTCGGAGTATCTGATCCGGCGTTCTGCGCTGCTGCCGTCAATGGCGCGAGAACGCCCCAGAGGATCGTCAAAGAGGGGACAAGGTAAGAAGCGACCTGCATGCCCACCGTCCTGCCCTAGACAGCTCGCCTACGTGGCCAAAATGCCACGACAGTGTGTGTCTGTCGCCTACTCCTATGGAGGTAGCTGACTTGCCAGCCCGCTTGTGGCCGTTCGCGTCATTTCGCTGCGCTGTGCAATTTGGTCGCTATCGGGACATAGCGGACTCTGGCAAGTCGTCCGCCCAGCTGATTATTAGTTCACGGCCTGATTGGCCTTGAATGGTGGGCGTGCGGAGCCTGTCATCGGCGTTCGCGTGACGGGTTGGCTTTGGTCCACTCTGCCGCGCTTGGCACCGTTATTGCGGCGACCGCGGTGGGCACCGCACCGGCCCCGCCAGCGCAGAATGTGGTGTTTCTGGGGCAGGTCCAGGGCCACTGGGACTATTGCACGCCAGCCTATTGAGGCGTTCAATCCCGCGGATGACCGTCTCGTCGCCCGGGACGGACCGGTTCGATCTGCCGCCGGCAGACGAGACGGTCGGCGACATGATCCGGATCCCTGGCGGCACGCATGCCGAAGCAATCACTGTCTCTACAATCTTATCGGGCCTAGTTGCGTCGTGCGCGGGAGGATTGGCGACAAAAGCCAATAGCAGCCGATGACACCATATCAGCAGTCGATTGCGACCGGCGTACCGCCGCGATTTTCAGAAGAGGTGTTCGATCCGCGGCAGCCGACGCTGCAACTGATCTACGACACCGCGCCGGTCGGCCTTGCGTTCCTGTCGCCTGACTGCCGCTACCTCCAGATCAACCAGCGCCTGACCGATATCTGCGGCATTTCCGTAGAGGACCATCTTGGCCGCTATGTAGGGGATTGCGTACCGGCACTGGCGGACGCCGTCGAAGGCATCGTGCAGTCAATCATGCGCACCGGTGATCCCGTCACCGGCATCGAGGTGGCCGGCCAGCGCGCCGACCAGACCGATGAGCGCTTCTGGGTCACCTACTGGCACCCGCATCGCAACGCCGACGGTGAGATCGTTGGCGTCAATGTCGCCGCCGAGGAGATTACCGAGCGCAAGCGCGCCGAGGCCGCACTGAGGGCGAGCGAACGCCAGTTCCACACGCTGGCGGATTCGATTCCGCAACTGGTGTGGATGACGCACGCCGATGGCGCGATCTACTGGCTCAATAGTCACTGGTACGAATACACGGGCAGGCCTGCCGGCGAGATCGATCCGCATGCCTGGCATACGGTGCTTGGCAATCGCTGGATCGAGGCATTGGCAACCGGCACCGCCATGGAGGCGGAACTGTCGCTGCTCGGCAAGGATGGCGAGTATCGCCCGTTCCTGACGCGCGTCGTTCCGCTGCGCGATCCCCAGGGCTTGGTGTATGGCTGGATCGGCACCCATATCGACATCAGCGAACGCAAGCGCAGCGAGCGGGAAGTGCGCAGGGCAAGGGATGCGGCCGAAGCCGCGTTGCAAAATCTACGCGAGACCCAGAACTCGTTGATCGAGGCGGAAAAGCTTGCAGCGCTTGGTCGGCTGGTCGCTGGTGTCGCGCACGAAATCAACAATCCGCTCGGCACCAGTCTGACGGTCGCGTCATCGCTGGAGCGCAAAAGCCGACAGTTTGCCGCGGAAACGGCGCAGGGAACGCTCAAGCGGTCGAGCCTTAACGAGTTTGTGAGCGCCGTGCGCGACGGCTCTGCGCAGCTTCAGGAGAGCCTGCACCGTGCAGCCGAATTGATCCAGTCGTTCAAGCAGGTGGCGTCCGACCGCAACACTTCGGATCTTCGGTCGTTCGACCTCGGCGATCTCACTGAGCAGGTCGCCACGGGCTTACGGCCGGCTCTGCCAAAGCACGGCGTGACGCTGAACGTCGAGTGCGAGCAGGGCCTTTCGATCAGCAGCTATCCCGGCTCCTACGGGCAGGTGTTGACCAATCTTTTCCTCAACGCGATCGCGCATGCGTTTCCGGACGGCCGGCAGGGAATTATTGCCATCAAGGTGAGCGCGTGCGGCGCCGATGATGTCGAGATCATCTTTAGCGACGACGGCTGCGGCATGAGCCCGGACGTCAGGCGGCAGGCGTTCGATCCGTTCTTTTCTACCCGCCGCCACCAGGGCGGCACTGGCCTCGGCCTGCATATCGTCTACAGCGTGGTGACGGATCGCCTGGGCGGCCAGCTTCGCTTGAGCAGCGAACCCGGCAAGGGGACCGATGTAAGGATCATACTCCCAAGACAGATGCCGAACGGGACGTGAGCGTTACGCCATCCGCAAATAAAAACGCCGCCCGGGATTGGGCGGCGTTTTGATTCCAAACGCGTAGAGGGTGTGTGGCCGGCAGTTTAGCTCATCTGCGCGACTAGTCCAATCGATAATCTTCTGCGCTCACTCCACCGGGTAGGGACCCTCGCGAAAAACGCGATCGTGATAACCCTTGCTGCCTATCTCTCGTGCCAGCGGGCTGCGAATGTCATCGTCGGTCCGCGGCCGCGCCATCAGCGTGCGGAAATCATGGCGCGGCTGCCAGCCGAGTTCGGCGCGTGCGCGGTCGTTGACATAGACGCGATCGATGCCTGGGATCATCGTCCAGCCGCGCCGTGCATACTCGGCCTCATGGTCCGGCACGTAGCGGCGGACCACGGCCGGCGCGTTGGTGCGCAATTCCGCCGCGTCGTGGCGCGCGAACGGCGTGGTGGCGCTGATGATGTATTTCGCGAAACCGGCCGATGGCGCGTGCTGTGCCGCCAGGAGATGCGCACTGACGACGTCTTCGATATCGACGCGGCGATAGAGGAACTCGTTGGTCTTGGCGTTGGCGTCGACAAAAGCCTCGCGTGCCGCGCGATTGTCGTCCTCCTCGGGAAAGAAACGCGAGGTGCGCAGCACGACGGCGCGAAGCGAATGATTGCGCGCAAATAGCTGGCACAGATCCTCCGCGGCGGCCTTGGTGACGCCATAGATATTCTTCGGTACCGCCGTGACGTCTTCGGTGATCCAGGCCGCCGGCTCGCCCGGTGGCGGTACCAGCGCATCGCCGAAGACGCTGGTGGTGCTGGTGTAGACGAACGCCGAGACGCCGGCTGCCGCGGCCTCTTCGAGCAGGTTGAGCGTGCCCGTGATGTTGACGTCGACGAAGTCCTGGCGGCTGTGGGTCGCCACGTGCGGCTTGTGCAACGTCGCGGCGTGCAGCACCGTCGTGACGCCCCTCATGCAACGGCGCACGAACGCCCGGTCAGCAATCGAGCCTGCGTGATGCGTGAACGCGCCGGGCAGAATGTCGATGCCAATGGCCTCGCGCCGCTGCGTCTGCAGCGTACGCATCAGCGCCTCGCCCAAATGGCCGGAACTGCCGGTCACCAGTACCGTCACGCCGTTAGAACCTCTCGCGCGCTATAGCGTTTTCGAGCGAAGTGGACGCCGGTTCGCGTCAAGAAAACGCGTCAAAGGAAGAATCTAGAGCCTCAGGTCTTGTAGCTCGGATCGATCCGATCGAGCTTGCGCAACAGCGGCGGCCACACCAATTGGGTCGAGCGCCGCTCGGCGAAATCGGCATTGCTGAACAATTGTTCGTTCTTGTCGACCACGGCCTGTTCGATCGGGTAGGCGGTCGGACCCAGCATGCGGGTGCGCACCTGCATCGTGCAGGCCCTTTCCAGATGGTACATGCGCTCGAAGGCGGAGGCGACCGAACGGCCGACGGTGAGCGTGCCGTGATTGCGCAGCAGCATGTGGTTCTTGTTGCCGAGATCCTTCTGCAGCCGCGGGCGCTCGTCATGGTCCAGCGCCACGCCTTCATAGTCGTGATAGGCGAGGTCGTGGGTAACGAATTGCGCGGTCTGGTTCATCGGCAGCAGGCCTTCCATGCAGCTCGCCACCGCCGTTCCGTCGGGCGTGTGCAGATGGAGCACGCAGCCGGCATCCTCGCGCACCTCGTGGATCGCCGAATGGATGGTGAAGCCCGCCGGATTGATGCTGTATTCGCTTTCGCTGAGCTGGTTGCCGTGGAGATCGACCTTCACCAGGCTTGACGCCGTGATCTCCTCGAACATCAGCCCGTAAGGGTTGATCAGAAAATGATGGTCGGGGCCGGGCACGCGGGCCGAGATGTGGGTGTCGACCAGATCGTCCCAGCCATAGAGCGCGACTAGGCGATAGCAGGCGGCGAGGTTGATCCGCTGGTTCCACTCAGCGTCCGTCATACCGGATGGAACTTGCTTCAGGCGAGCTTCGGCTGGCGACATAGCGCGATCTCCCGAAAATGATCGATGTCGAGAGCGAGCCTAGTCCTGCGCCGGACGGCCAGCAAGACAGGCGTCCTGCGTGGCAGTCATGCCATCGCAGGCACACCGTTACGGCGCCGGAATTGCCAGCAGCGTCGGTATGGGACGGCCGCGGATATCGTAGACGCGGGCGAACACGACGTCATCACGCTTGATTTCCACCATGACCGGCGCGGTAAGGCCCTTGCAGTAGAATTCGCCCAGCGTCATCGCGAAGTCGGCGGACTGGCTGTCCCAGCCGATCGTGAAGTCGGGGCCGAGCGCGACCTGCGCCGGCCGCTGCGGACCGCACACCGCGACCTTCCACTTGCGCCCCGCCGGAACCACTTCCTGGCGCTCTACCAGCTCTTCGCGCAGACCGTCGGAAGCCTGCTTCAGCGCCAGACCCCAATAGTCCAGCATGAAGTAATTGTCGGCGGTCCGAACCGTGCCGGCGATGTGATTGAAGTGGGTGTATTCGTAGGGATGCAGGCGGATCATTTCGCTGAGCGGCAACAGAAGGCCGAACGTGAACACCGCCAGCGCGGCGGGTTGCCAGCGGCGGTGATTGTCCTTCAGCCAGTTCATGCCCCAGGCGAACGACACGCCGGCGAGCACCGCCATCGGCGGGATGACGAAAACGAAATGCCGGATGCCGTTATAGAGCGCCGGCCGCTTCACCATCGCGATCACCAGCGGCAAGGTCGCCGCCAGCGTCAGCATCAGGAAGATGGTCTTGCGGCGCGCCGTCACGTCCAGGCGCGACAGCGACATGAAGGTTCCGACGATGCCGGCGACCAGAAGCGCAAGCATGACCTCGGGAAGCTGCAGCGCGAACAGCGTCGGCAGGTAGGACCACGGCATATCAGGCACCGACACCAGCGCGCCGTCGAACATTTCCTTCCAGGGCTTCTCGAAGAAGTGCGAGAAATAGGTCAGCGCCTTGAAGGGATGGTCCGCCTCCATGATCGACCACGGCCACACAAGGCCCATGATCAGGTATCCGAGCACAAGGCCGGGCAGCAGCACATACACGACATGGACGAAGCGGCGAATGGCTTCGCGCGAGCCTTGCTTGCGAACTTCCTCGATCAGCAGCGGGACGAAGCCCACCATGGCATAGACCAGCGCCATCCCGCCGAGAATCCGGCAGCCGATGGAGAGACCGGCGCCAAGGCCGACGATCAGGATGGTGCGCGGCGAGGGTGAGGGATATTCCTCAGCGAGGCGCACCAGGCCCAGCAGCAGGATCACCATCGAGACGGCAAACGGCGCGTCCTTCGGGTTCATGAACATGTGCCCGTAGAAGGTCGGGCACAGCGCCAGCAGCAGCAGCGTCGCGAACCCCGCAAGCGGACCGCCGACGCGGCGCGCCAGCCGCCAGGTCACGCCAAGGCCGATCAGGCCGACGACGGCGCCGAGCAGGCGCCGCGTTTCAAACAGTTCGAGCGGGATGATCTTGTGCAGCAGCGCCGCCGCCATATCGAAGCCGCCGCCATACATGTAGAGATTGGCGAACGACAGCGCCCCGGTGTCCTTGAAGCCGGAACCATACATCCGCAACAGCAGGTCGGCATATTCGGCGTGCGTGTAGTCGTCCCAGCCCAGCCCGTAGTCGCGGAAAGTCAGGCCCGCGACCAGGGCGACCACGGCCAGCACGAAGATGGCAAGGTCGTCACAGGTCCGCTCCAACGAGCGCCGCGCGGGCGTATCGAGGGCAGAAGTCGTGATGGATGACATGGCGATTGGTAACCCAGCGTCCCCTATGGCCCACGAAGGATATTGTTGAGCCTCATTCCCCGGGTACCCATATAGCCTAGTTCCATTTCCAAGTAATTGGGAATTGTGGCCTAAAGCCCTGATGCAATGCAACAAAAGGGCAGTAATTGGTAGACGGTATAACTACGGCCGGCGGGCTGAACGGTACCTGAATGGCAGCCGAATCGGAATCCGGCAAACGGACCGGCGCCATTATGGAACCGGGGATGCAATTGGCGGTTGGCGGTGCGCACAAGATGACGGTATCGTGGCGTGGGGCGGCTGGCGAGCGTTAAGGGCGCGGCTGAGGGGTTAGTTCAATGATGTTTGTGGTGTTGGTCGCCGCGATCGGCCTCGCTTTGGCAGGCCTGTTGGCGATCGGCTTCGGGATACCGATCAAGGAGTTCAGCACCGGCAACACGCTGATCATCGCCGGCGTAATCGGCGTTTGCACCGGCGCGGTCATGTTTGCATTGTGGGTGGCGGTCCGGGAGTTGAAGAACATCGCGCGTCGGCTCGGCGCCGGTTTCCCCGAAGCACGCGATGAGGCCGCAGCGCGGCCGCCGCTTCCTGGCGTCGCGGCGCGGGATACCGCTCCGGTCGTCCCCAGTTTCCCGGCTGCGGAACAGGCGGGCGGTGTCGGACCATTCTCGCCAGCGGCACCGCCGCCGTGGCAGAACGAGACTGTCTTGCGTGATCACCCGATCCCGGAACCGACCCACCCCGAACCGCCGCCATCGGTTCCAAAGCCGAAGCGCAACTTGCTGTTTTCCTCGACATCGCGAAAGGAGCGCGAGCGCGCGCAATCGCGGGGCAGCGAGCCGCTGCCGCCGGATCTGCTGTCATCGGATTTTCGTTCCAATCCGCCCGCCGTGCCGCCGGTGGAACCGGCCGAACCGCCACGCGGGGTGTTCGATGACGCCTGGCCGAGAGCGGACCGCGGCAAGACTGCTGAAGCCCCGTTACCGCCGCTGCCGCCGCGGCGCGGTGGCCGCATGCCTCCAACGCTCGCGGAAGCCAATGCTGGACCGGGGCGCACGGAGGATCAGCCGGCGGTGACGGTGCTGAAGTCCGGCATTGTCGATGGCATGGCCTATTCGCTCTATTCCGATGGTTCGATCGAGGCCCAGATGCCGGAGGGAATGATGCGCTTCGCCTCGATCGACGAACTGCGCGCGCATCTCGATCAGCGGCTCTAGAGTCTTTTTCCGTTCCGATGGAATCGGAACGGGGCTCCAGATTTTTGATTTGACGCGTTTTCTTACCGCGAACCGGGGCCCACCCACGGATCAAGTCCGAGGGCATGCTTCGCGGGAAAACGCTTTAGTGCCGGCCAATACTTGCTGCGAAGCAGGCTGTCGAAAATAAAGCGCCGCCGTTCTTGTCAGTTTCTGGGCATTTCGGTCATATACGCCAAGTTGTACGAGCTTTCGCTGATGTATAGGCGCGGTCGGATACTGTCTGATCGTGTGGCCGACAGATGCGTTCGTGACCCAGAAGGTTGAGCCATGACTGATTCCACCGGCAAAACGCCCGTCGAACTGACCGCCAATATCGTTTCGGCCTATCTCAGCAACAATCCGACCCAAGCCTCTGAAATCCCGAACCTGATCAGCCAGGTCCACGCCGCACTGATGCGGGTGTCGAGCGGCCGGCCCGAGACACCGCTTGAGCCGGCCAAGCCGGCAGTGTCGATGAAGAAGTCGATAACCCCGGAATATCTGGTGTGTCTGGAGGACGGCAAGCGCTTCAAGTCGCTCAAGCGCCATCTGCGCACGCAGTACAACATGACGCCCGAGCAGTACCGCGACAAATGGGGCCTGCCGCCGGATTACCCGATGGTGGCGCCAAACTACGCGGTGGCGCGTTCGCAGCTTGCCAAGAAGATGGGCCTCGGTCAGCAGGCGCGGAAACGGAAGTAGTTTTCGTGATTGCCTGCGACAAACGCAAAGCGTTTGCGCAAGGGAGTGTCTACGAGGCTGCGGCCAGCGACTCGCGCGCGTCGGAGCGGATGCGCTCGACCATGGAGCGCAGGCCGTTGGAACGCTGCGGTGTCAGGTGCTCGCGGAATCCAAACTCATCGAACACGGCGAGCGCATCGGTCGAAAGAATCTGCTGTGGCGTGCGGCCGGAATACAGCGTGAGCAGGATTGCGATCAGGCCGCGCACGATGTGGGCGTCGCTGTCACCCAGATATTTCAGCCGCGGTTCGCCATTGCCGCCACGGTCGATCTGCCTGGAAAGCCAGACCTGGCTGACGCAGCCATTGACCTTGTTCTCGGCAGAATGCTCGGCCTCCGGCATCGGATCGAGCGTGCGGCCGAGCTCGATGACGTACCGGTAGCGGTCGTCCCACTCGTCCAGCAGTTCGAAATTGTCCCTGATTTCGTCGATCGTCATCTTGGCCCGCGTCCGTTTCCTTGAAGCCTTATATAGGACGCGGATCGGACGAAAGCGACGGAAATGGAACCGGTTCCGCCGCCTATTTTGCGGCCAGCGGCGTCCGCGGCATCCGCCATTCGATCGCCATGTCGTCGTCCGTCAGCGCATCGGCGGGCGACGTGTTCGCGGCGACGGCCGCGGCGTCGGTGTCGATCGAACTGGTATGGTCGGGCTTCTTGTCGGGAGCCCTGTTGTCGGGAGCTCTGGGTTGCTCGGACTTCTTGTCGTCGGTGATGATCTTGTACAATTGGCGGGCGCCATCCTGGGCGCGCTGGCCGATCGCCGTCGCGGCCTGGCCGCCGACCTCGCAAGCCGCCGGCTGGCGCTTGCAGAACTGGCCCATGTCGGACGCGGCTGCGGTCGCAGCCGATACGGCCTCGGACGCGCTGATCTGCGGCGTCTTGTCCGATTCAGGCGTCTTTTCCCTAGGCAGCAGCACGAGCACGAGCCCGAGCCAGAACGCCATGCGAAGCATAAAAAACATCTCGCGATCCCGGTCGTCTTTTGGTTGTGCTGCGGTTAACCCGCAGCTTCGTTTCTGACTAGCAGTCGTGGATAAATCCTAAGTGTTTGCATTGAAGTAAATTCGGCGAAAACTCGCAGAAAATTTGAAAGATGCGATTCGGCGTAAATTTTCGATTGATGGCGATGAATATGTGGACGAGCAGCGCGTCCACCATTTCGAAACCATAGAACCTCGGTGCTGGAAACCTATCGTTCACCATCCGCGTCGAATGGAGCTCGCGCGAGGCGCGAAATCCCTGCGAAGACGCGGTGCCCGGCGCCATTCCGCATCGCCTTAGCGTTCGCTTAAGCTCGCTCTGACACGGTGCGTCTAAGGATAATGGGGGCGTTCCGGCGCGTCTGTCTGGACGAACAAGCCGAAGCGCGAGAGCCGTGATTGTTTTGAGTATCATCCGCGATTGTCTCGATGCGTTGCTGCATCCCTCGGCACGATATGATGCGCTGACGCGTGCGCGTCATCGCGCGTTCATGGCGCCGCGGCTGCTGGGCAGCCTGGTGGCGCTTGCAGCTTTTCCGATCTATCTGGCGATGCGCGGGGCGCCCACGGCGCTCGAGGTGGCGGCCTTCGCCTGGCTGATCGCTCCCATTCTGTTGTCCTGGTTCCTGTCGCGCACCGGCCGCTACGAAGGCGCGCATATCCTTTCCGCGCTGGCGTTGGCCGGCCTCGTCATGATGGTCGCCGTGACCACCGGCGGCATCGAATCCTTCGCCGCGGTCTGGCTCATCGTCGTTCCGCTGGAAGCTGCGCTATCGGCCTCGCGCCGCGTCGTCGCGTTCGCGTCCGCGCTGGCGCTGTCATGCGTCGCCTTGCTGATCGCACTCGGACATTTTCATCTCTTGCCGGTGGCGGAGCCGAACGCGGCACTGCACGCCGTCCTGATGGGGGCGGGCCTTGCTTCGGCGACGCTCTACGCGGCGGGACTGGCTGTCAGCGCCGAATCGCTGGCGCGCACGTCCGTATCGCTGCTCTATCTCGAAGAGGATCGTTACCGCCTGCTGGCGCGCAACATGAGCGACGTGATTTCGCGTCACAGCCGCAATGGCGCCGTGGGGTTCATTTCGCCGGCGGCGGAAGCCATGCTCGGCGCGCCCGGCGCCCGGCTCACCGGCCATGGCCTGTTCGACCGCGTCCATGTCGCCGATCGGCCGGCCTACCTCACGGCGCTGTCGGATGCCGCGGGCGGCAGCGAGCAGCGCAGCGTCGAATTCCGCCTGCGCCGCGATGCGGTGCGCGGGCAGAATACGTCCGCCGATTTCATCTGGATCGAGATGCGGTGCCGGCTGCTCGAGCAGGCGTCGCCCGAGGCCGAGGTCGTCGCCGTGATGCGCGACATCACCGACCGCAAGCTCCAGGAGCAGGCCCTCGAAACGGCGCGCGCCGCCGCCGAGCAAGCCGATGCCTCCAAGACGCGCTTCCTCGCCACCATGAGCCACGAACTCCGCACGCCGCTGAACGCCATCATCGGTTTCTCCGAGATGATCGTGCATGAAGAGGCGATGATGCTGGATACCGCGCGCCGCAGGGAATATGCGCAGTTGATCAACGATTCGGGTCAGCATCTGTTGTCGGTCGTCAACGGCATCCTCGACATGTCGAAGATGGAAACCGGCAATTTCGAAATTTCGCCGGAGCCGTTCGCGCCGCGCGCCGCGCTGCTGCATTGCTGCAATCTGCTGGCGCTGAAGGCGCGCGACAACGGCGTCGACCTGATCACCCGCGCGGCGGAAGATCTGCCTGTCATGAACGGCGATCCCCGTGCGTTCAAGCAGATTGCGCTGAACCTCATCACCAATGCCATCAAGTTCACCGAGCGCGGCGGCAGCGTGACGGTTTCCGCCGCCGTCGAGGGATCGCGGCTGATGCTCAGCGTAACCGATACCGGGGTCGGTATCGCCGCCGAGGACCTCGCGCGGATCGGCGATCCGTTCTTCCAGGCCGGCAAGACCTATCAGCGCAAGCACGAAGGCACGGGCCTCGGCCTGTCGATCGTGAAGGGGCTGGTCGCATTGCATGATGGCGAGATGAACGTGCAAAGCAGCGTCGGCGAGGGCACCACGGTGACCGTTACCTTGCCGCTTGACTTTGCGCCGTCGCTGGCGCCTTCAAGCAACATCGCGACGCTGAAACCGGCGCAGCGACCCGAATCTCAGGACGAAGCCCATCAGGTGAAGAAGCGTGCCTAGGCGTATTGACGACGACGAAGACGAGATGCCGCGCCGCCGCCGCCGTGGCGCGAAAGCGGTTGCGATCGAAGCCGAGGAGGAGCGTCGCGGTCTCCTGACGCGAATCTTCCTGCACAGTCCGAAGGACGTGATCGCGGGCCTGCTTGCGGCTGCCGCGATCTGCGCCATCGTCGCCAATGCATTGTTCCTGCAGGCCGGCCGCCATCCCTCGCCGATGTTCGGCTCGGTCGTGACGCTGCCGGCGCCGCAGGCTGCGGTGTCGAACCCGTTGCCGCGTCCGCGCCCGGTCGAACTGACCGCAAGGGCAGGCGATTCAGATCCGCCGGAAATCCGGCCGGTCGAGGTGAGGAGCGCCGAGCCCAAGACCTCTGATCCCAAGAACTCTGATCCCAAGACCTCTGACTCCAGGAGTTCCGATTCCAGAACCGCCGACCCCAGGAATGCCGACCCCATGGCCAATCTGGTGGTCAAGTCGACCGGCACGCCCGCCGCGACGCCTTCGAATGTCGCGCGTCCACCTGCGCCGATTCCGGCGACTACGCAGAGCGCCGGCGCGCGCCGTGTGGCGGCGGTGCAGCGCGCGCTCACCCAATATGGCTATGGCCAATTGAAGCCGACCGGTGCGGTCGGTTCGGACACGCAGACCGCGATTGCGAAATTCGAGCGTGACCGCAAGCTCCCGGTGACCGGTCAGATGTCCGATCGGCTGGTGAAGGAGCTCACGGCGATGATCGGGCACCCGATCGACTAGCGTCCGCCCGGTCGCTGGCCTATCGTCTTTCTCATGCGATTGAAATCAAGCATCTGGGTGGCCGCTTACCTGCGCCGCTGCCAGAATGAGGGAATCTTTGGCGCCGTGCGCAAGCGCGGCGCGGAGGAGGCGGGGGCGGTGTTTATCAAGGTGGCGTTGCTTGACGGCAACGCCATGCTGTATGCGCCCGCGCCGCAGACCGTTTATGACGAGAGCCGGCCGGCCGAGCGGCTGTTCGCGCCGGCTTCGCCGCAGCCGGTGCCAGAGCAATCGGTGGAAGAACGCCTCGCCAAGGAGCTCCGCTTCGATCCCGACGCCTGGATCGTCGAGACCGAGGACCGGGCAGGGCGGCATTTTCTGGATCTGGCGAAAGCCTAACAGAGCGTTTTCGAGCGAAGTGGCTACCGGTTCGCGTGAAGAAAACGCGTCAGACAAGAGTCGCGCTAGCGTTTCGAACCGTCGGTGCCGGTGCGAACGGCCGGCGCAGTTCCGGGCTGCACCGCGGGGCGCGTTTGCGAATTCGCCGCACGGGCGCGATGGCGCTCGTCATCGTACAGAGCGGCGCGATATTTGGCGCGGCTGACTGCCATGGTCGAGCCGCGCCACGCGGCCAGCATGACCAGCGCGGATCGTTCGCTCAATCGGTCGTAAAGCCGTGACAAGCGATAGACGTTTTGCACGGACGAGCCGAACTCGGGATTGAGGAACATCAGCACGCGCTGGAAGGCCGCGCTCGGCATGTCAAGCGCGCGCGCCGCACAGGCCAATGGCTCGCCGCCGGGGTCGCCGACGACCTGCGCCGCAATCCGCGATGGCAGGATCAGGGCGTCACCGAGTTCGAGTGTGAAGTTTTCGATGTCCTCGGCGAAGGCGGCCATTTCTAGGATATGGAGCGCGCGGGCGGCGCGCGCGGCGGAAATTCGCGGCGCGGCCTTCAGCGGCGTGTCGTAGAGATTGTGCAGGATCTGCGCGCGCTCGCTCGGACCGGCCGTGAAGAACATGTCGGTGATTTCGGCGGCATCATTGGGCCGCATTGCAAGATTGGATGCCATTCGCAACTGCGCTTCGCTCAGTGGTTTCACCGTTGGCGCATCGGCAGGGGCCGCGGCAATCGCAGCCGCGACCGGCAGGGCCTCGCCGGACTTCGAACGCCGCAGGCCGAGCTTTTCCATGACCTCGGCCGGTGTCGCCGGATAGATCGCAAGCCTTGCCCGCACCGCGGCGCGGGTGGCGTCGTCGACCTGGTCGATCAGGCGGGACGTCAGTTCGACGAACTGCCGTTCCTCGTCGGCGGAGTGGGCGCTGGCCTGGACATAGAGGTCGGTCAGCACGCGCAGCAAGGTCGGGCGGATGTCGACGCCCTCGCGGCGCGAGAGCGTCATCAGCCCGTCGAATCCCGGAAACAATGGAGCTGCGGTCATGTGAGGTTGTACGCGACTTCGGTAATTCCCTTCGCGGCAGCCTACGCAGGGCGCTTTAAGAGTTGGTTAAGGAAAACAGCCCCTGAAAAAATCCCGTAAAATTTGAGCTTTTCGGTGCGCTGATGGGAGCGCCGGAGCCCGTAACTGTACCGTCTGCACAAATTAAGATGCCGTTAACCACGTTCTGTTCTGAATAATGGCATGTCGCCGGTCAAATCGTGTTCGCGCGGCAACCAGAGAGAACGGAACATGGGCACCATCATTGAATTTCCGGCGGATGCGGCTTCGCGACGGCCGGGCTCAACTATGGATGGCGCTCCACGCGATGGCCTAGGAACCGTGCTGATTCTTCCTGTTGTCCGTATCGAGCGTAAAGCCGGCGAGACCGGCGATGGGCGCGGACCGGAAGAGGGCACTGCGCCCGGTCGCCGTCGCCGTCGGCGCCCCTGAACGACGGAATTTTGCAATGCCGGAGAAGTGCCTCCCGATCCGGACCGCCGGGCTTCGGTCACTCCCGGCCCTCATGTTGCTTGTCGCAGGTGCTGTTCTCGGCGGCTGCAGCGGCGGCGATTTCGGCCGCACCCGAGCCGACATGCGCAACGACGACATGCACCGCTGGATCGGCGCCGAGGCCACTGCAAGCGTCGGCCTCAGGCCTTCGCACTTCCAGCTCACCGAAAACGAGCGCCAGCTTCGCGATCTCGCCTATCCCCTGATCGAGCCGCCGCATTCGCGGCCGGCATGGAAGAGCGTGTTCGGTGACTACCAGCCGCTGCCCTCGCCATGGCGGCAGAAGGTCGTGTTCGACCGCACCACCTACGGCCGCGCTCTGATCGACGAGCCGCACCGTTCGCATACCTCGCGCTATCAGCAGATCATCGAGGACGTCCGCAACGACATCACGCGCTTCGAGCCGTTCTTTGCCTCCGCCTTGCGTGTCATCGAACTCGACCGCAAGCGCAGCGCCAGCCTGAGGATGGTATCGGAACTGTCGCCGGCCGAGCAGGCCGATGCGATCGCCCGCATGGAAGAGAACACGCTGATCGTGCAATGGGTGCAGCAATGCCTGGAGCGACGCATCGCGTCATACCGCTGGGCGCTGGAGCGGCTGGTGATCCACGCGCCCGACGGCATCGCGGCCGACGCTGACCGCCTGATCGGCGAACTCGCGGCGCAGACCGCCAATCCGCCGGTCGCGGCCCAGCCCGTGATCGGGCGGGCCGTGACCGTGAAAGGCTAGGGCGCGGTTCATTAGCGAACCTGCGCCGTCACAGCTGCTGGCTCTCAGGCGGCGCGAACGTAGCCGTAGCGAAGGTTCGAAGGCTCTTTCGCAGCTTGAGCGTACTCGTTCTTGAGCGCTGCAAGGCGGTCCTCGGAGAAGGTTGGCATCCTCGTGTTTTCGGCCGCCTTGAGCTTGATCTTGTAAAACCTGAGCGCGTTGCCCGAGAAGATCTGCTGCTTGGTGGCGCTGTTGGCGTCGCCGAGCGGCGCAAACCCGTATTTCTTCTGCATGTCCTCGGGGATTTCGAGGCGGCGCAGCGCCTCGATCTGCCATTGCGGTGAGCCGTACCAGACCGAGTCGGTACCCCACATGACGTGGTCAACCCCCATGCCCTTGATCAACGTGCCGACCAGTGCGGCGCAGAACTTGGGATGGGCCACCGCCGAGTTGGCAAACGACGTGCCGAGTTCCGCATAGACATTGGTGACGCCGAACTTCTGCGGGATTTCCGCGAGATCCGTGGCCCACTGGATGCGGCCGGTCTGCTCGAACTCCGCCCATGCCTTGTCCGGTAGCTCGAGGAACGCGCGCAGCGCCGAGTGATAGATCACGAAGTTCATCTGCGGCCAGTCCTTCGCCGCCTTTCCGATGTCCCACGCGGTTGCGTATTCCCACACGCCGGCGAACGATTTCTCGTAATCGGGCGGCAGCAGCCCCTTGTGGATGCACAGCGTGTTGATGCCGGCCTTCACGGCTTTTTCGTAGAACGGATACATCACCTGCTCGTCGTCGAGCCGCCAGGGGAATTTGGAGGGCGCCAGCGGATCGCCGATCGTGTAGGACTTCCAGGAATCCGGCTTGTAGACCTCGATCGCCTTGTCGACCTCCTCCATCCAGCCCGGCTGCTTTGGGGTGATGACGCTGTGCGCCAGCAGGCGGCGCGAACCGGCGAAGTCGTTGATGAGTTCGCGTGCCTTGACGATCTGCTCGTTGGAAAGAAGCCACCAGCTCGGATCGTCGAACGGCGCTCCGCTCAGGAGCGCCACGTTGGTGTCGCTGTCGTAGTAGATCTCTTTTACATAATTCTGGAACTTGTAGCGGTGGAGCGAGGAGACGCCTTCTTCCTTCATCTTCGGATTCCAGTGCTGGCTTGCAAAGTCGGCCAGCCCCAAAAGCTCCTTGTGATCGAAGTCGTCGCGCACGAAATGGGTCTGAACATCGAAGATGAACTGGCTGGAGAGGCCTTGCGCGCGCGCCAGCATCATTTCAGGCTCTCGCGCCTCCGCTGGCGCAACCTGGAAAACATTGCCGTAGACGTCGTTCATGGCGAGGAATGCCGCCGCCATGCCGCAGCTCGTGTGCAGGAATTGCCTGCGGCTCAGGCCGAGGTGCTTGCCGTTCACGTCGGCAAGTTCGTTGATCCGTGCCTCGACCTTCTTTTGCACAGCGCTCTGCGGAGGGGGCAGATACTCGCCGTTGGAAACAATCTGAGTGGGAATAGGCGTTGGCGCCGATGCCGCCTCCGCGCCTGCGACAAGACGTTGCTCTCGCTCACTAAGCCAGCTGCTCATTGTTCCTCTCCATCCTTGGGCGCCATCGACGATGCTGGTCGGTGGGCGCATGAGGCCCGCGCTTTGGCCACTGCCGATCATTTAGATGGACGAAATAGCCGTACCCTCCGGTTCGGCTGCGCATGAGGCCATCACACGCGCCTCATGCCCGGGCGAGTCTCTTCATCATTTCGTGCTGCGACAGTACGGACGCACTTGCAAAGCTACTTGCGGTAGTGGCGGCATCGAAGGCGAATTCAATGCTCAAACTTCCATCGGCGCAAGCAGGTTATCCGGCAGCCACACTGTCCCAAAGCGCCGTTGCGATTGGCCGGGTTTACCTAGCCTTCGATTTGGCGCGGCCGGTTTTGCGACGCTGGCCCTGCAGCTTCGCGATGAAATTCTGCAGCACTTCCGACGGCGGCCGCGCCGCGCTGTAGGCGAGGCCGACTTCGCGCTTCACGTCGACATCGATCTCGCGCACGGCGACATCGGAATTGGCCCGCGCCACGCCCTCGGGAACGATGGCAATCCCGACACCGGCGGCGACCAGCGCCATCGCCCAGTCTTCCGACTCGGCTATTGCCGCCGGCTGGCGTGACGCCGATGCGGCACGGCCGAAGAATTCGCTCTGTTCGCAATGACAGCGATCGACCATGGAGACGCCGGCCAGGTCCGTCGTGCGGAGCCGTTCCTTCAGCGTCAGCGGATGCGATGGCGGCAGCGCCGCAACGTAGCGCTCGACCCAGAGCGGAACGAAATGCTCGTCTTTGCGCAACAGATTTTTGGAAACGATCCGCGCGTCCGCGGTATCGTCGACGCCGACGAGGCGGAGCGTGATGTCGGACGTTCCGGTCAGCGGCTTCAGCAGCGCGATGGTTCGGGGACGGTCCAGCGTGCGCATCAGGCCGAGCGTCAGTGAATTCCGCTTTGACGATTTTCGGAACAGGTTTTTCGCGGCGTCCGCTTCGTCGATGATGCGGCGGGCCACCGTGTGGAATCGTTCGGCCGCTTCCGTCGGCGCCACGCCCTTCTTGTGCCGGATGAACAGCGCGGTGCCGAGTTCGGCCTCCAGATTGGTGATCGCCGCCGAGATCGAGGGCTGCGAGATGAAGCAGCGCTTGGCCGCCGCTGTGAGGTTGCGCTCCCTGAATACGGCGGCGAAATAGCGGAGTTCGCGGATATCCATAGGTCATTCCTATTGATGCTATCGAATATCGATATTTTACCTATGATGCGGCACATGGCAAGCAAGGCGCCTGATCTGGAGGAGACATCGTCATGCGCGTCCATCATCTCAACACCGGCACCATGTGCCCGATCGGCCGGCGTCTGGTGAACGGCACCGGCAGCATTTTTCAGCGCGCCCGCATGGTCTGTCATTGCCTGCTGATCGAGACCAATGACGGACTGGCGCTGGTCGATACCGGTATCGGTCTCGACGATATCGCCAACCCGCCGCGGCTAGGTCCCAAGTGGGTGCGGCAGACGACGCCGCGGCTCGACCCGGCCGAGACCGCGGTCCGGCAAGTGGAGGCGCTCGGCTATTCGCGCGCCGATGTGCGGCACCTGTTGCTGACGCATCTCGATCGCGATCATGCCGGCGGCATTCCGGATTTCCCGAACGCCAGGGTCCACGTCCATCGCCGCGAGCACGACATGGCGGTGGCGCGCTCGGTGCCTGCGCCGAAGGGCCGCTACGTCACCGACCAGTGGAAGCATGGTCCGCAATGGGCGTTCTACGGCGAGGGCGGCGAGGACTGGTTCGGCTTCAAGGGCGTGCGCGCGCTTGGCGACCGTGAGCCCGATATTCTGATGATCCCGCTACACGGGCACACGTTCGGTCATTGCGGCATCGCCGTGCGGAGCGGCGACAAATGGCTGCTGCACGCCGGCGACGCCTATTTCTTCCATGGTCAGATACAGGCTTCGCCGCGGGTGCCGCTGGTGCTCGGCATGTTTCAGCGCCGCGCCGACATGGACCGCGCCATGCGCATCGAAAATCAGGAACGCTTGCGGGCGCTCAAGGCCAATCACGGCGACGTCGTGACGATCTTCAACAGCCATGATCCCGTGGACTACGACAACTGCCGTTGCGGTCAACACCAGGCCGGGCCGTCCGCTACAGAATGTTGAGCTCTTGCGCATCATCCATATTCCGCGACGCCAGGCGGCCGGCGTTGACGCCTGAGCGTTTTGCCGCCATATACGGCGCATGAATATGCTTCGCGCAGCCGCATTGACCACCACCACGACCGCTTACGGCGGATCGCCTGCTGGTTGCGCGCGCTAGAGAGAAGCGTACTTCACCCAGAAAAGGCCCCGCCGGCGACGGACGGGGCCTTTTCCGGTTTTTGATGGTCCCGTCCGCGCTTTTTCCCAGCAAAGGAACTTAAGCCATGGACGATCTCGACCACAGAAATCTCGGTGTACAGCTCAAACTCTGGCACCTTCAGGAAGATGCGCCGGGCATGGTGTTCTGGCATCCGCGCGGCTACGCGCTCTACCGGGTGCTGGAGGACTATCTCCGTAGCAAGATGCGCCGAGCCGGCTATGCCGAGGTCCGGACGCCACAGCTGCTGCCAAAGGAGTTCTGGGGCCGCAGCGGCCACTGGGACAAGTTCAGCGAGCATATGTTCCGGGTCGACGACGGCGAACTGGCGATGGCGCTGAAACCGATGTCGTGCCCGTGCCACGTGCAGATCTTCAACAAGGGGCTGCGCTCGTGGCGGGAGCTTCCGATCCGCTATGCCGAGTTCGGCTCCTGTCACCGCAATGAGCCTTCCGGTTCGCTCCACGGCATCATGCGGACGCGCGCCTTCGAGCAGGACGACGCGCATGTGTTCTGCCGCGAGCAGGACGTGGAGGGCGAAGTCGCGTGCTTCATCGCCCTGCTGGGCGAGGTCTATCGCGAGCTCGGTTTTCCCGACTACGAGGTGGCGCTGGCGACGCGGCCGGCGGTGCGCGCCGGCGACGACGCGACGTGGGACTGGTCGGAGGCGAAGCTCGGCGATGCCGCGCGGCAATGCGGCCTCGTGCCTCACATCAATCCCGGCGAAGGCGCGTTCTACGGACCGAAGCTGGAATTCGCGCTGCGCGATCGGCTGGGACGATCCTGGCAGTGCGGCACGGTGCAACTCGACGGCGTGCTGCCGCAGCGGCTCGAGGCGTCCTACATCGCCCCCGACGGCAGCCGCGCCAGGCCCCTGATGATCCACCACGCCATCTTCGGATCGCTCGGCCGCATGCTGGCGATCCTGCTCGAGCACCATGGCGGCGTGCTTCCGTTCTGGCTGTCGCCGGACCAGGTCGCGGTTGCGCCGATCTCGAAAGACCAGGCCGGATACGGCGCGGACGTGCTGGCAGCGTTCGAGAATGCCGGGATCAGGGCCGCCGCCTATGACGGCGCCGATACCCTTTCGCGGCGCATCGTGGCGGCACATGAAATGGCGGTGCCGGTGATGGCTATCGTCGGCGGGCGCGAGATGAGGGAAGGCCGGGTGACCTTGCGCGAGCGCGACGGCTCACAGGCCGACGTTCCGCTGGCCGAGGCGGTGTCCCGCCTGCAGGCGAGAGCGCGGCCGGACGCCGTCGTGGCTGAAGCCCTGTAAAATCCTGGATCAGCGCTTGCCCTTCGGCGCTGGCGCAGGGGCCGGAGCGGGCGGCGCCGGCTCGGGTTGCTTGGCCGGCGGCTCGGTCTCGATCGTGCAACGCGATGCCGCGAGCGAGGCCTGTGCCTGCGGCATCAGGCCGGGCTCCGGCGCCAGCGCCTTCAGCACGATCAGGCCGGTGACGGTCGGGGAATCGATGATCAGCCGGTCGGCGGCGGTGACTTCCTCATCCTCCGGCAGTTCGGAATGCTGCGCTTCCGTCATCAAGTCGAGTTCGATCACCTTGCGGCCGGCCGAGCGGTCGTTGATGGCGTAGTAGGCGACCTCGTTGCGCGTGTAGAACGACACCGAGGTATAGGCCTGGCTGACCGGTACGGTGAGTTTCAGCGGGCCATCCTTGAGGTCGTAGCGGCAGATCGCGACCGCAAAGGCCGGGTCCATGAACGGCATCGGCGCGTTGTTGGGCTCGGCCAGCGGCAGCGCCGTGACGGCGTTTTCCTTGGTCATCGGCGTCAGCCGCGAATAGGCGTCCTGGGTGGCAATCCGCGGCAGCGCCAGCACGCTGACGAGATGCACCACGCCGCCCAGCAGCACGCCCGCAATGATGGTGAACATCAGCCGGATCATGGGCAGTTCACCGTGGAGATCGCAGGCATCGGCGCGTCCCGTTGCGTCCGCGTCGCAACGCCCACCGGTGTATCGTACAGCCGCAGCATCAGCGCGTAGCGTTCGATGCCGCCGGTCGGCAGCCAGTTTCCGGCGCGTGAGCGCGCGGCGACGCGGATCTCGAACCCGCCGTCGGAGCCGCGGACGATTTCCTGGCTGGTGAAGCCGTAGCGCTGCAGCGAGTTGGCGACCAGATGTCCCTTGCGATCGAACAGCGTCAGCGTCCAGAACCGGGCCGCCGGCGTCACCCCGCTGACGACGACATCGCAGCGTCCGTCGAGCGGCTTCTTCTTGTCGTCGGTGGTGGCCGTAAAGGCGATGCCGTCGCCGGTGCCTACAGGCAGTTCGCCGCTGCGGGCAATCGAGGCGCGCGAATAGGGATCGACCTCGGAAGTGCCGCTCTTCGGCCGCGCCGTCCAGGCGCCGATCGTGAGCGTGCCGAGATCGGTGCCGCGCGTCGCCGTCATGTAGGTCGAGCCGAGGCCGACCGCCGTGGCAAGCGCCAACGCCAGCAAGGTGATGAAGATCAGCCGCACGGGCCAGTGCTCCGAAATCTCACGGCATCAGATTCCGCTTGAACCGGCTTCATCCGAAAGGCGAAGCGCATCTTTCTGCTTGAGCATGTCGGCACAGGCGCTTCGCATCTGTTCCGAGGAAAGCCGGTTAAGGTTCTGCCGCATCATGCCTATTAATTCTTCCGCTGCGCCGGTGCAGGCTGGTCGCCGGCGGCTGCGATATAATTCTCCGGAAACGCCAGCGCGCCGGAGTTGACCGGCTTCGCCGGCTGCTTCTGGTCGTTGGACGAAGTCTTGCCTGCGACTTTGCCGGCCTCGTCGAGCAGCTTTTCGACGCGTACCAGAATATCCGCGCCGCGCCTGGTCAATACCGGCGGCGGCCCCGGCTTGGTATCCAGCACCCGTGCCGCGCCGCTGGCCGCGGCGCTGGCGGACTGGGCGGGCTGCGGCAGCTTCGTGCCCATGCCGAAGCCGGGGATTTCCTTCACCTCGACGCCCTGATGCGCAACGACCATGATGTCGTGCCAGGTTTGCGCCGGCAGCGAACCACCGGTCATGCGGTTGGTCGGCGAATAGTCGTCGTTGCCGTACCAGACCGCGCAGGTGAAGTTGCCGGTGAAACCGACGAACCAGGCGTCGCGGTAGGCGTTGGTGGTGCCGGTCTTGCCCGCGGTCGGGATGCCATCGATCGCGGCGCGGCGGGCGGTGCCTTCGCTGACGACATGGCTCATCATTTCCGACATGTCGGCGGCGACGGAGGCGGGGATGGCCTGCACCGGCTTTTTGCCGTCGCGGTCGAAGCGCCAGACCAGGTCGCCGGCGCCGGTGCGCACTTCCAGCACCGCGTGAGGTTTCGCCGACTTGCCCCTGTTCGGGAAGGTCGCATAGGCGACCGCGTGTTCGAGCACGGTGACTTCGTCCGAGCCGATCGGCATCGACGGCGTATCCGGCAGCGGCGCGGTGAGGCCAAACTTTCTCGCCACTTCGGTGATCTTGGCACGGCCGGCCTTGGCCGGATTGGGCGTCTTGCCGCCGAGCGCAATCGAGAGCTTGACCGGCACGACGTTGATCGAGCGGGTGATCGCCTGCGTCAGCGTCACCGAGCCGGAATAGTTGTGGCCATAATTCTGAGGGCACCAGTTGCCGATGCAGACCGGCCCGTCGACCACTTTCGAGGTCGGACTGTAGCCGTTCATCAGAGCCGTGGCATAGACATAGGGCTTGAACGACGAACCGGGCTGCCGGTAGGCGTCGGTCGCGCGGTTGAACTGGCTTGCGCCGTAGTCGCGGCCGCCAACCATGGCACGGACGCCGCCGTCGAGATCGGCGACCACGACGGAAGCCTGGGTCGCGTGGTAGTCGCGGCCGAACTGGCGGAGCTGGTTTTCGACCGTTTCCTCGGCGGCGCGTTGCACGGTCATGTCGATCGCGGCGCGGACCACGAAGACGCGCTCGGTATAGGATTTCGGGAAGGTGTCGACCAGCTTGCGCATCTCTTCGAAGGCGTAGTCGAGGTAATAGTTCGGTGAGTTTTCGTCGCGCCGGTCGACGGCCATCGCCGGATTGCGCCGGGCACCGAACACCTGTCCCTCGGTCATGAAGCCGGCATCGACGAGGTTGTCGAGCACGATGTTGGCGCGGGCGCGGGCGGCGGGCAGGTTGATGTGCGGGGCGTATTTGGTCGGCGCCTTGAACAGGCCGGCCAGCATGGCCGACTCCGCGAGATTGACGTCGCGCGCCGACTTGTTGAAGTAGAAATGCGCCGCGCCGTCGACGCCGAAGGTGCCGCCGCCCATATAGGCGCGGTCGAGATAGAGTTTCAGGATTTCATTCTTGGTCAGGCGCGTCTCGAGCCAGATCGCCAGGAATGCTTCCTTCACCTTGCGCTCGATGGTGCGCTCGTTGCTGAGGAACAGGTTCTTCGCCAATTGCTGCGTGATCGACGAACCGCCCTGGCGCACGCCGCCGGCCTGCGCGTTGGTGACGAGCGCGCGCGCGGTGCCGGGGATGTCGATGCCGAAATGGTCGTAGAAGCGGCGGTCCTCGGTGGCGAGCGTCGCCTTGATCAGGTTGTCCGGAAAATCTTCCAGCGGGATCGAATCGTTGTGCTTGATGCCGCGGCTGCCGATCGGATTGCCGTAACGGTCGAGAAACGACACCGCCAGATCGGATTTCTTCAGCCAGTCGTCGTCGGAGGTTTCGCGAAACGCCGGGATCGCCAGCGCCAGCATCACGATTAGGCCGGCGAGGCCCAGGGTGGCCGCTTCCGAAAACGGCTCGATGAAGACCCAGCGCTTCCAGCGGCCGACATAGAAGCGGTCCATGAAGGTGGAGTAACGCTCGTACAGCTCGCGCAGGCCCTTGCCCGACGAGAACAGCGTCGAGTCGATACGCGCGTCCAGATCCAGAAAGAAGTTCCGGATCTTCTGCTTCACATGCGGAGGTACGATCTGGCGCACCGGGACCCTTGGTCGTTCGAAACGCTCACGCACCCGGTCCGGGCGCTGTCGAGACGTCTTGCTTTCATGTTGCGGCAAACCCAAGGCGCTTTTACGGCTCGCTCTCGCGCCTTGGGGACTCACATTTGTTCTATCCGAGCGGGGACCATAAACCAATGCTCCCGCTCACCATTTTGGTGGTCAGCCCTAACGCCGTCCCAGCTTTTTTGCCCCTGTTGCCGGCCGGCTTGCGCGCTGGTCTCCGGACCCACTAGATGTGCCACAGCCGAACCCGACCCGGAAACCAACCGACTTCATGACCGCGCCGCCCAAGCGACCCTCGACCCAAGAGGGATTCTTCTGGAAAACCAAGACGTTGGAGGAGATGTCCAACGCCGAATGGGAAAGCCTGTGCGACGGCTGCGCGCGCTGCTGCCTGGAGAAGCTCGAGGACGAGGACACCGGGAAGATCTATTTCACCCACGTTTCCTGCAAATTGCTCGATTCCGGGCTATGCGCCTGCAAGGACTACCCGAACCGTTCCGACAAGGTTCCCGATTGCGTCCGCCTGACGCCCGAGAACGTCCGCACCCTGAACTGGCTGCCGCCGAGCTGCGGTTACAAGCTGGTCGCCGAGGGGCGCGATCTCTACTGGTGGCACCCGCTGATTTCCGGCGATCCCAATACCGTGCACGAAGCCGGCGTTTCTGTGCGCGGGAGGGTGCAGGGCACCGAGGACGAGATCCCCGATGAAGATCTGGAAGATCACATCGTGCAATGGCCGGCGCTGTTGCCGAAGCGGGCGCGGCTGAAGAAGCGGCCGAAAGCCTGAGCGTAAATCCCTGAACCCTTCACGGAAACGCGATGGTCCCTGCGCGGGATGCTCCCATGCGCGCACATGTCTGCCGCGAGAGAAGTTTGCCCTCTAGAGTGCCTCGCATATGGCGATTCCATCTCGGCGGGTTTGGCCGCGCAGAAGAATATTACGTCCGACATGAACCAGCACCAGCGGCTGGGCCGCGAGCCCGCCGACCCGACGACATTGCCTGAGGATATTGGCCAAGAGCTTTCGCACATCACGACCGAGGTCATGGATGTCAGCGATGCGCCGCCGCTCGCGCCGCCTGCGCCGCTGAGCCAGGACGAGGTCCGCACCATCCTGATGAGCCTGTTGCTGACGATGTTCCTGGCCGCCCTCGACCAGACCATCGTGGCGACGGCGCTGCCGACCATCGGCCGCCAGTTCAATGACGTCAGCAGCCTGTCCTGGGTGATCACGGCCTATCTTTTGGCCTCCACCGCGGTAGCCCCCGTGTTCGGCACGCTGAGCGACATCTACGGCCGCCGCGTCATGATCACGGTTTCGCTTGTCTTGTTCACCGCCGGCTCGATCCTGTGCGCGGTGGCACCGAACATGACGGTGCTCATTCTCGCGCGCGGCCTGCAGGGGCTCGGCGGCGGCGGCATCATGCCGGTGGTGCAGACCGTGATTTCCGACGTGGTCTCACCGCGCGAGCGCGGCAAATACCAGGCCTATTTCAGCGGCGTCTGGATGACGGCGGGCCTGTTGGGCCCTGTGCTCGGCGGCGTGTTCGCCGAGCATCTTCACTGGTCGATGATCTTCTGGATCAACGTGCCGCTCGCCGTCGGTGCGCTGTTCCTGCTGTTGCCCAAGATGGGCAAGATCCCGGTGTTCCACCGCCGCCGCAAGGTCGACTGGCTCGGCGGACTGCTGCTGATGGCCGCCGCCGTCGTGGTCATGCTGGTGCTGACCTGGGGCGGCAACCGCTACGCCTGGCTGTCGCCTGCGATCATGGCGATGATCGGCGCGTCGGTCGCGCTGGCGTTCGCCTTTGTCTGGCACGCGCGCAACGCCGAGGAGCCGTTCCTGCCGCTGTCGCTGCTCGGTGGGTCGGTGGTGCCTTATGCCATCGTGGCCGGCGCCTGTGCGCTGGGCGCCATCACCGGGCTGACCGTACATCTGCCGCTCTATTACGAGGTCGTCTACCATCTCACGGCCAGCGAGGCGGGACTGGCACTGATCCCGCTCGCTGCGATCTCCACCTGTGGCGCGGCGATCGCCGGGCGGACCATGGCGCGCGCCAGGCACTACAAGCGCGTTGCGATCGCCGGAACGTTGGTGTCGACCACCTTCGGCATGGTGCTGACCGTGACGACGCTGCCGCTGTGGGGCTTGCTGATCGTCCTGTCGCTGTTTGCGCTCGGGCTCGGCACGACTTTCCCGGTCAGCGTGGTCTCGCTGCAGAACTCGGTGGCGCGTCCGCAGATCGGCACCGTGACGGGTGCGATGAATTTCTTCCGCGCCCTGATGTCGTCGTTCGCGGTCGCTGCCTTCAGCGCGATCCTGCTGATGTCGCTGGGCGCAGGCATCTCGATCGGCGAGCATCGCGGACCGGCGAATGCCATTCCTGTCGCCGACATGATCACCGCGTTCCGCTATGTCTTCGGCGCCGCCACAGCGCTGCTCGCCTGTGCTGCGGTTTGCATCCTTGCGATGGAGGAGCGTCCGCTGGCCGGCCCCTCGACGCCGGCGGAGATGGCGGAGTAGGGTCGTCCAGCTATTCAAGCTGCATACGGACACCCTTCGCGCCGTTGAGCAGCCGCTTCAGGTGAAAGTTGGCCAGAGGATCCTCGGCGTGCGCGCCGACAAGTGCGGCAAAGGCCGGCATTGCACTGCCATCGCCGGCCTCAAGCTTGGCGAAAGCTTCGCCATATTGCGATGTCGCCGGCGCACCAAAACTCGCGGCCGATAACGGCTCGTAGGCGCGCAATGGTTCGCTGCGCCCACGCAGCACGAGATCGCCGACCGGTCGTCCCGCGAAATTCTCCGCCGCGTTTGCAATCGTCGCGCTGACGCAGATCCGGGTGCCGAGCACCTTGTTCGCCGCTTCAAGCCTCGCCGCCGTGTTGATGGCGTCGCCATAAGCAGTGTAGTCAAAGAAGCGGCCGCCACCGAAATTGCCGACCAGCGCAGGACCGGCGTGAGCGCCGATGCGGGTGGCGCCGAAATTCACGCCTCTCGCCTTCCACCGTTCGCGAAATGCCTCCGCCCATGCGTCGAGCTCCCCTGCGCAGGCGACTGCGCGCGTCGCATAGTCGGGCTGGTCGCTGGGCGCATTGAACAGTACCTCGATCGCATCGCCGATCACCTTTGCCACGGTCCCCTCATGCGCGAAGACGACGTCGGTCATTCCGGCCACGTATTCGTTGAGCAGTTCCCCAAGGAGTTCGGGCGCGGCAGTCTCCACGAGCGAGGTGAAGCCGGTTATGTCGGTGAAGATGACTGCAACCTCGCGCCAGGTCACCTCCGTGCTGTCGCCGACGCCGGACGCAAGCCGCTTGGCGAGCTCGGGCGAGAAATAGCGGGAGAGCGAGGCATGGGCGCGCTCGGCTTCCGCCTGACGGCGACGTGCCTCGCGCAGCATTTCGATGTGCCGCAGGGTCTTGTCGATCGTCGCTTCGAGATCGACGAAATCGATCGGCTTGGTCACGAAGTCGAATGCGCCGCGATTCATCGCAGTGCGGATGTTGCTCATGTCGCCGTAGGCCGACACGATAATGGTCGATTTCTTTTCCTCGGACTCTTGCAGCCTGGCGAGCAGCGTCAAGCCGTCCATTCGCGGCATGTTGATGTCGGAAACCACCAGGTCGACGTGCGGATGCGCTTCGAGCGACTGCAACGCCTCGAGCCCGTCGCGCGCAAACATGAAGCTGACCAACCCCTCGCGAAGCTGCCGCCGGAATTTCTGAAGGATCAGCGCTTCCAGATCCGGCTCATCATCGACCACAAGGATGGTTGCGGTCATGCGGCTTGCTCGAGCCTGGCATCGATCTCCTGACGCAGCGTCGCGAAGTCGATCGGTTTGGTCAGAAGGTCGGTTGCGCCGTTCTCGAGCGCCTTGCGCTTGGTGTCGGCATCGCCATAGGCCGTGATCATGATGACCGGCACCTCGGGCCGCATTTCCTTGACCTTCGGCAGCATTTCCAGCCCTGTCATGCCGGGCATGTTGATGTCGGACAGGATCAGGATCAGCGAATGCTCGGTGGGCGAGCCGACGCGCGCCAGCGCGTCCGACGCGGAACTGGCGAAGTCCATGACGAATCGCTGCGCGCGCAGGTCGCGGCGAAATTGCTGGCGGAACAACGCTTCCACATCGGGTTCGTCATCGACAACCAGGACCAGAACACTCACGGCTACCCTCTGGACTTTTCTGCAAAATTGCTTGCTCGCGGCAACACGATGCGGAATTCGGTGAAATGGCCCGGCTGGGTCTCCACGTCAATTGTCCCGCCGTGCTGTTTCACGACGATGTCATGGCTCATCGACAGGCCCAGGCCGGTCCCTTCGCCGGCCGGCTTGCTGGTGAAGAAGGGGTTGAACATCTTTTCCTTTACCTCGGGCGGAATGCCGGTGCCGTTGTCGCGGATGCGGATTTCGACGCTTTCGCCGAGGTTTTTCGTGCTGGCCCGCAGCGTCGGCTCGAAGCCGGCTTCGCTGCCTTCCTTGTTGCGCCTGGTCACCGCGTAAAAGCCATTCGAGACCAGATTAAGGATCACGCGGGTAATCTCCTGCGGGAACAGGTCGAGCTCGCCTGCGGCCGGATCGAAATCGCGCTCCAGTGTGACGTTGAAGCCCGGCTTCTCGGCGCGGGCGCCGTGATAGGCAAGGTTGAGGCTCTCATCCACCAGTGCGTTGATGTCGGACAGCCGGTGCTCGCCGCCACCCTCGCGCGAATGCAGAAGCATGTTCTTGACGATGGAATCAGCGCGCTTGCCGTGCTGCACGACTTTCTCAAGGTTGCCCCTCAAGAGCCCTGTCAGCTCGTCGACTTCTGCGCGGATCTTGTCGGCGAGTTCGGTGGGCTTGAGGACGTCGTTCAGTTCCTCGGTCAATTCGGCTGAAAGGGCAGCGAAATTGTTGACGAAGTTGAGCGGATTCTTGATCTCGTGCGCGATGCCCGCGGTGAGCTGGCCAAGCGAGGCGAGCTTTTCGGTCTGCACCAGTCGGTCCTGCGCGGTGCGGAGGTCGTCCAGCGATTGGGACAGGTCGCTGGTGCGTTGGCGGAGTTCGTTAAGCAAGCGAGCATTTTCGATAGCGATCACGGCTTGGGCAGCAAAGTTCTGCACCAAAGCGATCTGCTTCTCGGTGAACGGCCGGACCTCCTGACGGTAGAGGCCGATCGTTCCGACGAGTTGATTCTCCTTGAGCATGGGCACCTGCAGCAGCGTGCGGCCGCCGCCGATTTCCGCGAGTGCGATCATGCCCGGATAGCGCTCAAGATAGGCCTCATGCTGCAAAACATCATGGACGTGAACCGGCTGCCTTGTAGTGACGACGCTGCCCAGCGGAAGCTTGGGGTCGACGCGGATCGGAGTCTGCGCAAGAAATTCGCCGAAGGCGGGAGGCAAATTCCACGCGGCGACGCCGTGAAATTGGTCGCCTTTCAACAGGCGCAGCATCGCAAATTTCGCCTCGCAGAGTCGCCCGGCGTTTTCCAGCATGGCCTGGAACACCGGCTCTAGTTCTCCGGGCGAGGCGCTGATCACCCTGAGTACGTCCGCGGTCGCGGTCTGCTGCTGCAGCGATTCCTCCAGATCGCGCGTCTTGGCCTGTACCTCCTCGAACAAGCGCACATTGCCGATGGCAATCACGGCCTGGTCGGCGAAGGTCTGCAGCAGCGCGATTTGCTTGTCGCTGAATGGATTCACCTCCAGGCGACGAAGCGTAATCGCGCCCAGGCTCTCGCCCTCGCGCAGCAGGGGCACGCTCATGATGGTGCGGTGGCCCTGCTGCAGAGCCAATTCCCGCGCTTCGGGAAATTCATCTCCCTCCGGAGCAAGCAGGTCGTTGATTTGTATCGGCCGCCGATCGACGACCGCGCGGCCTGCCGTCCAGTCCCTGTTGATGGGCCGTTCATTCCTGAACGTCGATATCGGGCCATGGTGGGCGCTGAAGCAGAGATTGTCGTCCTTCTTCAGGCGCAATACCGCATCATAAGCGTTCAAGAGCTCGCAGGCGCTTTCGGCGATGGCATTAAGGACAGGATTGATGTCAGTTGGCGACGCGGCGATGACGCGGAGAATATTGGCGCTTCCGGTCTGATAGGTGAGGGCTTCCGACAGGTCGCGCGTCTTGGCCTGCACCTCTTCGAACAGCCGCACATTGCCGATGGCGATCACGGCCTGGTCGGCAAAGGTCTGCAGCAGCGCGATCTGCTTGTCGCTGAAGGCTGCCGGTTCCAGGCGACGCAATGCGATTGCGCCGATAGCCTCTCCCTCCCGCAAGAGCGGTACGCTGAGCGTGCAGCGGTGCCCCTGTTCGCGCGACTGCCGCTGTCCCTCCGGAAACTCGGCGGCCTCGGGAGCCTGAAAATCGGACACCTGCACCGGTGTCTTGTCGACGACCGAGCGACCTACGACCCAGTCTCTGTTGATTGGACGCGGCTCTTGACCTGTCCGAATGGGTCCGTGATGGGCGCTGAAATGCAAATTGTCGCCAATCTTCAGCAGCACGCCGGCATCATAGGCATTGCAGAAGGTGCAGGCGCTTTCGACAATGGCCTGGAGGGCGGGGTTTACGTCGGTCGGCGAGGAGGCGATCACCTTCAGCACCTCGCCGGTGGCGGTCTGCTGCTGAAGGGCTTCGCTCAGGTCCTCGGTGCGCTGGTGAACTTCGTTGAACAAGCGGACATTCTCGATCGCGATCACTGCCTGGTCGGCAAAGGTGGCGACAAGGTCGATCTGCTTCTGCGTGAACGGTTCGACGCGCCGGCGTGCCAGCACGATCACGCCGATTGGTTCGTTCTCGCGCAACAACGGCACGCCGACCGTGGTGCGCTGGCCGGCGAGAGTGTAAGTCTCTTGAAGCGTGTATTCGGGATCAGCCTTCACGTCCAGAATCTGGACCGGGCGCCGCTCGAGCACGGAGCGGCCAGTCACCGTGCCGCGATCGACAACCAGCGGGTGGTTGGTAAGGAAGTCGATATAGGCCTCGGTGTAGCCGACGGCGGCGCCTGCGCGGTATTCGTCGTCCACGCGGCGCATGATGAAGGCCATGTCGGCGTCACAAAGATGCGCCGCCGACTGCACCAGCGTGTCGAGTACCGGCTGCAATTCGAAAGTCGAACGGCTGATAGTCTTGAGCACGTCGCCGACGGCGGTTTGCTGTCGCAGGGATTCGCTGAGGTCATCGGTCCGCGCCTTCACCTCGTTGAACAGTCCGACATTCTTGATCGCGATCACGGCCTGGTCGGCGAACATCTGCAGCAAGCGGGTGTGCTGTTCGCCGAATGGGCCGGGCGCGACGCGGGTGACGGTGATGATGCCGACGGCCTCACCGTCATTCATCAGCGGCGCGAACAGCATGCTGCGATAGCCGCGGGCCCGCGCAATGTTGCGCGCCGCCGGCTCGAGATCGGTATCGGGCAATTCAGCCGGTGCCCCCTGGCGCGTCAGCTGGTAGGGCGGAAACTTGTCCAGCGGGATCGGGAATGAGGACCGCAGGAAGGCGTCGCCTTCCGCGTCGGTCGGCGTGAAGGCAGCCAGATGAATCTTGTCGTCGATGTAGCGGAACACGGCGGCCGAAAAGCCGCCGATCAGGCGGTTGGCGCTGTCGGCGATGGTATCGAACACCGGGGTTGTGTCCGACGGCGAACTCGCGATGACCTTCAGGATATCCGCCGTTGCCGTCTGCCGCTCCAGCGCCTCCTGCGTTTCGTTGAAGAGACGTGTATTTTCGATGGCGATCACCGCCTGGTCGGCGAAGGTCTTGAGCAGTTGAACGTGGTGACGCGCGAAGGCGCCGGGCTCCGCTCGCGTGACGCTGATCATGCCGACCGGCGTCCCGCGGTTCATCAGGGGTGTGAACAGCACGCTGCGGAAGCCGCGCAGCCGGGCCAATTCCCGGTTCGCTTCCGGCACCCCTTCGGCTTCGGTGTCGGCGAACTGGATAGTCTCGCCGTTACGGACCAGCGCAAAGACCGGGAATTCCGCGAGCTTGCGCGGGAAGGAGGCCTTCAGCGCTTCATCGGCCTCGGGACTGGTCGGTGTGTAGGCAACCAGATGAAGCTCTTCGCCGATGAAATGCAGTACCGTGGTCGAGAATCCGCCCAGCAAGCGCTTGGCGCTTTCTGCGATGGCTTCGAACACCGGCTGCACATCCGAGGGCGAGGAGGCAATCACCTTGAGGATGTCGGCGGTGGCCGTCTGCCGCTCCAGCGCCTCGCGGGTGTCGTTGACCAGCCGCGCGTTCTGGATTGCAATGACCGCCTGATCGGCGAAAACGTTGAGCAGTTCGCACTCCCTGTCCGTAAACGGCACCATCGAGGTGCGGCCCACGAAAATCGTGCCGATTGCCTTGTCTTCCCAGAGCATGGGCGCAATGGCCATCGAATAGTTTTGCCCGATCCTGCGAGCGGTCTCGCGCAGGTCGATCGGCACGTCCGGATCGTTCTGGACGTCGGCAGAACGCACCAGCCGCCGCTCGCGAATCGCAAGCTCGCTTGCCGTTCCTTCAATCGGAATCGGAAACCGCTCGCGCGCGGCCTCGGCGTTTGCGCCACGCGCGGCCGCAATTTGCAACAGGCCTTCTTCGCCGGTGAGAAAGATCAGGCTCTCCTCGCCGTCAAAAAGATGCTTGATGCCGGAGAGGATGCGTTCGAATACCGGTTTGGTATCGGCCATCGAATTGCTGATGACGCTGAGGATACCCGCGGAAGCCTTCTGCTGCTCGCGCGCGAGGTTCAGTTCCCGGCGCAGATTCGCATTCTCGATTTCGAGCTCGGTCTGGAGCGCCTTCGCCTCGTCGCGCTCGGCGCGAGCGGATTCGAGGTGCGACTCCATCTCGGTGATGGCTGATCCCAGCTCATCGATCGCGACCGAAATGTCCTCGGGAAGCGTCGCCATTCCAACGATCCATTGCGTTCAGGCGCGGGCAGGGCCGATTGGGCCGTCTCGCCGCGGTTCCAGTCGGATTATTTCATCCCGGAAGCGTGAGAGCCAGCGTCATGGAGGTCTTGAGGCAAGCCTTTTGTCGCGCGCACGTCACCCTGATCGCGTCAGGAAGCGCGTGATCGCGCCTCCGAGCCTGGCGCTTTCCAGGGGCTCGGCGAGCGAGGCCTTTGCGGCCGCGACGAGGTTGTCAGGTGCATGACCTCTGGCATGCGCCATCTCGCAGCAGGCCAGCGCATAGCCGATGGAGAATTCCGGGTGTGGCTGTACCGAGAGCGTGGTACCGCCGGCGTAGAGCAGGCCTGCATGCGGCGTGAAATCCGAGGACAGGATGGTGTTGGCGCCGACCGGCGGCGTGATGACCTGATCCTGGTGCGAGGCGGCGAGCGCGATGCGCGTGCCGTCGATCAGGCCATTATCAGGCGTGACGTCGTAGACATGCCGCCCGAGGCCCCAGCCTTTCTCCGATTTGCGCACCGTCCCGCCCAGCGCCTGCGCGATCAATTGATGGCCGAAGCAGACCCCGACCATCGGCACCTGCCTGTCGTGGGCGGTGCGCACGAAATCCTCGAGCGGCGCGATCCAGTCCAGGGGATCGTAGACTCCCGCCGGGGAGCCGGTGATGAGGATCGCCTCCAGCCCTTTGACATCCGGCAACGGCTCGCCGGCAGCAATGCCGACGGTATCGAGCATGACGGTGGCGTCGGCGGCGCCGATCATCTGCTCGAACATCTGCGGATACGATCCGTGGAGTTCGCGATTTGTTGGGCTGACGAGCCCGGTTTCGATGAGGGTGACGCGCGGCATCGGTGACTGTTCGCCTGCTGCTCAGGTCCCGGGCCTCGACACCTCGGTCTCCTTGCTGGTGATGAATTCCAAGAGCACCGGGACGCCTTCCCGCGTCTTTGCAATGCCGCGCTTGATCGCAGGAATGATGTCTTCCGGCCTCAACACCCGCTCGCCATAGCCGCCGAAGGCGCGGGCCATCGCGGCGTAGTCGCCGGAAATGTCGGTGGAGCGGTATTTCTCGGTCGAGATCGGCATCACCTTCAATTCGATTGCCATCGAGAAATTGTTCAGCAGGATCGACATGATCGGGATGCGCTCGCGCACCGCGGTCTCGAAATCCATGCCGGTGAAGCCGATCGCGGCATCGCCCCAGACGTTGATGCAGAGCTTGTCGGGTTTCGCCAGCTTGGCGCCCATTGCGAGGCCAAGGCCGTAGCCGAGCTGCGTGGTCTTGCCCCAGCCGATATAGGACAGCGGCTCGACCGATTTCCAGAACGGGGACAACTGGTCGCGCGGGCTGCCGGCATCGTGGGTGATGATGGTGTTGTTGATATCGACGGTGTGCTGCAGGTCCCACAGCACGCGGTAGGGATTCAGCGGCGTGTCGTTATGGGTCAGCTTCGGCATCCATTTCGCCAGCCATTCCCTGTGGGAGGCGGCGATTTCGGCGGCCACCGCCGTCGCATCACGATCCGACTTTACGGTTTTGCCGATTTCTTCCAATAGCGCGTCGAGCACCAGGCCGGCGTCGCCGACCAGCCCGATCCTGGCCTCGACATCCTTGTTGAGGTGGTTGGGATCGAGCGTGGAATGGATGATGGTCTTGCCCTTCGGCATGGCGATGCCGAACGACGTCTCGGTGAACGAGCAGCCGATGCCGAAGATCACGTCGGCATCCCCCAGGAATTTCGGCACTGCGCGCGGCACGGCGAGGCCACCTGATCCCAGCGACAGCGGATGCGTTTCCGGAAATGACGACTTGCCGCCAAGGCTGGTCGTGACGGGAATGGCGAGGCGCTCGGCCAGCCGTTTGAGCTGCGGCCACGCCTTGGCGTAGTGCACGCCCTGGCCGGCATAAATCACTGGGCGTTTTGCCGCGACAAGCAGGGCCGCCGCCTCCTTCACATGTACGGGATCGGCGCCGTAGCGGGTGCGCAGCACCGGCGTGTAGTTCAGCGGTTCCGGTACTTCCTCGTTCCACATGTCGGCGGGGATTTCGACGATCACCGGCCCGCCGCGGCCGTTCTTCAGTTTGGTGAATGCCCTGCGAAAGATGTTGCAGACTTCCGCCGCGATGTTGATCGGCTCGGACGATTTCGAGAACGCCTTCATCGCCTGGCTGGAATTGAAATTCGGGTCGATATTGGCGAGCCGGCGCGCATAACCCATCGGGAGCACCAGCACGGGGACGGATTCGCCGTAGCACTGCGCGACGCCGCCCATCGCGTTCTCGGCGCCGGGCCCATGCTGCATGCAGAACGCGCCGATCGATTGCCCCGAGGTGACGCGCGAGATCGCGTCCGCCATGTGTACGCCGATGCGCTCCTGGCGCACCATCACCGGGCGGATGTCGGCATTGGCGGCATATTCAATGAGATGATTGACCGGATAGCCGCAGAGGATCTCGATTCCCTCCCGCTTCATGATTTCCGCGATGGCGGCGCCGAGCTTCATGACGGTCTCTCCCCCTTGATTGCAGGCCGGTTTGGCCCGGTCGCTTTGCAATAGTAGGAACAGGATTTTCCGGCTTGGTAAAGCAAGGGCGACGCGTGTGCGCGGAAGTGCTGATATGCGTTTTGTAACCTGGTGCCACGACCGGCCGTTCACAAAGCGAGAATATTATTGCCGTGAGCGCGGGTTGACTGAACGAAAAGTTTCGCCTGACGCGTCGCTCGACCGGTCGCGTTGCGAAAACATCACAACCGCGATCCAACTGAGGCCGCATCACATCCTTGTCATTCACGGTAAGGATTTTTGGATTACCTGTCCCGCATGCAACTGCATGAATCGCAGGACAGGAGACTAAAATGATTACGGCGCGTTCACTCATTCTCAGCTCGGCGGCGGGTTTGATCGCTCTGAGCAGCGCACAGGCGGCCGACCTTCCGGTCAAAGCCAAGGCAGTCGAATATGTGCGGATCTGTTCGCTTTACGGCGCCGGCTTCTTCTATATCCCGGGCACCGATACCTGCATCAAGATCGGCGGTTATCTGCGCGCGGATCTCACGTTCAACGGCGGCGCCCACGGCGCGCCGGCCTGGAGCGGCGATCTCGGCCAGCAAAACCGCTATCGCGACTATTTCCTTGGTCGCTCGCGCATGGCGCTGACCGTCGATACCCGCACCGCGACCGAGTACGGCGTGGTCCGCACCTTCGGCCAGGGTGACTTCCAGTTCCAGAACTTCGGATCGACCAACCCCGGAACGACCTTCAACTCCGGCACGCCCCTCAACAGTGCTCTGCTGTCCACGGCGGGCGGCGGCTATGTGGCGGTCGAATACCTCTTCATCCAGTTCGCCGGCTTCACCTTCGGTAAGTCCTCGTCGGCCTATTCGACGCCCTGGAATGGTTTCCCGGGCAACATCAACTCGAGCCTGTTGGGCGGCAACAACACCGACACCGGCGTCAACAACATCCAGTACACCGCACAGTTCGGCAACGGCGTTTCGGCCTCGATCGGTCTCGACGATCCGACCGTGTGGAATCGCACCGCCGTCTACAACCTCGGCATCCCGTCTGCGATCGGTGCCAACGGCACCGGCTCGAACGTCTATGCCGGTATGCATTCGCCCGACATCGTCGGCAACATCCGGGTCGACCAGGCTTGGGGTCTGTTCCAGTTGTCGGCCGCGGCGCACGAGGTTAGCGGGTCCTACAACACGTTGGCCGCCGGCGGCGTCCCGAACAACCTTTCCGAGATCAGCGGTCACCCCGAGAGCAAGTGGGGCGGCTCGGTGATGGCGGCGTTGCAGATCAAGAACCTGCCGACCGGCGCGGGCGACGACATCAAGTTCGACGTCTCCTATGCCAAGGGCACGACCAAGAACGTGATCGCCACCAGCGGCACGTCGCCGAACTTTGCGATGTTCGGCAGCAGCGGCTTCGGCTACCAGAGCGTCGGCTTCGGCGCGACCACCGATGGCGTCTATATGCCGGGCGCAGGCGGTACCGGCGGCATCGTCCTGACGACGGCCTGGGGCCTCCGCGGCGCGTTCAATCACAACTGGAGCCCGTACTGGTCGACCAGCCTGTTCGGCAGCTACTCAGCGGTCCGCTACGACGGCAACGCCAACGACAATCTGCTCGGTGCCGGCACCACGACGGCCAAGGGTGCTTATTGCGCCGCCTTCGCTGCCAGCCATTCGGGACAGGCGTTGAACGGAAACAATGCGGGCAACTACACCTGTAACCCCGACTTCAACGTTTCGCAGCTCGGCATCGTTACCCGCTGGACCCCGGTCAAGAACCTGACGTTCTCGGGCGAAGTCCAGTGGTTCCATCTCGACCAGAAGATGTCGGGTTCGTCGGTGTTCACGGCGACCGCTCCGAAGCCGAACGCGCTCTACGAGTTCAAGGATCAGGACACTGTCCTGCTTCAGCTCCGCGCCCAGCGCAACTTCTAAAGAACGACCTTGCGGACCGGGCCATTGCCCGGTCCGTTTGTTTAGCGCCGCGGCAGGGCGGGTTAGTTACCTCGCTTCGCTGCGGCGGTTGAACATTGCAGCCACCAGGCTGAGTAGCTGGTCCAGGACGGTGTACGTCGCTTCAGGCGACAGTTCGGCGACGCGCCGCTCCTCGGTCTCCTCATGCAGGAGCCCGATGTAATTCTTTCCCGTTTCGCGCTTCTGCGCCGCCATGTGCGCTCACTCCGCAGGACGCCGATCGGGCGGCGATGGACGGGTGACGGAGAATCGATGGTAAATTTTCCGTACCGTACGATTCCGGGGCAGGGATTTCCTCGTCTGCCTTAATCAATCGTTCATGCTGTTCCTCAAGGCCTCTTCAACGGTTCCGATCTAGAGTTTAACCAGTATGGCGCGGGACCTCCGGGGAGCGTCGACAGGAGTTTTTCATGCGTCGATTACTTGCACGATTTGTCGATGATGAGTGCGGTGCTACCGCCATCGAATATTGTCTCATTGCGGCCGGCATCAGCATCGTGATCGTCACCGCCGTCAACGGCGTCGGCAGCGCGCTCAGCTCGAAATTCGTCGACGTCGGCACCTCGATCAAGTAGGGCGGGGCGGGCACGATGGCCGCGAGGGAGTCCTGCGGCTAGCCTTCTTTCCCGTCCGCATTGAGTGCTTGCATCATCGCGATCCGCGCGAACATCAGCCAGCCGCCGCCGGTCTCGGCCGCGTTGATCAGGTTTTCCACCGCGACTTGCCAGTGCGCCTCGTGCTGCACTTTTTCCGGCAATGCCATGACGTAGTCGGCGGCCTGCTGCAGCGTCGCCAGCCTGCCTCCGCTGCGAAGCGGTATCGGATTATCGAATGGGGTCGACCACGGCATCGCGCGCTAGATGGAAGCTATCGCGCTCCTTGCCCGGTTATCCGGCCTTCTTGGTGCGGGCGGCGGTACGTGCCGGCTTCTCCGCCTTCTTCAGCGCTTCCTTTACCGTTTCCTTCTCCTTGGCCGCTCGCTTGCCGCCGCCGCTGATCGGCAACAGCATCTCGCGCTGGCCGGCAGCGGCCTTCTTCGGCTTCTTGCCCTTGCTCTTGGCGGGGGCAGGGGCGGCCTGTTTTTCACTGGCGAGGCTGCGCTTGAGCGCGTCCATCAGGTTGATGACGTTGCCGGTGGTCTTCGGCGCGGCCTTGGTCTTGGTGCTCAGGCCGTTGCGCTTCTGGTTGATCAGGTCGATCAGCGCCTGCTCGTAGCGGTCCTCGAACTGCTCGGGCTCGAATGAAGCGGATTTCTGCTCGACGATATGCTTCGCCAGATCAAGCATATCCTTGGTGATCTTCACGTCCTGGATATCCTCGAAATATTCCGTCTCGCCGCGCACCTCATAGGGGTAGCGCAGCAGCGTTCCCATCAAGCCCTTGTCGAGCGGCTCCAGCGCGATGATGTGCTCGCGATTGGTCAGCACCACGCGTCCGATCGCGACCTTGTCCATGTTGCGGATGGTTTCGCGGATCACCGCAAACGCATCGTGGCCGACCTTGCCGTCCGGCACGAGATAATAGGGGCGGATCACATAACGGCTGTCGATATCGGCCCTCGGCACGAACTCGTCGATCTCGATGGTGCGGGTCGATTCCAGCGCGAGGTCGTCAAGCTCGTCCTTCGTCACCTCGATATAGGTGTCGGTGTCGACCTTGTAGCCCTTCATGATGTCGTCGTTGGCGACTTCCTCGCCGGTCTCGGCGTCGACCTTGGCGTATTTGATGCGGTGGCCGGTCTTGCGGTTGATCTGGTTGAACGAGACCTTCTCGGTATCCGACGTCGCCGGATAAAGGGCGACCGGACAGGTCACGAGCGACAGGCGCAGAAAACCCTTCCAATTGGCGCGGGGGGCCATGGGCTACTCCAAAAAAACGCAACAGACAACCAGCGAGGATACCATCGGATCACCTCGTCTCAAATATGCCGGAGCGGGGAATCGTGGAACGGCGTTAACCGTTGACCGCCCCTTCTGCCGCCGGCCTGCGACCTTTTGCACGCTGCCATCGGGCACGCCGAGGTTCGGAACATCATCTCCGATGAAGCGTTGCTTTAACGGCCGGTGTCGAAGCATTCGCTGGCATTTACAGGCACTTACTTGAAGAGGTCACCATGGCAACGCAACGACATGGCCAGATCGTCGAAACCCCGACTGAGGCGCGCCAGGCCGAACCCGGACCGTCGGTGCTCGCGCTGCTGTCGGTTTCGACCGGGCTCGCGATTCTCATCCTGGGCATCGTCTGGTTCGTATTCTTCCAGACCTGAGGGCTGAAGCAGCCGCTTTTTTGCGGGTTGTCGGCGCAAGCAGCCGGCCGGGTGCTTGGGGCATTCGATTGGGTATGTTAGGCGTTTGGCCTGCTGTCTGCGGGCGTGCTCCCGGCTGCGGAAGTCCGTCTAACGAAAAAGTAACATTGCACCGTGTGCCCCGTTCATGGCCCGTTCACGCGGGTCGGCCTCATCTTGGGATCTGATTTCCTAGGGCTCATTTTTGGAGGCCAGCTTGCGCCTGCTTGTTGTTGAGGACGATCCGGATCTCAACCGTCAGCTTACGACGGCTTTGACGGATGCCGGTTATGTGGTCGATCGCGCGTTCGACGGCGAGGAGGGGCACTATCTCGGCGACAGCGAGCCCTACGACGCCGTGGTGCTCGACATCGGGCTGCCCAAGATGGACGGCATCTCGGTGCTGGAGGCGTGGCGCCGTAACGGCCGCGGGATGCCGGTCCTGATCCTCACCGCCCGCGACCGCTGGAGCGACAAGGTGCAGGGCTTCGATGCCGGCGCTGACGATTACGTCGCAAAGCCGTTCCATCTCGAGGAGGTCCTGGCACGCATTCGCGCGCTGCTGCGCCGTTCCACCGGTCATGCGCAGTCGGAACTGACCTGCGGTCCGGTGTCGCTGGATACGCGCACCGGCCGCGTCAGCGTCTCCGGCAACCCGATCAAGATGACCTCGCATGAGTACCGGCTGCTGGCCTACCTGATGCACCACACCGGGCGCGTGGTGTCGCGCACCGAACTGGTCGAGCATCTCTACGACCAGGACTTCGACCGTGACTCCAACACGATCGAGGTCTTCGTCGGCCGCATCCGCAAGAAGCTCGATGTCGACATCATCCAGACCGTGCGCGGGCTCGGCTATCTCCTGACGCCGCCATCACCCGGCGCCTGATGAGCCTTGCTCTTTTATTCGAGCATGATCTTATCCGAAAGCAGGCCCCGATCCGTCGGATCGGAGCCTTGGGATATGCTCTTCGGGATCTTGATCTGATGCGCGGAAGCTCGCTCGCCACGCGGTTGTTCCTGTCGGCGACCGCGTGGGTGGTCGTGATTCTGGTCATAACCGGCGTCATCCTGTCGTCGGTCTATCGCAACGCGACCGAGCGCGCCTTCGACCGCCGCATCAACCTCTATCTTCGCACCCTGATCGCCGAAGTCGCGACCCCGGACGAGCCGCCGGACCACCAGTTCCAGTCGCTCGGCGAGCCGCTGTTCGAACTGCCGCTGTCCGGCTGGTACTGGCAGATCGTCCGTACCGACGAGAAGGCGGAGACGAAAGCGTCGCGTTCGCTGTGGGACAAGAAGTTGCCGAAGCTCGAGGACATCGGCGCGGATCTGACCCCCGCCGGCATCCGTCTCGGCTACATCGACGGGCCCGAGGGCCAGAGTCTGCGGGTCGTCGAGCGGCCGGTCGATCTCGGCGCCGACGGCAAATTTCTGGTCAGCGTGGCGGGCGACGCCTCCGAGATTTTCGACGAAATCCGCGCCTTCGACTATTACCTCGGCGGCACCTTCGCAGCGCTCGGCATCGTGCTGCTGCTGACCACGATCTTCCAGGTCCGTTTCGGTCTGGCGCCGCTGAAGCGGATTTCGGAATCGATTGCCGACATCCGCTCCGGCCGCGCCGAGCGGCTGGAAGGCGAATTTCCCGTCGAGATCGCGCCGCTGGCGCGCGAGACCAACGCGCTGATCGATGCCAACCGCGAGATCGTCGAACGCGCGCGCACCCATGTCGGCAATCTCGCCCACGCGATCAAGACGCCGCTCTCCGTCATCGTCAACGAGGCCGCCGCCCACGCGGTAGATCCCTTTGCCAGCAAGGTGTTGGAGCAGGCCGATGTGATGCGGGATCAGGTCGCCCATCACCTCGAGCGCGCCCGCATCGCCGCCCGCGTCACAATCGTCGGCACCGTTACCGAGGTCGCACCCGCCATCGAGGCGCTGCGGCGAACCATGGAAAAGATTCATCGCGATCGCGGCATCACCATCACGGTCAGGGCCGACGCGCAAGCGAAGTTCCGTGGCGAGCGCCAGGATCTCGAGGAGATGGCCGGCAATCTGGTCGACAATGCCTGCAAATGGGCCGCCTCGCGGGTCTTCATCGAGGTGCGGGCGGAGCCGCCGACCTCGGCCGGCAGCGGACCGCGGCTGCGGATCATCGTCGATGATGATGGCCGTGGATTGTCCGCCGCCGAGCGCGCGCAGGTCTCCCGGCGTGGCCAGCGGCTGGATGAATCCAAGCCGGGTTCCGGGCTCGGACTTTCGATCGTGGTCGATCTCGCCGGCCTCTATGGCGGAAGCCTTGTTCTGGGCGACGCCCCGATCGGCGGACTGCGGGCCGAACTGGTGCTGCCTGGCATTTGAGTGCCGCTGTCCGGCGATGACCTTGGGTCGAGGGCAGTATCCGGCAGCGCTCCGGGGCGATTTCGTTATTCCTAAACACCTTCTTAACGCGCGCACTTCTAAGATCGGGGCGGACGCGTTTTGCCGTCCGGATGACACACGCATATTCACACCAGGCGCATGAGCCAGACATCGACCGAGCGGCTGAGGGAATATCTCGCCCAGCTCCCGCCTCAATCGCAGGCGCTGCTGATGCGCGAGTTCGAGCGCGCCATCGAACGCGGCGAAGACGTCGCCGTCGCCAACTTCGTGCTCGAGCAATTGCGCAAGGTCGTGCGCGGAACCGAAGACGAAGATGACGACGAGGCGCGGCCGCGGACCGACGACCCCGCACGGCTGTTGTTCCGTCCGCTCGAGCCGTTCCTGATCGAAAGCAACTTTCCGATGCGGGCCGGGCAGGTCAGGCGCACCTCGCTGACGCCGGTCTGGCAGTGGCTCGGCCGCGACGGCGCGCCCGAGGCGGCATCGGCCTTCGAGGCTACGCTTGCCGCGATCAGGCAGAGCGGCTCGACCGCGGGTCTGGAAGCCGCCACCCGCAAGTTTCAGCTCGCCGCGGCCGAAGCGATTGTCCAGGTCGCAACCCCGGTGCAGGGCGACGACCGGCAGCGCGCGCTCTCGCGGATCGGTCCGCCGAATGTCGTCGAGGATCTGCTGTCGATCGGCGCGGTGCTGCGCGCCCGCGAGCCGATCGATACGCTCGGCAGCCGGCTTCCCGGCCAGATCCGGGCGCTGACGCCCTCCCAGCTCGAGATGGTGACCGCGGCGCTCAACGTACCCTCGTTGCAGACTCCGTCATTGCTGCCGTTCGCGCTGTCGCTGATCATGCAGCGGCTGGCGGCGCCATGGCAGATCATCCGTCTCGCGATCAAGATGGCGGCCTCCGATGACGAGATTCGGGTGGCTGCCACGCCCTACGGCATCGCCGTCACGATCGCGCTGCACGATCTCTCATTCCTGACAGCCTGCCTTCGCACGGACATCCGGCGCAGCCAATTCGACAATGTCGGCGAGCAACTGAAAATCCTGCATGACGGCGTGCGCGGGTTGCGCACCGAACTCGATCTGCGCAACGATTCCGCGTGGGGTCGCCAGCTCACGTCGATCCGCGCCGACATTTCCAATTCCCTGCAGTCTGAAATCGAGAGCGTCCCCGGCCGGGTCCGCCGCATCCTGCGCCAGCGCGCCGACAAGGATATCGCCTCGGCGCCGAAGATCGATGCCTCGGAGGTCGAGGAAATCGCCGCCCTGATCGACTTCGTGGCGGTGTGCCGCACCTATGCGAGCGAACTCGCCATCAACGAGGTCACGTTGCGGACCTATTCCGACCTGCAGCATTACGTCGAGCATTCCACCGAGAGCCTGGTGCAGACGCTGCGCGGCGGCGATACCAAGGCGCGTGCCTACCGGCTGATGCAGGCCAAGGCGGCGATCCGCTTCTGCGAAATCCTGTTCGGCCATGACTATGCGTCGCTGATGAACCGGGCGGCCGAAAATGCGATGACCGGCGAGCGCAAGACGAGCAAGGCCGGATAGAGCGCTTTCAAGCGAAGTGGCGACCGGTTCGCGTCAAGAAAACGCGTCAAGAATCGCGCGCGCCCTATCGCCTCACGCCTTGCGTCGATCCTTGGCGTCGCGAAGAAATTCGGCAAAGGCCTTCAGCGTCACATCGGAAACATGATGCTCAATGCCCTCGGCGTCGCCCTCGGCGGCTTCCTGGGGAACGCCGAGCGCCAACAGGACATCAACCACCAGACGGTGACGCGTGCGGACTCGCTTGGCGAGTGCCTCACCCTTTTCGGTCAGGAATACCCCGCGATAGGGACGCGCCGTCACCAGGTCTTCGCGCTTCAATCTCGCAATGGTGTCGATCGCCGTCGGGTGCGAGACGCCCAGCCTGCGCGCGATGTCGGTTGGACGCGCCTCACCGGTCGTTCCGAGCAGGTCGGAGATCAACTCGACATAGTCTTCCAGAACCGCAGTCGACCGCGCCGACCGCGCCTTGCCAAAGCGGCGCGCCTGCGTCTGCTCCGTGGGGAGTGGCTGCATCGGTTTGGCCCGATCTGTCGAGGGCTTACGCACCACTGCACCTTCCAGGCGAATCCATCCAGACGAGGCGCGACCATGGCGTGCTGCAGACCACATTGCAAGTTGGCGACTTGTCGCCGATCTGCAACAGCCCGGCGCCTCGCATTTGCGACTCATTCGCAGCATCTTGACAGATGATGGCTCAACATTAACATGTAGCCTTACCTACTAATTGATGTCGCGGCCTATGGGCGAGCAGGTTCGGTAGCGCGATCGGGTTGGGGAAGACTATGCGCGCTACCAGACTGGCCCTTTTGGGCACATCGACCCTTGCTGTGCTTTGCCTGAGCCAGACTGCGGCATTCTCGCAAGCGGCAACGCCTGCACCGGCGGCGCCGCAGGCGGCACCGGCGGCCGAGCCATCGGCTCCGGCAGCTCCGGCGACGGGGCAAACGCCTGCGGCAGCGACTCCGCCGCAGACCGCGCCTG
>NZ_LLXZ01000061.1 GCF_001440395.1 Bradyrhizobium jicamae | reverse complement strand
CGCAGTCGAACACCAGCTCGATCGGCTAACTTACGGAAGCCCGCACACCCCAGGCTTCCCCCGTGGTGTGCGGGTACTCATTTCAATCGAGAATTCTCATAGACACGAGCACCCTCGCTCACGGACTTACGGAAAGAGGGTCTCGACACGGTGTCGATGCGCAACGAGCGCACCCGTGCCTGCCTGCCGAGAGATGCTCATCCCACAGGGGATGGCCCGGCCGGGTCCATCAAAAGCGATTCCGCTGCCAATCGCAGTGTTTCTCTAAATAGATCCCGAACGATCAAGGTCGCCTCGGGCATCTACGGTACTTCGGAGATCACGATAGGAGCGACGTCATGCCAGAGTTTGCAATTCTCTTGGTGTTTCTCCTTGCTGCGTTCGCGATCAGCAGGCTCGTTTAGTGAATTGAAATGTGCTCCCGATGGCACGCACGACGGCTACACCGTCCAGCTAAGTGTCGATCGCTTCAGAGTTCGCAGGGAAAGTGACCGCAATTGGGTGGGCTGGCTCCGGATCCCCTGGACCAGCTGCAAGACAACCGAGCGAGGGCTTCATGACGATTCCGATCTCACGACGAGGCAATGCATATTTGGAGACTGCACGGACTTTGCTCCGCCATGCCGAAACCATGACAGACCGGGCGATTGCCGGTCAGCTCAAGGCCCTTGCTGACGACTACGAACGGAGAGCTGTGAAAGCTTCGCATGTCGATGCAGCGAAAGCACTCGCTCGATCGGCTGCTGCCAGCGCTGAACCCGAGTGGTGTACATGACCTGATGGTCAGCCTCGCAGCCCCCACCATGAGGAGCGCATATTGGGCGATATTGTTCGATTTTCCCCAAAATCTGAGTGCGACCGAGCCCGCTTAATTCAAGAAGCACGCGCGAAATATGACAGCATCTTCCCGCCGGCTGATCCGGTCAGGGAGCAGCATGACAAGGCACCGATAAGGCATACGGTCGGCGGCGCCAATGCCCATCGCAGCGACGAGGGTCTCTTGTCGTGATCAAGATCATCGCCGTGCTCTGCAGTCTCTCTTCTCCGACAAATTGCCGCGCTTCTCCGACAAATTGCCGCGAGCAGGTCGTCACCACCTCGGACTTCGCCGACGTCTCGATGCAGTCCTGCCTGATGGGTGCGCCGCAGCTCGCCGAGTGGATGAACCAGCATCCTGCCGAGCGCCTGGCGGCATGGCAGCTTCCCCGGACGCGCGGAAATCTATTGAAGAATTGATCCGCTGCGTGCTCGCTGCGGCTCTTGCGCGTCCGCGCCGGATGTGAGGGAACGTTCGGCATTGCGGGTCATCGGCACGGCAGCCGGTTGCGGTTGCTGACCAGCAGCTTCGGGCCGATTAAGATTGCGGTCCCACGTGCCCGAATTGACACCTCCGGAAAGCAGCTGGCGATCAGCGCATCGGCGGCCAGCGTGCGGCGATGGTAGACCCGCAGCGCCTGCTCTTCCATGCCGTTGTCCTGCTACCTGGCCGGCGCCAACACGCGGCGGGTGCGCCGCGCCCTCAGCGCTCTGTTTGCTGGCGCCATCGGCAAGGACACGGTGGGCCGGGTGTGGCGCAAGGTGAAGAGCAGCTGGGACACGTGGAATGCCCGCTCGCTGGCCGAGGAACCGATCATGCGAATGAGCGCTCCAACGCCGAATGATCCGAGGTTGATCACCTCCGAGACCATGCCACCTTCAATTCCTACCAATCCCGCGACGGGATCCGTGTTCATGAGAATTCTCGATTGAAAAGAGTACCCGCACACCGCGGGAGCAGCCAAGGGGTGTGCGGGCATCGGTGACTTAGCCGATCGAGCTGACATTCGCCTGAGCGAGCAGCTGCGTGAGGTTAGCGGAACCACCGTTACCGAAGACACTGAAGCCGCCGACGGCAACACCAACCTGCGTAGCAATCTGCGGCTGTACGACGATATTGCCTGTCAGATTGTTCAAGTCGAAGAGCCCTCCGCACACCGCGTCGAGTTCCGCATCGACCAGTTCATACATTTCACTCATGAATTCCCTCCTTTTGGGGTTGCATGTGAACAACATCTGGCTTGAAGCAAGCCAGCGCCTCACCATGCTTGTTTGATACACGAGGCTGGCTTTTCCATCTGTGACAGAACTCACGGCCGCCCCCACAGTGGCAGTCAGCTTTGGCTACGTCATAACCTGTTGGATTTACGCTGTGAGCCAGCTGGCGTCCTCAGGGCCGTCGTCGCCACGGCCATGCTCCTAGAGTCTGCATGATGGGATAAATCGACGAACAGTGATTCAAGTTTCCCCGACGCTGCAGCCTGGGGACCGCTTACAGCGGTCACGCGAGATGCTTATGAGCGCGGCAAGATTGCTACAGTAGCCCCGGCTTCATGCTGTACGGTCGCGCGAACGGCGCGCCCTGCGAGCGAATTCGATGCACGACCTTGCGTCGCGCCAGGAGCCGCGGGCTGCTCTCAAGATGGTGTGCGGACTGCAACGGAAATGCCGCTGCGCGCGTATCGCTCCAACGAAGGCACCTCGGAGGAATATCGTCGCGATCGCATTCAAGCACTGGTGAAAATGCATGAATGACGGCAGCTTCGACAGCATGACGTCCTCAGTGCGGCTTGCCGAGCACGAATGCGAAGGGCAAGATGAAAAGCTCATCGCCGGCCTCATCGATGGCATGCAAGGCCCAATCACGCCAATCTTCAAGGTTGGTTGCTGCGATGACCGATCGCACCTTGCTGGTGGCCTTCTCGCACGCCTCGATCAGGTCGGACACGGATGTACCGCAACGATCCATCAACACGCCTCGGGCGTTGGAGAAATGGAAGTAGACCTGAGCCATTTACGCCTCCTCTGAGCATCCTGGTTAGCAGGGTCGACCCTGTATATCGGAGCCATACAAGGCCGCAGAAGAGATCGTCTGTGATCATGCTCACAGGGTAGTTGAGGCTCGTCAGCGTTCGCAAAAATGAAATTGCAAGCTCGTGGCGCCCTCAAGGCCCAAAAGACTGCGATACGCAACGGTCGAGGATACAAGCATTGTGGCTGCTGATGGCGACGCCGCGATTCGACAACTGTCTCGCTGACGGACAAAAGTGTCCGACCATTTGTTCAAGGATTGCTGCCGACGCGATCAGTCGCCTTGGTCTCGACCGCCGGGCCGATCAGGAGATTGATCGGAACGCCCTGTCCGTGGCGGCAGGTCAGCAGCCCCGATCCAGATGAGCCAGATGCCACGATGCGGCATCGATCGTCGTCCATGACCAACGTGCCTTCCAGGCGTGCGGACGAAACCTTCAGCTGCATATGCGCCTGCTTTTGCTCGACGCCATTGACGCTGCACAGGCCGACGTGTCGCAGCGTCATCGCCCCTGAATAGTCCGCACCTAGGCGCGTTACCGTTTTCGCGAGATTTCCCGTCATCTCCCATTCGTGGAGATAGCCGATTTTCCCGCTGAACGAGTAGGACTGCGCCAAAGCGGCCGGCGCAGCGGCAAACGTCAGTATCACCGCGACGATCGTGCGCATCCTTCCCGCACCCTTCACGCTCACTGCAACTCGCGCGCGACGCGAAAGCCGTTGGCATAGTAGCGCACGTCAACGTCGTAGCGAAACCTCGCTGGAGATCTGACGTCGCTGGCCTTGCTCAGGAAGTTACCCCCGCGCAGCACCCGCAGGCGGCAGTCGCCCGATATCCAGGGCGAACCGTCCTTGGGTGCATTGCGATAGGAGTCGTTCCAACAATCCTCGACCCATTCTGCCGCGTTGCCTGATGTGTCGTAGAGCCCGAAGCCGTTTGGCCGGAACGAGCCAGCGGGCACTACCCGCTGCTTGGTCGGACTGCCGCAGGTATCGCACTGTGCCTTACCCGCGCCTACCTCTCGTCCCCACCAAAACGGCGTCTTGGTCCCCGCGCGCGCGGCATATTCCCACTCCGCCTCGCTGGGAAGACGGTATTTTTGTCCGGTCTTCTGCGACAGCCAGGCGACGAAGAGCTTGGCGTCCTCCCAGCTGACATTGATCACTGGGCGGTCGCCGCGTCCCCAGCCGTGATCGTCGGGACGCGCCTTGCAAGCGCCAGCATCTGCGCACTGATCCCACTCCGCAAACGTCACCTCGCGGCGGCCGATGGCGAAGGGCTTGCGAATGCTGATCGAATGCTCGGGCTTCTCATAGGGCGTCTCATTGGACCCCATCACGAAATCCCCCGGCGGCACCACCACAAGCTCAGGACAATTGTCGCAATCGCGAAATAGTTCTCCTGGATCCAGAGCGGCACCATTTTGAGCTACCCTGGTGTTGGATGGCGCGGACGGCGGGTCGGCAGACTGGCCGCTGCTCAGCCCTCGCTGGGCGATCGCCGCAGTGCTCGCCAATTCCACTAGCGATGTGAGGAGGATCACAGACAAGACGGCCAATTTCATGTTGTGATCTCCAGTAGGCCTGAACGATCGACAGTATGACATGTCACATTCAAATGGACATAACATGCTTCATCCAGCCTCAACCGGCAAGGCGACGGTTCCGACCGAGGAATTTCGGATTTACATTGGGCGGCAAAGGAATATCGTTTGCCCGACCCGCTCGCTTTGCCTGACGGGATAATACTAGGTTTTGCAATTTTTTTTCAGATTACCGCGACTGCTGCGGTCCAGACATTGGGAAGAGCGCGATGATGAATCGCTTCCTGCCATCAGTCCTGGTTCCATTTATCGCCGGCTTGATGCATTGCCACGCCGCACAGGCCCAAGCTGGCGGACCGACGCCGTCGCCGGCGGGGGCGGCCGTCTATTTCATCGGATTGAAGGACGGCGACACGCTGCCACCCAAGACCACTCTGCATTTCGGCCTGCGTGGCATGGGCGTAGCGCCGGCAGGTTCGGACCGGGCCAATAGCGGTCACCATCACTTGATCATTGACGCGCCGACGCCGGCGCTGAATGTCGAAACCCCCAACGACTTCCAGCACCTGCATTTCGGCGCGGGACAGACCGAGGCCGAGATTTCGCTGACGCCCGGCGAGCACACGTTGCAGCTCGTGTTCGCCGACAAGAATCACGTTCCGCATTCGCCTCCGGTGATATCCGAACGGATCAAGGTTAAGGTAGCCGAGCAGACCGCCCCCGCAGCGGCGCAGACGGCACCACCTGCTTCAGGCGGACGTCAACCCTCGCCGAAGGATGCCAAGGTCTATTTCATCTATCCCAAGAACGGCGCCTATATTTCTCGTAACCCGGTTATCCGCTTCGGCCTGCTGAACATGGGCGTGGCACCGGCGGGCTTGGAGAAGCCCAACACCGGCCACCATCATTTGCTCATCGATACCGAGATGCCGCCGCTCGACAAACCGACCCCGAACGACTTCAACCATCTGCATTTCGGCGCCGGCCAGACCGAGGCGAAGATCACCCTGCCGGTCGGCCAGCACAAGCTGCGCCTGCTGTTTGCCGACGCCGCTCACGTGCCGCACGATCCGGCAGTCTACTCGGAAGTCATTACCGTCAACGTGACGGAGAGCGGCCAGCCGCCTCGGAAGCGCTACAAGCGACGCCATCGCCCATGGCGGAGTTACTGATATTGATGCAGCCATGAAACTGCGCCAACTCATGATTTTCGGCCTCTGTCTCGCCATCGGCGCGATGTTCTCCAATGCGGCCGCAGCGGAGCGTCGTGTCGCGCTGGTGATCGGAAACTCCGCCTACAAGAACGCATCCACGCTGCCCAATACCACTAATGACTCCTATTCGATGGAAGCGCTTTTCAAGTCGATCGGCTTCGACGCCGTCTTTTCACGCACTGATCTCGGCGTCGTCGACTTCAAGCGCACTGTGCGCGAATTCCTCATCACGGCAGAGAACGCCGATATTGCGGTGGTCTATTACGCCGGCCATGGCATCGAGATCAGCGGCACCAATTATCTGATACCGGTCGACGCCAAGCTGAGCCGCGACTACGACGTCGACGATGAAGCTATCGCACTCGACCGCATCATCTGGGCGCTTCAGCCGGTACGCCGCCTGCGTTTGATCCTGCTCGACGCCTGTCGCGACAACCCGTTCGCGACCAAACTGCGCTCCGCAGGCCGCGCGACTTCCAGAGGCGGGCTGGCGAAGCTTGATGAAGTCAGCGCCGATACGCTGGTGGCCTACGCGGCAAAGGCCGGCTCGATTTCCTATGACGGCGACGGCTTCAACAGTCCCTACGCAACCGCGCTGCTGCGGCACCTTGCCGCGCCCGGCGTCGATATCCGGATCGCCCTTGGCCGCGTCCGCGATGCAGTTATCGCCATGACCGGCGGACGGCAGGAACCGTTCATCTATGGCTCTCTCGGCGGCACAACCATCGCCTTGGTGCCGGTGCCGGATCCGCCAAATGTCGCGCCGGTGCTGCAGCCTGTGGTGGCTGCGCCGAGTTCCCCGCCGGTTTCGGTTCCGGCCCTGCCAAAGCCAAGTGTTGCCGGGGTCAATCCGACGGCGCCAGCAATCACGCCGCCAGCCGCGAAGGGGGAGCCCCCCAGACCACCGCTTGGGGCCCAGGCGGCGATCGAGCCCGCAGACCCCTGTGTCCGCGACGAGACGCGGCTGGCGCGTCTGCGCTCCAACCCTGTGCCCGACGAGATCGTCAAGCTCCAGCGCGAGGTCGCCTGCAGCCGGCTGCGCCCGCAAGTGCAGCGCCTCTTCGAGAGTTTCGTCAGCGATACAACTGGCGTAAATGCCGCACCGGAATCGGCTCCGAGGCAGCAGCATGCGCAGAACGAGCCTGTTCGCGCGGAAGATGCCTGTGCCCGCGATACGGCGCGTCTGGCACGCCTGCGCGCTGAGCAGCCTACATTCGAGGCGATTACCAAGTTCGAGAAGGAATTGGGCTGCGAACAGCTCCGGTCCCAGATCCGCCGACTGCGCGAGAGCGTCACCCCCTGATCCGGCTGTCCGGGCAAACCAGCGATCGGTATCGGGCTAAAGCGTGATGACGTTTCTTCGAATCGTCATCACGCTTTATCTTTTTGTTTGAGCATGACCTTTTCGGAAAACCCGCTACACACTTTTCCGGATCATGCTGTAGGCCGCGCAGGGCCGGTGTTGCGGGTATAGCTGACCAGGGCTTGTACTCAATCGTAGTGGCTAAAATCGGCGAACAGTGATTCAAGGCTTCCCAAGGATTTTGGGAAGCTGACCAAGCGCGATGACCTGACCATTTCGTACGCCAGGCGACTCACGGTGAACGGCGTTGGATGAAGCGTCAAACACGTGGCTGTCGTGATCGGGACAACTAGTGCGGTATCGTGGGGGGGGGGGCGCTTCATCTTCGTCACCTCCACTGTTCAGCAGCAACCGTGCGGAGCGCTTCGCCTTTGGCGCGATCGGAATCCGATTTGCGGCATATGTGGCACCGTAAGCATACGAGACGCGCCGTATCGCGGGCACAGGCATCTTCGGCGCGAACAGGCTCGTTCTGCGCCTGCTGCCTCGGAGCCGGTTGCGGCATGGCCAGACAGTCCCATCGACTGAACTCTGTTCCGGGTGATGCACCCCTCCATGCTGATCCACGCGGACAATCGAGGTGTCGATCATCTGGACGGGGTATCATTGGCAGCGGCGGCCGCGTCCACGATATCGCCTCCACACTCCAGCCCGCCGCCGGCGAACGGAGCGACTGTAGGAAGTGGTCATCAAATCGTACAAATTTCCATCCGCCGCTGACCTGGGCGGTCAGGAGATCGGAATGGATACGAACTTGCGCGTAGTGGGAGGCATTTCTGGGCAGGTACGCTCGTTGGGCATCGACACCGTGTCGAGCCCTTCCCGAAATGCCTTGAGCGAGCGTGCTCGGGTCGTGTCCATGAAAATTCTCGATTGAGTTTTTATCTGAACGCGATCGAGAGCAGCCAAGGAGCGTGCGGGCATCCGCAATCTAGTGCGAGGCGATAGAGCTGAAGTTCAGCTGACTGAGCAGCTGTGTGACGCTGGCATTATCGCCGACAGCCACACCAATCTGCAACGCAATGGTCGGCTGTATGACGATATTGCCGAAATTGATGATATTGCCGAAACTGAAATTGCCGAAACTGAAACTGCCGATATTGCCGAAGTCGAAGAGTCCCTGATTCCCCTGATTCTCCATGCCCCCGCGTTGTCCGTGATGCCCGTGAAGATGTCCGTGATCTGCGTGACACCCGTCACCGCCCCGGCGATACCCTCCACACACGGCGTCGAGTTCCGCATCGATCAGTTCACGCATTTCACTCATGACTTTGATCCTCAGGGGTTTGCATGTGAACAACATCTGGCTCAAAGCAATCCAGCGCCTCACTCGTGTTTGATATCGGACGCTAGGTTTTCTATCTGTGACAGAAATCACAGGCGCCCCTCAGTGGCAGTCAGCTTTGGCCACGCACCGTTGGGTTTACGCTGTGTGTGTGACTTTGCTCTCACAGCAAAATGGTGGGTGCGTGCCTGGATCGCTGACAAAGCGTGTGCATGTCGCGGAAGCGCTGCTCGAACGGACTGCCCGGGAAGATCGCGTCGACGCCCGCTCCCTTGCGAAGTTTCCCAGCTCGACCGCGCCCGGGATCGCGTCGGCGCAGGCTAGTCGCACGCGGGTCCGATTGGTGACGTCGATCAGCGCCACGTCGCCGGCCTCCGCATTGTGAGCGTGTCGATGAGGTAGGCGAGCGCCAAGCCGAGCCGCGCTTTCGCGCGTGCCAGGTCGGCCTGCATGACCGCATTGTCTGCGAGCCGGAAACCCCGCGGCGCCTTGTGGAACGCCAATGTGATGAGCTCGGACAGCATGGCGCGCGCGATGCCGAGTGCCGCGGCGGCGACCCAGGTCGCCGGGCCAATTCCGCAAAGCACTAATTCATTGAGCGAGGGTGCTCGCGTCCAAAAATTGTCGATTGAAATGAATACCCACACACCC
>NZ_LLXZ01000060.1 GCF_001440395.1 Bradyrhizobium jicamae | reverse complement strand
CTTCCCCGGTCTGAACACTGAAGATCACGTTGGTCGGATCGACGGTCAGCACGTTCTGTTGGGTGGTTTCAAATATCGCGGCAGTGAGCAGCAAATTCGAGCCAACGGGCCTGAACTTAACGCCAACTTCGGGACCCGCGCCAGTCGTGGGCTTGAAGAGAGCGCCGAACTGATCGGTGCCCGAGGTTGGCACGAACGAGGTCGAATAATTTACGTAGGGCGAGATGCCGTTGTCGAAGAGATAATTCAGGCCGGCGCGGCCGGTCGTCGCCTTGTCATTCTGCAGATAGGTTCCCGCCGCTGGAAAGAACGCTCTACTGATCGTATCCGCCTGCGCCCAATCCTGCCGTCCGGTGAGGGTGAGCGTCCAGCGATCGAGCTTGACCTGATCCTGAAGGTAGAGACCCGCCTGCTTCGCCGTAGTCTGCGTATCGATGAAGGGGCAAGCGTACTGGCCGGCGGCACGGGGGCGCCGTAGACCGGCGCAAACACGTCGATTGGGGCGATGAATGCAAATTTGTAGTTAGAGGTCGAATCCTGGCGCTGATAGTCGAAGCCAGCGAGAACCGTGTGAAGCAGCGGACCGGTCGCGAAATCGGCCTGCAGCTGATTGTCGAGCGCGATGTTCTGCGCGGCGGAGTTCACGTAATTGAACGACCGCAGCACGGTCCTGAAGTCCGGAAGCAGGCCTTCGGAACGAACGCCGGCTACATTGTTCTTCACGTCGAAGTAGCGAAAATTCGAGCGGAACTGCAGATTGTTGTCGAACCGGTGCTCGAACGCATAGCCGACCGAAAACTGTTCCAGCTTGTAGCCATCCTGGCTGGGCTCGCCGATGTAGCGGCTATAGGGAATGCGGCCGAACGGATTGAACCGAAGCCCGGCCGCATCCCCCGGCACATATTGCTGCCATCCCTTGTTGTCGATCTTCTGATATTGCGACAGGATGGTGAACGAGGTGTCAGTCGTCGGCCGCCATGTCAGGCTGGGTGCGATGAACACCTTGTTCTGATGCACGAAGTCCTGCTGCCCATCGGTGCTATAGCCGAGGCCGACGATGCGGTAGAGAAATTCGCCATTCTTGTCGATCGGACCCGACGAGTCGAAGGCGCCCTGAAAGCGATTGAAGGAACCAAAAGTGCCGATGATTTCGTGCTGTGGCGTGGCTGTCGGACGCTTGCTGACCATGTTGATGATGCCACCGGGATCGGTCTGTCCGTAGAGGCTCGCCGACGGCCCCCTCAACACTTCAACCCGTTCAAGACCGTAAGCTTCGATCTTCGGAACGGCGAATTGCGTTCCGGGATCGAACGGCAACCGAAGGCCATCGAGGTAGCGCGGTGCGTCGAAGCCGCGAAGCTTGACCGCGTCGAAGATGGTGGTAGCTCCGAACGTATCAAGCGAAACGCTGGGCGTATAGCGCAGTGCCTCGACGAGATTTTGCGCGCCCTGGTCAGCGATCTGATCCTTTGTCACGACCGAGATGGACTGCGGAGTGGTGAGAATTGGCGTATCGGTTTTGGTGCTGGTCCCGCTTTGACTGGCGAGATAGCCGACTACCGGACCGTTGGCGCGTTCGCCGACCCCGCCGCGAACGCCGGGTTGCACGGTCTGCTGCTGCACAGGTGCTGCGGCCCGCCGCGCACCACTTTGCGACCGGGCAGCTCTCCTCGCGGGCTGAGCCGGACGAACGGTTTGCGGTTTCGGGGCATCGATCGTGACGGGTGGCAGAGATTGACCGGATTGACCGGACTGCGCCAGCGCCGGGCCAATTTGCATGCTGAGTCCGAACACGGTTGCGCAGAAGAAGCTTTTCGACGCCGCGCCCCACGCGGCTTCCCTCACACAATGATATTTCATCGCAATCGCACCCCTGAACCCAACTATCCCCACCGTTGAGAGAACAGATTTGATTCCGAGGTGCCTTTGCGTTTGCGCAAAAAGCCTTTGATCGCGTGTTGACGCCTTCCAAGTTCCGCCGCAACTCCTTGCGGTCGATCCCACTCTGGTAGCGTGTCAGCCTGCAGGCACGTCAGGATGGTTGCCGCGATAGACTGCTCGGCACATATCCGAAATGCTTGCGGAACGCGGTGGAGAAGTTCGCCGAGTTGTCGTAGCCGACCGAATAGGCCGCCTGGGTGACCGACAATCCCTCATGCAGCAAGGCTTCGCGGGCGGTGGCAAGCCGGCACTTTCTCAGATAGTCCGACGCGCTGACGCCGTACATCCGGTGAAACTGCGCGTTGAAGGTCCGTCGGCCCAATCCGGCATGTCGCGCCAGTTCCGCGATCGTCCAGGGGTGCCGCAGGTCTGACTTGATCAGGTCTCCGACCGCCTGCAGGCGCAACCGCGTTTGGTCGGATACGAGGCCGACCTTATCATTGCCGTGCAATGCCAGGATGGCTCGGCCCAACAATTCTGTTGCGTGCGCCGACAGCAACAGCTCGCCGGCCCGTCCTTCGGCCAATGGAGAAATCATGTCCACGGCAATCGCCCTGACACGCGGTGAGATTCGGAGCGCCGCAACGAAGACGTTTTGATCCTGGCCGCGGAACAGCTCGAGAAATTCGTTCCGAAGCCCGAGCCGCTCAAGGGAAGAAACGGGAAACGCAACGCCGGCAGATTGCATGTGTGCGCCGCGCGGGGCTTCGCCCTCCCACGGCGTCGGCTGCCGGAGCGCCATGATGGCGATGGAATCATCGGAATAACTAACTAGCTTCGAGCCGTCGCGCGGTCGCCCGCTGCCCGTCCCCTTCAATACCACTGAGATGAAAAGCCCCGACTTGATGATGCCTTCGGTGCGTATTTGATTGTTCAGCACGAGATTGTTGCGCTGAAACAGACAGCCCGGTGAATCCAGCCATCGAGCCTGATCGGCAAATTGATCAACGATGGAACTGTCTTCAGAACCGACGATGCGGAACGTCTCGAAAATGTGGTCGCAAATATGCGGCATCAATGCTTTTGTCTAAACTGACTGCGCCGCAAGTATGCAGTTCGCTCCGCTGGCTCTCAAGGCTTTGAGGGCGGGGTACAGTTTAGAAGAGTTTTAGAAATGCATCGTTCCGGAGACGCGAGACCCGTGAATCTCAGGCGCTAGCGTCAGGCTCAAGACAATTGGCCAGCCGGGCGGGAATGCCGACCGCAGTGCAGCCGGCGGGCACGTCATGCTCGACGACCGCGCCGGCGCCGATCTTGGCGAAATCGCCGACGCTGACACTTCCAATGATCGTCGAGCCGCCGCCGAGATAAACGCCGCTGCCGATTTTCGGCGCGCGGTCCGGCTCCGAAGTTTTTCGGCCGATGGTGACGTTCTGCAGGATCGTCACGTCGTCGCCGATCACGGCAAAGGCGCCGATGATGATGCCGGTGGCGTGATCGAGAAATACCGAGGTGCCGATCGAGGCCGAGGGATGAATGCTGACCTGAAGCTGATCGGACGACAGGCTCTGCATGAGCAGCGCGAGATCGTTGCGGCCTCGACGCCAGAGCCAGTTGGAGACGCGAAAGGCCTGCAGCGCGACATAGCCCTTGAAGTTCAGAAGCGGCGGCAGCAGCGTCGTCTTCGCGGGATCGTGAACGGCGATGCACTGCAGATCGCGGCTCGCCGCATCGATCAGATCGGGCGAAGACGCAAACGCGTCAGTGGCGAGCTGGGCAAAGCGTGCGCGATCCGCCGCGCTCCTGCCGAGCCGCGCGCCGATCCGGTGCGCCAATGCGCCGGCAAAATCGGGATGATCAAGAATGGTTGATGACAGCGACGCGCCGAACACCGGGTCGCGCGCGAGGGCGATTTCGGCTTCACGGTGGATCGAGTGCCAGAGCTGATCGACAGATGCGATTTCATTCATGACGGGCTGCCCGGATTGGCGCGTCCCTACAATATAGGTCGGCTGTAGAGCGGCGCCAGCAGAGTTCGACTCTACAAGCGGTGTGACTTTGGAGAGCCCCCCACCGTAGCCGATGCTCCGCCTCGGCGTTCTTTGTTCAAGAACGGCGACCACAGGCCGCCTGTGCCCTCCCCCGCACGCGGGAGAGGAGGCAGTCAGTCCCGTTGCAGGCGCTAGATCGCATCACATCTTCGACGCTCCCCAAAAAACAAACCGCCCACCTGCTTTCGCAGATGGGCGGCTGTATCCGCCGTCGGGTATCATGGGGGCATCACACCCGCGGCTGAACCTTGCTTGCCGTTGGCTCAGCCCTGTTGCGGCTGGTCGTTCGGCGGGGTCGGGCGCTGCTTGTGCTGCGCCATGAACTGGTCGAACTCTTCCTTGTCCTTGGCGTGGCGCAGGCGATCGAGGAAATTCCTGAACTCGACCTGCTCTTCCTCGAGCCGGCGCAGGGTTTCCATGCGGTACTCGTCGAAGGCGCGGTTGCCGCTCGAGGGCTGGCCGAAGCCGAAGCCGCCGAAACCACGCCGCTCCATGCGGTTGCGCATCCGGTCCATCTTGTACTGCATCCGCTCCATCTTGTTCGCCCAGCGATCGTCGTGACTCCAGCAACCCATTTTTCTGCTCCCTAGTGTGAAAAAGAGAAGGGCAAGTCCGATCGGCCACCAGATGATGAAGCCGAGGATGGTCACCACGATCCAGCCGGGGTGCCAGGGGCTCTCAAGCATGTGCGGGCGTTGGCGATAGGTCTCTTCCGTCGGGCCGCGCCAGCGATTGACATCTGCGGTGTAGGCCATTTCCCTCTCCATGACGGCGATCACGCCGTTGTGAATGTAAATAACATTTACATACCTAAACCATCCAGCGTTTTTGTCAAGCGCGCGGCGCGCCGCACCTTGCAGAATTTTTATTTGGGGGTTCCCCAGGGACCCGAAGAGCCACCGGCCGGGGGCACCGGCGGCGGGCCGGACGGCTTCTGGTCGGACGGTCGGCGGTCGGTCGGGAAACCGAGGCCGCGCAGATAGATCAGCACCTGCGCTTCCAGCAGATCATCCGGCGACATCGGCAATTTACGCCGCGCACCATCGCCACGGCCGAACAGCGAGGCCACGCCGTGCGCCATCGACCAGATGTGCAACGCCATCATCATCGCCGGCGGTCGCGGCACGCCGGGCGGCGCCATCGCCGCCAGCCGCTCGGCAGCCGCGCGGATGAGGGCAAAGGCGCGTTCGCTCGCGGCCATCAGGGTCGGGTTGGATTCTACGGGAATGCCGGATTCGAACATCGCCGAATAGAACGCGGGCTCGCTGCGGGCGAACGCCAGATAGGCCTTTCCAACGCGTTCGAAGGCGGTGACCGTGTCCGGACGACCATCGTCCCAGGCCTGCGTCAGCGCCGCCTCGAACTGCTCGAAGCCACGTTGGGCGATCGAGGACAGCAACTCATCGCGATCGCGAAAATGCCGATACGGCGCGGCCGGGCTGACGCCGGCCATCCGCGCGGCGTCGGCGAAGGTGAAGCCGGCAGGCCCCTTCTGCGAAATCAGATCGAGCGCCGCCTGCAGCAACGCCTCTTTCAGATTGCCGTGATGATAGCCGCGTTCCGTACGGCCCTGATCCTTGCGCCAACTCATGTAAAAGGCTTTAACATGAGTGGACCGTAAAGGTCACTTATTTTGCGCTGTTCATGAAGGTTAACGGCGTGCAATGGCGCCGCAAATTCCGGTTTCTTAGCCGCCCGGAATCGGGAGGACCGGCATGATCTCCACGCGCTCGCCGGGAAAGATCGCAAAATGCGGGTGGTTCTCGAACAGTTTCGCGGCGGCCTCATGTGAGCCGGCCCGCACCACCGTGAAGGCGCCCATCTCGTTACCGATGTCGGCAATACCGTTTGAATCGACCTTCTTGGTCTTGCCGAGCGGGCCCCCCATGGCGACGATCGCCGCCTGGTGCTTCTCGACCCAAGCCTTCCACGCCGCCATTCCCTGCTGTTCCCTGGCGCGCCGCTCAGCCTCGGGCAGCGCATTCCAGGCCGCCATCTTCGCGCCGGTCTTGCTGCCGAGAAAGACAGCGAGGAATGTATCGTTGGTGCTCATGAGGTTTCTCCTCCCTTGCGGTTGACGGATCGGCGATAGACTCTCGACTTAACGGCGTGCGGAGCCTAGCTGCAGCGCCGCGAAGCACACCCAATCTCACCGCGCCTTGTGTGCATTTCCTTTCTGCAATTCCTCGAAGCCGGCGGCCGCCTGCTGCACTTCCTCGGAGAAATCGCCGATCTCCTGCACCTGGCGGATCTCGATGATCTCGTTCTCGCTGGCCGGGCATTTTTTCGCCCAGGCGATCGCTTCCTCGCGCGACTTCACAGAGATCATCCAGTAACCGCCGAGCACTTCCTTGGCCTCGGTGAAGGGGCCGTCGGTGACAACCGGCTTGCCGGTGGCGAAGGACACCCGCGCGCCCATCGAGGGCGGATGCAGGCCATCGAGCGCGATTAGCACGCCGGCCTCCTTGAGCGCCTCGTTGTATTTCATCATCGCCTTGACGCGCTCGGGATCGAGCTGGACGTCCGGCGGCGCGGTCTCGTAGCCCAGGGGGATCATCAGCATCATGAATCGCATGGTGAAAGTCCTTGTCTGTTGCTGTCATTCCGGGGCGCGAAGCGAACCCGGAATCTGGAGATTGCGGCGCGAGATTCTCAGGTGCGCAATTGCGCACCATAGTTCATCGCTTTCGCGATGCCCCGGAATGACGGCGGCCTGTCACTTCTTCGCCGCTTGCGCGCGAAGCCGCTCTTCCTGCTCGCGCAGCTCGGGGGTGAGCGCTTCGCCAAAATCTTCCGCCGCGAACACCTGACGGATTTCGACCTCGTCGCCATCGAGGAACGGCGCGCGCTTCATCCACGCGATCGCTTCATCCAGCGATTTGGTGTTGATCAGCCAGAAGCCGGCGACGAGATCGCCCGAGAGCGGGAACGGACCGCGGCTGGCGCTGCCCTCTCCGCCCCGATATTTGATCCGCGCGCCCTTCGAGGTCGGATGCAGCCCCTCGCCCGCCTCCATCACCCCGGCCTTGACCAGCTCTTCGTTGAACTTGCCCATCGCGGCCAGCAGTTCCGTGCTCGGCATCACGCCGGCTTCCGTGTCCTTGCTGGCCTTCACAATCACCATGAATCGCATTTTCGCGCTCCGTTTCGTCGGTTTGGCCGGGCTGTCGCGCCGGCCTTCGTCAACAAGACGAGCGGGCTTTTACGCCGCCGACATGTCAGTGAAAATTATTTTTGGAGTAATTGTGCCCGGGCTGCGAAGCGGCGCCATAGCGCGTCGAAGACGCGCGTGAACGCACTTGTGGCGCCGCATCGCGTCCGGGGAACGATGCAGAATGTGTGGCTATCCCGGCTGCCTGACGAACTTGCCATCCTGGTAGGTCGCGCCGAAATAGACGTCGATACGCTTCACCTTGTCGCCACCGAAGACGAAGAACTCGGTATTGCGGAAACTCTTTCCGCCCCTCGCCACGCAGCGGTAGGTCACAAAGGCGGCGTCGCCGTCGACGACAACCCGCTCCAGCTCGTGCCGCTCGATCCAGTCGCTGTTCTGCCAGCAGCGCGCGAAATAGGTCGCCTTGTCGATGTTGTCATCGAACGGGCTGGTGAAGCGGAATTCGTCGCTGAAGGCGTCCTCGACGAACGTGCGGTCGTTGGACAGATAGGCTGCAAATATCCTGCGGATTGTATCCGCCCTGCTGGCTCCGGCCATTCGGCGCTCCTTCTCAATTTTCCTTATGGGTTTTCTTTGGGCACCATCTGGAAATAGGGCTCGGCTTCCTTCAGCACGCGCGCGACGGATGGCCGCGCCTTCAGTCGTTCGAGATAAGCGGCGACGTTCTTGAGGCCGTCACCGAACGGCTCCGCCATGTTGCCGTAGAACAGCGAGGGCGCCGCGGCGCAATCGGCCAGCGTGAAATCAGCGCCCATCGCCCAGCCACCGCCGGCCATCTGCCGTTCGATCATGGCGTAGGAAGTCCGCAACTGCGCCCTCGCCTCCTCGACGCCAAGAGCATCCCGCTTTCCTCCCGGGCGCAGCCGGTCGACCATGATCTTCTGCATCGGCAGATGCACATAGAGATCGTAGAAGCGGTCGCGTAGCCGCGTCTGCAGCGCCCGGTCCGGATCGGCCGGGATCAGCCGCGTCCAGTCGCCATGGTGGCGGTCGAGATATTCGACGATGATACTGGACTCCGGAACGATCTCGCCTCGCGCGTCGTCCTGCAGCACCGGAAATTTGCCGATCCCCCACAGCTTCACCAGCGCGGCGCGCTCGGCCGGATTGCCGAGATCGACCAGGTTCGGCGTGAACGGGATGTCGTGCTCATAGAGCGCGATCAACGCCTTCCAGCAGTACGAGGCCAATGGATGGAAATGAAGTGTGAGCGACATGGAAAACTCCCGGTGTAACAAGACGACCCGCGCATGCGCGCGCCGACATTTGACGCAAAGAATTATTTTGCGGCGGCCGGCACGTAGCGAAGGATCACGATGCCGGTCGACAACGGCCGGCTGTCGATCAGCTTCAGCTTGACCTTCGCGCCCTGCTTGAACAACGGCGTGCCGCCGCCGAGAATGACGGGGGTCACCGCGATGCGGAACTCGTCGGTCAAGCCATGCGCGATCAGGCTGCCGGCGAGATCGGCGCTGCCGAACACAAAAAGGTCCTTGGCGCTATCGCGCTTCAGCCGGGCGACGGTGCCTGATACGTCGGCCTCGAACATCTGCGTGTTGTTCCAATCGGACTTCTTTACCGTGCGCGAGAATACGTATTTCGGCGCCGCGTTCATGAAATCGGCGACCGCGCCGGTCGCGCTCGGCCAATGGCTCGCCATCAATTCGTAGGTGACGCGGCCGAACAGCAATCCGCCGGCGGCCGTCATCTGCTCGATCGACAATTGCTCCAGTTCCTCGCCCCAGACGTCGGAATGCCAGGAAATGTCGCGGTTCGGGCCTTCCACGAAGCCATCCAGCGTCATCAGGTTCCACATGATCAGTTTGGCCATCGCTGCCTCCTTCCCAACAACCGATTGCATTTTGCAACTGGTTGTACTCTGAGGCAACCGGTGCAATATTGCAAGCAGTTTTTTTGAGGTCGTCGTGACCGCTGCCTGGAACCGAACATGACCGACATCAGCCGCTCCGGCTGCCCGATCAATCTCTCGCTGGAAGTGCTCGGCGACAAATGGAGCCTTTTGATCATCCGCGACATGATGTTCGGCAACCGGCGGCATTTTCGCGAACTGCTGACCAAATCGGAGGAAGGCATCTCCTCCAACATTCTCGCCGACCGGCTCAAGACCCTGCTCGACGCCGGCATCATCACCCGCGAGGACGATCCCTCGCACAAACAGAAGGGAATCTATTCGCTCACCGAGCAGGGCATCGAGCTGATGCCCGTTCTCGCGCAGATGGCGGCGTGGGGTTACAAATATCTGCCGGTCAGCGAAGAACTCGGCATCCGCGCGCGGCTGCTCAGCGAGGGCGGACCGAAACTATGGGCCGAGTTCATGGACGAGCTGCGCGAGAGTCATCTCGGCGCGAAGCGACGCAAGCGAATCGGTCCATCGGTCGGCGAGCGATTGCAGGCGGCGTATGAGAGCGTCGTGAACCGGAAGTAGGTTTGCGAGCCCGTAGGATTACGGAGCATAATTCACTGCACTGTGCGTGCCTGCATGCATACCCGATCCGGCAAATGCCAGTCGCCGAGCATACGTGAATTTTTTTCGCATTTTGTCGCGTCGACACGCCGCAAACACGCACATGCTTCACGAAACGTTAAGTGCCGATTCGCAATCTGGGAAAAAGTGGAAATGGTTCCACACTCCTGCAAAGCCCCGAACTCGGACGGAGCGCGCCTTGTTCAATCTCCAAAGGAAGTCACTCGTCCAAAATGCCATTGCACAGGCGGCCGCGATCGACAGGTCGCAGGCGGTAATCGAATTCAAGCTCGACGGCACCATCGTCACCGCGAACAGGAATTTTCTCGACGCCGTCGGCTACTCGCTCGACGAGATCAGGGGCAAGCATCACAGGATCTTCGTCGATCCGGCCGAGCGCGAGAGCGCGGCCTATCGAGAGTTCTGGGCCAGGCTGAACCGCGGCGAGTTTCAGGCCACGCAATACAAGCGGTTCGGCAAGGGCGGCCGCGAGATCTGGATCCAGGCGTCCTACAATCCGATCATCGATGCAGGCGGCAGGCCGACGGGCGTCATCAAGTTCGCGACCGACATCACGGCGCAAAAGATCCGCAGCATGGAAGAGGCCGGCAAGATCGCGGCGATCGCCCGCGCGCAGGCGGTGATCGAATTCAACATGGACGGCACCATCGTCACCGCCAACGACAATTTCCTGCGCGCGATGGGTTACACCCTCGCCGAAATCCAGGGCAAGCACCACAGCATGTTCGTCGTGCCGGCCGATCGCGACAGCGCGGCCTATCGCGAGTTCTGGGCGAGGCTGAATCGCGGCGACTATCAGGCCGCCGAGTACAAGCGTCTCGCCAAAGGAGCCAGGGAGATCTGGATCCTCGCGACGTATAATCCGATCCTCAACGAGGCCGGCAAGCCGTTCAAGGTCGTCAAGTTCGCGACCGACGTGACCGCGCAGAAGCTGAAAGCCGCCGACAATGACGGCCAGATCGAAGCGATCCGGAAGTCGCAGGCGGTGATCGAATTCAACATGGACGGGACCGTCCGCGCCGCCAACCAGAATTTCCTCGGCGCGATGGGCTATACGCTCAGCGAGGTCCAGGGCAAGCATCACGGCATGTTCGTCGAGCCCGCCGAGCGCAACGCGCCGGCCTATCGCGAGTTCTGGGAGAAGCTCAACCGCGGCCAGTACCAGGCGGCAGAATACAAGCGCATCGCCAAGGGCGGCCGCGAAATCTGGATCCAGGCTTCCTACAACCCGATCCTCGACCTCAACGGGAAGCCGTTCAAGGTGGTGAAATACGCCACCGACGTCACCATGCAGGCGGTGATGCGCAGGAAGGCGGAGAACGCGCGCGGCCTGATCGAGCAGGTGGCGGCCGGCAGCGAAGAGATGAGCGCCTCGATCCGCGAGATTTCCTCGACGATGAGCAAGTCGAAGGCGAACGCCGCCGGTGCAACGGAGCGGGTCGACGCCGCCGACCAGCAGGCGCAGCGGCTCAACGTCGCGGCGCAGGCGATGAGCGGGATCGTCGAGCTGATCGGCAACATCACCGGGCAGATCAACCTGCTGGCGCTGAACGCCACCATCGAATCGGCCCGTGCCGGCGAGGCCGGCCGCGGGTTTGCGGTCGTCGCATCGGAGGTCAAGAATCTCGCCAACCAGGCCAAGCACGCCACCGACACGATCTCGAAGGAAATCGAATCGCTCAACGGCGTCGCCGGCGATGTCGCGGGGTCGCTGACCGCCATCAAGGCGGCGATCGCCGACGTCAACGAGTTCATCGCCTCCACCGCCGCGGCGGTCGAGGAGCAGAGCATCGTGACACAGGACATGTCGAACAACATGCAGCGCGCCTCGGCGGAATTGTCATGATGCGAAGGCGCTAATCTCAGCGTCCACCCGCTGAACTTGCACCACGCGCCCGACGCCCATCAGGAGTCGGCGCTTTGCCATGTTGCGCGTAGAACAGCGTTAACGATTTCTTTCTGGTTTCGATCAAACCTGACGCACAGGGCGACCAGGCTCGGAACAACCATTGATCAATCGCCTCATCATTTCCCCGAAAATCATCGATGAGGTCATGTCATGTTTTTATCACGCAGGAATTCCGCGACGGACAAGGCGCTGGCCGACGCGATCGGCAAATCCCAGGCCGTCATCGAGTTCGGCATGGACGGCACCATCCACACCGCCAATAGCAATTTCCTGAAAGCGCTGGGCTACTCGCTCGGCGAAATCCAGGGCAAGCATCACAGCATGTTCGTCGAGCCGTCCGAGCGCGACAGCGCCGGCTACCGGGATTTCTGGGCGAAGCTCAACCGCGGCGAATTCCAGTCGGCCGAATACAAGCGGATCGGCAAGGGCGGAAAGGAAGTCTGGATCCAGGCGTCCTATAACCCCGTCCTCGACGGCGGCGGCAAGCCGGTCAAGGTCGTGAAGTTCGCAACCGACATCACCGCCCGCAAGATCAGGAGCATGGAAGACGCCGGCCAGATCGCCGCGATCAGCCGTGCGCAGGCGGTCATCGCGTTCGAGATGGACGGGACCATCGTCACCGCCAATGAAAACTTCCTGAAGGCGATGGGCTACACGCTCGCCGAAATCCAGGGCAAGCACCACAGCATGTTCGTCGAGCCGTCGCAGCGCGACGGCGCGGCCTACCGGCAGTTCTGGGCGAGCCTCAACCGTGGCGAACACCAGTCGGCCGAATACAAGCGGATCGGCAAGGGCGGCCGCGAAGTCTGGATCCTCGCCTCCTACAATCCGGTGCTCGACGAAAAGGGCAAGCCGTTCCGGGTAGTGAAGTTCGCCACCGACGTCACCAGCCAGAAGCTTGCGACCGCCGACCTCGCCGGCCAGATCGCCGCCATCGGCAAGTCGCAGGCGGTGATCGAATTCAACATGGACGGCAGCATCATCGGCGCCAACCAGAACTTCCTCAGGACCGTCGGCTATTCGCTGGACGAGATCCGCGGCCGGCATCACAGCATGTTCGTCGAACAGGCCGAGCGCGACGGCGCGTCCTACCGCGAATTCTGGGCGGCGCTCAATCGCGGCGAATACCAGGCCGCCGAGTACAAGCGGATCGGCAAGAACGGAAAGGAAGTCTGGATCCAGGCGTCCTACAATCCGATCCTCGATCTCAACGGCAAGCCGTTTAAGGTGGTGAAGTACGCCACCGACACCACCGCGCAGGTGCTGGTGCGGATGGGCAACGAGCGCGTGCGCGGCATGATGGAATCGGTCGCCGCGGGCGCCGAGGAATTGAACGCCTCGGTGCGGGAAATCTCCGAAGCCATGACCAAGTCGCGCGAGACGGCGACCACCGCTGTCGAGCGGGTCGAGGCCGCCGACGCCGAGGCGAAGCGGCTGAACGAGGCGGCACAGGCGATGAGCGGCATCGTGGAACTGATCGGTAACATCACCGGCCAGATCAACCTGCTGGCGCTGAACGCGACGATCGAATCGGCCCGCGCCGGCGAAGCCGGCCGCGGCTTTGCCGTGGTGGCGTCCGAGGTCAAGAACCTCGCCACCCAGGCCAAGCAGGCGACCGACAAGATCGGGCAGGAGATCGGCAATCTCAACAGCATCTCCGGCGACGTCGTCGGCGCGCTCGACAGCATCAAGCAGGCGATCCAGGGCGTCAACGAATACGTCACGGCGACCGCCGCCGCGGTCGAAGAACAGAGCACCGTCACCAGCGAGATGTCCTCCAGCATGCAGCGCGCCGCGGCGGAGGCAAAGGCGATCGCGCAGCGCTAGCGCTTTGAGACATCGCCACCGGCTTGATCCGATACGGGCTGACTGCCCGTATCGGATTTTGCATATCGGACGTCCGGCAACACCGAATTCTGCATCGCTGGCGCCGCGACACGCATCAGGGCTTGCGCTATAGGAGCGGGAAATTTCACTCGCCAACGGACCCTGCCCATGCCCTCTCCTTCGCAAAAAGTTGCCCTCGTCACCGGCGCCGCGCGCGGCATCGGGCTTGCGACGGCGAAACGGTTTCTCGCCGAGGGCTGGCACGTGGCGCTGCTCGACATCGAGGGGGAATTGCTCGACCGCGCGGTAGCCAGTCTCGCCGACCCCGACAATACGCTGGCGCTGCATTGCGACGTCTCCGATGCAGGCGCGGTGGCCAAGGCCATGGCGGCGGTGAGCGGCCGGTTCGGCCGGCTCGATGCGCTGGTCAACAATGCCGGCATCGCGGTGTTCGCGCCGCTGCTCGACACCTCGGATGAAGACTGGTGCCGGATTCTTTCGGTCAACCTCACTGGCCCGTTCCTATGCACCAAGGCGGCAGCACCCTTGATGCGCGAGCATGGCGGCGCGATCGTCAACATCACGTCCATTTCGGCGGTACGTGCTTCCACCCTGCGCTCGGCCTACGGCACCAGCAAAGCCGGGCTTGCGCATCTGACAAAGCAACTCGCGGTGGAACTGGCTTCGCTCGGCATTCGCGTCAACGCCGTGGCGCCCGGCCCGGTCGAAACCGCGATGGCGAAACAGGTGCACACGCCGGAAATCCGCGCCGACTATCACGACGCCATCCCCCTCAACCGCTACGGCCTTGAGGAAGAACTGGCGGAGGCGATCTTCTTCCTGTGCAGCGAGCGCTCGAGCTATATCACCGGGCAGATCCTCGCCGTAGATGGCGGCTTCGACGCCGCCGGCATCGGCCTGCCGACGTTACGCGGCCAGCGGCGGAACGGGTAGTTCCGCGGTATCCTTGTCAGATCGCGAGGGAAGAGGATCGTTTAGCGCGCTGCAACGCGCAACAGCACGGTCTTTTCCGCTGGAACATCCGCTTTCAAGCCGGGTGTTCCCAAGGCAAATGCCGTCACGAGCAACAAGACGCTCGCGCAGATCGTGCTGAGAAAAAGATGATCCATCATGGGGCGTCAACGAATAGTCTTGCCGTTCGTTCCCGCAGAATCATTCCAATCGTCGTAGGGTAGGCAAAGGCGCACATGCGCCGTGCCCACCATCCATCCGATCTGTTCCGCGAAATGGTGGGCACGCTTCCGCCTTCGCTCTTCAAGCTACGGCGGACAAGTCGCTTTGCCCACCCTACTTCTTCGCCGGGCTACCTGTTCACCGCAACCACGCGCCAGCCATTCGCGAGCCGGTCGATCCGGGTCAGCGACAGCGGATCGATGACAAAGCGCAGCGCCTGCTCGGGCGCGAGATCGAGTGCGATGGCGAGCACGGCGCGGATGGTGCCGGAATGCACGACGAGGATCACCTCGCCTGCAGGCAGCAGCGCAAGCTCTGCCCGCGCGCGATCGATCTGGTCGACAAAACTTTCGCCGCCGGGCGGCCGGTTGCCGGCGGGCGATTTCCAGAACTCAGGATAGGCCGCGCCGAGTTCGCGTTCGAGTTCGCTGTGACGCCGTCCCGTCCACGCGCCAAAATCCTGTTCGCGAAAGGCCGGCTGATCGACCGGATCGAGACCGAGTTTTTCGGCGGTCTCGCGCGTGCGGCGCGCGGGGCTGCACACCGCGAACGCGTTTGCGGGCAATCTTGCCTTCAGCGCGGCAAAGGCTGCGGCATCGCCGAGATCGGCCGGCGCGTCGGGGCCGTGGATCAGGCCGCGCGGCCCGTCGACCGGCGCGTGGCGGATCAGCCAGAGATTTGTTTCCGTGCTCAAGACGTCAATCTCGCGGCAAGCAGCACCAGGATCGCGGTCTCCGCCACCTGCTCGGCACCGCCCAATACGTCGCCGGTCTGGCCGCCGATCTGCCGCAGCGCCAGCCACGCCACGGCAAACGCGGTAACGCCGGCCGCAATCGCGGCAAGGAGCGCGTTGCTCCACGACAGCGACAACAGCGCGATCAGCAGCGCAAGGCCGGCAGCGATTGCCGCTGTCGCCGCGTCGGGCTGGCCGGCGTTGCGCGCCAGCCCATCCTTGCGCGCATAGGGCAGTTGCAGGGACATCGCGGGCAGTATGCCACGCCCCAGCGCATGCGCGGCAATCAGGCCCGGCACGACATGGCCATCCGGAATTGCCGCCAGCGCGGACAATTTTGCGGCAAAGCTCACCAGCAGAATCATGGCGCCATAGGTGCCGAGCCGGCTGTCGCGCATGATCTCCAGCTTCGATTCGCGGTCGCGGCCGCCGCCGAACCCATCGGCGATATCGGCAAGGCCATCCTCATGCAGCGCGCCGGTCAGGATCGCGCTGGCGCCGAGCGCCAGGGCTGCCGCCGCAAGATCGGGCACGCCGACGGATCGCAGGCCGAGACACAACAATCCCACCGCGGCGCCGATCAGCGCGCCGACGACGGGAAACATCCGCTGCGCGCGCACGAAATTCGGCGGCATCGCGCCTTCCGGATGCGGCATCGGCAGTCGCGTCAGAAACGCGACGGCGGTTTTGAAGTCGTCGAACCATTCATTCATGGCGATGTCCGGAGAAACGTTCTAGCGTGCGGCCCCCATCCGAGGTGAGAATCGCATGCAGTTCGACAGTCTAGACGATATCCGCGCCTTCTGTCGCGACTTGCCGCGCGGCGACCAGCGACTGGCTGACAGCGCCGCGCGGCGGCAGCAGAATCTCACCAAGCCGCGTGAAAGCCTCGGCCGCCTCGAAGAACTTGCGATCTGGCTGGCGCAGTGGCAGGGCCGCGAGATGCCGCGGCTGGATCGGGTGACCATTGCCGTCTTCGCCGGCAATCACGGCGTCGCCGCGCGCGGCGTCTCGGCTTACCCGCCGGCCGTCACCGCGCAGATGGTGGCGAATTTTGCGGGAGGTGGCGCGGCGATCAACCAGATCGCCAAGGCCGCTTCCGCCGAGCTTTGCGTGGTGCCGATCGAACTTGATCATCCGACGCGCGATTTCACCGAAGCGGCGGCGATGGACGAAGGAGAATTTCTCAGCGCGGTCGATGCCGGCTATCGCAGCGTGCCTGAAGATTGTGACCTGCTTGCGGTCGGCGAGATGGGCATCGCGAACACGACAACGGCCGCAACGCTTTGCGCGGCCCTGCTCGGCGGCGGCGCGGCGCGCTGGGCCGGCCGCGGCACAGGCGTCGATGA
>NZ_LLXZ01000059.1 GCF_001440395.1 Bradyrhizobium jicamae | reverse complement strand
AGCCAGGCGAGGATGCGGCGGAAGTTGTGGCCGACGGCTGAGAGGATGACGTTGGCAGCGGCCCCTGCGCGGCCTTTGAGGTAGCAGCGGCCGAGGTGGCCTTCGGCCTTGAGGTGTCCGATGATGGGCTCGATGGCGGAGCGGCGGCGCAGTTCGCGCTTGATGACACCGAAGACGCCACGCTTCTGGCCGGAGATGAAGACGCGACGGGGATTTTGCGCGTCGTGGCCGCGGTATCCCTTGTCGACATAAGCCCGCTCGATCGGGCAGCCGGTGAGTGTCTCGGTACGGTCAATGACGTCCCGCAAGGTATGACCGTCGTACGGGTTATCGGGCATCGCCCTGGCGTGCAGCACGAACAGGCCCCCGGGAACCCGGCGGTTGTTGGTGACGATGGAGGCCTTCACCCCGAACTCGTAAGGTGCGGCAGCCTTGCCCTTGCCGATGCACTCCACCTCCGGGGCATGGAAGGAATACAGCTTGGAGCCGCGCTGGCGCTGCTGTTGCGAGCGGATCTGCACAGCGCGGCCGAGCGGAAGCGCGAACATCCCCTCAAGGGCCGTCTGTCCTTCGATCTTGCGGCGGATGTCGCGGATGATCCGGCCCAGCCGGCTGCGCAGGATGCGCAACTGCCGCTGATGCCGCTTGAACTGCTTGGCATGGGCGTAGCGGCCCGCCATCATCGCCGCCGCCTTGGCCACGCGAGAATAGGATTGCCGCAGCCTGACGCCGTGCCTGGTCGCCAGGCGGTTGAGACCCTTAATTGCTGCGTGCAGCAGCTTGGCATCGGTCGGGAAGGTGATCGCCTTTGGCTGCACCGTGGTGTCGACCGTGACCCGCTTGAGGTCCTGGCTGCGTAACGCGCCGGCCTCGTGCGCCACCCGCAGGCTCTCGGCACAGCAGCTCCAGTCTGTCGCCGAGCCGCTTGCGCCAATGGCTCAGGTCCGAGCGCTCGTGCGGGAAGGCGTGCTGGAAGAACTCTTCGCCGGTAAAGAACGGGAAATACGGGTCGTAGACCCAGCGCTCGCACACCCCTTCATCGGACCGCCCGTAAATGTGCTTGAGCAACAACAGCCCGATCATGAAGCGGGTTTCGATCTCGGGCCGGCCATTCTCGCTCTAGAGCGGTGCGATCTCGCCGTCGATCCAGTCCCAATCGATCTTGCCGGCAAGCAGAACCAGCTCGTGCTTCATGTTGATGATCTGGTCCAGTCGTGCCCGGAACAGATCGTTCGATCCCGTCGTCTTGTGCTTCTTCAGCCGCATCGTCCCTCCGATGCACCACAGAATCATGGTCTGCAGCGAAAGGGAATCCACAAACGAAATTGCAAGTTTTGGGGTCTCGAGTTCCCAATCCCTGCAATCTCAAATGCTCCCACAACCGAAAAACAGACTCCCGCTCAATCGCTTAGGCGCTTGTTCACGGACGACTACAGCGCGGTCTGGGCGGTCGCCAGCGAGTTCTCGAAGCCGCATCGCAGTGGGGTAGCCACGTTTCCGGCTGTAGCTGGGCGCGATCTCCAACTCTGACCGACAAATCATACCTGGCATATTGGACGATATCTCTCTGCCACGCTGCAGCGACGTCTACGCTTTCTGCGGTCCCATCGGCCGATCGCGTTTTTTAGGTCACAGTTGCAGCCGTGTATCGTGATCCGCGCCATCGCTACTGCGGCAGCTTCAATCACCTCTTTGATCGCGTCCCTAGCCTACCCTGAACTTCAGTTTGTTCGTCTGGTATTGCGCACCCCGATAGCCGTCCGGATTCTTCGATTGCCAACGCCAATGATCCGCGCACATTTGCGCCAATGATCGCACCGATTTCCAACCCAACGTCTTTTCCGCAAATGTCGGGTCGGCATAACAGGCGGCGACATCGCCGGTCCGACGTTCGCCAATTTCATACGGAACAGACCTTCCGCTCACGGCCTCAAATGTCTGAATCACCTCCAAAACGCTGTGGCCGATTCCCGTTCCAAGGTTGACCGTCAGCGCGCCGGGCTGCTTCAGGTGGTTCAAAACGCATAAATGCCCGGATGCAAGATCGACGACATGAATGAAATCGCGGATGCCGGTACCATCTGGAGTGTCATAGTCGTTTCCGCAAACCCGCACTTTCTCGAGCTTTCCTACTGCCACTTGCGCCACAAATGGCACGAGATTGTTCGGAATGCCGACCGGGTCTTCTCCAATGAGCCCACTTTCGTGCGCGCCAACCGGGTTGAAGTAGCGCAGGATGCCGACCCGCCAGTCAGGGTCGGACTTGCAGAGATCCTTCAGCATCTCCTCTATAAAGAACTTCGTGCGGCCGTATGGATTTGTCGGTCCGAGGGGATGTTTCTCATCGAGCGGCAGATACGCGGGAATCCCGTAGACGGTTGCGGACGAACTAAAGACAAGCGTCTTCACGCTGGCTCTCTTCATGGCTGACAAGAGCCGCATCGTTCCCAGGACGTTGTTCTCGTAATAGGTCATCGGCTCCGCGTTGGATTCACCCACGGCCTTCAGCCCCGCCAGATGGATAACCGCCGTCACTTCGTAGTCACGCAATACGTTACAAATCGCTTCTTCATTGCGGATGTCGGCGTGGCAAAAAGCGAGCGACCGCCCGCAGATGGATTGCACCCTTTCTAGAGAGGCGTTGTTGCTGTTGGAGAGATTGTCGACTGCGATGACATCGAGGCCGGCATCGAGTAACGCGACAGACACATGGGAACCAATGTAGCCGGCGCCTCCGGTCAGTAAGATCATCTCGGACACTTTTCGTTTCGTTCAAACTGATGCTACCGGCGCAGCGCCTCAAACCGCGCTTTCGCCTCCTTGATTCCTGCGGCGTCGGCTTTCGCGTAGAGGTCTTGCGCTCTGACCGCATCGCCGCGCGTTCCAAGAGTTCCCCATTTGGCAAGGACCAAGGGATCATAAGTTTCTGCGAGCGAGAAGCTCGCCTGGGCGCTGCCCATCTCGATGGCGCGCTCCAGCACAATCCGTGCAGCGCCTACGTCTCCCTGCCTGAGCAGCGCGGTTGCACGCGCGAGCAACCCTGCCGTCACCGCGGCTTCCTTCGAATTGACATTGGAATTGGCCTGGGCATCGACCCGAAAGCCCGCCGCTCGTGTCCGGTCGGCGACTAGCTTCGCGTTATCCGCAGCCCTGTCCCGCGCGGTCGAGCCGACCGTCCCAGCATTGGGCGCGGCTTGTTTCGCAAGCGCGAGGTCCCGTTCGAGCTGTTCGGACCTGGCCCGCTCCTGCTGCAATGAACTGCGCAACGCGGCTAGGTCGCGCTCTGCCGTCTGCCTCGTCCGCGCGGCTTCCTCGCTCGCCCTGGCCACCGAGGCAGCCTGCGTTTCGAGATCGCGACGTGCGGTTCCGAGATCCTGTTCCAGCCCCGCGGCCCGATCGCGCTCTTCCTGTGCGGATTTGCGAAGCGACGGCGCGCCGCTTGCAGCCGCCTTCTTGAGCTCGACCGTCTCGTCTTCGAGTTTGCGGGCGCGGGCCTCATATGCATAGAGTGCGCTGCGCGTCATCGAGAGGCCTTGCGCAAGTGCGTCGGCCCTCTCGCGCTCCTTCTGGATCGATTTCGTGAGCTCGGCAGCATCCGCTTCCGCAGCACGCTTCGCCCGCATCACTGCTTCGGTTGCTTTTGCCGCCAGTGCCGTCTGAGTTTCGACATCGCGCCGCGCCGCCGCAAGATCCTGCTCCAGCTGCGCGGATCGCTCGCGCTCCTGCCGCAAGGGCTTCTGCAGCTTCGCTTCGTTGCTCTCGCTTGCTTGTTTCAGCCGGGACGCTTCCTCGCTAGCTTTCGCTGCCAATACCGTTTGGGTCTCGACGTCGCGCCGCGCCACCGCAAGATCCTGCTCCAGCCGCCCGGACCGCTCGCGTTCCTGTTGCAGGGACTTCTGGAGCTCGGCTTCGCTGTTCTCACCTGCTTGCCTCAGCCGGGATGCTTCCTCGCTTGCTTTCGCTGCCAATACCGTTTGGGTTTCGACATCGCGCCGCGCCGCCGCAAGATCCTGCTCCAGCCGCCCGGACCGCTCGCGCTCCTGTTGCAGGGGCTTCTGCAGCTCTGCTTCGCTGCTCCCCCTCGCCTGTTTCAGCCGGGAAGCTTCCTCACTTGCTTTCGCCGCCAAGGCCGTTTGGGTCTCGACGTCGCGCCGCGACGCCGCAAGATCCTGCTCCAGCCGTGCGGACCGCTCGCGCTCCTGCTGCAGAGACGTCTGTAGCTCTGCTTCACTGCTCCCCCTTGCCTGTTTCAGCCGGGAAGCTTCCTCGCTCGCTTTCGCCGCCAGCGTCGTTTGGGTCTCGACGTCGCGCCGCGACGCCGCAAGATCCTGCTCCAGCCGTACGGACCGCTCGCGCTCCTGTTGCAGAGACGTCTCTGCTTCGCTGCTCGCCCTTGTCTGTTTCAGCCGGGAAGCTTCCTCACTTGCTTTCGCCGCCAATGCCGTTTGGGTCTCGACGTTGCGCCGCGCCGCCGCAAGATCCTGCTCCAGCCGCGCGGACCGCTCTCGCTCATGCTGCAAAGATGTCTCCGACTCCGTCCCGCCGCTCGCCTCCGCTTGTTTCAACCGGGAAGCTTCCTCAACTGCCTTCGCCGCCCGTGCGCTTTGGATTTCGACTTCGCGCCGAGCAGCCGCAAGGTCCTGCGCCAGCCACTCGGCCCGATCGCGCCCCAGCTCGAGACGTTGCAGCAACTCGATATCGCGCCTTGCCACGGTGAGTTCGCAGGATAGCGTCTCGGTCCAGTCGTATTCTCGTTCCCGAGGCCGACCTGCATCACCAGTCGCTGCTTGCGCAACCTGCACCGATCTTTCGTTTCTGCCGCTGCTCGACAGCAAGATCTCGACGCTGCCATAACCTACCATTCCATCGAAAGCGAAATTGCGGGCGGCCATCGCGTGTTGGGCATCCGCCAGGTGTCGCGCTTGATCCGAAGACGCCTGGGCTTCCAACGCCCATGGCATCGCGAGCATAGTCGCGGCTATCAAACTGGTCGCGGATCGTCCCTGCGTGGGCAGGCGCCTCATTGTCTGCTGCGCAAATGTCCCCCCATCCGAATCGCTTCGCGACGCGCCCCCGATACCCGTGGGCGGATTCATTGGCTCGTTGAGAATGACCGCGCGCCCCATCTACAATTACCTCTCGCATGGTGATACGGCTTGTTTGGATGCGTCATTATGCGCTCCGCTGATGCGAATCCTATAACTCGCATGGAAGCCCCTCCCTACCTCTTTCGGGGGTAGGCTGCGGAGCGTTGGGTCCGTCTAATGGAACGCGTGACTCAAAATTCTTTTCATGGCCCTCTCACCTTCTCTCGCCGCACAGCGAATCGTCTCTGGTTGCGTCGGCTCAATGGACCATCGTAACTACCTACTTATTGCCAATTCCCAGCGACCAGCAATGTTACGGCGCGTTGCGTTTGTTGCCTCCGAAGGCGTGAACCGCTCAAAACTCCAACAGGAATTCAGGCCATTAAGTAATCCCCAGCCGAGGCCACCTTCTGAAGCCGGAAAATCCTCGCCGACAGACCACGGCAGAACACTTATCTCGCAACGATTTACGTTTCGGAGTTGCAGCAGCCCTCGTCACTTCGTGCCGGTGCGCAGTAAATCGTCCGCGGTCGCTGCGGTCCGGCCTATCGTCGGAATGTTTGAACTACTCAGCTTTCGGGGAGGCGCGTCTGAACCGTCCTGGTACCGCAGGCCCACCTCGACGGCGTCACCCGGCTGCAATTCGGTATCCTCGCTTGCGATAATCCGTTCCGGCCCTTTCTCGCCTTTTCTGACGATCGCAATCTCAGGCTTACTGTCGGCTCCACGCGCAAGTTGCGAGCGAACCATCGCAACGTACTGAAGCTTGTCACCGACGCTCTGCAGCCTTTCGCGAATTTGATTGAGCCTTACGCTGGTGTCTTGCAGCTCGCGGAGCAGGTCGAGCCGTCGCTGGTCGTCGAGCTTTACCAGCCTTCTGGCAACCTCATCCTGCTGCTGCTTGACCAGCAATAGTTGCGCAGAGGTCTGTAGCTTCCGGGTCGATGACAGCAGCACCGCGCGCCGGGCATCCGTAACGCGAGGGCTGGTCAAGGAACCCTTGCCGTAGAGGTCGGACGCTTTCTGCAGTTCTTCGAGATCTGACTGAAATCCCTCTTCCTCTTTTTTTTGCTGATCCGAGAGCACGCGGACCTGATCCCCTCCCTGTCGGACGCTGCGCTGAAGGAATTCCTTTTCCTGCTGATAATCACTCTGCTTCGTCTTCAAATATTCCGTCTCTGCATTGACGATTTCCGAAATCGCCGATCGAGCCGTGGGCCCGTCCGCCAGAGCGCCTGGATTGATCCGGTTCCCCTCTCCGAGTTCTGTCTTGATGCGCCACATGCGCGCCTGTTCCCTGGCGAGCTCTGTCCAGAGCGATCCATACTCGCTTCTCAAGTCTGCTGACTCGAGATGCGGGTTGTTCATTCTGATACGCATGATGTCGTAGCCGCCGGCCACGGCGACGAGCTGGCGCGCGGTGATAGACGGACGATAAGGATACTCACCCGGCCTCGACACGTCTCCATTTACGTAAATCGGTCTGTAGTCCGCGACGATCGTCGAGACCTCATCTGCGGCTATAACGACGACGACCTCGCGGCCGTCCGGAGTCCTCTGGCGATATACCTTGCTGGCCAGTGTGGTCCCGATCTGGGCTCGGATCTGCGGTAAGGGCAGTCCGGCTACTCTAAGCGTTCCAACCAGCGGCAACGAAATGTTTCCGTCAGTTTGGACAGCAGCACGATACCGTAGCTCCGGTACGCCTGCCACAGCAACCTCCAGTGTATCTCCAATGTTTACTCGGTATTCGGCCTTCGCGTGAGTGACGGACATTGTCAAGCCGACGGCTACCAAGCCCCACTTGATGCAACGACCTCTGTTACTGCCAAAGATCTCGACGTGGAAAAAATGGGAGAGTCTGGAATTCGGCATGGCGGCAACTCCCTGCACAGACGTGGTCACCGGGTGAAATCCTTCATACCGATCCGCGGAAGGCAGTGCATCGACATCGCTACGGTTCGAGCAATCATCATAACAGGCGATCCGCAAAACCACTGCTTCCTCTTTAGCGCAAGGCCGATCACTGCCTCTTCGCTATGTCCGATTGATCTGTCCTCTATCGGTATCGACAATCTAATCCGGCAGGGCCCCGGCTCAATCGGCCATCGTGGTTACTCCTCTCTACCCATTTATAGCCAATTTCCGCTCAGTTACCCGAATGCTACTGATTTGGCTGGAAGGCGAAATGACTGGGTGGGGAAGGCGAAATGACTGGCTGGGGCTGGGAGTGACGAGTGAGTTATACGTCCTTTACCAATTCGCCGGCCTCTACCCACCTTCCGGCGCATTTGGTCGCTGGCAGCAGGGCGGTCCCAGCGGGCAAGGGGGGCCGACTAGTTGCCCTATTGGTACTGGCGGCAAGCACCGAGTTCGTGCTCACAGCCGTTGCGGCCTATTCCGCAGCCGTCCTCTATCATCGGCTGATCCTGCAGGACTCGCCGGACGCCGCGTACCTCCAGGAATCCATTCTGATTTCCACTCTGCAGTTGCTCGCTTCCATAGGACTCCGGCACTATTCCCGGATCCAGACACAGCCCCGGCACGTGTTCCTATGGAGCGGCGCCAGCAGCGTCTTCTTCGTGTTCTCTTTCTTCATCTCGACGATATTCCTTCTGAAGATCTCGGATGGCTACTCGCGCGGGACCATCATCGCACAGGCTGTGAGTGTCCTCTTTACGGTGCTCTGCACAAGGGCAATATGGTTCTCAGTACTTCAGCCTGCCATTGCATCAGGGTTGATCGATGCCAGACGCGTCATCCTTATAGGAGACCCGGGTCACTGCCTGCATTTTTCTACTCGGGAGATGGCCACCGGAATTCGGACCATCCGGTCGTTCGACTTTCCGACGTTTCGCCCCGACCCTTCAGTACCGACGCGCCCCCCAGCCGTCCAAGTGCTACCTGACGTCCGCCAACTGGTCGCCGATTGCCGCCCCCTCCGAGCGGATGACATTGTCATTTTGACCTCGGAGCCCGATGTTCCGGCTGCCCTTGCGCTTGCCAGCGCCCTGTCAGAGCTGCCAGTTGACGTTCACGTCGTCCCTGTTGGGACTATCGATCTCATGGCTGTGTCGCGGATCACTCTGTTCGGCAACATTGTGACGATGCGGATCTTCCAATGCCCCCTTACTCCTTTCAACCGGGCACTAAAGCGAGCATTCGACATCGTCGTTGCAATCGCTGGGCTTATCATGGTCAGCCCCCTCTTCGTCATCGTTGCGCTCGCAATCAAGCTCGATTCCCCTGGGCCGGTGCTATTCCGCCAGAAGCGCCACGGCTATAACAACGAGCCCATTCACGTGCTGAAATTCCGCACGATGACCGTGATGGAGGATGGCGACAATTTCAGACCTGTCGTCAGACACGATCCACGGGTGACTCGTCTGGGACATCTCCTGCGCCACGCCAATATCGACGAGCTCCCGCAGTTGTTCAATGTCCTGGTCGGTGACATGTCGCTTATCGGGCCCCGTCCGCATGCAACCTCGCAAAACAAGGCATTCGCTGAGCTGATTTCATCATTTTCTCGTCGCCACAACGTCAAGCCCGGCATTACTGGTTGGGCCCAGGTCAACGGTTACCGTGGCGAGATCGATACGCTCGAGAAGATGCAACGCCGGGTGGAGCACGATCTGTACTATATCGATAACTGGTCACTACTTCTCGATCTAAAGATCGTGGTCATGACCCTCTTCTCCAAAAAGGTGTATTGGAATGCTTATTGACGCCTCTCCACCCGTTGCACCGTCTAACCGACCTTTCGTTTGGTAAACCGCGAGGCGTATCTGACTTGGGCTCCATCGCCCCGGTCGGGCGCTTCGCATCATCTCATGTGCGAAGCCTTGAAGTGCAACCGTCAACGCTGGTGCGAGAATGCTACAGACTCCTAATCAAATGAACACTTCGAGAGGTCCGGACAGTATGACTCCTGACCTGCGTTTGCCGATCGTCTCGTTGGCAGATGTGGTGGACTTCATATGGCGGCGTCTCTCGACCATATTGTTGACGTGTTCGATAACGCTGGGCATTGCTTTCCTCTACCTCATTAATGCGGCACCGACGTTTACCGCCGACGCACAAATCATCGTAGATACGAAAGCCGCTCCGGGAGACACTGCCTCCGTGTCGACGATCGTGGAAAGCCAGATCGAAATCATAAAGTCCGAGGGCATCGCTCGCACTGTGATTGGGAAACTGGGTCTGGCAGAGGAGGATCCGGAATTTGCCCGCCGAGACGGCCTCGTGCGCAGCATGATCAAGTCGGTATCCGGCCTGTTCGGCTGGAGCAGACCAGAAACGGAATTTAGCGCGACGCGCCATGCCCTGGAATCGTTTCAACGCAAACTTTCGGCCAAGCGCGTTGGCCTTACGTACATTATCAAGATTTCCTTCGTCTCCGCCGATCCCGTGCGGGCGGCGCAGATTTTAAACACCGTTGCCGAAACATACGTTGCGGCTCAATTGAACGCAAAATACAACTCGTCCTTGCGAAGCGAGAAATGGGTCAAGGATCGGACAAACGAGTTGAGCAGCCAAGCGTCAGCTGCCAAAAACGCACTTGCGAACTATCGTAAGAATAACGTCGCCGATTCCGCAAAGCCTGTCGATCCAGGAACAGCCCCATCGCAATTGACAACTAAAACACAAGATGAGCTCCGCGAACTCGAAGCGGCCGCGGAATCCACCACAAGGACTTATGAAAATTTTCTTCGTGTGCTGCGTTACATGGAGGCGCAACAGCAATCCTCGCCAGCGTTAGAAGCGCATCTGCTCGCTGAAGCGACCCCTCCCTTGCGGGCCAGCTCGCCGAAAGTCGGAATCGTGCTTGGACTATCGGTCGTTGGGGGTGTGCTTCTTGGCATCGCTATCGGGATACTGCGCGATCTGTCGGTTCGAGGCTTCCGTACCGGCGGGCAGGTCTGTCGCGAGCATCAAATGGCCTGCATCGCAGTTATCCCAAGGGTCAAGTCCGGCGGCGTTTGGAGAAAGTTGACAACGGCTTTCCCTGGCCCTGCCGAAAAGATGGCGATGAACCTGGCGAGCGTCGAGAGCCCGGCCGCCTCAATGCGAAATCGTCTCGTGTCCATTGCCATGCCATCGACGGACGGCGACCGCTTATCGAAGCGCCGTTTGTCCAACTCCGCGTCAAGATCGCGAAGCATCATACGTGGAGATAGTCCAATCTGGACCATTACAGATGCACCACAGTCCCGATTTACCGATTCGTTTCTTGAGATGAAGCTGGCCATAGATTCGATGAGCCGTAACGGCAAGCGAAACCAGGCTATTGGGATCACCTCAACGCAACCCCACGAGGGAAAGTCCACCGTTGCAGCGGCGTTGGCGTTGCTCATAGCGCATGCTGGGGCTCGAGTTGTCCTGGTAGACTGCAATTTGCGAAATCAATCCCTCTCGGACGAATTGGCTCCGGGCGCCGCATTTGGCATTTTGGACATCATGACAGGGACAGTTTCGGTGCCTGAAACAACGTGGATCGATTCAGCATCACAAATGGCCTTTCTACCGGTTGGCAATAACTCTCGACCAATTCATGCGAGCAATCTTCTGGCATCGGACAAGCTCGCCAAACTGTTTCAGACTCTTCGCGAAACCTACGAATACGTCATTGTCGATCTGCCACCCGTGGCGCCATTTGCGGATGCTCGCGCCATGGCGCGCTCGTTGGATTCCTTCATCCTTGTTGTCGAATGGGGGCGCACGGATATCGCTGTCGTCGAACGCGCGCTCAAAGCCTGTAGCGACATAGATGAAATTATGCTCGGGGTCGCCTTGAACAAGGCAGACATGAAGTCGGTGAAGAGATACGAGCAGCGACCTTGATGCATGCCGCGCAACCGTGATGCGCGATGTGCTTCTTGTGAATATGGGACGCTGGACCGAGCTGGCTGGCAGTGCAGGTTGGGCGCGTGTTAGGGAGCTTCACGTCCGCGATAAGGCACTCTAGGGATCGGGCTAGTTGCTTCAATGATTATGTGTGTTGCACTGATTCGAGGCCACGGACAGGTCGGGACGGCGGTGGTCGGCGTCATTGCCTTGTCGATGATCAACGTGTCTCGGTACGCTGTTATACAGTCCCCGTTCGGCTCCGTGCACATCAAGGTCGTTGCGGCCAAACCAATCGCATTGGTGGAGATCACTGCCCCCACCCCGCCGGTCGAGGGGAGCTGCGAGTGAAGGTGGCTCTCGTATCGTTCCATTATGCGGAATATGCGTCCCGCCTCGCCTTGGCGCTTGATAGAAGCCACGAGGTGCTGCTGATCCTGGATTCTTCCAATGCCGAGTATGATCTTTCCAAGTCTTTGCGGGATGCGCTTGTCAGACGCGGGAATGTCCTGTGGTTTGGAAAGATGAGACGCCGCAGTGCGCTGATCCATGCGATGAGGCTGACGTGTGAGATGCGACGATTTCGGCCCGACGTGATTCACGTTCAGGAAGTGACGAATTGCGTTCCAACGTGGACCAACGACGTTCTGAGATATTCAACTCCGCTCGTCGTTACCGTGCACGACCCAGTCCCGCATAGCGGAGCTGATCGGCGCGTGGCCCTGAAGTCTGAGGCTTATCGGATACGTTTGCGCACTCGTGCAGATCGTTTGATAGTACATGGCGAAAGAATGCGGGAGGAATGGCGAGGAAGGGAGCCGCAGCTAACTCTTCAACTTGCTTCAGTCTCACACGGTGTGCTTGGTGATGATCAAGGCCGGGTGGAAACCATTCCCGAGAAGCCGCCGGTGTTTTTGTTTTTTGGACGAATCGAGGCCTACAAGGGTCTCGGATACGCGTTGCAGGCAGCAGAATTGTTAGCTCGGAGAGGCTTGCAATTTCGTTTGGTAATTGCAGGAACGGGATCCGATCTAGATCAGAATCGCGCCAGTATCGGCGAAATGCCCTGGGTCGAGTTAGTGGATCGTCGTTTTCTCGCTGACGAAATTCCGCAGATGTTCCGCCGAGCGAGTGCCGTTGTGCTTCCATATACGGATGCCACCCAGAGCGGGGTCGCCGCGATGGCCTTCGGGTTTGGGCGGCCGGTGATCGCAACCTGCGTCGGAGGATTGCCTGACGTAGTCACAAACGAGCATGATGGTTTGTTGGTTGCACCGAAAAGCGTGGATGCACTGGCTGAGGCAATGGCGCGGTTTATCGTAAGCGAGAAGCTGGACGAGAGGCTTCGGCGCGGGGCAATGGAGCGCGCTCGCGGGCAATTGAGCTGGGACACCATCGCGCGAGAAACTGCAGCGGTCTACGAAGATGCGATACGAGCTCATGGTTAGGCCTGCTGTAGTTTGTCCCACTTCGGCGGCGAGATGCATGATGCGCTCTCCGCTCGCACAAGTCGAAGGGAAGCCGCCGTGGGTAATCAGAAAGGGTCCGACACATGGGTCCAGTTCCAGATATAGTTCCGTTATCCGCAGAAGCGACGGCCAGAGACGCTCAAAAAATGGGTGTGTCCGCCATCTGTGTGTGACCAGCCATCCGACCCCTTCGTCGGATCTTCCACGATCATTGCAGCTGGGCCCTTCGGTCGTTCCGTCGCAGCGCGTTTGCGGTCCTCTGTCGTTGAAAGAGAAATAAGTCATGCATCATGAGGCAGTCATCGATGTCAGCGTGGAGGCCTTGGATAGCATTACGACGCTTGAGACCACGTGGAAGGAGCTCGAAGCGCGGGTGTCTCACTCGTTCTTTTTATCCTGGCTCTGGATCGGCACCTGGCTACGGCATCTCCCGGATGGCGCGCAACCACAAGTCCTCGTCGCTCGGTCGTCAAGCAAGGTCGTCGGCCTGGCGATTATTTGCCGGCGGAGAGCGTGGAGTCTCGGGCCGCATGCGCGGGCGCGTTGGCTGCTCAATGAAACAGGATATGCACGTTTCGACCGATTGTTCATCGAGTACAATAATATTCTTGCTGAGCATTCCGACGCCATCATATCGGCAGGTCTCGATGCGTTGACGTCCCGCCTGCGCCTCTCGGATCAGTTAGTCCTCTCCGGAATTGATCCGGACCTTGAGTTGGCCGCTAGTCGCGCCGCAGGCCGGGTTGGGCTCGTTACCGAGGTGAAACAGGCTGGCCCGGCACCGTGGGTTGATTTCGCCAAAGTCCGTCAGCAAGGGGGGGATTATCGCGCCACATTGGGCCGCAGTACTCGCCAGGCGGTGAGCCGTGCCATGCGGTTGTATGCCGAACGCGGCCCCGTTGAACTCCGGATCATGGAAACGACAAAGGAGGCCCTCGCCGCGTTCGATCTGCTGAGTGACTTTCATCAGTCGCGATGGAGACGCAGGGGGGCCTTCGCCAACCCGGGCTTCCGTCCATTTCACGAGGAGCTGATTGCACGCGGAGTTCCAACGGGGGCTGTCCGCATCTCACGGACGCTGGCTGGGGACCAGACAATCGGGGTCTTGTACAATTTCGTGCATGACGGCCGTGTCCTTAACTACCAAAGCGGCTTTCTCTATGAGAGCGATGGCCGGCTCAAGCCCGGGCTTGTCAGCCATGTGCTGGCTATTCAGGACAGCATCGCACGCGGGGAACACGGCTACGACTTCCTGGCTGGTGGCGGTGGGCACAAGTCCCATCTGGCTAATAGGGAGCATGCCATGAAGTGGATCGCAATAGGCAGAGACAGTCCGGAGCGCCGCATCGAGGCCAAGCTCCGCGGAGCCAAGCGGATGCTACGAACGATTGCTACGCATCTCGCAAAAAAGAAGCTGCGGCTCCGTATTCCGTATTTGGGGGCTAGTTCCTAGACGATCGGAGTGGGTTCTTCGACGAGGACCAACGGAGGGTGGCTTGTCGTCGAACAATCGGCAGCCCAATGGAGAGCTGGCTGGCGATTCAAAAGCAGCGACGACGATCAAGCAACCCGCGCGCGTCTCGCCTCCGCAATCCCGCGACACCGGCTTGATCAGGCTTAGGACTGCCGCTCGTTGCCCGAGCTCACCTTGCGGGCGTACATCCGCACCATATCCTTCACATTAAGGTAGATGTAGTATTTTTCCAGATTGAGCCGAATCGCAAGAGCCGCAAGCCGATCCTGAACCTTTCTGTTTTTCGCCATTACGCCGATGTTGAACAACAGCCGAGCAAGCGACATCGTCCGTCCTACCAGCTGCATTTTAACGACTTCGAACCCGTGCTGCTGCAACAAGGCGGAAAGAGTCTCTTGCGTGTAAAAGAAAACGTGTCCGTCGCAGCTGAGACTGCGTTCTCGCCGCCCAAGAATCTTGAAGGTCCAGGAATCGTAAGTTGGCGTCTCGACAACAAAAATTCCGCCGGGCTTGAGAACGCTATGCACTTGAGCGACCGCGCTCGCCGGGTCATCCAAATGTTCGATCACATGCAGCATGATCGCCGCGTCGATGGACTCAGGATTAAGCGAAGCGGTGTCCAGCGTACCGTGATGGACCTCAAGTCCGAAAACGCGCCGGGCGTACGCCACAGCACGGCCGTCGGGTTCGATCCCTGAAACCGTCCACCCGCGCGAACGCAAGTAGTTCAAAAGCACTCCCGAATAGATACCGATCTCGCAGAGCGCGCCTTTTCGAGGTAGAAATTCCTCGAGGCGGCCTGCCATTCGTCGATAGTCCGGCATCTTGTCGGCTGTGTGTTTGACCGTATCGCTCTGATCCGTCAGGGTCGCCGGCAAGTTGTTCAGATATTCCGACAAGTTGCTTCTTTCCAAAGGGAACGCGTACATCAATCCACAATCTCCACATCGGACGATCTGATTGACCTGCGCTCTTCCGGCCTCAAAAACGATGCCGTATTCCAGCGATCCGCAATTGTTGCACTTGGCCACCGGTACGGCGTCGACGGTCTGTCGCTCTCTGGTTAGCATGGCAAGGGAGCTCCAAAGTAGATGTTGGATGCGCCGGCGACATTTTCGGACAAGGCGCCGTTAGGGTCGCATCGATGCGGGCCTGCGCTCGAGTTTCCGGCTTTGTCGTGATCCTGTTCGCGCCCGTGCGAGGTATAGTTGTCCGCGGCCTCGCAGAATGAGTTGCCAAAGCGACATGTCGCGACAACGACCACCCACATTCCAAGGACAAACATCAAGCCCATAACTGCTGCGCCGCCAATGATCGCTACCCGCAGATCCGACAGACCGGCCATTTAAGATGCGTCTGCTTGGATGCTAGAGGGAGTTAGTGAACCGTACGTGAATGGTCCGCAACGCATGGCCACCAGCACGCGTGCCGCCGACAGGACTCCTATTGGTCGAGTGGACACGGACTGTTGGCCCATACGGCCTCCTATGGAGAGAACTAATCCAAAACTCGCGCCGCGTGGGGGCTCTTTGGGATTACCCACATCGGCTTCCTGCTTCTCGCAGGGCGAACGTCGGCCGCGCTCGAGGCGATTGGCGGCGCCCCGAAACTCCTTGTTCCTGACTAGGCCAAGGTGGCTGTGATCAAGGCCTGCCACTTCGATCTGTGGTCAATCGGAGCGGCAACGAGCGTGAAATGCCGTATCACCGCGCCATTGCTGCGACCCGGCGCGGCGTCTGTAAGCGCTCCGGTACGATCTTGGCTTCTCGTCCTCGGACCAGCGTCGCCGCCGACCATGATAGCAACCCTTGACGAAGACTTCACTCGCGAACCCAGTCGCTCATCGGCCGCCGCCAAGGCGCTTGCGTCGGCAGCCAAGTGCTTTGCGGATTGCGCCTGGAGAGGACGAGATCACGCGCTACGCGACGCCTCCGTCGCTGGCGAGCTGCTTGGAGGGGAGGAACACAACATAATTTACGACGGTGAACACATACACTGGTACCATCAGTGGAGATCTTTTTGGTTTCCCCAACAGCAGCGATACCGAATTCAGCAGCAACGGCAGGCGCATGGCGTAGGTGCCCACACGTGGGCCGTGCGGTTCTAATTATCGCCATGTTAACTTATTTTTTTCGCCATACTCACTCATTAACCAACCCGCTCAGCAGTTGGGGGGGCCAATCCCACTGCATTGGAATGTGCTCGCGGTCCAAGACTGCGATGCATTGGAATCTGCTCGCAGCCAGAGGTTGCGAAGCATTGGAATCCGTTCGTGGCGCGAGGCGCTGCGAGCGTGTGGTATGTCGCGCGCCTGCACGATGCGCGGCAGCGGAATTCCCTTGTCAACGTCAAAGACACACAGCTCTGAAACTCGATGGAGGCCTGATTTGAATACGACCGGCACAATTACGAACTTTTCGCCTACAGCAACCGGCGAGGGTTCCGTTACAATTGGCGGCGACCGTTACTGGGTGGAGACGTCGGGCGAGAGCTATGCCCTGACCAATCCTGATCCACAAACTCTGCGGTTCGAACTTCAACCGGGTGATAAAGCCTGGTTCGATGCCGGATCATCCGTTGATCGCGCTCAAATTGACGGTTCCGCTGGTACAAAGATTCCGGTCGGTACTGCTACCAACATAAACTATCAGTTTTTGTTGGAAGCCAATGGGCCCAACGGCTCATTTAAAAACACGGCACGATGGTTTGTCACCGGAGAAATGCAAACCACCGCGTACGGGGCATCGCCTCCGTTCGCGATCGAGCTTCATGGCGACCGTCTGGCGGTTGTCGCTCGCTACGTCCTGCCCGGTGGGAATCCCAGCAACGGGTCCAGCGATCTCAAGATGCTCACGCTCTGGACCGACCCCAATCCAATTCAAACTGGCCAGTACCACAATATTCAAATAAAAACCAATGTGTCGAACACCAGCAGCGGGTACCTGCAGGTTTCGGTCGACGGTACTCAAGTTGTGAACTATCAGGGCCCCTTGGGTTATGGAGCCCCCACCTATTGGATGTACGGACTCTATCGGTCGCCGACATCCGAGACTGTCGAGGCCAGTTTCCGAAACTTGACGCTAACGACCGGATCGGCAGCGACGGCACCGACACAGCCAACGACGCCCACGACGCCGACCACGCCGGTGAATCTGGCGCCGACGGTGACGCAGGCCTCCGCTACACCGGGAACGGGCGTCGCGGATAACGGTGATACCATCACGATGACGCTCGGCTTCAGCGAGGCCGTGAGAGTCACCGGGACGCCTACGCTGGCGCTCAACAATGGCGACACAGCCACTTATGTCGGCGGCTCGGGCACGAGTTCGCTCACCTTTAGAACGACCGTCGCACCGACCGATAAGGACACCTCGGCGGTCGCGATCACCGGCGTCAATCTTCCGAGCGGGGCCAGCATCAAGGATCTTTCCGGTCTTGCGGCGAACCTTTCGGGCGCGGTGAAGACGTTCGCCGGCCTTCAGATCGATGCGACCCCGACGTCCCCGACAACGCCGACGTCTCCAACGACGCCGACGTCCCCAACCAGGCCTACCACCCCGACGTCGCCCGTTACGAAGCCGGTTCTTAGTGTCGCGGATCCCACGCTGTCGGTGCGCAGCAGAGGCGGTATGGTCAGTCTGGGAACCAATGTGACAACGACCGATTCCAACGATCGCGTGACCGTGAACGTCACGGGCCTGCCGAGATACGAGACGATCACCAGCAACCTCGATGGCCGGACGTTCAGGGGAGACAACATCACCTTGACGGCTGCGCAGGTTGAGAGCGGACTGACGCTGCAATCGCACTACCGTGGCCGGGCCACTCCTGAATCCATGCTCACGCTGACCGCAAGTGCAAAGGATCCGGTCACGGGCGCTGTAGCGACATCCGCGCCGCAGACCATCAGCGTGACGGATAGGCGGTCTTCGGCTACGACGACCACGACGCCGCAGACCCCCAGCGTGACGGCTCCTTCGCCGTCGGTCTCGATGAGTAGAGGCGCAGGGTTCCTGGCTAACCAGGGCTTTGAGCAGCTGCAGCAACAGGTGGGGTCGCCCGCCAGCACGCTGGCAACCACGAGGGGCCAGGCGATCGCGACGGATTCTCAGGCAAGCGGGACTACGGCGTCCCTGGCAAACCAGAGCTTCGCGCTGCTGAACCAATATCTGGCCGGCAACACCGGTCGGGGCGGTTCCGGGCAGATCGTGGCAGCCGTGTCGCAAGCGACCGGTTGGGCTCAGAACGGCATCCTGACCAGATCGCACTGATCTACCGCCGTACCCGGGCGCGCCAGCGCCTGGGTACGGCACCATCATCGTTTTGGAATGCAGAGAAGGAACATCACACGCGGCCGGTAGTCGCGAAGGGTTGAGTTTAAAACATTATGGCGATGCAAAATGGGAATGCCCACGCCGCAGACCATGGGCTTCGAGCCTTGGCTCTGTTCCTGCGCCTTCATGGCGTCAACGCCGAGCCGGACCAGCTCCGCGATCGCTGCGGAAGCAGCACGATAGGTATCCGCGCCCTGGTTCGTTGTGCTCGCGAGTTTGGAGTCAAGCTCCGCTCGCAAACAACTCGTTGGACACGACTTGCGAGCCTCCAGCTGCCTGGAATCGCATCGCTGCGTGACGGCGGGTTTCTGCTTCTTGGCAAGGTCGACGACAACGGCGCGCTCGTGCTGCATCCGACCGCAACGCGGCCGGAGCTGATGACGCGCGCCGAATTCGAGGAAATCTGGGACGGCCGTTTGATCCTGACCGGATCGCAGAACGTCATCAATCGGCTGCTCCCTGCCCTCGCTGACATGAGTGTCACCGTGCGTGGTCTGGCGCGCCGCGCCGTCGGCCCCGTAACGCGCGCTCGCGATACTGTGATGCGGGCCCGTGATTCATTGATGCGTGCCTGCTTCGGCGATCGAGGGGATATTGCCCCGCCGGCGACCAGATCCGACTTCGAGGCTGCGAGCATCGTGCCTCAGAGCGAGGACGAGTCCGGGCTCGTGGCAGTTGCAATCCTGTTACGATGCCATGGCATTGCGGCCGATCCTGAACAGATCCGGCACCGCATGGGCGCGGCGAAGCTGGGCGTTACTGAAATCCTGCGCTGCGCCAAGGAATTCGGGCTGAAGGCCCGCGCGCAGAAGACGAGCTGGAACAGGCTTGCGGTCACCCCGCTGCCGGGAATTGCCCTGCTGCGCGATGGCGGCTTCCTGATCCTCGGCAAGGTCGACGACGACAAGATTCTGGTTCAGCGCCCATTGTCGCCCCAGCCCGAAGCCATGACGCAGTCCGAGCTCGAGGCGATCTGGGACGGCGACATCATCCTGATGGCGCGGCGCGCGTCGCTGACTGATCTCTCCCGCCGCTTCGATATCGGCTGGTTTGTCGGCGCGATTCACAAGTATCGCCGTCTTCTCAGCGAGGTGCTGGTCGCGTCGTTCTTCCTTCAGATCTTCGCGCTCATCTCACCGCTGTTCTTCCAGGTGGTCATCGACAAGGTGCTCGTGCATCGAAGCATGAGCACGCTCGACGTCCTGATCATAGGCCTTGTCGCGCTGACCGTGTTCGAGGCCGTTCTCGAAACGCTTCGGGTTTATCTGTTTGCGCACACCACGAACCGCATCGACGTCGAGCTCGGCGCCCGGCTGTTTCGTCACCTGTTGGCGCTGCCGATCGCCTATTTCCAGGCCCGCCGAGTCGGCGATTCCGTCGCGCGCGTCCGCGAGCTGGAGAATATCCGCCAGTTCCTGACCAGCTCGGCGCTTACGCTCTTGATCGACCTGTTGTTCACCGTCGTCTTCGTTGCGGTGATGTTCTACTACTCGACGACGTTGACGCTGATCGTTCTGGCCTCATTCCCGCTCTATATCGGCATTTCCGCGGGCGCCGCGCCGCTGTTTCGCCGGCGCCTCGATGAGAAATTCAACCGGGGCTCCGAGAATCAGGCTTTCCTGGTCGAGAGCGTCACCGGCGTCGAGACGCTGAAGGCCATGGCGGTCGAGCCGCAGATGCAGCGCCGGTGGGAGGAACAGCTCGCCGGCTATGTCAGCGCAAGCTTCCGCGTGCTCAGCCTGAACAATACCGCGAGCCAGGCGGTCCAGATGATCAACAAGCTGGTCACCGCGGCCACGCTTTACTTCGGCGCCAGACTTGTAATCGGTGGCGATCTCACCGTCGGCGAGCTCGTCGCGTTCAACATGCTGGCCGGACGGGTGAGCATGCCGGTGCTGCGTCTCGCGCAGATGTGGCAGGATTTCCACCAGGCCCGCCTGTCGATCGATCGGCTCGGCGACATCCTCAACACCATCCCGGAGCCGAGCTTCAATCCGGGCCGTGCCGCACTGCCGCCGATCCGCGGGCAGGTCACGTTCGAGCATGCGACGTTCCGCTACCGCATCGACGGCCCCGAAGTGCTGCACAACGTCTCGTTCAACGTCCGGCCCGGCCAGGTCGTCGGCATCGTCGGCTCGTCCGGCTCGGGCAAGAGCACCATCACCAAGCTGGTCCAGCGTCTCTACGTACCGGAGAGCGGGCGCGTGCTGGTCGACGGCGTCGACCTTGCGATGGTCGATCTGACCTGGCTGCGGCGCCAGATTGGCGTCGTCCTGCAGGAGAACGTGCTGTTCAACCGCTCGATCCGCGAAAACATCGCGCTGGCCGACCCGGCCCTGCCGATGGATCGCGTCATCGAGGCGGCAACGCTCGCCGGCGCTCACGACTTCATCCTGGAACTGCCCGAGGGATACGACACCGTCGTCGGCGAGCGCGGCAGCAGCCTGTCCGGCGGACAACGCCAGCGTGTCGCGATCGCGCGCGCCCTGATTACCGACCCGCGCATCCTCATCCTCGACGAGGCGACCAGCGCACTCGACTACGAAAGCGAGCGTGCCATCCAGCAGAACATGAAGCGAATTTCCGCTGGCCGAACCGTGTTCGTCATCGCCCATCGGCTCTCGACGGTGCGCAATGCCGACCGGATCATCACGCTCGAGCATGGCCGCATCGTCGAGGACGGTAACCATGACGAGCTGATCCGCTCGAACGGGCGCTACGCAAACCTCCATTATCTCCAGGCCGGTATCCATGACGTCCGCTAGCCGAAACATCGTCCCGTTTCCGAACCGCCCGGCTCCGGCCCGTCGCCGCGAGCAGGAAATCGCGTTCCTGCCGGCGGCGCTCGAGATCACCGAAACGCCGCCGTCGCCGATCGGGCGCGCGATCGGCGCCAGCATCATCGCGGTCTTTTGCTTTGCGCTGCTGTGGGCGTCGTTCGGCAACGTCGATATCGTCGCCACTGCGACGGGCAAGATCGTGCCGGGCGGACGCACCAAGCTGGTCCAGCCGTTCGAGACGGGCGTGGTCCGCGCCATCCACGTCCGCGACGGGCAGACCGTGAAAGCCGGCGACGTTCTCATCGAACTCGATCCGACGATGACAGAAGCCGACAACGAGCGTCAGAAGAGCGACCTCGTCGCCGCCGAACTCGACGTCGCGCGGCTGCGCGCCGCGCTGGCGGAGGATCCGCTTGCCGCCTTCAAGCCACCGCAGAGCGCAAGCGCCGCGGAGGTCGAGATGCATCGTCAGTTCCTGATCAGCCAGCGCGCCGAACAGAACGCCAGGCTCGCCGAGATCGAACGTCAGCAGGGCCAGAAGGACGCGGAACGGGCGACCACTTCGGCGAGCGTCGCAAAGCTGCAGGCCACGATACCGGTGCTGCAGGAGCGCGTCGACATCCGCAAGAACCTGGTCGACAAGGCACTGGCTTCCAAGGTCGTCTATCTCTCCGAATACCAGGAACTGGTCGGCCTTCAGCAGGACCTCGTCCTGCAGCAGAGCCGGCTGCGCGAAGCCGACGCCGCCGTGGCGTTGCTGAAGGAAACCAGGGAGAAGACCGCCGCGGAGTTTCGGCGCACGACCTATGACGCCCTCGCGAAGGCCGAGCAGAAAACTGCAAGCGCGGCGCAAGAGGTGATCAAGGCGGAACGGCGCACGAAGCTTCAGCGTTTGGCCGCGCCCGTCGATGGCGTCGTGCAACAGCTCGCCGTTCATACGGTGGGCGGCGTGGTGACCCCTGCCCAGGCGCTGGCCGTGGTGGTTCCGAGCCAAAGCCAGCTCGAGATCGAGGCCATGCTTTCCAACCGCGACATCGGATTCGTGCATCCGGGACAAAAGGCGGAGATCAAGGTCGATACATTCAACTTCACGCGCTACGGGCTACTTCATGGCGAAGTGATCAGCGTTTCGTCCGACGCCATCACCCGCGACAGGCCGCAGGGCGCTTCGAATGATCGGGCTATGGGCGCGGCAACGAACAGCAGCGAGCCGAAAGGTCAGGAGCTGGAATATGCCGCTCGTGTCTCGCTTGACCGCGTGGCCATGCAGATAGATGAGAAACTCGTCAAGCTTGGGCCGGGAATGGCAGTGACGGTAGAGATCAAAACAGGCTCGCGAACCATCATCAGCTATCTTCTCTCGCCGCTGGCAAGATACAAGCAGGAGTCCTTGCGGGAACGGTAGACAAAGCGCAACGCCATCGATCAGCATTGCAGTCAACCGGAGACGGACCATCGCGCAGCTTCGCCTTGACCCGGTGCTTGGGCGTTCTGTTGCGTAATTGCCGGCCCAACTCTCGATAGATGCGCCGCATATTGTTCTGGCTGTGGCGCCAACCTTCCCGGCGCAGCAGGACGTGAACGCGGCGGTAGCCGTAGCGAATACGTGAGTGGCAGACCTCCTTGATCCGTTGTTCGAGGGCAGCCTGACCGGAGCGACGGGATTTGCGGTAATAGGTCGACCTGTCGAACTCGACCGCCGCGCAGCCCGTGCGGATCGACACCTGCCACTCACCGCAAACCTCATCGACGAGCGTGCGCTTCCGGCCCAGGCCCCACAATTTTCAGCGGATCACGTCCCTGCAGCATCTCCTTGTCGGGCGAAAGATTTGCGACCGGCTTGTTCAACTTCGCGTTCTCGCTATGGCGCCGCAGCCCCCATTGTTAGCATCATATTTCGAAATTTGGCGGCAACAGTCTCGGATGTCGGCGACCGATAGAGCCCGTACATCCAATAGGTGGTGGCCCCATACCCTAAGGGGCCACGATAGTTCACAACTTGAATACCATTGACCGAAACCTGCAGATACCCGCCACCGTTGTTCGACACGCTGGCCTGTATCTGGATATTGTTATACTTGCCAGTTCGAATTGGATCGGGGTCGGTCCAGAGCGTGAGCATTTTAAGGTCGCTGGAACTGTTGCTGGGATTCCCACCGGGCAGGACATGGCGGGCGATAACCACCAGACGGTCGCCATGAAGCTCGATCGCGACTGGAGGCGATGCCCCATACGCGGTGCTTTGAATTTCTCCGGTGACAAACCATGATGCCGTGTTTGTAAATGAGCCGTTGGGCCCATTGGGCTCCAACAAAAACTGGTAGTTTATGTTGACAGGAGCACCGACCGGCATGTGTCCACCGGCGGAACCGTCAATCTGGGAGCGATCACAAGCTGCTCCATTTGCGTAGTCGAACGAGGCTTTATCACCCGGTTGAATTTCGAACCGCAGAGTCTGCGAGTCAGGATTGGTCAGGCTATAGCTCTTGCCCGCCGTCTCCACCCAGTAACGGTCGTCGCCAATTGTAACGAAACCCTCGCCGCTTGCCGTAGGCGAAAAGTTCGTAATCGACGGGATCACTGTTCGATTTGCAGATCGCGATGATACTCTCGTAGTGTATGCCGTATCCGAGCCAGCAAAGCTGGGAGTCCCGCCGGCCAAGCGTGCACCCAAAACACTCCAGGACCCACCTGCATCTACTGTCGTTGTAGCGATCCTTAGTCCATCATGGATGTTCACTATGCTGGCAGCTGCGGCAACGAAGAACGCCAAGCTTGGTACGATTGTCATTTGTGTTCCTCATCCGCGTGGCCGCCGGAGCCGACATTCAAATTGTACTTCGGCGCGGGATGATCGAGTTCCGAGAAAACGATCCCGGCTCGGACCCTTTCGAGTTACGACGAAGGAAGTAGCCCGGACCAGCCGGTTGGGGAATGGCATTGACACCCTTATAGTGATTTCGAAGCACATGTATGACTCCCACGTTGTCGAACAAAGAGACAAGACTTGTGAAAGCGAAACGAAATCCAATGAGCCGGCCCGTCCGCATCAAGTTGTCATTCTTACCCGCTGGCGCAGGCGTCCAGAAATGAGACGCGGTTTACATCGTACGCGGCCAGACATCGAGCTTCGCGCTGAGCGCCTTGTTGCGACTTGGACTGAATCAGTCCACGCGGGAGGCTGAGATGCGCATATTGCATCTTACCGACCGTCTAGGCCCAGGAGGGAAAGAACGGCAAATCGTCGAATTGTTGAGGGGCCTTTTCGCTCACAGTGACATAAAATCATTCGTCGCGGTCATGGACGAGGAGAAGCTTCGTTACGAGATCGACCGTGACCACGCGCAAGTCATCCAGCTCGTTCGGAGAAGCAAGAGAGATTTGCGCCTTTTCAAGAGTTTGTACGAGCTGGTATCCAATCTGAAAATAGACGTCGTTCACTCCTGGAGCTCGATGTGCTCCATTTATGCAGCACCGGTTGCACGACTGTGCGGCACAGCCTTCGTTAATGGCTTTGTACGAGACGCGCCGCCGCATATGGCACTGTGGAGTAAACAGTATTTCAGCGGCAAGCTGACTATCCCATTTTCGGACATTGTTGTCGCCAATTCGCGCGCGGGCCTAGCTGCCTATCATATCCCCGAGCGCAAAGGTCTATGTATCTACAATGGATTCAATCCTGAGAGAATCTCCAACTTGACGGACGAGGCGGAGCTTCGCAGCATTCTGGGAGTGACGACACCCCACATTGTGGGGATGGTTGCGAACTTCGCGCCCAGAAAGGATTACGCGACCTTCGTCGAAATGGCACGCCGCATTTGCGATCTCAGGCACGATGTTACGTTTCTGGCTGTCGGCGAGGGTGAAACGTTGCAGCGAGTGCGCGCTAGCGTCCCACCAGAACATTCGCCGCGCATAAAGTTTCTGGGTCAGCGGAAAGACGTAGAGAGTATCGCCAACCTCTTCACTGTCGGAGTTCTCGTTACAAACAGCCGCCTACACGGTGAGGGTATCTCCAACGCAATAACCGAATGCATGGCGTTGGGTAAGCCAATCGTAGCAACAAACGAAGGGGGCACGCCTGAATTGGTCCTGGAAGGACAGACGGGATTTCTTGTGCCGAGTCACGACGCCGGAGTTCTGACCGACCGTGTGCTTAAACTTCTCAATAACGCCGAGCTCGCTAATCAATTCGGCATGGAAGGGCGGCGGCGTATCGCAGGAGCATTCTCGCTCGATACGATGACTAATGCGTATCTCTGCCTTTATCGGCAGCTCGCGGACAGGAAGACGCGCTCGATTCGAGTGAAGGCGCTCTGACGAGAGTTGCAAATGCTGGCGTGGAGGTCGGCGCGAAATATGAAATGACGGCGGCGACGACCGGCGGAAGGGCTGGTGCACTTGAGATGCCATGATTCAGTTGAGATGCGCTAGCAACATTGTCGTTTGTCGCTATGCTTAAGGTGGCCTGTCGTGGGAGGGACCGGCCGGCCGCGTGATCTCGCCTCGGCCACTTCCTGTCATCCATTGGACCGAAGCACACTCAAAGAGATGCCCGATGACAAATAGCTTGCCCGGAACTAATTGCTCCCAAAAACGCCCGCGTCGGCCATTTCCGAGATGGGGATGACGCTCGGCGCAGGTCAAACGGATCGCGGCCCTCACCGCCCGACGGACTGTTCTCCGTACTCGCCGGTCAGATTTCGCGGCGCATCGCCGAGATGCTGCATCGTTCCTAACCTACGTCGAAATTGAAGGGATATTCCAACTATGGACGCCAGCCGGACCACAATGGATGCTCCCTATTATTCCTTCCTGAAAGGAGCGCCGCTCAACGCCGCGTCAATCGCCTACGCCAAAGTCGTGAGCTTCGTCGCAGGCATCATAGTCGCACGAATGATTGGGGCAACTCAGTACGGCATGTTCAACATCGCTCGTACTGTCCTGGAAAGCTGCAGCATTGTTAGCCCGCTCGGGCTGGACCTCGCACTGCAACGCCATTTAGGATCCGCACCCGAACGGCTTTCGATCCGACTAGGACAACTGACGTTTCTCCGGCTCCTCACCTTCGGCCTCGCGATCATCCCCCCCGCACTGGTGGCAGCAGGGCTGGGCAGCTATGTCGAGCAATCGATCTACCGCTATCCGGATTTCGCGAATGTTCTTTTCGTGATGCTCATAGCACTCCCGTTTGCGACGGACATCGCCGTGTTGGGCGGGGCCTATCGAGGAGTGCTGAATCCCACACCTTTCATGCTGGCACACTACGTGGTGCAACCCACCATCCGACTCATACTTATGGGCCTGCTGTTCGTCCTTGGATTTCGATTGTGGGCGATTGTTGTTGCGACATGCGCCGCGTACGTCATTTCCTGGGTGGTGCTGGCCTCGGTTGCACGCAAGGACCTGGCTGGTAGCGGCACCTCTCATCGATGGGATTGGGCGGACGTCCGATCTGTCCTTCTATATTCCCCGAGCCTGTGCGCTTCGGTGGTCTTCGTCGTTTGGATCCGGAGCGCCGACTCGCTCTTTCTTGGCTATTCTGGGAGCGCGAGGGACGTCGGCCAATATGCGGCCATCCTTATGATTGCACAGCTCATCGGTCTTGTCGGGGAGGCGCTCGGGCAAACTTTGGGGCCTCGTGTCGCGCTCTGCTATCGCAACAACGACTTCGCCGCAATGGAGACTCTTCTGGCTGAGAACATTCGTCGAATGACGCTGGTTTCAGCGCCCATATTTGCCGCCATCCTTTTTTGGGGTGACCGCATGGATCTGGTGCTCGGGCCCACCTTCGCGGTCGATACGAGCGTAGTGGCGCTCGTTGCGGCAAGAATATTCGTGCAGACCATCCTCGGGTATAGCGGGTTTGCGCTTTCCATGACCGGATGGCACGTCCGGGAGACAATTATTCTGGGCTGCGGATTCCTGCTTTCAGTGCTTGCCTGCTGGGTGCTGGTACCGCTCTTTGGACAACTCGGCGCTGCGCTGGCGAGTTTCGCGACAATGGCGATGATAAACCTTGTCCGCTACACTGTCGTGCTCCGCATGTTTCGCATTCGGATTATCGGAATGCCTGTCGCGACTGCGACTGCAGTGGCAGTTGCAACAGCAGGCATGGTGTGGCTGTTGTCGAAACCGATTGATGACCGGACGTTGTTGTTCACGGTGTTTGAAGCGGCTGTTTTTCTCGCACTTTTTTCTGGCGCGGCATGGCGATTTCTCATTACCGATCAAGACCGCGACATTATTTCGAATCTCTTCAGGCTACTTCGTGGATCGGTCGGGAGAGGAAAATGATAGTCGCAAAGCTCCAGCTCGAACTGATCCAACACGACACCGCGATGGTGGGAGGCGCCTAGTCGGGTCGGCTGGTGGCGGCGCGATGAAGATCGAGGTTGCGGCTCCGCCCTCACAAGCCTTGTCTGCCTGTTTGCAAGCCAGTGCGGCAGGTCCGACCGGTTGGTCTGGGCTTCTCCTGTGATCGAGAATGGGTAATCCGAAAGGGTCGAGCCGCGGACCGGTTCAAAGACTATGCTCCTGAGCTATGCGTTTGGCACCATGCGTCCCTCAGCGAGCGAACGAGATCGAAAACTCTGACAGCCACGTTTCTAGAGCAGCAGTTTACCGGATCTCCGCTGGTGGTCGTGTTTATTCCGCGCGTGGAGGATAGATGAAGATCACCATTCTCGTTGGCACTCGTCCGGAAATCATCAAGATGGCGCCGGTCATTCGCGAATGCCGGAAGCGAAAGCTCGATTACTTCATCATTCATTCGAAGCAACATTATTCGGAAAAGCTCGACGGAATCTTCTTCTCGGAACTTGATCTTCCGGCGCCGAAATACAACTTGAATGTCGGCTCCGGCGGTCACGCGAACCAAACGGGCCGCATATTGATCGCACTTGAGCCGATCCTGATGTCGGAAAAGCCTGATCTATTGCTCGTTCAAGGAGATACCAACACCGTAGTGGCTGGCGCACTCGCGGCGCACAAGCTTAACATCAAGGTCGGGCACGTCGAGGCCGGATTGCGCTCGTTTGACCAAACGATGCCGGAAGAGAGCAACCGAATCATCGCCGATCATATTTCGGATTATCTTTTTGCCGTCACCGACTTGCAGGTCGGTCACCTGAAAAAGGAAGGTCTTCCGGACTCGAAGATCTTCAAGGTTGGCAACACGATCGTCGACGCTCTGCTTTCTCACCGGGTTCACGCCGAGAAAACGAGTACGATTCTTTCGGCATTGAAACTGCAAACCAAGAGATACTACCTCCTTACGTCCCACCGGGCGGCGAACGTCGATGCTCCGGATGCACTGAGGGAAATCATCCAACTGATAGCGAAAATCCCCGGCCGGGTTTGTTGGCCGATCCACTATCGCACACAGAAGGTTCTCAAGGAAAACAAGATTGAGCTGCCTGGGAATTTGATCTGGACCGATCCCGTCGGATATTCGGATTTCCTGAATCTGCTCTCTAACTGCGCGGCGGTTATTACCGACTCCGGCGGAATTCAGGAAGAAGCTTGTATTCTCGGCGTACCCTGCGTGACGATTCGCGATCGCACAGAACGGCCAGAAACCGTCGACGTCGGCGCGAATGTTTTGGTACACCGAAACGCGGACGCGATGGTCGCAGCGCTCAATCGCCCAATGACCCCTTGGACGAATCCGTTTGGAGACGGCCACACCGCTCAACGAATTCTCGACATCATCATGGGCCAGCATGTGCAGCAGCCGGCACCTCAGACGCAGGATACTGTTTGCGTTGCTGGTCTGGGCTACATGGGGCTTCCGACCGCCTTGTTGTTTGCGAACGCTGGCATAACGGTTGCCGGCTTTGACCTCAACGCGAAGAAAGTCGACGAGATCAACGGTGGCCACTGCCCGTTTGAAGAACGCGGCATTCCCGAATTATTGACAACGGCCTTGAAAACTGGACGCTTCAAAGCGCAGACCGCACCGGCGGCGGCGGACGTTTTCGTCGTGGCCGTACCGACTCCACATAAGAACAAGAAATGCGATTTGTCCTTCGTTCTTTCGGCTGTGAACAGCCTGCTCCCCGTTATGAAAAACGGTAATCTCCTCATCATCGAATCGACAATCAAGCCGAAGACCTGTGAAGATTTCGTACTTCCACTCCTTCAATCGAAACATTTGAGGGTCGAAGTCGCGCATTGCCCGGAGCGCGCGATTCCCGGGAACACGCTACATGAGATCGTGCACAATGACCGCATCATTGGTGCTACGTCTCCCGAAGCGGCCCAGAGAGCGGCCCGCCTTTATTCGACATTCACGGAGGGGGCAATTCACCAGACAAACCTCGTGACCGCGGAGTGCGTAAAACTCATGGAAAACACATTCCGTGACGTCAACATCGCGCTCGCGAACGAATTCTCGCTGATTGCCGATGAATTCACGTTCGACGTCTCAGCTGCTATTCAGCTTGCGAACAAGCATCCGCGCGTCAACATTCTGCAACCGGGAATCGGCGTCGGTGGCCACTGCATCGCCATCGATCCGTGGTTCTTGACCGAGGACGTTGGCGGCGACCTGAACCTCATTAGAACGGCGCGCGAACTGAACGACGGGATGCCGAAGCACACTGCCGAGCGAATTCAAAGCAAGATCGCCCCGTCCACCACGAAAATCGGAATTTTGGGAGTGAGTTATAAGCCGGACGTCGACGATGCTCGCGAAACTCCGGCTTTGGAGGTCGCAAGGCTTCTCTCGAAAAGATACGAAATCCGCTGCCACGATCCCCTTGTGAAGGATTGGGACCTCGAGCTCTTCCCCATCGAAGAAGTCGATGGCTGGGCGGACGTGTTGGTTGTCCTTTCGAATCATAAGGTCTACGCATCCAGGACGTTCGTATCCCCGCTGCTTTCGTTTGAAAAACTGATCAACGCCGACACCGAGGTGACCCAGGGCCGGCCGGTGGCCGTTCGGGCCAGGAAAACCCGTATCGGCACTCAATCGCGACGCACAAATGATGGACGATCTCGCTCGCGGCCAGATGTTCGACAAGTTTCATAGGAAATCTGCGTCGCCGATCAATGTCGTGGTGGTCACGCCCACTGGCGAAAGAGGACTGTTTCACGCAGTTGTAAATATCGCCGCTAGTGCAACTAGCGCAGCTGGCTTCGTATGATTCTGCAAATGGATTCAAAAGCAAGAGCCGGCTTCTCTCAGTTCGCTATCTTGAATGTGCGCAAGAAGAGTTCCAGATTTATCAATGACCAAAGAATTTTTTCGTGGTTCTGTTGACCGTTGAGATGCTCTGTAACAAGCCTCCGAAGCTTCGGGGCGTTTATCATTTGTGCCAGACTGGTCGTTTCGCTCACCAGCATGTCCTGGACGAAATCACGGTATGGGCCTCTAAACCATTCCCCGATTGGCACACGGAATCCGACTTTCTTCCGCCGCACGATTTCCGCTGGAAGGATCTTGTCCATTGCCGCTCGCAGCACCGTCTTACCGCCCTTGCCTCCCGTTAGAAATTCATCCGGGAAGCGCGCGACGACACCGGCCAGTATCGTATCCATAAAAGGCATCCGGCCTTCGATCGACCCCGCCATCATCATCCGATCGCCTCGTTCCAACAGATCATCTGGTAGCCAGGATGTTTGATCGAAGAATAATGTACGCCGTAGACTGGATTTGAGCCCAGACGAGTATGGGTAGACGTCCGGCGGCGTTGTCGACAACGGCCGACCTAGTATCGCCTCAGCTTCAGCAACCGAAGTGCCGCCGAACCATGCCCGCATGCGGTTCACAAGGTCGCGCTCGCCCGCGGCCAACGCAAGAACCTTTGCGCGCCTCATCCCATAGGGCAAGGACCGCACCAGCGGATAGATCAGCCGCTCGTGCACGAGGGGCGGCATCAGCCATTGGTACAAACCTATCCATTGCTCTGCCCGATGCTTCGGATATCCCCCCATCAACTCATCGGACCCTTCTCCGGTGAGTACCATCTTCACGCTACTGGAGGCCATCTCCGAAAGCAGCAAGATCGGGATGTCAGACGTTTCGCTGACAGGGGCACCACGCCGCAAGACGGCGGTTGGCCAGTGCTTCATGAAGCTGTCGGGCTCGACGAACAGCTCACTGTGAATTGTGCCAAACTGATCTGAAATCACACGCGCATGATCGAGCTCCGAGTACTCTTTTTCCCGAAAGCCTACCGAGAAGGTTCGTACAGGAGCCGCGCTATGTTTAACCATGGTTGCGACGATCGCCGACGAGTCGATACCGCCCGAAAGATAGGCGCCGAACGGCGCGTCGCTGCGCATGCGAATTCGGACGGCCTCATCGAATGCTCCTTCAAACAAACCAACTGCATCAGAGAATGATTTGATATCCGGCACTGTCGTCGCAAACGGTGGCGTAAAATAGCGAGTGGTCTTCAGCGTTCCGTTCTGCCATACGGCATAGTGACCAGGCTGCAGCTTCTTTACCGCATGAAAAAACGTGGAAGGCCCCGGAACATAGCGATTGAGAAGATACTGACCGAGTGCTTCGGAATCGAACGCCCGGTTAAGGCCCGGAAACTGAACGAGCGGCTCAATCTCCGAGCCGAAGAGAAGAATACCCTTCAGCTCGGCGAGAAACAGGGGTTTCTTGCCGAAGGCATCACGGGCAAGTATTAGCCGCTGCTCTGCTTCATCCCAAAGCGCAAAGCCGAACATGCCGCGAAATCTTCGAACTGCATCGAGCTGCCAGGCGCGATATGCTTCAATGAGCACCTCGGTGTCCGAGTTCGTGCGAAACCTGTGCCCAAGGGCAACGAGCTCCTGTCGCAGTTCGATATAGTTATAGATCTCGCCGTTGAAGATTAGCGTGAATCGGCCATCCTCACTCGACATTGGTTGCGCACCGCCACCGATGTCAATAATCGAAAGCCGGCGGTGGCCGAAGCCGATTTGAAACCGCTCATCAAGCGTCCTGTGAAACCAGTAGCCGGAGCCGTCTGGCCCCCGATGGAACATCAAATCCGTAAGGCTGATAAGAGTCTCGCGATCTTCGTCCTTCGCGGCCCCAAGAACCCATCCGAATATCCCACACATCGCTAAATGCCTCATCTGGACGATATTCAGATGATACTTGTCATGCCACTGTTCTGATAACCGTTCCGATTAAGCTATCAATCATACGGTCTAGCAAGGTTGTTGCCTGGGGCTGAGTGGCTACCCAATTGTGAGTAACTCGGTGACGAACCGATTCTCGATCGCTGCCGTCCGTGCAAGCCCGCAACGTGAACACGGAGGCCGACCACATCCGCAATCGCTCCCGAATTTGCAAATTTTGACGAGGCGGCTAGGATGGTTAGTAGCGCGACTATCGGAGCGAACGTCGTCTCGGTACGACGAACGTCCGGGCGAACCGCGGGAAGACTGCGCAATCGTGTTCTGCGGACTGTCGCTATAAAGCAGGCCGCACGTCTGTCCTCCCCACGTAGTCCAATCAAGCAGGCTTAGGCGGGAATTGTCGAGGATGGCTCCGCCTCAAGCGTGATGACGGATTTCGGTGTATTTGATGAGTGCGACCCAGGGTACCCTTCGCTTGATCGTAGCTACGCCCTACGGCCCGCACGGGCGAGGAGGAATTGATCGCGTCACTGATCTCATTATCGATACAATCGATCAACGCGGAGATCTTGGCGTCAAGGCCGAGCGACTGATAACCAGGGGACAGAAGAATATCTATTGGGCAGTCGTGCTTTTTGCGCAGGCGCTAGTCCATTTTCTTGTTGCTGCCGGGCGTGGCGAGGTTGACCTGATCCACATGCACCTCTCATTTCGCGGGAGCGTGTACCGCAAGTTGATCCTCGCAGCCATAGCCCGCTTTCTCGGTATTCCCTATGTCGTTCATCTTCACGCCGGTCAGTTTGATGAATTCTGGACAAACGCCGGGACATATTTACGCCGAAACATCAACCGATTGTTCGTGGATAGTGCAGCGATTATTGTGCTGGGCGACTATGGTGCGCGCGTCATTCTCGATCGGCTTCCCAGCCTTCGAGATAAAATCACGATCCTTCCGAACGCAAGTACGTCTCCGATTCAGCCAGGTCGAGGCCGGTCGGAATCCGAGCGGATTCGTATTACCTTCCTCGGTTTCATTCTTCCAGAAAAGGGAGTGCCACAACTCGTCGAAGCGCTCGGAAAGCTAGCGCTCCGCACCGACTGGATCGCGACCATAGCCGGAAGCGGAGAAATACAGCAAACCCGAGAGCAGGCGCGACAGCTCGGGATCGCCGACCGAGTGGAGTTTCCGGGCTGGCTTGGTCCCTCGGAAACCGCTGCGCTACTGCAGCGGACCGACATTCTTGCGCTGCCATCCTTTGTCGAAAGTCTCCCAATGGCAGTCATCGAGGCCTTTGCTTGCGGGGTGGCTGTGGTCGCAACACCGGTTGGTGCCGTTCCCGAAGTCATTGCTCACGAGCGCAACGGTCTCCTCGTGCCTGTTGGGGACGTCGAAGCGCTTGCCAATGCGCTCAATCAACTGCTCGAAGATGGAGCGTTGAGGCGGCGCCTGGGCGACACTGCCCGCCGCGACCATGCGGAACGATATGAAATCAACAATTATGTAAAGCGCCTGGTCTCGATCTGGCGAACGGCAGCACGCTGTCGAAAGCCGGAGACACTCGCGTAAACACTGACACCTTCAATTTGGTTTCTTGGAAAGGCACTTTTTCTGAATGTACTTCCGCGAGGCATGTCGCTTGTGCCGGCTGCGGCCAATTTAGCAGTTAGCCGAACGCTGGGTCGGCTTATTGTGCAAGGAGGTTAGTATGAGTGTCTGCTTCAGGATATTGTCAATGCTTAACCACGAAGGATGCCGTTACGAGCTCATCAAGCACCCTCCAATGGGGGAGACCGTGGCGGCCAGCCGCATCCGCGGCCATGATCTCCGAGAGGCAGCAAAATCGCTCGTATTGGAAGCTATTGATCGTACCCTCGAGGCGAGGAGATATTATTTGGCGGTCGTTCCCGGCCACAAGCGTGTCGATCTCAAACTTCTAAGGAGCGTGCTTGGCGCGCGGCGAGTGCAGTTCGCGTCGGAGGAAAAGGCCCGCGAGTTAACCGGCTGCGTGATGGGGGCGGTACCTCCCTTCACCTTTCACGTCGATTTGAGTGTCGTACTGGATCTGACCATCGCTGAAACGGAGCGAGTGATCTTCAATGCCGGCGAACTCGATCTCTCGGTTGTCATGCCAACCCAAGAGTACTTGCGTATCGTACGGAGCAAGGACGGATACTACACGCGAGACTCCATCGCCATTCCTGCTTGAGAGGCTGGCATGTCGAAAACGTACATCGCCATCATCCCGCAAGACTGAAGAACGAGCTAGTGCGACCACAGCCGGTTTGAATGTCGTCCACGATCAGCAGAATTCCGTAACCACTTGCAGTCCGCGCGACCGACCTGATCTTCGCAGCCGCGAGTCGTAGCTTCAGATTGCCTGTACAGCAGCGATGTATGCAGCGGCGATCGCCTCAACGATGGCGGATCGCAGTTGACGGGTACCTCCTCCGGAGACTTGCGGTGGTCTCAGCCCGCTGTCGGCCGAACCTGGCGCGAAGCATCTTCCACCCCCTGCCGATGTGGTCGTCGCGCAAGTAGCGTTTGCGCCGCCAACTGCACCCCATTCATTCGAGCAGCGAAGGAACTCTCCGAGTCAAACGCACTGCTCACCCCAATGCGGGGAAGCGCGAAGCGGTCGATACGGTCGTCGCTTAGTTGACCGTGCCGCGTTGTTACGGCGCTCACATATCCCGCTTCATTGGCGAGATGCCCTTCTCGCAGACCGCATGAGCCATATGGATAGGCGAGGTGCCGAACGGGCATTTGAAGTAGGTCCTCAAGATAGTTGCGGTTGTCGACCAACTCGGTCCTCGCTGCCGCCGCGTCCAAGTTTGCGAGCGCTTGATGTGAGGTTGTGTGTCCGCCAATTGATGCGAGAGGGTGACGCGCCAGACTTTGGAGCGCGCGCGCGTCCAGGAAGTATCGGTCGTTCAGCGACGACATGGAAATACCGGCGTTTTCGAATGTCGTCGCAAGCGCTGCGGCACGCCCATAATCCTGATGCACCCACTCGTCCACTTTTCCCAGGGCGACTTGCTTGCTCCGCAAGTCAGGACAACGAAATCGAACGCCCATCGCGTCGATCGTTACTGCTTCTCTCGAGCGAAATAGTTCGCGTAATCCCAACCACCAGGACTGCATGGTTCGCGTCAACGCGGCGGTCGGCACGTACATCATGAATGGAGCGTTGTTGCGCTCGAGGATTGGAAGCGCCACCGAGACATTGTCCCGGTACCCGTCATCGAAAGTGAGCACCGCGTAGCGGCGTGACCGGTCATTCCTCGCCAGCCGCTCAAGGCACTCCTCGAGGCTGACAATTGTCCATCCTTCCCGCTTCAGCCAACTCAGCGAATATTCAAAAAGTTCAACCGAAGTGCCGGTCTTCAATTCCGACCGACAATCCTGTTGAATTTCGTGGAACATCACGATCACCGCCCTGCCGGCGAAGATCCTGCGAAAAACGGGAAAGAGCCCAGCGCTCCCGATCGCATAACACAGGGCATTCTTAAACAGCTGCTTCAATTGAGACGACCTCGCAGCGGGAATCCATTCAACCAGGGGTGTCACCACGCTGCAGGAGCAGCGTGCCACTTCGCATTTCGATGCAAGTGTAAGCAAGAGAGGATTGAGAATAAAAGCACTTCGACCGAGTTCGACTGGAGCCATTCTGGCTACCCAATTGTGAGTATTGCGCCCCCCTGCTATTCTGTCCGCCGAAATGCTCGGATAGAAACATGCACTTCGCCTCGAAAAACGCCATAAGTCAGCTCGGTCAGTGGCGGCCGCCTAGCTCGAGAATCAGCGAGTGCAGCTGGGTGTAGGCAACTTTGCCCTTGTCGAGCAATTCCAGGTTCGGACCGCGCTCGTTGGCCTTGTCAAGGATCTTCAGCGCTGTTTCCGCGTCAAGGTCTGGCCGATGCTGCATACATCCACGCCGCAGTAAGTAACGATCAACATCGAGCAGCTCCGATCGATAGATTGAGACCGTTGGGATACCGAGCACCGCCATCTCCCTGGTCATCGTCCCACCGGCGCCAATGAACAGATCGCAGTCCGGAGCTATTTCCGCCAGGTCCAGTGCGGTGTCGACCACGCGTATGCCTTTGAATTTTTCGTCTCTGTAATGTACCCCCTGCGCACGCCCTCTTGGGAGGACTGTCAAAGCGACATGATCGCGAAGCCCAAGCAAAAGACTATCCAGAAAGTTGATTTCACTCTTGTAGTACTGAGCTGTCCAGGGCTCCGGCCTTACGTAGACCGTTCTGCGCTGGTCTCGCGCCGTCCTGTCAGCGCGTCGCGACGTGAATTGATCGGCAAAGTACCATAGATACATGCCTTCCTTTATTCCCGGAAAGTGTCGCACCTTGGCCGCGCGAGCGCCCTGCCAGCGAACGCTTCGGATATCAAGGAATTCCGGCAGCATGATCACATCGGCGAACAGGAATGCTGGCACGTTTCCAAGTGCGTGCTCATTGTCGTTCAGATAGATTGACCGGGCGCCGAGAAGTCGCGCGACGAGCGGAGAATGGAAGGAGCTTTGCGAGACTGCGAGGTCAATTGAACGGTCCTTGAGAAAGCTATACAAGTCGCGCACCCGGACGGGATACCCTAGAAGTTTTCTGGCGATGTTGGCCCCGTAGTGCTTACCGACGACCACGTAATTGAGCTGATGTAGCTCCAACAGATCAATCGTGTTCGCAAGTGGTCGAGCCGTTATAACTACTTCATGTTTCCCTTGAAGCTCCCCAATAAGCTTTCGAAACATGTTAATGTGGGGCGAGTTATGAAGATCAAACCAAACGTTCATCATTCGTCCAAACTTGCTTCAGCGGGTCGCCCCAGGGGAGCCAGGCAAGCTCCTTGAAAGAATGCAACCAGGCATGGGCCTGAGGCTCCGGGATCTCCACGCAAAACTACAGGAAGCTCTACGACGCTTACTTGTCGCCTGCCTGGAATTGACAGATCAGAGAAATATCGCCCACACCTGAAGTTCGCCTCGCCTTCCATTGACGGCTACCCCGCCCCAAACATTCCTCGTGCTTGCGCTCTCTCAAGCTGGTGGAAGCGATCCCTGGCGGCGCCCCGATCTGTGACATGTCTGATCTGGCATTTCGTCCGCGCTGTCTGAGTTGCACATCGACTTCATCCCGGCGGCCATGATTGAGAGCCCGGTAAGAAGCCGTGCGGAGCTTACGCCACACTATACTCCTCGATGAGGCGTTTCGTGTTCAGAATGTTGCTTTTGCTTGAAGCTCCGAACACAATTGATTTAATGTCCTTCTGACGGCAGACGTACTCGATAGCCTCACGCGGGTTGATCGCTCCCGAAGCCAAGACGGACATCGCAACCGGCCTGAACTTGCGGGATGCAATGGCTTTCTCGTAAAGCTCGATACCGCCGCACATCCGAAAGCCCAGCTTATTTATATTCGCACATACGATCGGGTTCTCTATGCCGACTTCCTCCAGAACATCGAGAAGACGCGGCATGTTCATCGTTATAAAGCCCGGCTCGGCCTTGTAGCGGTCCCGCACGTGGTCGGCAAAAATGCGAAACGCGTCTTTTATCCCCATCCCAAGCAGCAGATCGGTGACCACGTTCTGGAGAAAGATGACCGGCGTCTTCAGCCCATTGAACATCTTCATCTCAGCGTCGATCAGGAGCCGCGCCATACCCTCCACATCGCGCCTGGCCACAGATACACCACCCCTCACCAGCGCAGAAAGGGCACCCTCCGCGGGCAAAAACCGCTTCAATGCCTCCATCGTTCCGTGCTCGGTCACGGCGTTTGCGTATTTATGGGCGTACGGCATGCAGGGATAGAATTCGAGCTTCGAATATCGCTCCGGGTGCAAACGAACATGCGCGCAGATCTCGGCGATTCGATCATGCGTCGTGCACATGAAGACATGGATCCCGCTGTCATAGGCGGCATCCAGCAAATCGATGATTTCCTGGATATCCGCGAAGCGGATGGCCTGCGCACGCGCCTTTTCCTCGGACATGTGATTGATGCCGAAGAACTGATTATCGCCGAACAATATTCGATCCACTGGCCCCTCCTCCCTTGATGGGAGAGCATATCTATCTCAGCGCCCCATGACCGCGGACAAGAAGCCTCCAGACCCGTTCGGGCTCAGAGTTGGGCTCCTGGCCCCGGAATCCACCTGCCGCCAAGCTTCTCCCGCGTTCTGCAACATCGCGGACACGACACAATCGGTCTGAGCCGCAGACTCGAAGGACGAGATATTCTCCCGGCGCCCCTCCACGATGCATTGGAAGAAGTAGTCGAGTTGCGCAGAATATTCCTCGCCTCGCAGGTAATACCAGACATCGCTGTGAAAGTCGGTTGTATGACGAATGTCCCAACCCTCTTTCGCCGCAACAGCGCTGCCCGCTGCGGCTCGAATGAATGTCTTCACTTCCTGACGGTCGACGACCATACGTCCGTTCGTGCCCCAGAGCGTGACCTGCGTCGACATTCTGCGCAAACTGTCGTCGCTCCAATTGGCGGCAATCATTCCCGTCATGCCATCGGTAAAATGCATCGTCGCGTAGACCTCGTCGTCCACGTCCCGGGAAAAGATTCTGTTGAGCACCGTCCCGGACACAGCATCGGGCCTGCCAACAAGGTAATTCACGATATCGATTGCATGGCATGCGTAATCATAGAGGCAGCCTCCGCCCTCACTGCCCTTCGACCGCCATGTCGCCCCTTTCGGTCGCAACACCACCGGGCCATAGGCTTCAACCCGGACGTGATGAAGCCGGCCAAGCGCGTGCGCATCGAGTAGACGCTTGGCCGCGTTGAACGCCCCGACGAATCGGTAGTGATACCCCACCTGGTTGACGACACCTTTCCTTTCAGCCAGCTCCGCCAGATCGAGACCGTCGTACACGTCGAGGCAAAATGGCTTTTCGCAAAACACGTGCAGGCCTCTATTGAGGGCCTCGCGGACCATTTCACCATGAAATCGCGAAGGCGTCGCAATGATGACCGCATCAAGCGATTTCTTATCGAGCATTTCGCGGTAATTGGAGAAGACTTCGATGCCCGTATATTTGTGGAGGATGCCGCACAAATAACTCGTGCTATCGCAAACTCCGACCAACTTGACCGCAGGATGCGTGTTGACAATCGCGAAGTGGGAAAGCCCCATCTTGCCGAGCCCAATCAGGCCAACATTGAGCATCGCAGTCTCCTTAGGCTTGGTACGCCATCGGCTGAAGGCGCACCCTCAACTCTCCTCCGCTGATGCCGTCTCCGGGACATCGCGAGGTGAACAATCGAAGGCCCCGCCAAGGTATAGCAAAGCCCTCCACACGGGCCTGCCAAGGAGGGTTACCCAAATCGTGACGCGAGTGCCCGTAGACATAGCTGGCACATTGAGATGGGCTGGATTGGTCAGATTGGCAGGCCATCCATGCGTTGGAGCGCGGTGTCGGTCATGAGCGACAGAGTTTGCCCTTGCAAGAAGGAGCTGACCTGAGGGGATCTGGCCCACCGTTCGGGATCAGTCCTTGACGTGGACTGCAAGTGGCCGAGGCGGTGGCAGGCCGATGATCGGAAGCTGGCGCGGACTGCAGCGGATTGCAGTCGTCACCCCCCGGAGAGGATGCCCAAGCGCGGCTACGCTTCAGCCGAAGGCGCAGAGGCGTACATATCCTGCACGAAATCACGATAAGGGCGCGCGCTTATACCATTCCTGGGCCGGCTGGTCTGGGCTTCTGCTGTGATCGAGAATGGGTAATCCGAAAGGGTCGAGCCCCGGACCAGTTCAAACGACTATGCTCGCGTTGGCTTCCTCTCATTGCCCTCTCATCAGCGAGCTCTTTTCAAGCATGTGCGGAATTTCCGGTATTTGGGAGCGTAGAGGTTGCAGCCTGCAGGATTTGAAAAGGCGCGTCTCTGCAATGACGCAAACCCTGAGTCACCGCGGGCCAGACGACAGTGGAGTTTGGTTGAGCCAGGACGCCAGCATTGCCTTCGGGCAGCGTCGCCTTGCAATTGTCGACTTGTCCCCAATGGGACATCAACCAATGATCTCGGCCAACGGCCGATATGCAATTACATTCAACGGTGAAATATATAATTTTCGAGAGCTGAGGACCGAATTAGAGGGGCGCGGAGTTCGGTTTCGCGGGCATTCAGATACAGAAGTTATTGTCGAAGGCTTCGCCCAATGGGGCGTCAAGTCGACCATCGCTCGCTTGAACGGGATGTTCGCAATCGCTGCGTGGGACGCTGGAGAGCGTCAACTGTTCCTGGCTCGTGATCGAATGGGCGAGAAGCCGCTCTATTGGGCGATTTTCGGCGGGCTAGTGCTATTCGGGTCAGAATTGAAAGCGCTGCGGGTTCATCCCGGTTGGAAGCCAAGCCTCAATCGTGGAGCGATCGCCGCTTTCCTTCGGCATCATTATGTGCCGGGTCCATTCACGATCTACGAAGATGTCTACAAACTGCCGCCCGCCGGGTTAGTCAAAATTGCAAGCGGCGGCCTCGAGGTGGGCGTGTACTGGGATCTCGCCGGCGTTGTTTCGCAGGGGCAGCGCAATACGATCCGAGCCGGCGAAGAGGAGCTGGTCGATGAACTCGACGAGCTGCTGCATGATGCAGTATCGCGCCGCATGGTTGCGGATGTTCCGCTTGGCGCCTTTCTGTCGGGTGGCTATGACTCATCTACTGTCGTCGCACTGATGCAAAGAGTCTCTCGGAGACCAGTCAAGACGTTTACCATCAGCTTTGAAAACGCGGCATTCGACGAATCGAAACACGCTGAGGCTGTCGCTCGGCATCTTGGGACCGAGCACACAACGTTTCCCGTCAGCGGCGCTGAAGCTCTCGATGTCGTGCCGAAGTTGGCCGAAATGTATGACGAGCCGTTCGCCGACTCCTCGCAGATCCCGACCCATATTGTCTCCGCGTTGACGCGGAAGCGCGTCACGGTGGCCCTCTCAGGAGATGGTGGTGACGAATTGTTTTCCGGGTATGACATGTATCGGTGGACGGATTCCGTTTGGCGGCCGAGTGCGAAAGTGCCGCTTGCACTCCGCCGACTCGCGTCTTCAAGCATTCGCGCTGTGCCGCCTAGCGCCCTCGACAGGATAGCGCGCTATGTACCATACTTTCGGCGCGTGCCACAGGTTGGCCAAAAGGCCCATCGGTTGGCGCACATCCTCTCAGCGTCATCGATCGACTCCGTGTACTATCAAGTTATCTCGCACCATCAGAACCCAGATAATCTTGTAAAAGGGTCACAAGAGGTACGGACGGCCTGCTGGGGTCAAGACCTCAAGGTCCTCTTACCCGATCCGGTGGACCGTATGCGCTACCTGGACATGTGCACGTATTTGCCCGATGACATCCTAACCAAGGTTGATCGCGCTTCTATGGCTGTCGCTCTTGAGGTCCGCGCTCCGTTGCTCGACCATCGCCTGGTTGAATGGATCTGGAAGCTACCGTCATTTCAGAACGCGCGTGCCCCGCGCCCCAAACACTTGCTTCGGCGTGTTCTTGCTCGCTATGTGCCCGATGGTTTGGTCGATCGCCCGAAAATGGGCTTCGCCGTTCCGCTCGCAGATTGGTTGCGCGGTCCGTTGCGGAATTGGGCCGAAGACCTAATGAACGAGGCTGACCTGCGCGCCGGTGATATTTTTGACGTCGAGGCCGTTCGCTCCGTCTGGACCGAATTCTTGAACGGAGATAATGGAGGCTATCTGTTCGTCTGGAACATTCTAATGTTTCAGGCTTGGCATCGTCGGTGGTGCAGTGCACCGGTGGCGGATACCGGAACAAGGCGCTTGGCATCCCTTTTGAATTGAAGATGTGGCCATGTAAGCCGACCGCATGCTCGACAATTGCAGAGAAACCCTTTGACTGGGATTTGGTGGAGAAGCGCCGATGCGATCCCTGACAAGGTCAAATGCACAACCTCAGATATCCGGCCTTATCTACTCGAAAGCCGCCGAACTGCTACTCATCGGCCTGCTGCTGGTCTTTATATATCCATTCTTCTTTGTAATTTCCGGAACGGATCCGGCTCTTCCGACTGCAAGTCAATCGGAGACCAAGATAGTCTACTATCTACAGATGGCGCTCCCGTTTTCTTGCGTCGCAATTGCCTTGATGTGTCGGGGTTCAGGCGTATGTCTTCCGATCGCGATCATGAGTTATGCCAGTATCTGCCTCGCATCGACCATATGGTCCGTTGAGCCATACGGCACATTCAAGCAAGCGTCCTTGATGTTTCTATATATTCTTGCCATTGCCGCTGTCTGTCAGGTCTTGGATATCGGTACCTTTTGCAAAATAATAGTCAAACTATTGGTATTCTTAATGCTCGCGAGCGTGGTGATGGCGGTCGCTTTTCCGAACTATGGAATACATCAAGTGAGTGATAGCATCCATCAAGATGATCATGTTGGCCGGTGGCGCGGGGTGTTCGCGCATAAAAATCAACTGGGCGCCGCGGCGTCTATCAGCGTTTTCACGTTCTTGTTTCTCCCGCGTCTCATAAACGCGTCCGTTGGTTTCCGCGTGATTTGTATTGGCTCGGCGATCGTGTGCCTGATATCCGCCCAATCGGCTGGCTCGTGGATCGCTTTGTGCATGCTGTTAGTCTATTATTGGCTGATAGGAGGTGTGCATGCTTCCCGAAGCACTCTACTGCTAATTGTGTTTGGTGTAAGCGCATTCGCGTTTACAGCCTTCTCATTTTTCGGCGAAGACCTCGTAGCTCTCGTTGGGCGCGACGCGACCTTTTCTGGACGCACCTACATCTGGCACATCGTGTTTGACGCAGTTTGGCAGAAGCCCCTCCTTGGATACGGCTACTACGCCGCAACGGTCGATTTCATACGACCTCTTCTCGTTGGCGCGATGGGACAGGCTGCCGTCGATGCCCACAATGGATATCTTGACGTCTTGCTAGGAACAGGGATCGTTGGTCTGGCACTATTACTATTTTGTATTTCGTCAGTCATAGTAATAGGCATCGGCCGCGTGAAGACGTCTGCCACCGAACGGGATTTCTTTATGCTGCTTGTGAGTTTTCCTATTTTGGGCTTGTTGTCTTCATTCTTCGAGGTGGCGGCAATGTCCGGGGTTCAGGACCCGCTCGGAGCGCTGACTTTCTTATCGTTAACCGCGGTCCCATTGTATTTGCGACTCGATCGCAGCACTTATCAATGGCGGACGTTTGCCGAACACACGGGATCAGCAGCCCGACTTTTTAGAACTGGAAGGCGAGGTACGGCGCGCTGAGGGTCTCCGATGCTCGGCGACTGAAGGCGGCGCGCGTGCGCGACCTGGCGATAGACGGCGCGGACGCCATCGACCTATTATCGCCGGAGATGACGTAAGGAGCCACCGATCATCAATGGCCGCTAGTTACCCCTTTTGGGGCAGGCACGATATCCGAATGGCTGGCTGTATCAGACGTCGCCAAGCGTATTTTGGACGTTGGAAGGCGGCAATCTTCGGCCGAGCCGAAAGCTGCTGATGAGGGCCGCTGCTGGTTTGGGGAATTACGATGTTGGACAAGACCACTGAGATTTCACGGTACGCGCGATTGGCAGAGATGAGATACTGGCTCGGGATGCGCAAGTGTTTTTGGCATGAGTATCTCCACACCGGAGAATGGGAGCTGCGCGAATTGCACAAATATGTGCGCCGAGATGGTGTTGCCCTCGACGTCGGCGCCAGCAGTGGGGTCTATGCATACCATCTCAGTCGGATGGCCCGCTACGTTTATGCTTTCGAGCCAATTCCAGAAGACGCTGAGCGCATTCGCCGATTGAGAGTGAGGAATATTGTGGTCGAGAACGTTGCACTATCATCCCAGCAAGGCCAAGCAAAGTTGCGAGTTCCGCTCGTTCCCTCTCAAGGAGAGGATAAAGGTATGGCCAGCCTTGAGCCCCGGGTGGTCGCTGACGAGCGCCTTTCTCGGACGATCGACGTTTCTCTGCGTCGGTTGGACGACTATGACTTCAAAAACATTTCCTTCATCAAGATCGACGTCGAAGGCCATGAGGAGGACGTGCTGGACGGAGGACAAAAGACAATCGCCCGCGATCGCCCCTGCCTGCTGATAGAAATCGAGGAACGGCACAATCCAGGTGGGCTTAGCCGAATTGACAAGAGCCTCTCCGCTCTTGGCTACGAAGGGTTCTATTTTGAGCGTGGCAAGCGTCGTCCCGCCAGAACGTTCGACAGTGCAGGCAATCAACTGCCGTCGCCGGCTTTCAAGACTGGGAACGAACGTCGGAGGAGTCTCTCCTATATCAATAACTTTCTGTACTGCCCGACGACGCGGATGGGCAGCGCCTAAGCGGGCTTCTCGCTCGCAGAGACCTACATCCCATGATCCTCGCCAAATGGGTTAACGGACGCGCGACGATACGATCAAGGCGCGAGATCTCTACGCGAAGACTCACCCGGCAGGAATCGAGGAGGCGGGGCAAAAGTGCTGCCTGACGCTCTGGCGTCGATAGCAAAAATGTTCCCCGGCTTTTCCCTGCTCGCGATCGCGTTTGTCCTGGGCCCATCGCAAGGCTCTGCACCAGAGGAATTGATCCTTCGGAATTGTTGCGCCGTCGGCAAAAGGCACACATTTGCGGAGCGTTAGAGCGTAGCCCGCACTGCTCCAACGAACCACTGTTTCGTACCCTTGATCGACAATCTCCCATTGGGATAATCGAAGCCTTCGCATACGAAGTTCCGGAAATCATCGTGCACGAACACAATGGCGGTCCACGCCGCAAACCTTTGCCTCGCTCAAATTCGACGTATCGACAGCGCCGTGGACGACTCAGAAGGCCCCAGTTCTGAGGGTAGATGAGGCCTTGCGGCATGGCGGCATGGCAAGGGCTCGGGCAGTTCGTTCTCGGTGGCGGCGGCGTTCTTCAGGAGCGGCAGTGAGGGGATTTTCGGAGCTGTGGGCTTTGTGGACATCCGGTTGTTACAAACGTCTCTACCCCAAGACATGAAAAAAAGCCGCCCGGAGGCGGCTGTGGAAAGCGGGTGCGGTGTACTGTCGGCTGCCGCTGGTTTATCTCAAGCGCCGCTGGAAGCATCAGCGCTTCGTCAATACGAATTTCGAAGTCAAGATCGTTCCGACCGAGAACGTTACCAGCGCACAGGAACGCAAGTTGATCCTGAGCTTTGCCCGGGAGATCGGGCTCGACTTCGGCGAACTCGATACGCTGCGCGATCGCGGGACGGGAAAGCTCTACATCGTGGATGCAGCGAAAACGCCGTTCGGGCCGCCTGGGCGGCTTTCATTCTTGCAAAAGCGGAAGGCGGTTAAGCGCATCTCGGCTGCGTTCCGATCTGAATTTTTAGCGGTTCACTTGTAAGTTGCCACCGCGATCCCGTTGGCGTTAGCCGTCGACACGAGAGATCCAACCGCAGTGAAGACGGCCCAGAAGACCAATAAGCGAATCCTGATGCCCGCCCCGCCGGCACCTGCTTGTCGGGGCCGTCGCGCTCGATGTTGACGTCATCGCGGATTCAACGCGCTCCTTTCTCGCAAGCATGACGAAGAAGTTCAGCTCTGCGCCTTCGACCTGCTGGCCGTAGGGGAAGAATTCCCGCAAAGCCTCCCCTCTCGATGCGCAAGGAGAACCTCGAACAACTGCTGGCGCGGCGTCCTGAGGGCGTCTTCATCAATCCATGGCGGATTGCATAGCGCCTGCGGCGACCACAACCGGTGGAACTCAGGAGGAGTGCCCCTTTTTAGCAATTATTCCACACGGTGCACTTGCGTAGGCTGGCCCGGTGTACCGGCTTTGCGGCGCGATCCAGGCCCTGATCGCAGGCCGCCATGGCAAGCTCTGCTTGGGCTAGTTGCGCCATGCAGTAGAGCAAAGCCGAGAGGAAAAATCTCATGTCTCAAAAACTACTTACGTTCGCTGCATGGACCGGCCTGTGTGTCAGTGCTTATTCGACCCTGTCGCCGCTAAGCGATAGGCCGATTTTGCTGACCTCGTCGAATATGGAACATCTTGCAGCATTTGCCATTCTCGGCACGCTCTTCTGCTTAGCCTATCCCCGACGCACTCTTGCCGTCCTGCTCATCGTACTTGGCAGCGCCGCATTGCTTGAGCTCCTGCAGTTTCTTACTCCGGATCGCCACGCCCGAACCCTGGACGCACTCCAGAAAATTGCTGGAGGCGCCGCAGGCGTTTTTGCTGGCCGCGCTGTCCTGCGTTTCGATCGAGCACGTTTCTGGTTGTTGCGCGACCTCAGACACCCACCCACGCCTTGAAATCCGCTGCGAGGCTATCCCGCGTCGTGCATCCCGAACTGTCGAGAAGTCCCATCCGAGCTGTTCGGTCCTGGCGCGACCCTGCTTGTAGTGGTGTCCAAGCGCGTGTCTAGGGCATCGGCGAGCCAAGCCTGCGTTCATTGAGGTTGGCGGTCCGGATCAGGGTGAATGTGGCGGCCCGCTCGCCGCCGCGGTCCGAGCCGCAGAGGGTCCAATTGCGGCGCCCGACGGCCACGCATCTCAGCCGCGCGCTTGGCGGCTTTGTTGGTCAGGCAGACTGGCGATGCGGGCCTATTGAGGACCGATACGCAGAAGAGGTAATCCGAATTGGATTTGACTGACAGCGCTATCGCGTCGTCTCAGTAACCAAGTCTTCCATAAGGCACGGGAGCCGTGCGGACAGGCCGGGAGGCTTCCGTCGTCAAGCAGCAAAGCTCATTGCCCAGGCGGTCACTTGGCCGCGCAAGCGAAGCGCGGAAATTGCTTTAATTTGTCGCAATTCCGCATCCAGGTAACTGCTCTTTGGCTAAACCCGGCGCAGCAGCCTTGCTCGTCAGAGCAGCAGATCATGGCAAGATAAATTTGGCAGTTTCGCCTCCCGCAGACCCCTTGCGAGCAGCAGCATGTCTGGGTCTTTTGATGTAGCCCATCCATGCACCAAAATATCCATCAGGCGCCCCTTGCTTTTTGCCCTTACGTGATTGTTTCATCAGGGTAATCCGCATAGATGGCGCTGCGGTTCAATGCAAAGAATTGCACTTGTGCGCATGAGCGCTCCCAGCGATCGGAATCCACTTATGACTTCTGACTGCTGCGCCGGGATCATAGTGCAGGTTTCCGAGAATGATGATTTGGAGGTCCTGGCATTCATCCTCGATGCGGAGCAGGACGTCATCCGTGAGATAGGCGTTTGCCTCAACGAGGAGGAACGCCGACGCGCCGAGGGGTTGAGACTGGAGCGGGACCGCCGCCGCTTCGTCGCTACCCGGGGGCAGTTGCGCCGGGTCCTCGCTTCTAAACTGGGAATCTCGCCGTCCGACGTCGAATTAGAACATGGACGCCTCGGCAAACCCCACCTCTCGCACCGTATGCCGGGTCGCGATTTGCGCTTCAGCGTCTCACGTTCCGGAGATGTCGCGGTCGTCGCCCTCTCGACCAGGCAGGAGGTCGGGGTGGACATCGAGGCAGTTCTCCCTGTGCCGGAAGCGGACGAGATCGCAGCGCTTTGCTTTTCCGCCTCCGAGTATGGGTCCTATGCCGCCCTTGGTCCGGAAGACCGGCTGGAGGGCTTCCTTGAACGCTGGACCCGGCTGGAGGCTATCTCTAAGGCCTTGGGGTGCGGCTTGGGACAGCCCCTTTCTTGCCATGAAAGGGATTGGGTTGTCCGCAGGTTCGTACCGAAACCTGGGTACATCGGGACGGTGGTAGTCCGGAATTGAAGTGCCCGCGATGGCATCCTTCACCTACGATGCACAGCGGACAAACGAGGAGCTTGATCAATTCGATTGGACCTGATCGGAAGGCCCTATGTCGGCGGACGTGACGCAGATCCCGGGGCTTCTCGCAGGCCTCGCGGCCAAGGACATCAAGATCTGGGTAGATGGCGACCGGCTGCGGTGCAACGCGCCAGCTGGCGCACTGACGGCGGAGTTTCGCGACCAGTTGCGGGACCGGAAGGACGAACTCATCGCGTTTCTGAATATGGCCACGGCTGCGGCCCGGCAACAGCCTGCCATCATTCCCCTGCAGTCTAGCGGAACACGCACGCCTATTTACGCCGTACCCGGGCATATCGGGGCGCCCTTCTCATTTTCGGACCTGTCGAAGCACCTGGGCGACGATCAACCGTTCTACGCACTCCAGCCGTCGGGCTTCGATGGGCAGAGCGAGCCGATGGACCGCGTCGAAGATATCGCCGAGTACTTCGCCCGCCAGATCATCCAATACCAGCCCACCGGTCCGTACATCATCGCCGGTTACTGCTCCGGCGCTTCAACCTCTTTCGAACTGGCAAAAATCCTGGGTCAACGCGGAGCGGAGGTCCCATGCATAGCGCTGTTTGGCCCGCTTCATCCCTCCACCTATAAGGAACTGCCGCGTCTGCTGTATTTCTTTGCCAGGCGTAGCGCCTATCCGCACCTGCGACAGATGGCGAAGCTGCCGACGTTCGGCGCCCGTCTCCGATATTTCGGCAGTCGCCTCCGGATTCTCGGCGAGCGCAGCCGCGCCCTCGTGACCCGCATCCGCCAAAGCAAAGAGCCTGTCACTACGGATCCGGTGCTGGCGAGCAGAGCTCGACTCAAGTCCGCGGCGATCACGGCTTTGCGGCGGTACATCCCCACTCCGTATTCGGGTCGCGTATGCATTTTCCTTCCGAACAAGGCCTGGCTGCGATCGGGTGCAGCACCGCACCGATGGCTTCGAGTGGTGCCCCATGCCGAATTTTATTTCGGGTCCGATGACTGCCACGATGTCCTCATGCTGGAGGACCCGGATGCACCTGCCATCGCAGAGCTTTATCGCCAGGCAACCCAAAAGCTGAACGGGACGTGATTTGATTTTTTGATTTCCGCAATGGGAGCGCATCTCATGAATGAAGTCCTACCTATCGCGGCGGAGGGCGTAGCGCTTCCCCTGCTGAAAGATGCCGATCATCAAGCGATGGTCGTCGAGTACAATGCCACGGCAGCGCCCTACCCGTCGGACCGGACGATCGTCGATCTCTTCCGCGACCAAGCGATGCGTAGTCCTGACGCTGAAGCGATCCGCTTCGGCGATGCAACGCTGACGTACCAGCAACTCAATGAACGCTCCAACCAGATGGCCGCGCATCTGAGCTCGACCGGCGTAGGTCCGGGTCGGATCGCCGTTGTGTTCATGGAGCACTCCATTGAAATCGTCGTCGCGATCTTGGGCGTCCTGAAGTCCGGCGCAGCCTATGTGCCGGTGGATGCGGCAACGCCGAAGGGGCGTCTCGCAACAATCCTGAAGGACATTGCCAACGGAACCGATCGGCGGGCGCCGGTGGCGATCACTCAGGCGCGCCTGCAATCCGTCATCTCCCCGAACCTTGCCGACATTTTCGTGCTCGACGCCGATTTCGGGTCGATTTTGAATCAGCCGGCTTCGGACCGTCCGTCCGCTGCCACTCAGGACGGCGCCGCTTATATCATCTTCACCTCCGGCTCGACCGGCACGCCCAAGGGCGTCGTGATCGAGCACCGAAACCTGGTGAACTACATCTGGTGGGCCGCCCGGATGTACAGTTCCGGCGAACGTCTAGCATGGCCCCTTTTCTCATCCCTCGCCTTCGACCTGACCGTCACGACGCTCTTCACGCCATTCATCACCGGCGGCCGCATCGTGGTCTATCTTGGTGATCCCGGAGTCCAGAGCATGGTCGTGCTCAAGGTCATCGACGACAATGCCGTCGATATCATGAAGCTGACGCCGGCGCATCTTGCGATGATCCGCGGTTGCAATCTTGAGACCACAAGGCTGCGCAAGTTCATCGTGGGTGGCGAGGACTTCAAGACGGAGTTGGCTCGCGATATCACGAAAGCCATCCCCCATCCCATCGAGATCTATAACGAGTACGGACCAACCGAAGCCACTGTGGGCTGCATGATTCACCGTTTCGACATCGATCGGGATCAATCCGCATCGGTGCCGATCGGCGTTCCGGCCGCCAATGCGGGCATCTACGTCCTTAACAAGGCACATCAGCCCACCGCCCCCGGCGTCATCGGTGAGATGTTCATTGCCGGCGACGGTCTCGCGAGTGGCTATTTCAATCGCCCTGACCTGACCGCCGAGCGTTTCCTCACGGCCACCGATCCCCGGGATGGGTTTTCGAAGCTGCGGCTGTACAAGACAGGCGATCTCGCCCGCTGGAACTCGGAAGGGCGCTTGGACTTTCTCGGCCGCGCCGATCATCAGGTGAAGGTTGGTGGCGCGCGTGTCGAGCTGGGCGAGATCGAAGCGCGACTTCTGAAACACCCGCACGTTCAGGAATGCGCTGTCGCTGCCGTCGCCACCTCGGTGGCGAAACCAGCGACACAAGTGCGCTATTGCGAACGGTGCGGTGTCGCATCCGACCTGCCCGGCACGACGTTCGATGCGGCAGGCGTCTGCAATCTATGCCGGGCCTTCGACACCTATGTCGACAAGGCGCAGACCTATTTCAAGACATCGGATGACCTCCAGGTTCTCATCGCGGAGATGCAGGCTAACCGGAAGGGACCTTACGATTGCATCGTGCTGTTGAGCGGCGGCAAAGACAGCAGTTTTATGCTGTGCAAGCTCGTCGCCATGGGCGTGAAGCCGCTCACCTTCACCCTCGACAACGGTTTCATTTCGGAAGGAGCCAAGGCCAATATCAGGCGGCTCGTAAACTCCCTCGGCGTGGATCACCACTGGGGAAGCACGCCGCATATGAACGAGATCTTCGTCGACAGCCTGAAACGGTTCGCGAACGTCTGCAACGGCTGCTTCAAAACGATCTACACCCTGGCCACGAACGTCGCCCGCGAACGAGGGATCGGGTACATCGTGACGGGGTTGTCCCGCGGCCAATTCTTTGAGACGCGCCTGACTGAGGAGGTCTTCAAGCGGGACGACTACGATCCGGCCCGCCTGGACGCGCTCATCGCCGAGGCGCGCAAGGAGTATCACCGCCGCGAGGATGCTGTGTCGCGCTATCTCAACGTGGATGCCTTCCGGAGCGACTCAATATTCGAAGAAGTGAAGTTCATCGACTTCTACCGCTACTGGAGCGTCCCTCTGGAGGACATGCTCGACTTCCTGAAGACGCAGGCAGGATGGGACCGACCTGCGGATACAGGGCGCTCCACGAACTGCCTCATCAACGATGTCGGCATCTACGTTCATAAGAAGCAGCGCGGATATCACAACTACGCCCTTCCCTACAGCTGGGATGTACGTCTCGGCCAGAAAACGCGCGACGAAGCCGTTGATGAACTCAACGACGAGCTGGACGTACCCCGCATCAAGGAGATCATGGCCCAGATCGGCTATGTCGAACCGCCAGCGGCCGAAGACGGCATCGCACGACTTGTGGCCTACTACGTCTCGTCGAAACCCCTGACCGTGGCCGACCTGCGCACCCACCTCGCCGAAGAACTCTTCGAGTCCATGATTCCGACGCACTATATTCGCCTCGAACGGATGCCGCTCACGTCCAACGGCAAGATCGACCGCTCCGCCCTTCCCGAGCCGACGGCGGAGAACATCCAGCCTGCACAAGACTTCGTCGCCCCCTCCACGGAAACCGAGAAGACGCTGGCCGCGCTGTGGCGCGATCTCCTGAAGGTTGAGTCGATCGGCCGTCACGACAGCTTCATGGACCTGGGCGGGCACTCGCTGCTGGTGATGCGGGCGGTGTCGCGCATGCGGGCGACCTTCGGCGTCGACGTGCAGCTTCGCAACCTCTTCGAGCGCCCGACAGTGGCCGGACTGGCGGAAGTGATCGACGGAATGCTGTGGGTGACCGATTCCAGAGCCACTCCGGTCTCGGAAGGACCGAGAGAGGAAATCGAACTCTAGCTTACCGGGGCCTCCGAACGGCCTAGGGGGTAGGTACCAATCCGGACGGAAGCTTTTGCGTTGGACATAGCAGAGCGGATGAATGATGGACAAAGCTTGGGTACCGGCGCGAGGACCGGGGCTGCCTTGGGCGGCGGGGGAGTATGAGCTCTTACGCGACCAGGTGCGCCGGTTCGTCGAGGAAGAGATCAAGCCCCGTGCGGATCGCTGGGAAGAGGACGGGTTCATTCCCCGTCCGATCCTGCGCCGCATGGGCGAACTCGGCTTCTTCGGCATCCGCTACCCGGCCGAGTACGGTGGTGCCGAGATGGACGCGACCGCATCCACGATCTTCGCTGAGGAGCTCGGGCGCTCGACCTATGGCGGCGTCGCCATCGCGACGCTGGTCCATACCGACATGGCTTCCGTGCATGTCTTTCACGACGGGACCAAAGCCCAGCGGGCCCGCTGGATGCCGGGCATTATCAGCGGCGAGGTGATCACCGCGGTCGCCATCACGGAGCCGGATGCAGGCTCGGACGTGAAGGCCATTTCCACGCGCGCCCGCCGAGAGGGCGACTCTTACATCCTCGACGGCACGAAGCTCTACATCACGAACGGCGTCCACGCGGATCTCTACTGCGTCGCCGCCAAGACCGATCCCTCGGCAGGAAGCCACGGGATCACGATGTTCCTCGTCGAGAAGGGCACGCCAGGCCTCAGCGTCGCCCGCCAACTGGACAAGCACGGCTGGCGCTCCTCCGATACGGCGGAGCTCGTCTTCGACGGTTGCCGTATCCCGGCCGAGAACGTGCTCGGCGCGGAGGGACTTGGCTTCTACTCTATCATGCGGAACTTCCAGAACGAGCGCCTTGTCCTCGCCGGCATGGCGATAGGGGCGGCCGAGGCAGCGATCGACATGACGCTCGCCTGGGTGAAAGCTCGCCGCGCATTCGGGGGCGTCCTGTGGGACATGCAGGCGATCCGTGAACGCCTCGCGATGCTCTCTGCGAAGGTGGAGGCAGGCCGCCAGTTTCTCTATGCCACCGCCTGGCGCATGGCGGCGGACGAAGATTGCCTGCGCGAGGTCTCGATGGTGAAGGCCGTCTGCGGCGAACTCGTCAACGAGGTCATGTACACGTGCCTGCAGTTCCATGGCGCCATGGGCTTGATGCGCGAGAGCCCGATCGAGCGCATGGCGCGTGACGCCCGCGTCCTATCCATCGGCGGCGGCGCGACGGAGGTGATGCTGGACGTGGTCGCGTCGATGTCGTGAGCCTAATGCGGCAGTTAGAATCATGTCCCGATGCGTGATGCAGTTAACGCTGGGAGGCCGCGTCGCTTGCCGGCACGGCCGCGCAGAGGCAGGCTGACGAGTGGATCATCGCCCATGTTGGCGATCCAGCGCCTCGCTCACGGTTTCACATAGGACCATCCCTTCTCCTGCAGCTCCATCACGCGTACGACGCCTGACTTCACCACTTCCGCCTGAGCAACAATCGGGATGTCCTTGTTCTCGGCCTTGTGCATTCTTTCCTGAGTGTTGCCGCAGGCCTTGAACGATACCTCCGGCCTGCTCAGCGCCATCTCCTCAATACGGGCCTTTACCGGCGATGTGTCATCGCGCAGCATATGCAGGCCCGGCCCGAACGTGACCACCTCGATTTTCACCTTCTCGCCGAGATCTTTATAGTACTGCGCAACATTCGTTGCGTTGTTGAGCGTGAGGTTCATCGCGGCGGGGTCGTTCGTGTTTACCTGCAGAACTAAACGGTGCGCCTTGGCGTCGGACGCAAGCCTCGCGTTGGCGGCAAGAAGGGATCGATCCCTTCTATGCTTGGCGGCTTTACTATGTTTGGTGGCTTTACGCGGGGCGGCAACTCTTTCTGCAACGGGCGGCTGGTACACAGCGGGATACGTCGTTGCCGGCACCCAGTACCGCCCGCCTCGCTCTGCCGCAGCGAATGACGGGGCGAACAGGACTGTAGCGGCTACTATGGTGGTTACGCTGGCAATATGTTGAAACATCTTCATCGAGCTCTCCTGTACAAACTTCATCTGATGCCATCACCCGTTCGGTTTCGCGGCTGGATGAGACCATTTGCACGCAACGATCATCTTCGTACGCACCGCTTCCCACCCGCCGAGCGAGAACGTCCCATCCACCGCGGCTCCTGTCCGGTGTGCGAGGTGAACGCTGAGGCTTCCAGCGTCTGGAAGCGACTGCAGCAAACGAATGACGTCGCCGCCGAACGCAACCCCTGCTCCGGACGCCGGTGGTGCGGCCGCGATCTGCACCGGCTGACCATCGTTAATCCGATAGGAAATCGCGTAATCGTTGCCGCGGCCCGAAATGCCGGGCCCCGCGACTACCAGCTCGGTCTGCCCCTTGCGGCATCGAACTGAAAGCTTCATTGCGGATTCGATGGCACCATCCTGCGACAAGGTCGTGGCGGTGGCGACAGGTGAATAGTCGACCGGCGATGTCGTCTGGCTTAAGATCCAGCTGTCTCCCTTGGAGACCGACTGTTGCACGGGCGCAGCCGTCGGCGAGGCCTTGTCCGGACACTCCGGCCGTTCAGAGCCCTCCATCGGGCCGCAGTCGCGAAGCTGGGCCGCCGGGTCTTCTGCCCCCTGCGCCCAGGCAATCCCGCTTGCGAGCGCGATTCCAACGACAACCGGGATAGCCGCGTTTCTCATTGTGATGCATGCGCTGCGCGCGGTCGGCGTCCCAGCCACGCCTGCGCCGCCGGGAAGCGCGCCAGGCCAGGAACCGTTGCCGCGAGATTGATCGACTTCCATTTCGGGTCGAAACCGGGCTGCTGCAGCTTGTCGATCCGCGAGAACAGGTGATCGACGAAACGAGCGATGCGCTGAAAGCGGTTCGATTTGGCTGTGAAATTGAAGGCGACGAGAGCGGTCGGAACGGCAATCGTCGTTATCCGTTCGCCAGGCTTGATCAGATTGGGATAGTCCGCGGCATCGAGCGCGGCGGGCAGATAATAGTCCTCGAACTTGCTGTCATAGGGGATCGGCAGGAACTTGAACCCGGACTCCCAACGGCCGCGCACGAACGCATCTACCGGCTTCGAGGTAATGAAGACGACCGCCGCCATCTCGCCCTTGCGCATCTGCTCGAGCGCGACCTGATGCGGGATGAACGTCTTTTCCACGTCGAGGCCGAGCCGGCTGAAGATCAGCGGACCCGAATAGGCCGCCGCGGTGCCCTGGGTATTGAAGTTTACTTTCTTGCCGGCCAGATCGTTCAGGCTCTGAATCTCGGGGCGAACGAAGATATGCAGCTCGGACGGGAACAGATTCAGGATGTAGGAAAGCCGCTGCTGAATATCAGGCACCTGGCTCTTGTATTCCTCCAGCACATCCGAATTGATGATCGCGGCGTCGATGCCGCGCAGATAGAGCAGCGAATTCACATTCTCCGTGGCGCCGCGCGTCACGACCGGCAGAACGTGCAGATTGTTTCCATCATCGACGACGCGGGCGATCTCCGCCGCCAGGCGGATCGGCGCACCCTCGATGAGGCCTCCCGCAATACCTACTGTCCAGGCATTCATCGCCGCTTGCGGCTTCTGTGGGGGCGGCGCGCGAGCCAGCAAACGATCGCCTTGCATCCGGGCGTTTGGCGTCTGCGCATTCGCAGCGAACGGCTGAACGATCACGGGCAGCGAGACCAACGTCATAAGAAAAAGTCGTGGAGCTAAACCAAAAGACCAGCTCATCAATCAATTCCTCTTCAAGCCTTGAAGGTGCGGCCGATCGTCGGAGCCTGAAGCAGCGGTTCACACAGGCGCCGCTCGTCCCTCCGCCCGCAGGCGCATCATTGTATTCCGGGTAAATGGCGTACTGTCCGAATCGACGTGCGACGTGCCCGCGATCTCGTAGGCGAAAACTACGTCATCCTTCCCTCGGAATGACCGGTTCTTCATCGGGCAACCCACATGCCATCACCGCCGCACGGTGAGATGACGTTGTACAAAGCGTCATCACGCACGTTATGCACTTCGCTTGCCTGCTGCTGGGAAACTCTTAAGAGGTACATCCAAGGAAGCGGCTCTCAGCATCAGGCGATGCAATTACCAACCAGATCGAGAGCTTGATTTCGGTAACCACCGTAGGTCGGCGAGAGAGTGCGCATCAGGAATGCTTTCGCTTCAACCTGTCGTTTTCCAACTCCCTGCTCTGCACGGCTTCCGTTCAGTGGAGCAAGCGATGCGCCGCGAGCGTGCATGTTTGCCGTCGCGCGATCAGGCGGTGTTGCCGGCGTCGACAGTCAGAATGGTGCCGGTGATGTTGCGGCCGCCTTCGCCGAGGAGATACTCGACCATGGAAGCAACGTCGCCGGCCTCGGGCAGACGGCGCAACGCGCTCCGGCCGGCGATGCGCCGTCGACCGTCGTCGCTCAGGGACCTGGTCAGTTCGGTGTCGACAAAGCCAGGCGCCCGCCGCCGTGACGTCGAGCCGATCGACGAAGCGGATCACTGCAGGCACCTTGTATGCCGCCAGCGAATCCTTGCACCGGGCGAGAATTTCCGCGCGGATGGTTTGCTGGCGATCCGCATCGACGCCGTCGGCGAGCACGATGTCGGCGACCACGATGGCGCCGGTGATCGGGCTCTTGCGCGACCGCGCGCGCGACATCCGCACCGACTCGTGCCGGTTGATCACAGCCTCGATTTCCTCGGGATGAACCTTCAAGCCGCCGATGTTGATGATGCCGCCGCGCCGACCGATGAAGTGGTAACGCTCGCCGCGCAGTTCGACTATGTCGCCGGTGTCGACGAAGCCCTCGGCATCGGCGAGCGGCGGCGCGGCGGTGCCGATATAGGCGTGCGCCGTGCGGTGCGAGCGGATCCGGAGCGAACCGTCGACGACCTTCATCTCAACGCCATCGCGATTCCGCCGATCCAGACTGACGGGGAACCCCTCGCGCCCGTCGTCCACCGCGAAACCGACGCCGGCCTCGGTCGAAGCATAGGCATGGTCGATCGACGCATGCGGAAACGCACGGGCCAGACCATCGAGCACCGCCTGGTCGGCGATTTCCCCGGACAGGCGGACATTGCGCGGCGAAAAGTTTTCGGCTGCGCCGCTCATCAGGAGCTTGCGCCAGTGCGACGGCGTTCCGGAGATGTGAGTGACGCCGCCCGCGCGCAGCCGTGCCACGTGGTCCGCGATGGCTTCGCCGGGCTCCGACAGCACGATCGATCCGCCACCGATCACGGCGCGCAGGAATATCTGCAGGCCGCCATAGCGGCGGATGTCGTAGAACGTCGCCCAGGTCGCGTTTGGATGGCGCGCCGGCCCGTTGGCAACGATCGCGCCGGCCAGCCCATCGAGCGTATGTCCGACGATCTTCGGCACCCCCGATGTTCCCGAGGTCAGCATCAGCCACTCTGTCGCGCGTTCGGTCCTCCATCCCGCGGCCGCACGTTCGGTCACGTTGACGCCGGCGACCAGATACGCGCCGGCGTCGTATCGATCCGGCCGATCCGTATCGATCGCATCGATCTCGGCATCTGCAAGCAAAGCCTGGATGTGATCCGGATCGAGGTCGGGTGGGCACAGCAGCATGCGGCGGGCAACGCCGTCGAGCTAGATCATGGCGAGCGCGGACTGCAGTTGCCCCGACACCGCAAGCAGCACCGATCGGCCGGACAGCTCGCGGGATTTGCCGGTCCGGCAGCTATGCCTGAGAATGTCGGTCAGCGATACGCTGTACCGGGCATCGGAAATCGTCCGGCCCTTCAGCTCGGGGCCGAGATATTCGCGCAGTGCGAAGATCTCAGGCGGGGACATTCTCGTAGACCCTGACGAACTCGCCGACCGTCGACGGGAAGGCCGCATCCTCCGCGATGGTGAAAGGATCGATCCTGAGATCGTCCTCCAGCCGCGCGACCAGGATCGCGAATGCCAGCGAGTCGAACCCGGTGTCGTGGAGCGATAGATCGTCCAGGAGCGGCGGCAGCTTGACCTTCTGTTCTTCAGCGATCTGCTGCATCGCCGCGAAAATCTTCGACCTTACCGACATGGAACACCTCACCTCTCAAAAAAACGGCTTTCGAGCCGATTGCCTAGAACCTGAACCTACCCTCCACGATGCTCGCATAGACGGCGCGACAGATCGGACGGAAGTCGCCGGTCGCCGGATCGCGAAAGAACAGCGGGTCGCCCGCGACCAGGGGATCAAATCCCTCGCGGATCAGCTGCTGCTTCTTCTGCTTGAAGGTCTCGGTGGCCTCCAGCGAGCGGCAGAACCTGACGAATCGGAAGCGCATAGACCGGGAGCCGATGCGCCAAATGTTCCGTGAAGGTCCAGAAATCGAAGTCCTGATCCACGACCAGAGCCGCCATGCCGGCACGGCCGTCGGCGCCAGGGACAGCGACGCCGTAGGTCGAGGCATCGAGAACGCCGGGGCAGTCTCTGATCGCGTCGTTCACCTCACTGGTCGCGACGTTCTCGCCCTCCCAGCGGAAAGTATCGCCGACCCGGTCGACAAAATGGAAATAGCCTTGTTCGTCGCGCATCATGAGGTCGCCGCTGTGGAAACAGGCATCGCCTTCGGCAAAAACGTCGTGCAGGATCTTGTTCGCGGTCTCGGCCGGATCGGTATACCCTTCAAAAGGACTGCCGCCCCGATCGGCGGCGCCGATGCGCCCGACCGCTTCGCCGACCTCACCGTGAGCACAGGCAATGCAGAGCCCGTCCTCATCGCGGACCGGGCTGCCGCTGTCGGCATCCACTTTCACGATCGCGGCGGGAAGCCGATGCGCCAACAACCGCGGGATCCGGCCGATCGCGCCGGGTTTTCCCTCGACATTGAACAGCGAAAAATTGCCCTCCGTCGCGGCGTAGAATTCGAGGATACGCGGAATCGCAAACCGTGCGGCGAACGCCTCCCAGATGTCGCCGCGCAAATCCGTTGCCACCGCGAGCCGCAGCCGGTGTCCTGTATCCAGCCCGGACGTCGGCGCCTTCAGCAGGTAGCCGCAGAGCTCGCCGATATATTGGAAGACGGTGCAGTCTAAACGCACGATGTCGTCCCAGAAGCTTGTCGCGGAGAATTTCTCAGGGATCACGACCGAACTGCCTGCGTGAAGCATGCTGCAGGGCGCGACGACACCGCCCATGGAATGATGAAGCGGCAGGCAATCATACAGACGATCGTCCATGGAAGCGTCCGCGAGCCCGGCGAACCACCCGCCCCAGGAGAGAATTCGGCGATGACTGACATTCGCCGCCTCCGGCAGTCCCGTGGTACCCGAGGTGTAGATTAGGAGCGCACGTTCATCGATCGTGACGTCGCCGCGCACAGTGGAGGAAAGCGGGCTTGTATCCGCGGCAGCGAGCGCCGCGTCCAGATCGGCACCTACACCGCCGGCGCCAAGGCTCCAGATTTGCGGCACGCGGTCCAGATGCGGAAGTGCGGTCTCCAATGCATCCACGCACTCGGCGGCAAGGATGACATGATCGGCACGTGCGACGTCGATGCAGTGGGCGAGCGACCGTCCGACCAGCCTGGTGTTGATCAGCGCCGCCGTGCCGCCGACGCTGCTGATGCCGAGCCAGCAGGCGAGATAGTCCGGCCGGTTCGGCATCAGAAGGCAGACGGTGCAGCCGGCACGGATGCCGAGGCCAGCGCCCAGCGCGCATACCGGTTGATCAGCCCGGCGAGCTCCCGTAGGAGAAGGTCTGACCATCCGAGAGCAGCGCGGGGCGTCCGGGCTGCCGCTGCGCCCAGTCCTCCACGACATCGGCGAACAGCCGATGCGGCCTGGCCTCGATCTGCGAGGTCAATTCGTGGCCTTCAGCCAGGTTTTGGCGACGGAGCGGCCGCGCTGCGGAGCGCTTCTTCCGGTCGCCCGCTGGATCACCGCTGCTTCCATGACCTGGCCATGCAGATGGGTTTGATCGGTGTCGGCGCGGCGGGTGACGCAGCGCCCCGGAACGGGCGCGACTTGCGATCATTGTGAATGCCGCTTCGCTCGGCCGAAGAAGCATTGCTGTTCAAGTCGTTTATCCCGTTCCGGGTCCGAGCTAGTTGAGGATCATCACCTCCAGCGTCCTCACCGATTGGAAATTCTCGGGCGTGATCTCGGGTTGAGGAAGGATGAGATCGAACTCGGCTTCGACCTTGAGCATCAGCGCGACCATATCCATCGAGTCCAGTCCGATGTCCACCAGCCGCGGCTCCGGGTGAATATCCGCCTTGATCGCGTTCTGCTCGAGGACGCTTCTGACCACGAAGAGAACACGGTCCTGGACGATGGCATTAACGTACTGCATTTCACCCCCACACATTGCGTAACGTGGGACGATCGTAATCGACGCGACGATAGCTGACCGCAACTCGGGGCAATAGCTCTACTTCGGAGGTACCTCGGCCGGAAGCGCGTTGCTGATCGACATCCACCTTTGCGCCGCCGACTCCGCAGACGCGGTCGGCTAGATTGCCCCATCAGATTGGCGCGGAATTCATTTCGACACGGTGCGGGACGCCCGATTTTCGAATGGGAGACATTGGCTATGAACCTGCAGCAAGTCCAGCTCCGCAACTTCGATCCGGAAGGCAACCAACTGCAATCCTACTCCGACCGCGCCTCGTTCCGGAAGCGGGCGGCGGCTGTCGCGGAGGCCGCGGCGACGGAGGTCGATGCGGTGGACCGCGAGGCGCGCTTCCCGCGAAGGGCCATCGACGCGGCGCGGGAACAGTGACTTCTGGGTGTTCAGATCCCGATCGAATTCGGCGGAGACGGCGCATCGATATCCGAGGTGACCGACATGTGTTACGCGCTCGGCCGCGCCTGCGCATCGGCCGGGATGATCTTCGCAATGCATCAGACCAAGGTGGCGTGTCTGGTTCGCCACGGCGCGGGCAGCGGCTGGCACGAGAGGCTGATGTGCCGCGTAGCCGCCGAGCAGCTGCTGCTCGCGTCGTCGACCACCGAAGGCCAGAACGGCGGGAACATTTGCTTCAGCTCGGCGGCGGTGGAGCGCCGGCGCCGAGATCTCGCTGGTTCGAGACGCGACGGTGATTTCCTATGAGAAACACCGGCTTCATCCTGGCGCCGATGAACGCCTTCCTGTTGCTCCAAGGCATCGAGACCGTCGCTGTGCGGATCGAGCGGCACGTCGAGAATGCCGAGAAGGTCGCGCGATTTCTCCGCAACGACCGCCGCGTCGGACGGGTAAACTACACGGGCTTCCCCGACAGCTTCTATTACGCGCTGACGCAGAAATATCTGCGCGGCCGGGCATGCTCGTTGCTGACCTTCGGCGTGGCCGGAGGATTCGAGGCCGGCAAGCGGTTCTATGACGCGCTGAAGCTTGGTCAAGCGGCTGGTCAACATTGGCGACACGAAATCGCTCGCCTGCCACCCCGCGTCGACCACGCACCGGCAAATGTCGCCCGAAGAGCAGGGAAAGGCCGGCGTGCGGCCCGAGATGATCCGGCTAAGCGTCGGAACCGAACACGTCGACGACATCATCGCCGACCTCGATCAGCGGATTGATTTTAAGTCAATCATGAAGGCATCCCGATGCCTGTGCTAATCGACATAGACTCGCACGAACACCACCTCTTCTCGAGAGCGCCGAACGGCGGCGCCGCCGCGATTGCGACGCCGGGAAACCGCGTGGAGTGCCTCGATATCGGGCTGATCAACAACATGCCCGACGCCGCCCTGATGGCCACCGAGCGCCAGCTGTTTGATCTGATCGGTGCGGCGGCCCAACGACTCTTCGTCAGACTGCACTTCTACACGATGGCGACGATGCCCCGTTCGGAATGGGGGTGCGATTACGTGCGTCGATACTACCGCAGCACCGACGATCTGCTGAACGGGAGCCTGGATGGTGTGATCGTGACCGGCACCGAGCCGAGAGCCGCCAACCTGACGGAAGAGCCATACTGGCACTCCTTCGGCCAGCTCGTCGACTGGGCCAGCGAGAATACCCTGTCATCAGTGTATTCCTGTCTCGCCGTCCATGGGGCCGTCCTGCACCTGGATGGCGTGGGGCGCCACAAGCTGCCTGCCAAATGCATCGGTGTCTTCGCTCAAACGAAGACGAGAAAGCATCCCTTGATGCACAACGTGCCCGCGACCTTCAGAATACCGCACGCCCGCTGGAACGAGGTGACGGAGGGAGAACTCGCAAGCTGCGGATACTCCGTTCTCAGCACGTCGGTGGACGCTGGCGTCGACTGTTTTGCCAAACAGCAGAAGAGCCTTTTCGTCCATTTCCAAGGCCATCCGGAACACGAAAGCCGGAGCTTGCTGGGCGAATACAGAAGGGACATGGGTCGGTTCCTCCGGGGCGAGAACGAAGTCTGTCCGACGATACCGAGAGGCTATTTTGACACGGCGGCAGAAGAGATCCTGACCACCTACCGGCGAAAAGCCCTTTCGGATAGATGTCCGGAGTTTTTCGCCGATTTCCCGGCTGACTATCTGGCGAGAGATCTGAGAAACGTCTGGCAACCGCCGGCCAGGCACATCTACCGCAACTGGCTGCTATATATGGCGTCACTGCGGACCGGACGCTCGAGGCTGGGGCCCCTTAACGGAAGGTACCGACGAGACCAGATTCGGGTCCGGATCGCAACGGACACCGTGCACCCGGCCACCATGGGTAACTGGGCGCCGCAAGAAGCGGGATTGGGTCGTATGACGGAGTTCGGACCATGATCCGATGCCGCGCGATAGAAAGCGCCGATCTTGCCTCCATCGCCGGCTTTGAGATCCGTTCCCCCGACTACTGGATGAAGGGGCTCCGGCGCACCTCCGTGCGCGATGTACCCGAAGGTCTCCCGCGCTTTGGCTACATGCTCGACCACGACGGAACGGCGGTTGGCGTTTTGCTGTTGATCTACGCCGCGCGGGACGGCAGCGGCGAGACCTTCATCCGCTGCAATGTCTCCAGCTGGTACGTCGAACCCACCTTCCGCAACTACGCGCCGATGCTGACCAAGGTCGCGCAGCGTCACAAGCACGTCACTTACGTCGACATCAGCCCAGCGTACTGGACCTGGCCGATCGCGGTTCGGTGAAGGCCATGCACGTCGAAGTCGTGCAACAGGACGCGCAAGCGATCGACGGCCTGTCGAAAGCCGATGTCGCGCTGCTTGCACGGCACGCGGCCGACGGCTGCCTCGGCCTGGTGTGGTTTCCCGCCGGCTCAATATGACGATCGTGATCTCCAATAACCGGTCGTACGGCACCATCCGTACCCATCAAGAGCGAGCATTTCCGAAACGTCCTTGGGGTACCGACCTGTCTAACCCCGACTTTGCCGCTCTTGACCGCGCATTCGGCGCGCAGGGCTATACGATCACAAACGCAGCGCAGGCGGCCGAGGTGGTCGCGGAAGCAATGTCGGCGAACGGCCCCGTCTTGATCGAAGTTCGATCTGATGTATGTCAAACAATTGACCGGTCTCTCGCTGCAGTGTGGGCTGGCGTACACAGTGTTCCGGTAGCCTGAAATTCAAGGCGAAGCTACGGAGGCGGCGACGCGCCTAGCTCGCATTCTAGCTTCATCTCGAGTTTCGACATTGCCCGAGGTGCCCCGTCAGAGGTAACCCTCATTGAGCGACTCGTTGAGCGGAGCACCCAGTCAATTTTCGGCAAATTGGCCTCCTCATTCTTTTTGGGATAATCTAATCGCATCCGTCCCGGAAGATTTGGCAATCTGAAATTAGCGCCACCGGGATGCCTTTGAAGCCGCGCATACTTATCAATAGGTTGAGGTCATCGATGCCGCTTACTCTTATTGAAACTGACAATTGCAACGCGGATCTCACGCCGTCGCCGATCGAGCCGTCCTGGATCCTTGAAGGCAATCCGGAAGCCCGCTCGCTCGTACTGTTGACCAGTGCGGATCGCGCTGCCACAACCGTGATCTGGTCCTGCACCGAGGGTAAGTTCAACTGGTTCGACGATGTCGACGAGATCATCATGATCCTCGAAGGATCGATCGTGCTCGAGAGCAAGGGCATGCCACCGAAGCGCTATGGCGTCGGTGACGTGACCTTTTCCGCAACGGCGCCCACGCCAATGGCATGTCGAAGGCTACGTCGTGGTTCAACGATCAAGGCCACTTGCGATGTCGCTCCGGCCGGCTCTTCGTCGCGGCGCAAGACAGACAACGTGAGCTGATGCCTCCAGTGCCTTGCTGTTCGATTTGGGAGCCACGCCTCAATGTCAGCTTCCTCCACCAAGATCGCGCTCCTTATCGATGGCGCCAATCTTTATGCGACCAGCAAGATGCTTGGCTTCGATGTGGATTACAAGCGACTGCTCACTGAATTCCAAAGTCGCGGCACGCTGGTTCGCGCATTTTACTACACTGCGGTCATCGAGGATCAGGAATATTCGTCGATCCGGCCCTTGATCGATTGGCTCGACTACAACGGCTATACCGTGGCCACAAGACCGATGAGGGAGTTCACCGACGCCGGCGGCCATCGCAGGGCGAAGGGCAGCATGGACATCAAACTCGCTGTTGATGCCATGGAGCTTGCCGAGCATATCGATCAGATGATTCTGTTCTCGGGTGACGGCGACTTCCGCCCATTGGTGGAGGCGATCCAACGCCGAGGCGTTCGCGTCACCGTCGTCTCGACCATTGCCACCCATCCTCCGATGATTGCCGACGAACTTCGGCGACAAGCCGACGCTTTCATCGACCTCGTGGATTTGAAGCCCAAGCTTGGCCGCGATCCGTCCGAGCGGCCAGCCTCGCGCGAGGCGCGCCATCACACATTATCCCTGCACCGCCACGACAACTGACGACGAGTTCATTGATCCAGCGACGCTCCACCCGCAATGGCGGTCTCGCGTTGCCGATGTTGCAACCGCGCAGACCAATCCTGGAGCGAAAAGACCGCAGGCATTCTCGCGCTGCGGCCCACCGGGCTCAAAATGCATCAGTATGAAAAACGCTCGATCCGCCATCCCGGTTCTTCGACACACTGAGCCGAATATCCGCGAGTGTGGAGTCGCAAATGCTGTTCCCAGGCGAGGAACACAACGGATGTTGCGCAAAGGAGACAGGATGAGACGAGCGCCTGGTCCGCGGCTTTGCCACTGATACGCGCAATCCTACGCTGCTTTTCCGTCCAGGTTCGCGGCGCCGCTTATTGATGTCTTTTTCCAATCGCTGCCGCATCCACCCATTCGATCGCACCGAGCGCTATCTGAATACGCGTATCAGCTTCTGGGCCGGCGGAACGATCTTCACACTCCGACAGGATCTCCATTCGATGCATCATCTTTGGCCGAGCATTTCTTTCGAAAGGTATCACCTATGCTGACTGCTGCGTCCCGTCCTCCGGAGGCACTCACGCAGCGCGACAATGTGCTGGATAATTCTGCAGAGCTTAGCGGGTAGCGGACGACGCCGAATATTCCGGAAGCAGCTAACATTGGAGCGCCCAGGTCCTGCACGGCAGGCGTCGCCAGAATGATCGGCAGCGCCGGTGCAGCACGATGCAACACCATCGCAAACTCAAGAGCCAGCGAGCTTCCGGGCTGGTGACATATCAGAGCCGCATCGAACCTCGCGCGCATCGCGTTGCAAGCCGCCGCAGCCTCGGCCGGCGTCGTGAATCCGACCGGCTCATAACCGAGCGCCGCAAGCACTTCCTCATGTCGCAGCAGACGCTCACGGTTCGTCTCGAGCACCAGTATCGTTTCGCCAAGGCCTCGCCCGGCCGTGCCCGGCGCATTCTGAACCGGTATCGGCTCCTTTGACGAGACGGCCGGAAGCCAGATGTCGAAACGCGTCCCGCTGCCGACAATGCTACGGACGCCCACGGCTCCCTCGTGTTGCTGGACGATCTCACGGACCGTCGCCAACCCCAGGCCGTTGCCCGCGGCGCGCGTCGTAAAGAACGGCTCGAAAATCCGCTCCAGTGTGGCGTCATCCATGCCGCGCCCCGGATCGGCAATCGAAATGACAACGAAGCTGCCGGGGCCGACGTCGACACGCCCGACGCGCAAGGAGCTTGACGTTTCCCGCACCTCGATCCGGATCTCGATAGTTCCGGGCTCGTCCATCGCCTGCGCCGCATTGTTGCAGAGATTCAGAACGACCTGCTGTAGCTGCGCCGGTTCGGCCGATACGACCGTCGCGTCGGATGTCTCGCTCACCGCAAGTCCGACATGGGATGGCAACGACGCGGCAAGCAATGACTTCGTTTCATCGATCAACGCCTTGGCATCGATGCGCTCCCGCCAGCGATCGCTGCGGTTGCCAAATCTGAGGATCTGGTCAACGAGTTCGCGCGCGCGCTCGCCCGCGCGGCGAATTTCAGCGAGATTGGCGGCCGGCTGACGTCCCGATCTGACTCGCGCATCGGCCATCTCGGTGTGGCCCAGGATCGCACCAACGATGTTGTTGAAGTTGTGTGCTATTCCGCTGGCAAAGGCGCCAATCGTCTCCATCCGCCGGGCTTGCAACAAATTCGCCTGCAACCGTTCCTTTTCTTGCTCGAGATTAATTCTGCCGACCGCATTGGCGATCGCGTCAAATGCCATGCGAAAGAGGGTCACCTCACATTGTTGCGCGAGCGCGCCCGCCCGCAGAGCATCAAACCCGAGGAACATGCCTGCCCTCGTCCTTGCTTCGTGTTTGTTGGTAATGCACAGCCAGCCCTGAAGGCCGGCATCAACCAACCGATTAACGGCGTCATTGGCGCCCCACGGCCTGACCGTTGGAATATGGATGATGCCACCATCGCGTCGATCAAGTTGCGACGCGATACTCAGCGCGTTCCCAGGCCAGCTATTTGGGAATGCCATTCCGCGGCGGCACCACTGATGGACCTGCAGCGGTTCGGCCGACACGACGAAATAAGCCCGATCAGCGCCGATGCACTCAGCCAGTTCCTTGAGCGCACATTCGACGTGGGCTGCAATTTCGTGGTGCTGGGCATCGATGAACCGCGTCGATATCCGGGCGATGACATGCTCAAAGGCTGCGCGGCTCTGCAAAGCGACCGCCCGCGCCCGCAGTTGCAGCCCGAAATACACCAGCGCACCAAGTAACACCAACGACACGACATAAAGGAACAACCGGTATTCGCGCGCGGAGTCCCGTGCCGCAAGCTGACGTTTCACGACCAGTGAACGAACGGCATCCAGCTCGGAATTGCCCGGCCCAGCGACCAACGCCCGTAAAACGGCGTCCGTCTTCGGCAGCAGGTCATGCAACAATCCTCCATGCGAAAGAACGCCCTCAATGAGATTTCCGTCACCGGGCGGAGGTTGCAGCACCGCGAGCTCGCGCAGCCGATCCTGGACCTCGTCCGCGGCAGCTTCCGAGGTGTCGAACGCAAGTCGCAACATGGCCGCCGAGAGCCTGGTAGTGACCGCAACCAGAGCCGCTTCATCCGATGCGGCGAGACGGATACTGAGCACTCCAAAATGAGCAAAGGAGTTCTGCAGCAGCGCATTTTTGCTCTTGAACTCCTCGATCAATTGTTCCTGTCGCGCGGCACGTGCCGACAGGGCTTCAATTGCGGGTCCCTCTTCAGAACCCTCCCCGGCTGCTTCGCGCAACCGGGCAAGCGCGTCATTCAACAGGCGTGTCAGGCGTACAAGGGCATCATAGTTTCCCGACAAGCCGACACGCGCAGTCAGCACCTCCCGATTCAGCCCGCGCTCGAACCGGGAGAAATCGTCGAGCGCCCGAAGCTCACGATCATAACGGGCGGAATTCAGGTTCAACCCACCCGTCAATAGCCAGGTGAGAATGAGGAGAAGCAGCGTCGCGATCGCCGCAACCGGCGTCAACTTCATCGTGAGGCTCCGACGAGTGTCCCGCGATAACGTCCGGTCAGGGTCTGAAGATAGGCAACGATCGCGCTTACCTGCTGATCCGTCAGCGTCGAGTTCAACTGCGCAGCGCCCATTTTCCGAACCGCATCATCGAGGGTTGGTGCGCTGCCGTCATGAAAGTATGGCGGGGTTGTCGCGACATTCCGCAAACCTGGCACGCGCAAGACTTCCGGCTGTGGCGACGCCAGCGGACGGAATATGCCGTGTCGCTGAAACAGGTTTCCTCCGATGCTGACGCCCTGATGGCACGAGGCGCACCCGAGCGATTTGAACAATCGGTACCCGTCCAGCTCTTCCGCCGACAGCGCGGCCGCATCACCGGCAAGCCAGCGATCAAAACGGCTGCCGGGCGTTACAAGCGTTCGCTCGAAGCTGGCGATGGCGTCCAGAACGTTCGCGGCGTCCGGACCGCGGCCATAGGCGAGGGTGAATTCCCGGCGGAGGCCAGGGTCCCGATTAAGCTTTCCGAGGACCTCGGGAATGCTGGTGCCCATAATTTGGGGATTTTCCAATGAAGCCTTGATGTCCGCCTCGAGGGTGCGGAGTTTTCCTTCCCAGCCGAGGCGAAAGTTGAGCGTGGCATTGAAGATGGTGGGCGTGTTCAGCGGAAGACTTGAGCCGTCAAGCCCGACGTCGTGACTCGCTACGCCCGCGCCATTTGTCCGCAGATCGTGACATGACGCGCAACTGCGCGAATTGTCATGAGAAAGCCGATAATCTCCGAAGAGGCGTTCTCCGATTCTGACCTTTGGCGCATCGGTTATGACAGCATCGGGAACAGGAGTGACGGGCTCCTGTGCGGTCGTGACACCAGGCTCGCGCGAATGGTTCGCCAATTTCGGCGGGGCCGGCGACAATTGCATACTGCTAAAGATAGCCGTGCAGATTGCCACCGCGCACCGTCGGGAAAAGGCCATTCGTACGCTTCCAACTTCACCGGATCCAAGCACTTGTAGAAGGCCCTCCGCGACTTCACACGTCCCTTGTCGAATCGGAAATATTCCGCCCTCGATGCTCACTCGGCGGCTCAATCCAGTTTTCCGTGATGACCGCATTGCGGCTCTTGATTCCCCGGTGGAAAATCAAGCGGCCCGCTGCATGGCAGAAGCCGATGCCCGCGATTGCAGCATTGACCATGTCAGCAATCATGGCAGTACCTCACGGTCCATTCGATGTGAGAGCGGTGAGAGATTCCCAAACCGAGCAATGTGCGGTCATCGAGCTTGGCCAGGGCGGCAATGGCCTTTTCGATTTGTTGCTCGCGTTCGAGCCAGTGCGCCTGGGCGGAGGGGTTTCCTGCAATGCCCGCATCGTGGCTCGGAACCCGTTGCCGCCATGCGGCCCGGCTCGCTTGTCCCAATGAATGCTTCGCCAACATAAGGTACTCCCACAAAGTTACTGGCGGGAGGAACCTGACGGCCGTCTGTTGCGAACTCATCTCTGCAATGGACAATGTCGTTACAAACGTAACCTGGCGTTGCCATAATTGTGCTCACGCTCTCGGGTCGCGGCGGCGTGTCTCATCACTTTTCAGAACGGTTCGACCGGCAGCGCGAAGACATACCCGACACCGCGCTCGGTCTGGATGACACGTGGCGCGCTCGGATCAATCTCGAGCTTGCGCCGTAGTCGCAAGACCTGGACATCGATGCTCCGATCGAAAATGTCTTCATGGATACGCGTAGCCTGCAACAAATATTCCCGCGTGAGGGGGCGCTGCGGTGCCTCAAGAAAGGCAAGCAACAGGGCGTACTCGCCCTTGCTCAGGGGGACCGCAGCCGCATCTGGGTCAACAAGCTTTCGACCGCGTCGTTGAAGTACCCAACCGCTAAACCTGTACCCGCCCCGCTCCGGATCGCTCGCGCGTGCAGCCCGTCCAATTTCCTGTCGTCGCAAAACGGCGCGGACGCGCGCGAGCAATTCTCTGAGACTAAAGGGCTTTACAATGTAATCATCCGCGCCGAGTTCAAGGCCGACAATGCGGTCGATTTCGTCCGTGCGATGACCGGTCGTGATTATGACCGGAACATCCGAGTGCGATCGAAGTTCTCTCAGGAGGTCCAGCCCGTCATCCTGGCCAAGCCGCAGATCAAGGATTACCAAACTCGGATGCGATCCTTCAAAATGACGGTTCAATTCGGTTCTGCTCGACACCGCCGTCGCCGGCACGTTGTGGTCTTCCAGATATTTGGTCACCATCTGCTGGAGCGCCGGATCGTCATCAACAATGATAATTTGGCCTGGGACAGAAGCCATCGAATGAACTCGCTGTGAGCAGATACGGCGTTACGTCCGCGGAGCAGCATCCGTTCCGCTAGGGACAATCGCCGCCCCGAACCCGGTCCGGTCTTCCTGCAAGTGGTAGATATAAGCGAGTCAGGGCTGGAGCTCTGAGTGCAACGCATGCGACCCATGCTTCACCTGCGAAACGGCACTCGTGCGTTCCGAGGGTCGCGTTCAAGTTTAATCAAACTCAGGTGATGAAACCTGCGCCGGGGCTGATTGGGCGATCCTCCCCACATCGGCGCAACATCGCGCGGTGCCGCCGGCCTTTCACACCGTCCGCTCAGCCTCTACGATCGACACATCCAGAGGCCCGCCCTCACCCTTCCCGATACCAGCTCCCAAGCTGCCACAAATCGAGGTCCCAGCCCGAGATATGCGCGGTCACCTTGCCGCCGAGCGCTGCGACCCGGGTACGGGAGACGATGGGCTGAATGTAATTGTCCGATACGACGAGGTCGTTGAGCTTGACGAACAGCGCCGCGCGTTTCACCGCGTCGAGCTCCCGTTCGACCTGCTTGTAGATCTCGTCATATTCCTTGCTTTGCCAGCGCGAGACGTTGCGCCCCTGCCACTTGTTATCCTTGTTCGCCACCTGCCACGACACGTACTGGTTCATGAAGAACTGCGGATCGGCCTGCGGCATGGTGGTGTTGTACATCTGCGCGTCGCAATAGAAATGCGTGTAGGTGTCGGGATTGGCGGTGTCGGAGGAGAAGAACACCGATCCCACCACCGATTTCAGTTCGACGTCGATGCCCGCCTTCTGGCACGCCTGCTTGACGATGGCCTGGGTCTTCTGCCTCGGCGCATTGATCGAGGTCTGGAATACGAACTTCAGCGGCTTGCCGTCCTTGGCCCTGATGCCGTCGCCGCCCTTTTTCCACCCCGCTGCTTCGAGGATCTGGTTGGCCTTCTCGATGTTGAATTCGAACTTGGTGTTTTTCGAGCGGAAGCGTTCCGGGTTGTTGAGGAAGTTCGCGGTGGCCCGCGCCGTACGGCCATAGATGAATTTCTCGATCGAGGCACGATCGATCAGCAGGTTGACGGCCTGGCGCACGGCCGGATCGCTGAACAGCGGATGTTTGGTCTTGATGCTCGCGCGCTCGCCGTCGACCTCGACCGCGGGATCGGTCGAGTTGAGCTGCATGAATTCGACGTTGCCTGACGTCGTAATGCTCAACTTGCCCTTTCCGGCGGCTTCCAGCTTCGTCAGGATCTCCTCTTCGACCTGCATGTTCCAGGCATAATCATATTCACCGGTCTGCAGCACCGCGCGCGCCGCCGACACCGCGTCGCCACCGCCCTTGACCTCCACCTCGTCGAAATGCGGCCGGTTGGCGATGTGGTAGTTGGGATTGATCTTGGCGCGGAGCATGTCGCCAGGCTTGAAATCCACGAACTGATAGGGACCGGTGCCGACCGGCTTCAGATTGTGCGGCGCCTCGCGCGATTTGCCGCCGACGTAATCCTTGAACAGGTGTTTCGGGATGATCATGCCGTAATTACCGACAAAGGCATCGGCCCAGAACGGCGTCGGCTTGGCAAAGGTGAGGCGGACGGTGAAGTCGTCGACCTTCTCGACCGTGATGTCCTTGTAGCTGCCGATCGAGACCGCCGCGGTCTCCGGCGTTTTGGCGTATTCCCAGTTGAAGACGACATCGTCGGCCGTGAACGGCATGCTGTCATGCCATTTGACGCCGCGTTTCAGCTTCCAGATCACCGAGCGGCCGTCCTCGGCCAAGCCGTCATTTTCCTTGCTCGGAATCTCGGCCGCGAGGATCGGAACGAGGTTGCCGTCGCCATCCCATCCCGCCAGCGGCTCGTAAAAGATCCGGGAGCCTTCCTGATCCTTGGTGCCGACCGCGAAATGCGGATTGAGCAGGGTGATGGCCTGCCAGTACATCAGTTTCAGCACGCCGCCGCCGCCGGCCTTGGTCGGCTTGTAGGGAAGCGCGGTCTGGGCCATCGCGACCCCGGACTGGCTCAGCATCATCCCGGCCATCGGCGCCGAAAGGCCGATGGCGATCATTTGCTGGACAAAGGCCCGTCGCGAAAGGTTGCCGGTCTTGACGTCTGCGATCAGGTCTCGAATTTCTCGTTCTTTCATGAGACCTACTCCTCAACTGGTGCTGAATGCCGCGCCACGCGCGATACTGGAAATGGATCAGGTCGGCGCGAAGCTGTCAAAGCAGGATGCGGGCCGTCATGCCGGGCCGATCCGAGGCAAGATGACGCGGCGTCAGCCGGCAGTTGGGGAATTACGGCGGCAGTGCCACCTGATTGACACGTCACGCCTCAATGGCATCTCCTGCGAACTAGGCGTGGCGCGTCTCGTCGCCGACCACGCGAAGGTCGATCCTGCTGATCAGGTCCGATCGGAGCGCCTCGGCGTCACTCATCGCGGCCATGGTCTGGCGCAACGTGCTGGCGTTCGAGCCGAGCGACACGATGCCGCCCAGCACCGCCGCAATCGAGCCGATGGCGGCGACCTGATTGGATCCGAGCAGGCCGAGCACGGTGACCAGCATCAATCCGGCGCCGGCGGCGATCGCCAACTTCGAGACCAGCGTGATCTTGCGGCACCGCTCGGCGGTCTCGGCCAACTCCTCGAGTTGCGCTTCGAGCCGCGAAATCTCCTCGATCGGGTCGTCGTCCTCGTCCATCGTTCCAAAAGCCTCTGCAAGGTTCGTTTTCAGGAATCGCCGGCAGCCAGACCTTTTACTGCAATGACACGCCGATGCCCATTGATCTCACCGCTCCCGACGATCATCCAGTTGCGGTCGTCCGGTCCATGCCCGATTGAGCCATTGGGTTGTGATGCCGAGCCGCGGCTTTCCTTGCAGCCGCGCCTGGGCTTCGTGATAGGGACCGGCGTAGCGGAGGCGGGCCGGCAGATGGGGATAGACACGGCGTATCCACTTCAGCGCGCGCTCCGCGCCTCTCCGGTCGCGTTGATCGAGATCGAGGCCGAAGCCTGTGCGCAGGTGTTCGGGCAACATCTGCGCGGTCAGCGCCAGGTACCATCGCGGCGGCCGCAGCCATGGCCGCGCGCCGGCGAAGATCTGCCGGGCCACGTCTCGCGCCGCGGGGCTGACGGACAGGGTATCCGATTGCGCCATCGCGGCGGTGTAATCTGTGAAGGATGACCAGTCTGCCGGAAGATCCTCCGGCTTCAGCCCGAACAATGACCCGAACAACCGGCTTTCGGTCCAGTATCGCGCGCGCTCTTCCATCGAGAGCGGCGGCAATACCAGATCGTAAGCGATCAAGGCGGACTCGACGAGAGTGGCGTGAACCCAGCGCAGCGCGGCGATATCGTTGGCACTGTAGGACGAGCCTTTGGCAAAGCGGCCGGCCGCTTCGGGCAAATTGCCGGAGATGCCCGTGTGTCGCCGGTGCAGGCGCCGGGCGGCGGCGGTCGCGCCGTCGAGCGAACCGAACACCATTGTGAACATCACCTCGAAGGTGCGGTGAAAGCGGCCGATCGGATCTGCAAATGTGCGGGAGTGCTCGGCGATGGCGGCGGCAACCCAGGGATGCGCCAGTTGAAGCAGCAAGGCGCGCCCGGCGCCGAGAAAGATGACGGCTTCCCGGTCGATCTGCCACGTCACCGACGCCGGACCAAAAATGCCCTCATTCGAGCCGGCGGCGCCGGCCCTGACGACATCAAGTGTCGACTCAAGATCACTTTCCGAGACCAATTGGCAAACCTTCGAACGATCGACTTGCTTTTCGCGAGGCGGAGTCTACCGCAACTCAGCGAGCACGGGCAGACGTATCTTGCGCATCGGCAAAGCCAAACCAGGCAAGCGGCCATGCGAGCGCGCAGACAGCCGCCATTGCAACGAACGCCCCTCCTCCATAATTCGCGTAGAAGAATCCCGAGAGCAGCGTCAGCGCGGACGTCACCGCACCTGAACCAAATGCGTAGGCGGCTTGAGCGGTTGCGGCCATACGGATCGGAACAAGAACGGCCATCATCCGCATGCAGGCAAGATGCAGCAGCGCAAACGTCAATCCGTGCAACGGCTGCACCATCGCGAGCGCAACGACTGATGTCGTTGTCCCCGCGACCGACCAGCGGATGATCCCGGCTGTGGCCGCCAGCACCGCTGCGCCGCGCGCGCCGAGCCGGTTGAGCAATGCCGGGCCGACCAGAAAGAACACGATGACTTCCGCGGCGACGGCCTCCGACCACAGGATGCTGATGACAGTGGTATCTATTCCGGCATTGCTCCAGCGGATCACCGCAAAGGCATCATGCACGGCGTGGCTGCCATAGATCAGAGCGGAGACAAGGATCAGGATTCGAAATCGCGCAATCCCGAAGAGCCCGCGAATTTCATACGCAAGCTTCGATACGCTGATATGCGGCGCTGCCGGAGTAGAGACCCTGGGGATCAGTGCGGTTGCGCCTGCGGCAGCGACCAGCAGGGCCGCGTTCAGCCAGATCACGCGCGTGAGGTCGCTGGAAGTGATGAGCTGCCCGATGATCAGCGTGCCGCAGACGAACGCTGCGGACGCGGCACCGCGGATCCAGCCGTATTCGAACGGCCTTCCCGCCAACCGAGGCCTTGCCGCATTGACCGACAGCGCATCGGCGATCGATGTCGTGGGCGCCAGTGCCGCCGCTTGCACCAACGCGACAAGAAGCAACAGCCAGAAGCTATCCGCCCACAGCAACGCCACGGCCGCTGCGGCCGCCAGCACCGCGCAGGCGGCGAGCACGAGCCGCAATGATTGCAGGAAGTCGGCGAACATTCCGACGAGTGGTCCCGCGACAAGACGCACCACTAGCGCCGCCGCGAGGATCAGCCCGATCTGCTCGGGCGCCAGCGATCTGGTCTCGAAATACTTCGGCCAGAACGGCGACGCCACGCCGAACGCCGCGTACAGCGTGGCGTAAAGCGCGATGTAGGCGATCGGTCCGCTGACGCGCATGTTCCAAGGGTTCCACTCGGTAGAATTACGGGCGATAAGAACACGGCTCTGCCGCAGTTCATCCGCGAAATTTCCACATCCAAATTCTAACCGACCGCCATCACACACCATGGATGGAAATTGATGCGATATGTTTTCGCCGCCGTGATTGCTGTGTTTGTGATCTCGGTGGATTTTGAAAGTTCCGACATCAAGTCAGTATGGGCGGAACAAATGTTCGTCGTCGCGGAAGCGCAATCGGAACCCGCCGCGGTATCGAGTTCTCCCACGGGAACTGCGACCGCGTCAGTCGAAACCTCGCAAGGATTGGATGCAGCAAGCATTGTTGCCGCACCATCTGCAGCGACGGCCGATGCCGATGCTCACGCAGCCGCCTCGGTCAGCGAGGTGGCCGGGCCACCGAATTTGATCTGTGAAGCGGTCAAGACTGCCGCCGAGGAAAACGATATTCCGATCGGATTTTTCGTGCGCCTGCTCTGGCAGGAAAGCAGGTTCAAAGCGACGGAAGTCAGTTCCGCGGGCGCGCGGGGCATCGCGCAATTCATGCCGCAGACGGCGATCGAAGTGGGCCTGCGAGACCCGTTCGATCCGCTGCAGGCGATTCCGGCGTCAGCAAAATTCCTGCGCAAGCTGCATGATCAGTTCGGCAATCTCGGGCTGGCGGCAGCGGCGTATAATGCCGGCGGCGGCAGGATCGAAAAGTGGCTGTCGCGGCGCAGCTCTTTGCCAAAGGAAACGCGCGATTACGTCAAGATCATCACCGGCCACAAGGCCGAAGCCTGGATCGACGAGGAAAGCACCGTCCACATGCCGACCGACCTGCCGCACAAGGCGCCATGCGAGGGCGTCGGCGGCCTGTCGCGGCAAGACCAGGTCGCCATGGTCAATGTCGACCTGACGGCTTCAGCCAGTGCGATGGTACGCAAGGCGGAATCCGGTGAGGCCGAGGAGAAGAAGAACGCGGCTGTCAGAAAGCTGCGTGTTGCTGCGCGTTCGGTGGCCCGACGCGTCCGTGCAGCGGCGAGCAAGGCCAAGGCACGCGCCGTGCTGCTGGCAGCGCGGAAATCAGGGAAGAAATCCGCCGTGCGTCTCGCGTCGGAATCTAGCGGCCGTAAATCATCGAGGGCGGCGCGGGAGTTGTAACGACGGTTCGCCAAACGAAAAAAGCCCGCGATTGCTCGCGGGCTTTTACTCGTCAGTCTGCTTTACCAGCCGCTGCCGAAGCTGAAGGTCACGCCGGGACCGCCGTAGTGACGGTGACCGTAGTGGCGGGGACCGTAATAGCCGTACGCGCGCGGCGCGTAGTAGTTATAGCTCCTGTAATAAGGCCGGTGGTGATGGTGACCCCAGTGATGGTGGCGCCCGTAATGGTGGTGGTGATGGCGCCAATGACGGTGCTGGGCGCTAAAGTCGGTGGACGTCTGGGCGGCACCCGTCGCATTCTTTGCCTTCACCGCATTGTCGGCGGCGTTGGCTGCAGAACCTCCCATCAGCGCAGCAGCACCAACGGCGAATACGATAGCTTGCTTCTTCATCATCGAACTCCAGTGAAACATGTCCGGGTTAACCGGCCAGCGCACGCGTCGTTCCGGCGTGCGACATAACGACCGCGCTTCGTTTCTTGAACAAATATTCACGAAGATGAACGCGAATTCCTGCGACAAGAGTAGCGTTGTCCGGCGATGAGTCGCGGCGTAAAGGTTCGTGGTGATCGAAAAGCAGCGACAATGCAGATGTGGCGCGATCTACCATCGCACCGAGGCGATGGCGCCCTCGCGCGAGATCGACAGCTTTGAGTGCACGGCCTGCGGCACGACGCTCGAAACATGGGATAGCGCTTGGGTGCCGACCTATCGGCGGATCGTGGATCCCACGCCCCAGCGGGACGAGGAGACGCCGCCCGCCGCGCTCGGATCGTGAACTTATCGCACCGGGCCGATCGACACCTGCGCTCCCGGTTACAGGCGGATCACCAGCGCGACGGCGGAGCGAAGCATCGAACGTCTCCTATTGCGGCAGAGCCGGCGCGACAAAGCCGTGATTTGCCAGCGTGCGCTGGCCTTCCGCCGAGAGGATGAACAGCGCGAATTTGTACGCTGGCGCCGAGGCGCCGTTGATCACGGTCAGGCCGTAATCGGCGCCGACCGCGAGCGCATCGGGTAGTTGCACAATCTGCTGCGCCGGATTCTCGCGCTGCGCGGCGAGCGCATTGGTGCAATAGGTCAGAAAGATATCGGCGGCGTTCTGCGCGATCAATTCGCCATAGACCGAGCGGCCCTGCGGTGCGGGCGGGCTCGCGGGACCGCCGGTGAGTTGCAGCGCTTTCCTCTCCAGCGTCGCAAAGGCGCCGGGCCTGATCTTCTCGGCCTTGCGGAAAACCTCCCAGGCGTAATCGCCCGACGGGTCGGCCTTCGGCGTCGAGGTGCCGACCTTCACTTGCGGGTCGAGCATGCGATCCAAGAGTACGGCCGGCGTAACCTCGAGGCCGGGCCGCGCCAGCGCGCACAACCGGTTGCGCGCGAACAGCACGACAGGGCCGCTGCGCTTCTCCTGCGCCAGCGCCTGCGGGTGTTCCATGTTGGCGGAGGCGAACACCTCCGCCTTGGCGCCCGCCGATATCTCGTCCTTCAGCAAACCGGATGCGCCGAATTTCGGCTGCACCTTGCCGAGGCCGGCGGCTTCAAAAGCCTTTGCCACCTCGCTCAGCGCCCCGCGCAGGCTGCCGGCGGCATGGAGCAATACCGTTTCCTCTGCCATCACAGGCGCCATCGTGACCAGGAGAATCGCAAGTGCCGCCGAGAGCCGGGCAAGCATCACGCGCCGGAATCGCTGGCGTTGGGATAGAACAACTGCTCGCCGTTGATCTTGTAATCGGCGATCGCCTTCTGGCCCTCGGATGATACCAGCCAGTCGATGAATTGCTGGCCGAGGTCTTTCTTGACGCTCGCATGCTTCTCCGGGCTAACGAGCATGACGCCGTACTGGTTGAACAGCCGCTTGTCGCCTTCGACGGCAATGACGAGATCGCCACGGTTCTTGAACGACAGCCAGGTGCCGCGATCGGCGAGCACATAGGCGTTCGAGGCGGACGCGGTGTTGAGCGCCGCGCCCATGCCCTGCCCGATCTCCTTGTACCAGGGGCCCTTGTCTTTCGCGATATCGACGCCGGCAACCTTCCAGAGATTGAGCTCGGCCTGATGGGTGCCGGACTTGTCGCCGCGCGAGATGAAATCGGATCCCTTGGCCTTGATCGCGGAAAGCGCCGCAACGATATCCTTCGAACCCTTGATGCCGGCCGGATCGCTCTTCGGCCCGATCAAGACGAAGTCGTTGTACATCACGGGGTAGCGCTTGACGCCAAAGCCTTCCGACACGAATTTTTCTTCCGCGGGCCTGGCATGGACGAACACGACGTCGGCATCGCCGCGGCGGCCGGTATCAAGCGCCTGACCGGTGCCTTGCGCGACCACCTTCACATCGATGCCGGTCTTGGCCTTGAACATCGGCAGGATGTGGCCGAACAGGCCGGAATCCTGCGTCGAGGTGGTCGAAGCCACCACAATCGATTTGTCCTGCGCGAAGGCAGGACTTGCGAAAACAAGAGCGGCGGCGGCGATCAGCACGCGGCGGGTGAGCATATTCATTTATTTCCTCCTCAAATCAGTAATTCGCCAGCGAGGAATGTCCTCGCCTCTGGCGTTTGCGGCGCATCGAAAAACGACGCGACTGCGCCGGTTTCCACGATGCGGCCGCGGTGGAGCATGACGACCTCGCCGGCAAGCCGGCGCGCCTCGCCGAAATCGTGCGTCGCCATCACGACCTTGATGTTGCGTTCGCTGACCGCGCGGATGATGTCTTCCACCGCCTTGGTGGCGACCGGATCGAGGCTCGCGGTCGGCTCGTCCAGAAACAGCACCGCAGGATCTCGTGCGAGCGCGCGTGCCAGCGCCAGCCGCTGCTGCTCGCCGCCGGAGAGACGACGCGCGGCGCGATCGGCGAGCGCCTCGAGGCCGACAAGCCGGAGCAGTTCGCCGGTGCGGCGCGCATGCTCGGCGCGCGGGACACCCGCCGCACGTAGCGCGAAGCTGACATTGGCGGCGGCGCTGCGACGAAGCATCGCCGGGCGCTGGAACACGATCGCGCGCTTGTGCGGCGGGACGTTTTCCAGCCCGCCCCAGGTGATGCGTCCGCGCGAAGGCGCGAGCAGCCCCATCGCCACGCGCAACAGTGTCGATTTGCCCGAACCGTTAGGGCCGATCAGCACCGTCGGCGCACCCGGCGCCAGCGTAAGCGCGATGTTATCGAGGATCGTGACGCCGCCGGCCGCAACCGTGACGCCATCGAATTCAATCGGCAGTTCGCTCGACGGCGCGCGCATGGTCATCCCGCCAGTCGTTCGCCGGCGCGACGGGCGGTCCAGGCCAGCGCGTTGACGGCGATCACGATTCCAATCAGCACGAGGCCGAGGCCGACCGCGAGCGGCAGGTCGCCCTTGGACGTTTCCAGCGCAATCGCCGTCGTCATCGTGCGGGTGAAGCCCTCGATGTTGCCGCCGACGATGATGATGGCGCCGACCTCCGCCGCGGCGCGGCCGAAGCCGGCGAGCAGCGCGGTGACCAGGCTGAAGCGCGCATCCCAGATCAGCGCCGCGACGCGGCCGAAGGGACCGAGATTCATCGCGGTGAGCTCGTCGCGGTATTCGATCCAGAGATCCTCGATGGTCTGGCGCGTCAGCGCGGCGATGATCGGCGCCACCAGCACGGTCTGCGCGACGATCATGGCGCCCGGAGTGAACAACAGGCCGAACGAACCGAGCGGCCCGGACCGCGACAGCGCGAGATACACCGCAAGACCGACGACGACCGGCGGCAGGCCCATCAGAGCGTTGAGCAGGACGATGACGCCCTGGCGGCCGCGGAAATTCGTCAGCGCGATCCAGGCGCCGAGCGGAATGCCGATCAGCGCCGCCAGCACCACCGCTGCCAGGCTGACATAGAGCGACAGCCGCACAATGGCGAACAGCGCCGGATCGCCGGAGAGCACGAGTTGAAGGGCTGAAACGTCGCTGGCCATTGGAATTCCGTTTGGCAAACATCTTGCGCAGACGGTCCTGACATGGTCAATTTGCGGAAATGCTGCACCCAGGTGCATATCCATGCCTGTACGGGAACTCCTGACCACGGACGAGGCTGCCGACTATCTGCGGCTATCCGAACGCAAGCTTTACGAGCTGGTGGCGGACCGCGCGGTGCCTTGCAGCAAGGTGACCGGGCGCTGGCTGTTTTCGCGCGCCGCGCTGGACCGCTGGGTCTCCGCCGGCCTGATCGCGCCGGCCGGCTTGGCGCAGGTGTCGGCGCCCCCGATCTTCGGCGGCAGCCACGATCCGCTGCTGGAATGGGGCTTGCGCGAAAGCAATTCCGGCCTGGCCAGCCTGCCCGAAGGCAGCGAGGAAGGCCTGCGGCGGCTGACGCGTGGCGAGGTGATGGTCGCCGCGATCCATTTGCATCGGCTGGATGGCGATGACGAAAGAGCCAATATCGATGCGGTCGCCGATGCGGCGGGACTGCACGACGCCGTCGTCATTGCATTTGCGCGGCGGGAGCAAGGCATTCTGGTCGCCCCTGGCAATCCGCTTGATTTGAGCGACATCGCCTCGATCGCCGCATCGCGCGCGCGGATGGCGCAACGTCCGGCGGGCGCCGGCGCGCAACTGCTGCTGCTCGCGCTATTAGCACGCGCCGGTATCACGCTCGACGAACTGAAACTGGCAAAGCCCGCCTTTCCGACCGGCCCCGATATCGCGCAAGCCGTGCGCGCCGGCCGCATCGATTGCGGCATCGCCACGCGAAGCGTAGCGAAATCGGCGGGGCTCGACTTTCTCCCCCTCACCTGGGAGCGCTTCGACCTCGTGATGCGGCAGCGCGACTATTTCATGAAAGGCCCGCAGGCACTGTTCGAGTTCGTACGGCAGGCGGGGTTTCGCGATCGGGCCAGCGAGCTTGGCGGGTATGATGTCAGCGAGGTCGGCGCGGTGCGGTTGGTGAACTAGATCACGGACAAGTCGAGCGCTAACCTAATATTGTCTGCCATGCGGCCTGCTGCGGCGCAGGAGCTAAGAATTACGGCTTACCTCGTTTTCGATGAATGGAGCCGGCCCAATGAAGGCAGCGACTGTTCAGGATAGTCTGGGGCAGTCGACAATGGACAAGTTTGAGCTCAACCATGCCGTCAGTCTGTTCACGCAACAGACGACAACAATCAATAGTCTCTGGACGGTCTATGTTGCAGCGACATTCGCTGCAGCGGGATATGGGTTTAGCGTATCGCCTCTGTCGCCCATTATTGCCGGTGCCGTGACGCTTGGCTTTTTGGTATTCACATTCGGAAATTGGAAACTGCTGAAACAGGGACTTCAAATCAATCGGCAGCTACAGAAAGACATTACCGATTTCATTCAATCTGCTGCGGAAAGCAATCCATTCAAGCTGTCCATCAAGAAACTCGTCTCCACGGCCAACCCGCCCTGGATATCCCTGGTCATCCACCTCTGGATCGATTTCTGTGTAGTCGCCGCGCTATGGAGCCGGGTTAAATGGCCGGCTTGATAGTCACGTCAACTTCGCTCGAAAGCGCTACGCCTACCTTCGCCCCGGCAGCCACGCGACAAATCCCGCCTCACCGAGCCGTTTCATCACGTCCTCCAGATGCGCGCGGTCTCTCGTCTCGATCACGACTTCGAGCAGGGTGCCCTTGGCCGGCAGGTCGGAGAACGTGCGCTGGTGCGAGACCTCGATGATGTTGGCGCCGGCTTCGGCGAGCAGTGCCGAGACGGCGGCGAGCTGGCCGGGCCGGTCGACGATGTCGATGGCGATCTGCGTCAGCCGGCCCTCGCGGGCGAGCTCGCGGGTCAGGACGGAGGCGATCAGGCGCGTATCTATGTTTCCGCCGGTCAGGACCAGGCCGACATGGCGCCCGGCAAAACGCTCCGGCGCCGCCAGTATCGCGGCAAGGCCCACTGCGCCGGCGCCCTCGACCACGGTCTTTTCGATCGCGATCAGCATCGACACCGCGCGTTCGATCTGATCTTCGGTGACGAGAACGATGTCGTCGACGAGATCGCGGATGATTTCGGTGGTGATCCGTCCCGGCACCTTCACCGCAATGCCTTCGGCGAGCGTATCGCCGCGCATCGGCAACTGCTCGCCACGGATGACGTTATACATCGACGGATAAAGCTGCGCCTGCACGCCGACGATGCGCAATTCCGGCTTCAGCGATTTGGCCGCAATCGCCATGCCGGAGATCAGCCCGCCGCCGCCGATCGGGATCACCATCGTATCGAGATCAGGCGCGGCCTTGAGCATTTCGAGCGCGATGGTGCCCTGGCCTGCGATGATCAAGGGATCGTCGTAAGGATGGATCATGATGAGGTTGTTCGCCTCGCCATGCTTGCGGGCGAACTCGCCGGCCTCCTCCAGCGTCTTGCCGGAAATGATCGTGTTCGCGCCGTGACGCCGCGTGTTCTCGATCTTCACCATCGGCGTGCCGATCGGCATCACGATGCTAGCGGGAATGCCGAGCCGGCTCGCGTGATAGGCCACGCCCTGCGCGTGATTGCCGGCCGACATCGCGATCACGCCGCGCCGCCGCTCGTCCGGCGACAGCGCCCGCAGCCGGTTGAGCGCGCCGCGCTCCTTGAAGGTCGAGGTGAACTGCAGGTTCTCGAATTTGAGCCAGACGTTGCAGCCGCAAATCTCGCTCAGCGTCCGGCTCTGGTCGCATTCGGTGACGATGACGGAACCGGCAATGGATGCGGCCGCGGCCGTGATATCGTCTGATGTGACGGGAAGGCGGCCGGGTTCGGAAGCGTGCCGATCCGGCGGGGCATTCTCTGGAGCTTTCGGCATTTGGGCGGCCTCGTTGAGCGAGCAATCATATAAACCGCTCCTCAGGGAAGGTCGCTGTGTGTTAGTATAGGAAGTCGATTTTGATGTTCGCGTTCCTTGATTGTTCTCATCGGCGCTGACCGTATTAGAGCCCTCAGTGTTCAGCTTGTCCCAGCCCGGAGAACGGCCATGTGGGCACTCGAAACCTTGGCGATCTACCTGACACCATTCCTCATCATTGGAATCGCCGTGAAGCTTCTCATGAAGCGCTCTGCCGTTGACCTTGCCGATGTCCAAAAGCAAGCCGGAACGAAACGCAGACCGCGCAAGGTTTTTCTTTTGGGCGGTTGGCGTACCGAAGATTGAGGCTGCCCTGTTCTGATCAAGGGCGTGACGGGCATCGGACCGCCCGCGTCATGGCTCGTCGATGCGAAGCAAGTACGCGGTCGCTTTAAGAGGTGAGTAGCGGCATGATGGATGAGAAGCGAAACGAAGCGGACATCAAGTGGAGCGAGGAGGTGGGCGCGTCCATCGTAGAGGAGTTGCTGGTTGCGAATTTGATCAGGGAAGATCAGGCCGAATGGGCGCGCCAGATCGTTGCCCAAGATATCCATATCAAGCTTGTCTCTGGTTTCCGACCTCAAGATTCAAACTGAGACACTGCCAACAGTCGTAAAATCCCCGCCCCATGAACATGGGTGTCGCAAAAAACCGCGGCGGCGTTACACTTGGCCGGGCTGCAGGGACAGCGGCCGGAGTTTTCAGATGAATTCATTGAGCGAGGGGCCGAAAGCCGAGGCCATCACGGTCGTGCTGCTTGAGGACGATGCGCCGACGCTTTGGCGGCTGCAGGACGCGCTGACCAAGGCCGGTTACCAGGTGAAAGCCGCGGGTACGCTGGCGGAAGCCCGCGCCTGTCTCGCACAGGGCGCACCAAAAGTGCTGCTGACCGATCTTCAACTGCCCGACGGCCATGGCGTCGATCTAATCCGGGAAACGCGACGGCGCTTTCCCGATACCGAGATCATGGTGATCTCGATCCTCGGCGACGAGGAAAGCGTGATTTCGGCGATCACCGTCGGCGCAACCGGCTATCTGCTCAAGGACGCATTCCCGACCGACATCGCCGCCACCGTGCGCGATCTCGTCGCCGGGCATTCGCCGATCTCGGCCTCGATCGCGCGCTTCATCGTGCGGCGAACCCAGAGCACGCCCGAGCCGCCGCCCGGCCCCGCGCTCAACACCACCAAGCTGACACCGCGCGAGATCGATATCCTCTGGGGCATCGCCAAGGGTTTCAGCTACGCCGAGATCGCCAGCCATCTCGGCCTGTCGCGCCAGACCGTGCCCGGGCATATCAAGAACATCTATCGCAAGCTCGAAGTCCATACCCGGGGCGAGGCGGTGTTCGAGGCGGTTCAGCAGGGCTTGATCAAGCTGTGAACGATCACGCCGACGACGCGCAACCGGACCTGCCCGGCCGCGAGCGCCGGCGACTGCAAGCATCCCGTCTCATTCAGTATCTGCTGCTGCAGGCGGCGATCGCCGGCGCCTGCGTCGTGGCGCTGCTGCAGTCGCTGCCGGGACCGCCCGCGCAGTATCGGATGACGGCGCTTCAGCTCACCGACGCCGGCATCGAGCGTGCGGTGACGCTGCCCTATTTCTCGCCACGCCGGGATGCAATGAACGACCCGCCCCGCTTCAGCGGGCAATTCGTCCGCCCTGCCAGCGAGGCCGCGCAACCGTGGTCGGTGTTTGTGCCGCGCTTTACCAACGGCGTCGAGGTCACCGTCAACGGCGTCGTGATCCTCGACAGCCGCCGCGATCCCGCCGCCAACCGTCCCGACCGCAATACGCCGGCGATTGCGGTAATTCCGGCGTCGGTACTGCGCGATGGCGAGAATGCCATCTCGATCCGCCTGTTCATCTGGGGCCCGATCACGGGCTTTCTCGATCGCATCTGGGTCGGCCCGGATGCAGAGTTGCGTCCGAGCTATGATCTGAGGACCTTGATCTTCGTCACCCTGCCGGTGGTGTTCTCGTCCTGGCAGGCGATCCTCGCCGTCATCCTCGGCATCATGTGGGTAATGCGACGCCATGAGCCGGCCTATGGCGTGCTCGCGGCGGCGATGGCGGTCGGTGTCGGGCAGGCTTTCCTGCAAACGCCGATGGGCGAGACGCCGTTCTCCAAGCTCAACGTGATCCTGATCTCCTCCGCGCCGATCGAAAGCGCGCTGGTGCTGACCTTCGCGCTGTTGTTCTCGGGCTGGAAATGGCAGCGCTATGGCTGGATCCTTTTCATTCCTGGCGTACTGCTGGCGCTGGCCGGCCTGTTCGGCAATCAGGCGATGGTGCGCGCGCTGTTCCTGATTCTCGCGGTGCCGATGGTCGGCATCTCGCTTCTCATCATGGCCGTCGTCACGGCGCGCTCGGCGCTGAAACGGCCGAACGTCGCGAGCCTCCTGCTCGGCTGCGCGGTCACGATCATGCTGACCTGCTGGATCGCGGACCTGCTCTCGGTGTTCCAGATGACGCCGAACCGCATCTTCACCTCGCGCCTGTCCTATTCGGCGATGCTGGTCGCAATCGGCGCCGGGCTGACGTGGCGGTTTGCGCGCGCGCTGAACCAGGTCGACGGCTTTGCCGGCCGCCTCGTCAGCCAGGTGCGCGAGGCAGAGGAAAAGCTGAAGGTCAGTTTCGCCCGCGAGGAGGAGCGCGCCCGTGCGGCGGCGCTGGCGCGGGAACGCACGCGGCTGATGCGCGACCTGCATGACGGGCTCGGCGGCCAGCTCGTGAGCATCGTGGCCTTGAGCGAGCGCGGCAACGGCAGCGCTGGCATAGGCGATGCGGCGCGCGCGGCGCTGAAGGATCTGCGCCTCGTCATCGACTCCATGGACGACATCGGCGGCGACCTGATGCTGGCGCTCGGCTCGTGGCGCGAACGCGCGATGGCGCAGTTGCGTCCGCACGACATCGCACTGGACTGGCGCGCGGTGACGCCGCAGGGCGTGCCGGTTCACCCCGAGCTGCGGCCCTGGCACGTGATCCAGATCGTGCGGCTATTGGATGAGGCCGTGACCAACGCGGTCAAGCATGCCAATGCGAAGCGTATCACAGTGAGAATCGAGACGCTGGCCGGCGCCGATGGTCACGAGCGCGGCTGCATCACCGTCGAGGATGACGGCAAGGGTTTTGAGATCACGTCGGATGGCACAGCGGCAGGCGCGATAAAGGCGGCGCGCGGCTTACGCAACATGCGCAGCCGCGCTGCGCGCTGTGGCGCGGAGCTGGAATTGAGCTCCTGCGCCCAAGGAACCGATCAAGGGGCTGATCAAGGTACGCGCGTGAGATTGACATTGCCCCACCGCTTTCCCGACAGCGACGGCGCTGCCGGTTAGCTCAAATGTTTTGCCTCAGCGGCGGCCAACGCGATTGACCGGACCGCCGCGGTTCATCGGGGTGCCCGGACGGACGCCGACGCCGGGAGCACCGACGCCGACAGCGCCGACGCCGACGACCGGTGTCGCAACCACCGCTCTCGCGACCGGCGTCGGCCGCGCCACGCAGCCCTTCGGCACGCCAACCGTCTTGCAATAAACCACCGCAGCCTGGGCCGAGCTTGCGCCACCCAGCGCGAACGAAGCGACCGCCGAGAACGCTGCAAGCGTCAGACCAGCGCTCAGCCAACCTATCTTCTTCACCATGTGTCATCTCTCCCGAATAGGGCGTGCAGCTCTTTCGCGATGTGCCGATCGCGCACCGCAGCCGACGCGGGATGTACATGGTCCATCGCAGCGCGCGGCAACATCCCATGAAAAGGGTGTGAGGCTGGCGCGGGCGGGTTACGCGCGATTTCCGACGCCCATGAACATGGCATGGACCGGCGACGCGACCTCGACGAGTTTTCGCGCGCTATCAAATCCCTCCATTCTCGTCGAAAGGTGATCCATGATGAAATCAATCCATGTCGCAGCCGCAGCCCTGGTCCTGTCGCTCGCCGCCGGCTCGCTGGCGCAGGCGCAATCCGGACCGACCGCGCAGGAGCAGATGGCCTGCCGTTCGGATGCCGGAAAATTCTGCGCCGAGCATATCGGCAAGCCGCCGCAGATGAACGCCTGCCTGAAAGCGAACAAGGCAAATCTCTCGGAAGCGTGCCGCAAGGTGGTGGAATCGCGCGGCGGCTAGGACGTAACTATTGGTTTGATTTTGATGCGTGCGATGCGGGGTCTATATCGCGCGACGGTTGGGTCCCGGCCCTGCGATGCAGTGTTTCACGCTGCATCGTGTCCGGGATACGGAAAGCTACATCGCTGCGATTGCTCCGGCTGGGTCAATCCTGATCGAACAGCCTGATCCGGGGGCCTTCGATGCGCGCCGGCTCGGCGAACAGGTCTCTCGGCCCGGCCTCTTCCCGGATCCGAATGCGCCGCGGCTCGGTCTCTTCACGGATCCGGTCCTCGACAGCATCGAGTTCCTGCTCGCGCGGCTGCGGCTGACGCAGCCGGCGTTTTTCGGCCCAGCGCTGACGGCGCTCGGCGCGCCGCTGTTCGGCTGCCGCGCGCTTGAGGTCGGCATCGCGCGCCTTGGCAAACGCGTCCTGCGTCTGCGGCGCGGCGGTCCTGTCAGCAGCCTGTTCGACAGGCTTCGAAGGTTGCGGCGCCGGATGGACGGGCTGCACCGCCACTACGTTGTTGTTCGCTGCATTGTTGCTGGTCGTCTTCTCGTCGGCAGGAGCCTTGTTGGCGGGCGACGGTGCCGCGGCGGTTTGCGGCTGTTGTTGCGTCTGGGGCTGTTGTGGCTGCTGGGACTGTGGCTGCGTTTGCGCCTGCTCCTGTGCCGGCGCGGGAGGGGGAGCAGGAGCGGGATTGGCTGCAGCATGGGGCACCTCTGCCGGCGCCGCGGCGACGGGAATCGACTCCGCCGACATCCTGCGTTCCAGCTTGGAAACCGTCTGCGTCGGCGGGCTCACGACATTCGCGGCAAAATAGCCACCGCCAAGACCGGCGGCGACCGCCACGACAACGGTTCCTACCCCGGCAAAATAGGCGGTTGCTGTACGCATCGTCAGTCTCCCTCATCCTCGCGGGCAACGCGTGGCGAGGGACGATGTTCCTGTACGATGTTGTGCGTGAGACTTCTGGAACCAGCGGCCGCTTGCGTTCGCCGATCAGATCATCGCAGCGACTTTATCCAGGCCGATGATGCGGGCGAGCGAGCGGACTTCGCTCTTCTGATCTTCACGCAACTGGAACAGCAGCGGCATCGCCGCCGATTTCAATTGCTGGACTTCCGCGGAGTCGGGATCGATCGGCACGCCCGGCGCGTTCGGATTGGCCTGCCGGCCCGCATGAATCTTGCGGGCCACGGCGCGCAGCGCGGTCTCCACCGGCGGCCAGTAGGACTCCTGCGACGCGGACAGTTTCAGGCGGTCCTTGATGCCGGCGATCTGGACGTCGCTGAGGAGCGCATAGCTTTTCTGCGGCTGCGGCTTGGCGGCTGCTTTGGGCTCGGTGGCCTTGAGCTCAGGACCCTTGGGCTTGGCGGCGGGCGCAGGCACGGTGACCGGCGCGAGAGCCTGTGTCGTGGACGGAGCGGTGGGAGCCGCGATCTCCTTGGGCATGCCAAGATCGGCGGGCGAGGTCGAGGCGTAGGCCCGGCGCAGCGATTCGTTCAGCGCAGCATCCATCGGCTGGGGTTCAAGCGCGGCGGTGGCGTAGCTGACGACCGCGAGGCGATCCTTCTTGCTTTCCTTGTTCGAGACCGGAGCCTGGACGGTGGACGCCGACGCCAGTTCGAACCGGGCGGCAGGTATGCTGTCGCGGCCAACAATCGCCGTGACGGCGGCGCCGACCACGAGGAAACCGAGCAGCGCGACGATCGTCATGGTCTTGGTCAAAAAGGTCTCCATTCCCGCCGGCATTTGGCCCTTTTGCCAAAAACTGGATGACAAATGAGGCTTTACGATGCCGGCGGGCACGCCGAAGTGATCGAAAAGCTGGGAAATCGTCCCGAAGCGGCCTCGAATCAGGCCGCGGCGGCCAATTCGTAGGCTTCCTGGATGTCGGCAACGATATCGGACGCCTCCCACAGGGCGTCGGGAGCGATCGTCTGCAGGGTGACGGTCCAGTTGCCTTTGCGGTTACGGGGCATCTTGACGATGTCGAATTCGATGCCGCGGCACAGCGGATGGCGGTCGAGCGCAAAGGTCACCCGCAACCTGAGTTCTTCGAGGGTAGCCGGGGTCTTGGCAGCCAGATAGCGATCGAAATCCATTCCGCGCCCCTTCGATTTGCCGACCGGCCGGCCATGGCGGCCGACCGTCCTGTGGGGCTATTGTTGGGGCCGATATGGTTAACGGCCCGTTAAGCCTCGGAATGGCACGGGGCTGGACCCTTAAGCAGACGGCGGAAGCGGAACAGCCCGGGCATGACTGAAGCGCTATCCCAGACGACGACGGACGCGACCGGGCCGTCGGTTCGCGCCGCGCTGGTGGCGGCGATCGCGATTTCAGCCTTCACGCTGACGATCGCGATCTTCGAGCTGTCGATGGCGGACTGGCCCTCCGGCTTCGTCCTGCTCGTCATCGTGCCGCTGGTGGCGCTATTGTTCTTCGGCTGCATCGTGTGGTCGGCGACGCTGCTCGTGAAGATCCGGACCGGCGGCACGAAATTCGCCCTCCCCTTCCTGATCTGCGCGCTGACGCTCGCCATTCTCGCCTACGCGCCGCTGCACCAGATCGCGCTGCAGCAGAACTTCTACTGGCACCGGAATAATCGCGAGCGGATCGTGGCCCGGGTCGAGGCTGGCGAGCTGAAGCCCAATGTCTCCTACAACAAGAGCCTGATCGCGCTCGGCGACCGCGGGCCTAATGTGTCCGTCGGCAACGACATCGTCGTCGACGAAACGGATCAGGGCACCTATGTGCTGTTTCTGACCTCGCGCGGCCTCAAGCACTATTTCACCGGCTTCCTGCACATGCCACCGGGCAGCGATCCCAAGAACTTCTTCGAGTTCAAGCACAAGCCGCCGACCCAGCTCGTCCGCTACGGCGAGCGCTGGTATTTCGTGGCGAACTAGGTCGTCTTTTCGCGAAGCGAACCGCCCGCGACGGTGCCGAGCGCGATGCCGCCGATGATGAGGGCCATCGCCAGAAACAATGAAGGCTCCAGCGGCTCGTTCAGGATCGCGGCAGCGCTGACGATGCCGAGCAGCGGCGTTGCCAACAGGCACAGCGAGGTAGTCACGGCCGGCAGGCTGCGGTTCACCATGGTCATCGCCCAGTTGGCGAATGCCGTGCAGACGATGCCGCTATAGAGCATCAACGCGGCAAGACGCGCCGTCCACGCGATATGCGGCGGGCCTTCCGCGAGCCATGCGATGAGCGACAGCAACGCCGCCGCCAGCAGCACCTGCCAGAACACGAGCTGGAAGGGCGTCGAGATCCATCGGTGCGCTCGGACGTAAACGATATTGCCGGCCCAGCAGAACGCCGCGAGCAGAATGAGACCGCTGCCGAACAGCGCCTGACGGTCGCTCCAGTCCAGTGTCTGCGGATTGAAGATGACAGCAAGCCCCGCCAGGCCGAACACGATACCGAGCGCGCGGTGACGCGTGATCGGTTCAGACAGGAGCATGGCAGCGCCGATCGCAACCCAGATCGGCGTCGTATAGCCGAGCACGATCGCCCTGCCCGCCGGCACGTATTGCAGCCCGGCCGCGACCAGCGCCGAAAACGCCACCAGGTGCAGGATCGAGGTGCAGAACACCACCGGCAGGTCGCCGCGCTTCGGCACGATGAACGTCCCCTGCGCCCACAACATCGGCGCCAGCGTGGCCGCCGCAATCATGCAGCGTATCGCAGTCGCCCAAAGCGGCGGCACGTCGTGCACGATCAGCTTCGTCACCGGCCAGTTGGTCCCCCACGCCAGCACGACGCCGCTGAGCAGCACCGCCGCATTACGGGTCGAAAGTCCACTGGCCATTTCGCACGCGCCTCGTCATCAGCCGATCCGTGTTGCCTAGCCTTTCAACTGGCTCTAATGAAAGAACCAGTCTTGGTAATTTCCTAGGGCCAGTTATGGACGACCTGCTGCCCGGAATGCTGCATCTGGCGCGCGATGGCGGCGAGACGCTGACGCGCCAGCTCACCGACCAGTTGCGGCGCCTCATCGCGGACGGGCAGCTGGCGCCCGGCCAGCGCCTGCCGTCGAGCCGGCAGCTTGCCCAGTCGCTCGCGCTTTCGCGCAACACCATCTCGTTCGCGATCGAGCAATTGGCCGCGGAAGGCTATCTCTTGCTTTCCGTTGGACGCCGTCCGATCGTCGCCGAAGGCCTGTCGCTCGATCGCCGCCAGGCTTTGCGGCGGAGCAATCGCGCCGGCGATGCGCGGATCGAGCTGTCGTCCTGGGCGCGCAGGCTGCAAAGGGCGAACTGGCCGCCTGTCCATGACGGACGGCCGCGGCCGTTTCAGCCGGGACTGGCGGACGAGCGCGAATTTCCGCACGATGAATGGAGCCGCTGCCTGCGGCGCGCGGCGCGAAATGCCCCACTGCGCCGCGACCGCCCGATCAACCATCCGCCGCTGCAGGAGGCGTTGCTCGGGCATCTCGTGGTTCATCGCGGGATCAAGGCAAAGCCCGGCCAGATCCTGATCGTGCCGACGGCGCAGGCCGGCCTGACGCTGGTGGCCAACGCCCTGCTCGAACCGGGCGATCACGCCTGGATCGAAAGCCCCGGCTATGGCGGCGCGCATGTCGCATTATCGACGGCCGGCGCCACCGTCTCGGCGATCCCACTCGACGCACAAGGCATGGCCATCGCCGCGCCCAAGGAAGCGAAGAATGCGCCGCGGCTGATCTTCGTCACGCCGTCGCACCAGTACCCGACCGGGCGGCTGATGCCGATCGGCCGCCGCCTTGAACTGCTTCGCTACGCCGATGCTGCCGGCGCGTGCATTATCGAGGACGATTATGACGGCGAATTTCACTACGAGGCACGCCCGGTGGCCGCGCTGCAGGGCCTCGCGCCATCGCCGCGCGTGTTCTATCTCGGCACCTTCTCGAAAGCGACCTATGCCGACATCCGCATCGGATACGTCGTTGTATCAGAGGCGCACATCGAAACGTTCGAGCGCGCGCAGCGCCACATGGGGATGCTGACGTCGATCACCATGCAGGACGCGCTGGCCGAGTTCATCAGCGCCGGCGCCTATCTCGGTCACATCAAGAGGATGACGCGGCTCTACAAGAGCCGCCGCGACTGCATGTTGCAGGCGCTGGCCGCGGAGACCAGCGACCGTCTCGCCCTCGAAGCTCCGGCCGGTGGCATGCAATTGCTGGCAAGGTGCGATCCCCGAACCAGCGACCGGCAATTATCGGCACGGCTGCTCGAAGCTGGTGTCGTCAGCCGGCCGCTATCCAGCATGCTGTATCACCGGACCGGCGAAAAGGGCCTGTTTCTCGGCTTCGCCGCCTGGAACGAGAAAGAGATCGACCAGGCCGCGCGAATTCTCGCACGGATCGTGCGATGAGATTTGCGGGTCAAAACCGCGACCAGCTGACGACCTCCTCCATCCGAAGCCTTGCTGGACGCTGTTTAAAACGCCGTTTCAAACACCCCACTGTCATCCAATGGATGTCTGAGAGTCTAAAAGCGAACCGACACCTTGCGGCCCATTGGTATCTTGATGGAACGCAACTGGGGCCGGAACCGTGTTCGAAGTATTGATTACCAAACGAAGTCTGACAAAGTGGGAATGGCGGGTCTGTGACCGCGACGGGACGACGATTATGGGTGGGGTTGAAACCACGCGACCTGCGGCCAACTACAGAGGTAACCGGGCACTATTTCTCCTGTTATCTACCCGCTGGATATGGTGATCGCTCCAGTCGCGGGCCGTCGAGGACCACAAGCAGAGGTCGACCTCCAACCCGTCCTGTACCCGGTTCACCCTGAATGTCGACATCAGGCGTCTATGGGTAAACGCTCTAGCCCGCCGCGCGCCGGGGCATAGCATCCGAAGCGATTTCGGCCGGCGCAGGCACCTGCATCAGAATGGTTTGGCCGCCTGGCGCGATTTGGATGCCACGTTCCTGGAATCGCCGCTTCATGCGGCGATTGAATTCACGCTGCACCGGCCAGCGGCCGGCGTCGGTGCAGCGAATCTGGCCGACGATCGAGGCCATCGAGCCGTCCACCTTGTCGACGCCCCACAATTCGAGATCGCCGCGGATCAAATGCCGGTATTCGGGCTCGCTGCGCATCTCGGCGACGATGTCCTTGAGGAGCTCGCCGGCGCGGTCGGTGTCTTCCTTGTAGGACACATTGACGCTGACGGCCGCATTGCCGGCACCGCGGCTCGAATTGGTGATCGTCGTTACCGCACTGAAGGGCACGATATGCACCGAGCCGTCCCCGGCGCGCAGGCGCAGGGTGCGGATCGAAACGTTCTCCACAACGCCCGACAGGCCCGAGAGCGTGACGTTGTCGCCGACCTGCACGGTGTTCTCGAGCAGCAGGAACAGCCCGGTGATGAGGTCCTGCACCAGCTTCTGCGAGCCGAAGCCGATGGCGATGCCGACGATGCCGGCGCCGGCGAGCAATGGCGCGACATTGACGCCGATTTCGCTGAGCGCGGTCAAGCCGACCACGGTGACGATCAGGCCCAGCAGCGCCGTTCGCAGCATCGGCTGGAAGGTGCGCAAGCGTGCCGCGCGCACGTAATGGCCGTCGCGCGAGAGCGCACTGATCTGGCGATCCATCAGCGCGTTGCTGATCTCCCAGATGGCGGCAGCAGCCAGCGCAGCGATGCCGATCGTCACTACGGCAGACAGCAGCCGGCTGCCGATCTGGCCGCCGTAGAACCAGACGATGGCATCGACGCCCCAGACTTCCAGCAGCGCTACGAGGCCGATGAAGGCGATCGCCGCCGAGATGATGTTGCGGAGCAGCGGCAGATAGCGGTTGGCGCGGGCTTCCAGGCCCGGGAAACGCTGCAGCAGATCCGGGCTGATGCGGAAACCGCGATCGATCAGGCTCAGCACCAGCATGGTCGCGAGACGCACGATCAGCGCGACCGCGATGGTGCCGACGAAATACTGCAGCAGCAGCGCATAGCCATTGCGGATGTTGAGCGCCCACACCGCCCACAGCGCGAGATCGAGCGCGATCGCAAGATAGTGCCACAGGCCGGCGATGCGGTTACGCGCCCTCGCCGCAACGCCATCGCGACCAGCCGGCGCGCGAATGGCGTCAGCGACCGGCTTCCGGCATTGCAGGATAATGACGACGATGAAGAGGTGCACGACCAGCATCACCAGGCGCAGCAGCGCGGCGTAGCCGGCGCGGTGCAGGCCCAGCAGCAGCGCCACATTGGCGAACGCGATGCCGGAGACGCCGACGGCGACGATGCGCCGTGCCCAGATCTCGATATAGGCCGCGGTCTCGGCGCGAACGCGAAACAGGCCGAACGGCCCGGCCAGCGCCCGCACCACACAGATCAGCACACGCGACAGCGCATAGGCGTTGATAACAGCCAGGATCACCAGGCGGGGTGTCGGCAGATCGCCGATCTCCGTGCCCAGGAGCATCGTGGCGATGCCGAGAAAGACGAGCACCGGCAGCAGTTCGAGCATGAGACGCCCCAGCACGAAGGGCAGCCTGATCAGCGACTGCCAAGCGCGCGCCAGGCCGAGGCGCCGCCGCTGCAACTCGGGCGCAGGCGTGACATCGGCCACGGACGAAGGCGGATCGGCGATAGCCAGCGTCTGCACCGGCGCGCGCGCCGCTTGCGGCAGCCGCGCTTCCAGGAGCGCCACCGGCCGCTTGATCAGGCGGAAAACCAGCCATTCGGCGGCAAGAGCGCAGAGGAACACCAGCGCCAGCTTCCACGCGATATCGAACAATTGATGATAGGCTGACGGATCCTGGGCGGTGCGCAGAAACCACCAGTAGAACGCGCGATAGTGCGTCAGCGTGTGCGCGATGTCGACGACCTCGCGCGAGATCGCGCGAACCTGTTCGGACACCATCAGCAGGAGCTGCGCGCCCAGGCTGTCTGCCTCCAGCGGAACGGCGGATTTGTTGTCGGCTGCGGCTTGCGGCTGCTGCGGGGCATTGGCGACCGCGCGTAGCGTCTCGATCATCTCGGCGCGCTTCTTGTCGTCGGAAAGCGTTTCGAGCGCCCGGTTCGCCTGATCGGGCGTCAGCGCGCCGGCTCTGTCAGCGGCGGCGGCAGCCGGTGGAGCGGCGGGCTGAGCGAAGGCCGGGAGGGAAAGCAGCGCGCAGGCGAGGAGAATCGACGGCAGGAGCTTGTGCGACACGAAGACCTCTTTGAAAAAATGCGCCCGACAGCGAAACCGGAACCGGCCTCGCCTTCGCGCGCGCGTCATGTCGGATCGGGTCGTTTTCGCCGTGATCTTGTGTCGGAAGTTTGCCACTGCGGCGGTTTTCTCTTGGCATTTAATCCCGATATCGCGCGTGACCGCCAGAGTTCCGCAATGGCTGCGAGTTGATTGAGAGGCGCGATGCCTTCGTCCTAGCCAAGTCGTATGTGAGCCGAAGCTTCGCGATACTCAGCCACCGTGCGCGCGATCATCTCGTCGGCATCGAGCAATTCGCCGACGCCGGACACGGCATGCCCCGCGCTCCAGATATCCTTCCAGCGCTTCGGGCGATTCTCGCGCGCGCCGATGTCGATATCCTCAGCGATATCGATCGCGCCACGCTGCGGCAGATTATCGGGATCGAGGCCGGCGGCCTCGATCGACGGGCGCAGCATGTTGGTCTGCAATCCCGTGAACGCCGTGGTGAGCAGGATATCGTCGGCGCTGCTGGTGACGAGCATGTGCTTGTATCTCTCATCCGCCATGCTCTCGCGGGTGGCGATGAACTTGGTGCCCATATAGGCGAGATCGCAACCGAGCGCCTCCGCGGCCCGCAAGGCGTGGCCATCGGCGATGCCGCCCGCCAACACCAGCGGCCCATCGAAGAAGGCGCGCACCGCGCGTACGAACACGAAGGGATTGAGCCATCCGGTCTGCCCGCCGGCGCCGGCCGTCAATAGCACCAACCCGTCGGCGCCGGCAGCGACGGCGCGCTCGGCATGGCGGATGGATGCGACATCGGCAAACACCAGCGCGCCGGCCTCATGCAGCGGTTCGATTACCGGCGCCGGCGAACCGACCGAGGTGATCACCATTTCTGGCCGGTGCCGCAGCAGGACTTGCAGATCCTGCGCCAGCCGCGCATTGGAGCGGTGCACGATCAGGTTCGCACAGACCGGCGCGGCGGGCTTGCCGCTGACATCCGAATGCGTCTTCAGCCGGCCATCGATGTCCGTCAGCCATTCATCGAGCTGTTCGGGGCTTCGGCAATTCACCGTCGGAAACGCGCCGATCACGCCGTTGCGGCAGGCGGCTACCACCAGTTCGACACCGGAGACGAGAAACATCGGCGCGGCGATCAGCGGCAGGCTGAGGCGGTCGCGAAAGCGCGAGAGCAGATCGGCGGATGGCAAGGCGTTTCTTCCCGGCTTGAGCAGCGCATCTGTTGTGCTAGCGTGATGGACACATTGGCACGGACGAAGGCCAATTACAAAACAGCGGGAGGAAGAAGATGAGCAATTCGCTCTATGCGTTTCCGGCGGCGTGCGAGCAGACCTTGCGGGCGCTGGCGCGCTACCCCGAGCGCACTGCGTTCGCCTGGCCGGCCGGATCGATCACCTATCGCGGCGCGACCGACATGATCGGGCGCATGCAGGCCGTGTTCATGCAGCTCGGCTTTGCGCCCGGTACCCGCGTCGCCTTTCTCACCGCCAACCGCGCCGATACTTGGTGCGCCGGCTGCGCCGCGCAATTGTCGCGGTTCGCGATCACCTGGCTGCATCCTTTGGGTTCGCTGGACGATCAACTGTTTCAACTGGAAGATTCCGAAGCGCAGATGCTGGTGGTGGACGGGGTGACGTTCCGCGATCGCGGCGGCGAGCTTGCTGCCAGGGCGTCGGGCCTGAAGACCGTCTTCACACTTGGCCCTGCAAGCTACGGCGCCGACCTCTTGCAGGCGATCGAGAGCGCTGGCAGCGCCACGGCGCGTAGCTTCGCCCAGACCGACGATATCGCGACCCTCAATTACACCGGCGGCACGACCGGTAAATCCAAGGGCGCGCTGCGCCATCATCGCGAGTACGGCAGTTGGGCCAATGCGATCCTCGCCGACTTCGAAATCCCAGATACGCCGCGTTATCTCACCGTCGCCCCGATCAGCCACGTCGCGGGCACGAAGGTGCTGCCGACGCTGATGCGGGGCGGCACCGTGCACATGATGAAGGGGTTCGATCCCGAGGCGGTGTTCAAGACCATCGAGCGCGAGAAGATCAACTTCACGCTGTTCGTGCCGACGATGATCTACGTCATGCTTGATCATCCCGCGCTCGACAGGACCGACCTCTCCTCGCTCGAACTGCTGCTGTATGGCGCCTCCGCGATGTCGCCGAGCCGGCTGGTCGAGGGCATCGAGCGGATCGGGCCGGTGTTCTCCCAGCTATACGGCCAGACCGAATGCTATCCGGTGTCGGTGCTGCGCAAGAAGGACCACGATCCGAGGACGCCGGAGCTGTTCCTGTCCTGCGGCTTCCCGATCGCGGCGTGCCAGGTCAAGATACTGGATCATGACGACCAGGAAGTCGCCACCGGCGAGGCCGGCGAGATCTGCGTGCGCGGCACGCATGTGATGGCCGAATACTGGAAGCGGCCGGAAACCACGGCCGAGACGCTGAAGAACGGCTGGCTGCACACCGGCGACATCGCGCGCGTCGATGAGCGGGGCTACATGTTCATCCTCGACCGCAAGAAGGACATGATCGTCTCCGGCGGCTTCAACATCTTTCCGCGCGAGATCGAGGATGTGCTGTCGCAGCACGCCGACGTCGCGATGGTCGCAGTCGTCGGCGTGCCCGACGACAAATGGGGCGAGGCCGTCACCGCCGTGATCGTCGCCCGCGAAGGGGCGCGGCCGAACGCCGACGAGTTGATCAACCTCGTCAAGGCGAAGAAGGGTCCGGCGCATGCGCCCAAGCACATCAAGTTCGTCAGCGAGTTGCCGATGACCGGCGTCGGCAAGGTCGACAAGAAGGTGCTGAAGGCCGGCTTCTGGACCGGCCGGGAGCGGATGGTGGGATAGCTGCCTTCGGCCAGGGCAAGCGAGCCGCGGCGATGGGCCGGTCCGGCCGGTTAGTTTACCGGCTGCGGAAAATCGCGGATGTCGGCGGCGACGTTCGGAAACTCTTTCGTCAGAAGCTCCGGCGTGCCGAGTTCGACATCGGCTTGTATCACCCCCGGCCATTCCGTGCTGGCGCCGAGGAACCAGCGCTTGCTGCCGATGATGCGCGCCGTGTGAAAGGTGTTGCCCGGTATCAGCAACTGCACGCGGTGGCCCGCTCGCAGATCGGGCCCGACGATGACGTGCTCACCCTGCCCGTGCAGCAGCAGCACCTCGATCGGATCTCCGAGATAATAGTGATACAGTTGATCGTTGCGGATCCGGTGCAGCCGCACCGGCGCCTGCGGCGTTACCATGAAGTACAGCGCCGACCCCAACGGGCGCCCATCGGCGAACGGCGCCGGCAGTCCGCCTGGAGCGATTTCCTGCGTCGCGCGATAGGTCTCGCGGACGAAGCCGCAGGTGGCATTCGGCTCAAGGCTGAGCAGCTTCAGAACTTCATCCGCCGTCATGTCGCTGGTCATTGTGCTACCCGGGTGAGGGTTGTCCCTCACCCTATCGGCAAACCAGTCGTCGATCGATCCCTTGGTTCAGCCGGCCATGCGCCTTTCGGTGATCGCTTTCGACTTGTCGAAATTGTTGGGCACTTCGATGTCGACTTCCAGCGTCGAGACCGTCTTGCCCCGATCCAGCTTGACGATCACCTTGTCCGGATCGAGCGCCACGTGTTTCGATATTACAGCGAGAATCTCCTCCCGCAGCGTGACCAGGAGGTCGGACTGACCGAGCAGCCCGCGCTCATGCGCCAGCAGAATCTGCAGCCGCTCCCGCGCAACGGGGGCGGACGCATTACGGCCGCCGAACAGCCGCAGCAGCCTCATGCTCATGCAGCCCTCCGTCCCAGCAGCCGGTTCATGAAGCCCCTGCGCTCGACCGGCACGACCATGGCGACTTGCTCGCCCATCAGGCGACGCGAGGCGTCGATATAGGCGCGGGCCGGCGCGCTGTCGGCATCGTTCAGGGTCACCGGCGTGCCGACGTTGGACGCTTTAAGCACGTCCTGGCTCTCTGGGATGATGCCGAGCAGCGGCGTCGCAAGGATTTCCAGGATGTCGTCGATATTGAGCATCTCGCCGCGCGCGGCGCGCGCCGGGTCGTAGCGGGTGATCAGCACGTGCTTCTCTACGCGTTCGCCGCGCTCCGCCCTCACCGTCTTCGAATCGAGCATGCCGATGATGCGGTCGGAATCGCGCACCGAGGAAACCTCGGGATTGGTGACGATGACGGCCTCGTCGGCATAGCGCATGGCGAGCGTCGCACCGCGCTCGATGCCCGCCGGACTGTCGCACAGGATCCAGTCGAACCGGCTCCTGAGCTCACCGATGACGCGGCCGACGCCCTCGTCGGTCAGCGCGTCCTTGTCGCGGGTCTGCGAAGCCGGCAGCAGCCAGAGATTTTCCAGTCGCTTGTCGCGGATCAAGGCCTGCGGCAGCTTGGCGACGCCCTGCACCACGTTGATGAGGTCGAACACCACGCGGCGTTCGGCGCCCATCACCAGATCGAGGTTGCGCAGGCCGACGTCGAAATCGACCACCACGACGCTTTGTCCGCCTTGCGCAAGCGCCGCGCCGAGTGCGGCGGTCGAGGTGGTTTTTCCAACGCCTCCCTTGCCTGAGGTAACGACCAGGACCTTGGCCATACTTGATCTCCTTAGAGCCGGTTAATTCAGCGGGGTAATTTTCATGGTGTCGCCTTCCAGCCAGGCCTGCGCCGGACGGTTGCGAAGCGAGTCGTCGATTTCTTCTGCAGTCTGGTAGTAGCCGTCGATCGCCAGCAGCTCGGCCTCGATCCTCTGGCAGTAGATTCGCGCGTTGGAATTGCCGTTGACGCCCGCCATCGCGCGACCGCGGAGCGTTCCGTAAACGTGGATCGATCCGCCGGCGACGATCTCTGCGCCCGACCCGACCGAACCCAACACCGTCACGTCGCCCTCCATGAAGACGATGGACTGGCCCGAGCGCACCGGAGTTTCGAGCAGGAGCGAGGTCGGTTTCGGCTTCTCGGGCTCCGACTTCTGCGCTGGCTCGTTTCGTGTGATTACGCAGGCGCGGCCGCCGGTCAGCAAGGGCGGCATGTTCGCCGCCAGGCGCTCTTCCTCAACGCCTTCGATGCCGAGGACACGGATGTTGCGCTCGCCGAGGCTGCCGAGCAGATGGGCGATGGCGGCGCTGCTGAGATCGACTGCGGAGAGATCGAGCACGATCGGCTTGCCGACGAAGTAGCCGGGCGAGCGCGCCAGCGTGGCGTCGATCTCGCCGAGCCAGTCCACGATCGGCACGACGGGGCTGAATACGAAAGCGACATACGAACGGCCGCGCAGCCGGACCAGTTGACGCGTGGTATCCGCTCGGACGTCCATGATGTTCGACTCGCCTTTCTTAGTGAATGGTTAAGAATCGACGAACTTGGTTAACGAGTAATTAATGGGAAAACCCGTGCTGCGCGCAGAAAACGGCGAACCCAGCGGCGAATCCGGCGCATTTGTGGCCGATTCTTGCTTTCAGCCTCGCCCGGTTGCGCGCCAAAGCCTTGAAAACAAGGATCTTGTGAGTTGTAGTTAACGAGAGCTCAACTTACTTTCGTCACGTTTCCGACCTAAATTCGTCCTCGCGCGGTTCCAACAAACTTATGTATGGCTGGCGGATTCCAGGGTCCGGCAGTTCATTCCGTCGGGCAGACGGGACATTTGCCGACAGGGGACGAGGGCAGTGGAAGCCGTGGGGAAGGTGTGGCCGCGGGATGTGATCCCGCAGACAGGTGACGTCGAACGGAAGGACGACGCCGCGCCCCCTGATGCAAATCTTCCAACCGCACTCGAGAGCGGACAGGAAGCGGGGGTGGACGATCCCGCGCGCCTGTTCCATGACCTGGAAGTCTTGTCCGACACGTCGACCGCCGTTTCGCCGCCAGACAATCCGCCGGGGCACCCGCCAAGCGTCATGAGGAGTGAGCGTATGAGTAGTGTGAGTGAGCAGGACCACATCAATCCCCGCGATCCCCTGTACTACGCGCCGCGCTCGCTACGTGAGCGGTCGGCGGTGCGCGACGCAAGCCCCGATACACCGTTCGCTTCGGCGTCATTCGATACCCAGCTCCAGAGCGCCGTATCCGATGCGCTGCGTCATCCCCTCGATCCGCAGGTCATGCACGAACCCGAGTCGCAGAAGGCATTGTGGACCGTCGCGGCGCGCTTCGCTGGCGCCATCGGCGTCGCCGCGCTCGTGGCGCTGTTCTTCGTCGTCGCCGTGCCGGGATCGCGGCAAAGCGACGGTGAGCCGTCGGCGTCCACCGGCATCGTACAGTCGATCAAGGCCGCCCTGTTCCAATCCGGCGAGAGCGCGTCAAAGCCCGCGCTCAGCGAGTTCCAGTCCCTGCTCGCTTCCACGCCGCCGAACGCTCCGGCATCGTCGGATCAGTCGCAATTGCTCAAGCAGTTCATGCAGTGGCACGAGAAGCCTGATCAGGCCGCGCCACAACGCACCACCCCATGATCCCAGGCGGCGGGCCGATAATGCCCGGCTTTCTGTGATCTTGTTCTCAAGGAGTTTGCCATGACCTCGCATCGGATCACCTTACTGGTCGGTGCCGTGCTCCTCGGCATCGCGGGCAGCGCCCAGGCAGCCGGCGAAATCGCGATCGTGCGCGATCTTGCAAGCCGCGTCGGTCCCGTGATCGGCTCGGCCCAAGCCTGCCGTGACATTGCGCGTCCCCGCATCCAGACCATCGTCGACAAGTTTTCTCAGGTAATCCGGGAGGCCTCGTCAAACGAGGCCGAGCGTTCCGATCTCACACAGGTGTTCGATCGCAGCGTCGCCGACGGCCGCACTGCCGTCAGCTCGGGCAAGATCGATTGCATCCGGGCCGACCGCCAGCTCGCTGATCTCGAGCGCTCGATCTCGGGACCGAGCCTCTCCAGCGTCATCGGTCCCTCGCCTGCCGCGGCGGCAACCGCCGCGAATGCGGCAACCGCGCCGACCGCCCCGGTTCCGACCGGTCCGCTGCCGCGCGGCATCGGCGAAAAGGAAATCCGCTTCGGCATCGCAGCCCCCTTCTCCGGCTCGGCCCGCGAGCTGGGACGCCAGATGAAACTCGGCATCGAAACCGCCTTCAACCGGATCAACGATGCCGGCGGCGTCGACGGGCGGATGCTGAAATTGTTCGCCGCCGACGACGGTTACGAGCCGTCGCGCACCCCCGAAGCCATGAAGCAGCTCTATGAAAAGGACCAGGTGTTCGGCATCGTCGGCAATGTCGGCACCCCGACCTCGGCGGTCGCGATTCCCTACGCGCTCGAACGCAGGATGCTGTTCTTCGGGGCCTTCACCGGTTCCAACATCCTGCGCAACGATCCGCCGGATCGCTACGTCTTCAACTATCGCGCCAGCTATGTTCAGGAAACCGACGCGGTCGTTCGTTACCTCGTCAAGATACGCCGGCTGCAGCCGCGCCAGATCGCGGTCTTTGCGCAGCAGGATTCGTACGGCGATTCCGGATTTGCAGGGGTCGCGAAGGCTTTCCGCTCCATGGGCGTGAACGACGGCTCCATCCTTCGGCTCAACTATGCGCGAAACACCGTCGACGTGGACGACGCCATCAATCAGTTGAAGCTCGCGAAGCCGCCGATCAAGGCGGTGGTCATGGTCGCGACCTATCGGGCCGCGGCAAGGTTCATCGAGAAGACGCGCGACGTCTATCCCGGCCTGATCTACTCCAACGTCTCGTTCGTCGGCTCCACCGCGCTTGCCGAAGAACTGAAGCTGCTGGGGCCACGTTACACGAACGGCGTGATCGTGACGCAGGTAGTGCCGGCGGTGTCGGGCTATTCATCCGCCGTGCTCGAATACAAGAACGCGCTCGCCAAGTATTTCCCAGGCGAGGCGCCCGACTACGTCTCGTTCGAAGGCTATGTCGCCGCCAACGTCCTCATCGCGGGCATCAAGCGAACCGGCCCACAGATCGATACGGAGAAGCTGATCGACACGCTGGAGACGATGCGCAATCTCGACCTCGGTCTCGGGACCCAGCTGAGCTTCGGCCGCTCCGAGCATCAGGCCTCGAACAAGGTGTGGGGCACCGCGCTCGATGAGAGCGGACGCTATCAGCCGCTCGAGCTCGAATGATCAAAACGCTACCAGTGCAGCCGCATCGTCAGGGCAATCATTGCGCCCTCGATGCGGCGCGCCGGCATTTCAGGAAACTTCAATCGCAAAAATTTGGACCTCGAGAGTTGTGTGGTGAGTATTTTAGTAAGCCTGCGTCGGATTGCGTTTTTACTTAGTGCCTTTTTCATAACAGCCGCCAACGCGGCCCCCGGCGACAAGATCGACCTCGTCCGCGATCTTGCCGGCCGCGTCGGACCGGTGATCGGTTCGGCGCTGTCCTGCCCCGATATTGCGCGGCCGCGGATCCAAACGGTCATCGAGAAATTTGCAGGCGTCATTCGCGATGCCGCCGCCGCCGAGGCGCAGCGCTCGGAACTCGCGCAATTGTTCGACCGCAGCGTTGCGGACGGTCGCAATGCAGTCGCGACGGGACGGATGGATTGCAAACTGGCGGAACGCCGACTCGCCGATCTCGAACAGTCGCTCAGCCCATCCGCGCCCGCGCCAGCCGCTCCCACCGCGCCGGCTTTCGCCCCGGCCCCGCCGCCCCCGGCGGTCAGCTTCGGAAATCCGGTCAGCACGGTCCGCGGCGTATCCGACAATGAAATCCGCTTCGGCATCACGGCGGCCTTCACCGGCCCGGTGCGGGAGCGCGGCCGCCAGATGAAGATCGGCATCGATACCGCATTCAACCGCGTCAACGATTCCGGCGGCATCGGGGGCCGGATGCTCAAGCTGATCGCTGCCGACGACGGCAACGAGCCGGCGCGCACGCTGCAGGCCGTACGGCAGCTCTACGAGAAGGATCAGATCTTCGGCATCATCGGCAGCATCGGCACGGCGACCGCCGCTGTGGCCGTGCCCTTTGCGCTGGAGCGGCGGATGCTGTTCTTCGGGGCGTATACCGGCGGCAACGTCGTGCGCCGCGATCCGCCCGACCGCTATGTCTTCAACTACCGCCCGAGCTATGCCGAGGAAGCCGACGCCGCGGTGCGCTATCTGGTGAAGATACGTCGCATCCCGGTCCGGCAGATCGCCGTGTTCGCCCAGCAGGACGATCTCGGCGATGCCGGCTTTGCCGGCGTCGCCAAGGCCTATCGCGCGCTCGGCATCAACGACAGCGCACTGCTGCGGCTCAACTACCCGCGCAACACCATCGAGGTCGACGAGGCCGTCAACCTGTTGCGGCTGCAGAAAGTGCCGGTCCGGGCGATCATCATGGCCGCCTCCTACCGGGCCGCCGCCAAGTTCATCGAGAAGACGCGCAACCTCTATCCCGAGATGATCTTCACCAGCATCTCCGGCGTCGGCGGCTCGTCGCTGGCCGAGGAGCTGAAGCTGCTGGGGCCGCGTTACACGACCGGCGTCCTCGTCACCCAGGTCGTGCCGGCGGTTTCAGGGCATTCGAGCGCGGTGCTCGAGTACAAGAATGCGTTGGCCAAATATTTCCCCGGCGAGGCGCCGGACTATGCCTCGCTGGAAGGCTTCGTCGCGGCCAGCATCCTGATCGACGCGCTCAAGCGTACCGGCGCGCAGCTCGATATCGAAAAGCTGGTCGATACGCTGGAGGCCACCCGCAATCTCGATCTCGGCCTCGGCGTACAGCTCGGCTTCGGCCGCTCCGACCACACGGCCTCGCACAAGATCTGGGGCACGGCGCTCGACGAGAGCGGCCGTTTCCAGCCGGTCGATCTTGAATAGGCCGCAGTCGAAAAGATAGCGGTACGCAGGTCAGCGCTTCTCGATGACGAGGCTCTGGATGGCGCGGCCGAAGTAGCCGCGCTGATCGGCAAGCCGCGCCATGGCGAGGCCTGCACCGTCGGGGCCAATCCACGAGTCGGCATCGAGCAGGATCCAGTCTCCCTCCGGCTCCCGCGAAAAATTCACCGTCAGATCGGCATTGAGGAAGGTCCACGCACGGAAATCCAGCACGGCCGAGGTGCCGTTGCAGAAATCTGCCGCCGCCATCGTCCGCATCGCCTCCGAAACGGCTGCGCCCTCCACGATCGGCCGGTCGACGCGATACCAGATCGCTCCGGGTCCCGGCACGCCGAAATGGCCGCGGGCAGCGCGCAGCGACATGCCGGTGACGAAAGGGCTCGAGGAGAAATCAACGTGCTCGACGCGCGACTCGTCCGGCCCCGGCAGTTCGACCGGCTCTATCGCGGCCTCGGGCGGCAATGCGTGGGTCTGCACCTTGATCTTCAGCACGGTCGCGCCGACCACAACGACACCGTTAGCCAGCAGCCTGACGGCGCAGAGCTGGATCTTGCGTCCCTCGCGCAGCACTTCGGTCTCGATGGTCAGCGCCGCCACCGGCACGGGGCGCATCAGGTCGACGGTCACGCGCGCGATACGCATGGCGACCGGCGTCGCTATCCGCTCCGCCGCCCACACCACCAGCGCCGCCGGCGGCGAACCATGCTGCATGCTCGGGTCCCATGGACCTGCCGCGAACGGACTGGTGACGACGTCGTTACCGTCGACGCGAAAGATGGCATCCATTGAATGAGAGGTCCTGTCGATCAAGGGAACAGCTTCTTGCCTGCTCGAGCGCGCCGAGTCGAGACCGCTGCAGGCAGGGCGCCGTGCGTCATTCGCGGGAGACAAAGAGCAAGGCAGCGCGTCAAATGAAGGCCATGCCGCCATTGAGGACGATGGTCTGTCCGGTCATGTAGCCGTTGCCGAGCACCATCGCGACGGCTTGCGCCACCTCATCGGCCTGGCCCATGCGACCGAGCGGGATGTTGCGCGCGAGGTCGGTGCGGCCGCCCATCATGTCGGTTTCGATGAGCGACGGCGCCACCGCGTTGACGGTGATGCCGTCCTTGACCAGCCGCGCCGCATAGCCGCGTGTAAGACCCTCCATGCCGGCCTTGGAGGCGTTGTAGTGCACGCCGATGGCGCCGGCGCCGCGCGCCGCGCCCGAGGAGATGTTGACGATGCGGCCCCATTTGCGTGCCCGCATCGTCGGCAGCACCGCCTGCGTGCACAGGAACGCCGATTTCAGGTTCACCGTGATGGTGCGATCGAAATCGTCTTCGGTGAGATCATCGACGCCGCGCACGATCGCCAGGCCGGCATTGTTGACGAGAATATCGACCGGGCCGAGCGCGGAAACGACCTGCTCGACCATGTGTGCCACGGCTGCAGCCTGCGAGACATCAGCCGCCACCGCGAACGCACGGCCGCCATTCGCCTTGATCCTGGCGACGACGGCCTCGGCATCCCCTGCCCGTTCGCGATAATTGACCGCGACGGCAGCGCCGGCCTCGGCCAGCGCGAGCGCGACCGCCGCACCAATGCCGCGGGACGCGCCCGTCACCAGCGCGACATGCGCGCCCAGATCCTGTCCGTTCGCCATCGCAAGCCTCTCCTGACGTCAAAAGCGGATGCAACCATACCATTCCGGAAGAGCCGGAGTCGAAGCGCGACCACGTGAATGGCGCCGGCAGAAAATCACGTGGCGTTCGACCCCACGCTCTCCAGAAACGCCTTGACGGTATCGACCGTTCCGGTGCGGGTTGCGACATAGCCGGGCAGGCTCGCGACCCCCTCCTGAAACTCGCGACCTTTCATGATGTCGAGAACGCGCTGCATCGGCTCGGTCTCCAGAAATGCGCGCTTGCAGACGAAGAAGTAATCCTCCGTCAGCAACCGGATGAAATCGAGCCCGAACTGCCGGGCCGCCGCCTCGACGCCGAAGCTGACATCCGCCATGCCGCTGGCGACATAGGCGGCGACGGCGGCATGAGTGAACTCCATCTGCTGCGCGCCGTTGATTTTGGCCTCGTCGATCCCACGCAGCGCCAGCAACTGGTCGAACAGCAGGCGCGTGCCGGAATCATGATCGCGATTGACGAAGCGCGCCTTGCGCTCGACGACGTCATCGAGCGTGTTGATGTCAAGCGGATTGCCGCGCTTGACCATCAGCCCCATCTCGCGCGTCACGAAACTGATCACGCGGTCCTCGCGCGGATCGAGCCATTCCCTGCAGGCGCGGATGCCCTGCGCGCGCAGTTCGCCGCGCGGCAGATGCACGCCGGAAAGATCGCAGGCGCCCTGCGCCAGCGACACCAGCGAATTCTGATTGCTGACATAGCGCAGATCGACGCCGATACCGGGCTCGCGGTCGAGCAATTCGCGCAATTTGGAGACCGCAAAGCCGTGGCTGGCGTGCACCCGGATCACGGACGGACGTTGATGCAGGAAGGGCTTGATCTCGGTTGCGAGTTCCTGCGCGAGATTTTCAAGCTGCGGACCGAGACGGGCCTGCATGCGCTCCCCGGCCCACACCAGTTTTTCGCCGAAGGCGGTCAGCACCGTGCCCTTGCCGCGATGGGTCTCGACCAGCGGCACCCCGAAAAAGTCGGACCACTGCTCGACCAGATTCCAGACATGCCGATAGGAAAGCTGGGCGTGCTTCGCCGCATTGGTGAGTTTTCCGGTCTTCCGGATCTCGTTGAGAACGCCGAGCATCACCACCGCGGTCTGCGGGCTGCCTTCCTTGTGAAAGCGCCAGACGGTCTCGATCTCAATGTGGTGCATCGACGACAACCTATGAAATGGACTGCATATATCCACGAACCATAGGCAGATCATATCATATTTACTGCTGGAAATAACCTCCTAAGTTCTAGGACAACAAGCGGAGGAAATATGATGTCGATTGCATATGATTATTCGCGTGAGCCGATCCCTGTCGCGCCCTCGGCCAAGCCGCGGCTGCTGCTGATCGACGGCCAGCACGTCCCGTCCGTTTCCGGGCGCACGTTCAAGACGCTCAATCCCGCCACCGAACAGGTCATCGCTACCGTCGCGGAAGGCAACGAGGTCGACGTCGATCGTGCGGTCGCGGCAGCCCGCCGTGCCTTCGAGGAGCCGTGGCGCAGCATGCGCGCCTCCGAGCGCGGCCAGATCCTGCTCCGGCTCGTCGACCTGATGAAAGCGCACGCGGAAGAAATCGCGGCGCTCGAAAGTCTCGACGCCGGCAAGCCGATCGCGGGCGTGCTGCGGCAGGATCTCCCCGCCGCCATCGATACGCTGACCTATTATGCGGGCTGGGCGGACAAGATCTCTGGCGAGGTGGTCTCGACGCGGGATGACGCGCTGACCTACACCGTGCGCGAACCGGTCGGCGTGGTCGCGGCGATCGTTCCCTGGAATTTCCCGCTGATGATCGGGATGTGGAAACTGGCGCCCGCGCTGGCCTGCGGCTGCACCATCGTAATGAAGCCCGCGGAGCTGACCTCGCTCTCCGCGTTGCGGATCGGCGAGCTGGCGCTTCAAGCCGGCCTGCCGCCGGGCGTGCTCAACATCGTCACCGGTCCCGGCCGGGTGGTCGGCGACGCGCTGGTCAATCATCCTGATGTGGACAAGGTGACGTTCACGGGCTCGCCGGGCGTCGGCCGCGGCATCCTGCGCGGCGCGGCCGGCAACTTCAAACGCGTGTCGCTCGAGCTCGGCGGCAAGTCCGCCAACGTGATCTTCGACGACGCGGATATCGAGGCGGCCAGCAAGGCGGCGGCATCAGGGATCTTCTTCAATGCCGGCCAGGTCTGCTCCGCCGGTTCGCGCGTGCTCGCCCACGAGAAGGTCTACGACGAGGTGGTCGAGCGGCTGACGCAGCGCGCGAAGGCAATCCGCATCGGCGACCCCGCCGACCGCGCCACCGCCATGGGGCCGGTCATCTCCGAGAAGCAGATGAAGAGCATTCTCGACTATGTCGATATCGGCCGCAACGAAGGCGCCTTTCTGACCACCGGCGGCGAGCGCGTCGGCGACCGCGGCTACTTCATCAGCCCCGCCGTGTTCGCCAATGTCAAACACGAGATGCGCATCTCGCAGGAAGAAATCTTCGGGCCTGTGGTGAGCGTAATCAAATTCAGCGATGAAGCGGACGCGCTGCGCATCGCCAATGGCACGGCCTACAGCCTTGCCGCCGGCGTCTGGAGCCGCGACATCGGACGCGTGCAGCGCTTCGCGAAGAAGGCGAATGCCGGCACGGTCTGGATCAACACCTACGGCTATACCGATGTGCGACTGCCATGGGGCGGCGTGCGCGATTCCGGCCTCGGCCGCGAGCACGGCACGGCCGCGCTGGAGAATTTCACCGAGCCGAAGGCGGTGTGGATGAATCTGAACGTGTGAGCGCCACACGTTATCGCCAAAGCCTGTACCTCCAAGGCCGGCCTTGGCCGCCCTCTCCCCGCAAGGGAGAGGGCGTCAGTCTATTCAGAGCGCGGGGTCGACCGCCTCGTCATATTCCTTCTTGAACCGGGCGATCAGTTCAGCCGCCGGCACCACCTTGCCGATGCCGCCGATACCCTGGCCCGAGCCCCAGATCTCCTTCCATGCCTTCGGCTTGGTTCGCTCCCCGGAGGCGTCGGTGCCGAAGCTCATCTTGGAGGCATCGGAGGTCGGCAGTTCGTCTGGATTGAGGCCGGCCTTGACGATGGACGGCTTGAGGTAATTGCCGTGCACGCCGGTGAACAGGTTGGAATAGACGATGTCTTCCGCCGACGAGGACGTGATCATCTCCTTGTAGGCCTCGACCGCGTTGGCTTCCTCGGTCGCGATGAAGGCCGAGCCGATATAGGCAAAGTCGGCGCCGAGAATGCGCGCCGCGCGAATGGCGCGGCCATTGGCGATCGCGCCCGACAGCGCGATCGGACCGTCGAACCAGGAGCGCGTCTCCTCGACGAAGGCGAGCGGCGAGATCGTGCCGGCATGGCCGCCGGCGCCAGCCGCGACCAGGACAAGGCCGTCGGCGCCCTTCTCGACCGCCTTGTGCGCGAATTTCTGGTTGATGACGTCGTGGAAGACGATGCCGCCCCAATTATGCGCGGCCTTGTTGAGGTCCTCGCGCGCGCCGAGCGAGGTGATCAGCATCGGCACCTTGTACTTCTCGCAGGCCGCGAGGTCGTGATCGAGCCGGTTGTTGGACTTGTGGACGATCTGGTTCACCGCGAATGGCGCCGACGGCCGCTCCGGATGCGCCTTGTCGTAAGCCGCGAGTTCTTCCGTGATCCGCGCCAGCCACTCGTCGAGCAGCGATGCAGGGCGCGCATTCAGCGCCGGAAACGATCCGACCACGCCGGCCTTGCACTGGGCGATCACGAGATCAGGCACGGAGATGATGAACAGCGGCGACCCGATCACGGGTATCGACAGGCGGCCCTTGAACAGCGCGGGCATGGACATACGAAGCGATCCTTCAGGTTCATTCGAGCGAGTGAGGCATCGCCGTAGAGATGCCGGGCATCATACCAACAAGGCAATCTTTCCAGTGTCAAGTATTGCGTTTTTGCGCTGCCGCGTTGAGTTTTCCGCAACCCGGCCTTCCCGCGCCAACGCCTTGTTTGCTCAAGATCTTCTTTTCCCGCATCATGAGCCAGGCGGGACTTTCGGCATCATACGCTACTGGCAGAGCGCCCGCGTCACATAATTTTCGGTCTTGCAGTCGCCGGGCTGGCGCTTGTAGCCCGGCACGTACACTTTCGGCGAGCATTTCTCGGCGGCATCGGTATCGAGGCTCTTGCCTTCCTTGTAGCCCTTGCTCTGGCACAGCCGGTCGGCGCCGGCCTTGCAGTCCGGCGCGCCGTTGGCAGCCACCAGGCACGCCGCCCGCCCGCTCACCATGATCGAGGGCCTGGCGAGGTTCGACAGAGCGTCGCCGCCACCTTTGTTGGCCGCGTCGTCCGTGGTTTCGGCCGGACTCTTCAGCGGCGGCAGCAGCGATTTGGATTTCTCGAACAGTTTTCCGATTTCGTTGATCAGGCCGGGGTTTTCGTCGCGCGGGGACGGAGGCGGCTCGATCTGCTGCGGCTCGGGCCGGGCCGGCACCGATTGCTGGGCGGGCGACTGCAGGCCTAGCGAAGGCTGCGGGGTGCCCTGCGGCCAGCCGGCCTCGGGAGCGAACGCCAGCATGGGCGCAACGAGGCCCGCAGTCGCCAGTTGCGTCCTGCATAACTTCATCAAACGGCCGACTGAACCGGGCATGGGACCGACCGTAACGTGAAGCCGGGATGCCGGCAAAGCGCTAGACCAGCTTGAACGCGATGTAGAAGCCGAGCACCAGAACGACGGCGCCGATGGCCACCCACGTGCCGAGGCGCTTTTCCAGCTCGGCCCGGATCACGTCGCCGTAGCGGTTGAGCAGGACCGCGACCACGAAAAACCGTCCGCCGCGCGCCACGATCGAGCACAGGATGAACAGCCAGATGTTGTAGCCGGCAAATCCCGAGGTGATGGTCACGAGCTTGTAGGGGATCGGCGTCAATCCCTTCAGCAGGATGATCACCGCGCCCCATTCGGCATAGGACGCGCGGAAGGTTTCGACCTTGTCGCTGAGACCGTAGACGGTGATCAGCCAGTGCCCGACGGAGTCATAGAGCAGCGCACCGATGGCGTATCCGACCACCCCGCCGGCCACGGACGCAATCGTGCAGACGGTTGCAAACCACCACGCCTTCTTCGGCTGCGCCAGCGACATCGGCAACAGCATGATGTCGGGCGGGATCGGAAAGAACGAGCTTTCCGCGAAAGCGACCGCCGCCATGATCCAGAGCGCATAGGGCTTGTCGGCGGCGTTGATGCACCAGTCGTAGGTCCGTTTGAGCATGCGCGCATGAACCATCATGGAGCGGATTTGTCCATGCCGGAAACACTCGGAATTTGAGGGGATTTAGTGCCGCTTGCGCAAAGAACGGCCTTCCAGCGCGACAATTCGCCGCCGTCCTGCTGGGACTGCTGTTGCCTTGGGCAACGGCGCGATGGGAGACGTTTTCGACGACTTGACGGGCTTGGGCAGCTTTTCGGCGATACCGAGCAGGTCCTCGCGCCGCTCCATCTCGCGCCAGACGTCAGCGGGCTTCACGCCGGCCGATGCCCAGAGAACGGTGAGGTTGTAGAGCAGGTCGGCGCTCTCCCGGATCACCGCGTCGGTCTTGCCGTTGACGGCGTCGATCACGACTTCGATGGCTTCCTCGGCGAGCTTCTTGGCCATCTTGGATGGGCCGCGCTGAAACAGCCGGGCCGTGCGCGACGTCGCCGGATCGAGATCTCTGGCTGCGATAACAGCCTGATAAAGCCGTTCGAGCGAATCACTCATGCTTCGAACCTAATCCAATACCGTGCCCGGCGTGTTAACGGCCGGGCCTGCAACCATAAAAAAATCCACCGGCCGCCCGGCCGGTGGATTCATCTTTAATGGTCACGATTTTAGCGATCCCGTTCACCAGCCGTTATAATAGGGGCTGCCGTAGTAGGCCGGGCCGGGCGCGTAATAGGAGCGCCCGTAATAGCCCGGACCGCCATAATAGCCGTAGCCGTTGTCATAGTAGTAGTCGCGGCGGTTCTGGGTGGCCGCGATCGCCAAGCCCGTGCCGACGATGCCGGCGAAGGCCGCCGCTGCCGCAGCGCCACCACCGCCACCGCGATAATACCTGCGGCGCGCGCTGATGTCGGTCGCGTCGCTGGTCCCGGTCGAGGCCGTGACGCCCTTGCTCGATGGCGCCGAGCCGGCGAACGTCGTGGTCGGCGCGACTGCCGTCAACGCCACCGCTACAACCGTCGCTACCGCGCCGGCGCGGCCGATCGATGAGAACACACCTTTTCGCGCAAACATCTCAACATCCTCCGTGGGAGCTGTGGCCTGACAGGCCCTCGATAGCTAACCACTAGGGTGCACATTAGGTTCCCCAATCCGAACGGCAGCTGAACGATCTCGGGCAAAATCATGGCAGTCATCGGCCGTTCAGGTTAGAAGCTGCACAATGGCTCGCCCAAGGGCGATTCATGCCGTGAGCGACGTCATCAAACAGACATCGCCCGCGCGGCAACTTGTCCCACCTCGTGCTGATGTAATCTCGATGCGTGCGATCAGGACCAACGCCATCCGCTCTCTCCTGAGCGTTCTCCTGGCTTATCTTGCCGGCCTCTGCGCCGTGGCGGGGTTTACGACGAGCAGCGCCCGCGCCGCAGACGAACCCCGGCCTCCGCTCCAGATCCAGTTCTCGCTCGACCGGCCGATCGATGCCGCGGCGGCGCCGTTCGTGATGGCGGCCAATGGCGGCCTGTTCAGCGCTGAGGGACTTGCGGTCACGACCAACATTGCCAGCGGATCGTCGGACGCTATCGCGCGCGTCGCGGCAGGCACCAGCGATTTCGCGATGGTCGACATCAACGCCTTGATGCGGTTTCGCGACAAGGACAAGCAGGGCGGCCCCCGGATCAAGGCGGTGTTCGTGCTGTTCAACAAGGCGCCCTACGCGATCATCGCCCGCAAGAGCCGCGGTGTCCGCATGCTGTCGGACATCGAGGGCAAGACCCTCGGCGTCGCCGAGGGCGACCTGTCGGTCCGGTTGTGGCCGGCGGTGGCGCAACAGAACGGCATCAAGCTCAAGCACGTCAAACAGAGCAGCATCAGCGCCGCGGTGCGCGAGCCGATGCTGTCGGCGGGCCAGATCGATGCCGTGACCGGGTTCTCCTATCTCTCGGCGATCAATCTGCGAGACCGTGGCGTGCCGGCCGACGATCTGGCGGTGCTGAAATTCGCCGACTATGGCTGCGAGGCCTATGGCTTCGCCATTATCGTCAATCCGGCACTCGCCGCCGCCAAGCCCGAGGCGGTGAAAGGCTTCGTGCGAGCGGTGATCGGCGGCCTGTATCTCACGGTCAAGGATCCCGCAGCCGCCGCGACCGAGGTCGCCAACCGCATGGATGGCGGCGCAAAGGACCTCGAACTCGAGCGCCTGCAAACCATCCTGCGCGACAACATCCTGACCAGCGAAGTGAAACGCAACGGCATCGGCGCGATCGATCCGGCGCGCTTCGAGCGCTCGATCGATCAGGTTGCGGAAGATTTCAAGTTTCAGAAACGGCCGCAGGCGTCGGATATCTTCGACGACCAGTTCCTGCCCCCGCCCAACGGGCGGCAGATCAACTGAGCGCCGCCATCATCTGCCGGCGCCCGGGCTTATCCCTGACGCATGCGTCCATCTCACTAGTCGTCCCGAGCGATCCCGGCCTACAATGGGTAACTGAATCGCCTTGCGAGTGCCCCTCTGATGTCCATGCTGCGCCTTTACACCCGTGTCCTCGAACTGCTCGGCAAGGAGGCGCGGCTGGGCTGGATTCTCGCCGTCGCCAACCTTTTGCTGGCCGGCGCGCAATTCGCCGAGCCGGTGCTGTTCGGCAAGATCGTCGACGTACTTTCGGGCAAGCCGCAGACGGGGCCGCTGGCGACGAATTCGGCATGGCCGCTGCTGGCGGCGTGGGCGGCGTTCGGCCTCTTCACCATCGCATGCAGCGCGCTGGTCGCGCTCCATGCCGACAAGCTGGCGCACCGGCAGCGCCAGGCGGTGCTGACCGATTATTTCGAGCACATCATGCAACTGCCGCTGACCTTCCACACCGGCACTCATTCCGGCCGGCTGATGAAAGTGATGCTGAACGGCACCGACGCGCTGTGGAGGCTCTGGCTCGGATTCTTCCGCGAGCATTTTGCGGCGATCCTATCGCTGGTCGTGCTGCTGCCGCTCGCGCTCTACATCAACTGGCGGCTGGCGATCCTGCTGTTCGTGCTGTGCGTGGTGTTCACGGTGCTGACCACGCTGGTGGTGCGCAAGACCTACGGCATGCAGAGCGAGGTCGAGGCGCAGTATAGCGATCTTTCCGCCCGCGCCTCCGACGCGCTCGGCAACGTCGCGCTGGTGCAGAGCTTCGTGCGGATCGATGCCGAAGTGCAGGGCCTGCGCTTCGTCGCCGACAGACTGCTCGCCGCGCAGATGCCGGTGCTGGGCTGGTGGGCGCTGGTCACCGTCATCACCCGTGCCTCCACTACCATCACCGTGCTCGCGATCTTTACCGTAGGCATCTACCTGCACGCGCAGGGACAGACGACGGTCGGCGAGATCGTGATGTTCGTGAGCTTCGCGACCATGCTGATCCAGAAGCTCGAACAGGTGGTGAGTTTCATCAACAGCGTGTTCATGGAGGCGCCCCGCCTGCAGGAATTCTTCGACGTGCTGGACGCGGTGCCGGCGGTGCGCGACCGGCCCGGCGCGGTCGATACCGGGCGGCTTTCCGGCCTCGTCGAATTCCACGACGTTTCGTTTTCCTATGACGGCAAGCGGCCCGCGGTCGAAGACGTTTCGTTCACCGCCCTGCCCGGCCAGACCATCGCTTTGGTCGGCCCGACCGGCGCCGGCAAATCGACCGCGATCGCACTATTGCACCGCGCCTTCGATCCGCAATCCGGTATCATCAAGATCGACGGCATGGATATCCGCGCCTTGAAGCTGACCGCGCTGCGGCGGAACATCGGCGTGGTGTTCCAGGAAGCGTTGCTGTTCAACCGCTCGATTTCAGACAATCTGCTGGTCGGCAAGCCCGATGCGACCGAGGAGGAAATGCGCCTCGCCGCAACCCGCGCGCAGGCCCTCGACTTCATCGAGCGTAGCGAAAAGAAGTTCGATACTCATGCCGGCGAGCGCGGCCGCATGCTGTCCGGCGGCGAGCGCCAGCGCCTGTCGATCGCCCGCGCACTCCTGAAGGACCCGCCGATCCTGATCCTGGATGAGGCCACGAGCGCGCTCGACGCCGTGACCGAGGCCAAGGTCAACGCTGCCCTCGACGAGGTGATGAAGGGCCGCACCACCTTCGTGATTGCGCACCGGCTTTCGACCATCCGCAATGCCACCAGGATCCTGATGTTCGACAATGGCCGGGTGATCGAAAGCGGAACTTTCGACGAACTGGTCGCCAAGGGCGGACGTTTTGCGGAACTCGCCAAGGCCCAGTTCATGGTGCAGGAGAGCGCGCGCGCCGGAATCGAAGTCAAATAAGACGGGGTGAGCCAGGAACCTGGGTGAGCGCCGTCACGGTCAAATACCGTCGAATCTGCCACGATTTCGTCCACGATTTAATTGCCCGGCCCCTGTTCTGAATAGCCAAGCCGGTATAGGTTTGCATCGCCGCAAAGCAACGGCGCCGGACACGCTTGAAACCCGAACGCTAGATCTCAAGGACCTCCTTTTCGAAGGCGGGTCTCAAAGAACCGGAACGGAAAAGTGCACCTTCTTCGCCCGCTGCTTCGCAGCCCGTCGCTCACCTGGATTCTCGTTGCGGCAGCGCTCGCCGTCGTGACGCCGCGCGGTGCGCACGCCGAAGCGCTCCTGGTCGTCGAAGCCGATACCGGCAAGGTCTTGCAGGCCGACAACGCGACGATGCCCTGGTATCCGGCTTCCGTCACCAAGATCATGACCGCCTACGTCACGCTGAAGGCGGTGAAGGAAGGACGCCTCTCGCTCGACACGCTGCTCACGGTGTCGCCGGTCGCCGCCTCGCAGTCGCCGTCCAAGATGGGCTTTCCTCCGGGCACCCAGATCACCGTCGACAACGCGTTGAAGATGATGATGGTGAAGTCGGCCAACGACATGGCCGTGGTGCTCGCCGAGGGCGTCGGCGGATCGGTCGACGGTTTCTCCGGCATGATGAACCAGACCGCCCAACGGCTCGGCATGACGCAGACGAGCTACGTCAACCCGAACGGGCTGCCGGCAGACGGACAGGTCACCTCGGCGCGCGATCTTGCGATGCTGGCGCGCGCCGTCATCCGCGATCTGCCGGAGTACGAATACTTCATGCATATCCCCTCGATCCGTTACGGCCGCAGGGTGACGCAGAATTTCAACAAGCTGATCGGACGCTATCCCGGCGCCGACGGTTTCAAGACCGGCTTCATCTGTGCTTCCGGCTACAACCTGGTTGCCTCTGCGACGCGTAACGGCAAGCGGCTGATCGCCGTCGTGCTCGGCTCCTCTTCGGGGCAGCAGCGGGCGGTGCGCGCAGCGCAATTGCTGGAGCGTGGTTTCGGCGGCGGGCTTGGCTGGCTGAAGCCCTCGCTCGGCAGCGTCGACAGTCTGGTTCCCGTCGATGCGACACCGCCGAACCTCCGCGAGGAGATGTGCGGCGGCAAGCGCAAGCGTCCGGCCACAGACGAAGACCCGGATGTCGTGGCCAGCAACGGCAACGCTTCGACCGGTGAGACCGCGGTCTCATTCTTCACGGCGGGGCTACAGCACCCGATCAAGCCGGCGGATCTGCTGGCGGCCGCGGCGGAGCCCTCCGAACCCGTTCCGGTATACACCGGCCCGACCAAGACCGGCGCCGCCTTGATCGCGGCCGTTGCGGCGGAGGCCGAGAAGCAGGCGTCGTCGGCCAAGCGCGGCAAGAAATCGAAGATCGCGGCGAAGAAGCCTGATGGCGCGGCGCCAAAGGCTGAAGCCAGCGCGAAGCCGACCGCCAAGCCTGCTGCGGTCAAGCACGCGAACGCCAAGCCGGAGGCTGCCGCCAAGCCGGCCCCGGCCGCCACATCGGCCGAAAAAAAGCCGGCCACCAAACCCGCGGCCGCGAAGCCCGCAGCCGCCAGGCCTGCGGCCGTCGGGGACAAGCCGGCGCCGAAGCCGGCCAAGCCCAATGCCGCCGCTAAACCCAAGGGCGAAAACAAGCCGGCTGGTTAACGGGGCCGCAGGGCCACGTAATTAGGCAGTTTTGCTGCCGTTCGGCTGAACTATTCCAGCTCGCCGCAATGCGTCGATAGCGCACAGCCGCTTGCCATCGGCAGCTGCATTCACAATACTGCCCAAAACAAGGCGCGCCCGGCCAAGAAACAGGGAGCCATAGCGTTTTCGAGCGAAGCTAAATACCAGCTCGCATCAAGAAAACGCGTCATAACAAAAATTGGAGCACGGATCTGATACAATCAGAGCGGGCTCGAAACCAGAGGGGAATACCATGGAGCGGATCTGGCTCAAGCAATATCCGGCCGGCGTGCCCGCCGATATCGACGTCAACCAGTACTCGTCGCTCGTTGAGCTATTGGAAGAGAGCTTCAAGAAGTTCGCCGATCGCAAGGCGTTCATCTGCATGGACAAGTCGATCAGCTACCGCGACCTCGATGAGATGTCGTCAGCCCTCGGCGCCTATCTGCAGAGCAAGGGCCTGCAAAAGGGCGCCCGCGTCGCGCTGATGATGCCGAACGTGCTGCAGTATCCGGTCTCGACCGCCGCCGTGCTGCGCGCCGGCTATGCTGTCGTGAACGTCAACCCGCTCTACACCCCGCGCGAGCTCGAGCATCAGCTTAAGGATTCCGGCGCCGAAGCCATCATCGTGCTGGAGAATTTTGCCACCACGGTGCAGCAGGTGATCGCGAGAACGTCCGTCAAGCACGTGATCGTCGGCAGCATGGGCGACCTGCTCGGCTTCAAGGGCGTGATCGTCAATTTGGTGGTGCGCAAGGTGAAAAAGATGGTGCCGGCCTGGTCGATCCCGGGCGCGGTCTCCTTCAACGAGGCGCTCTCAGCCGGCCGCAGCCTGAAGCTCAGCAAGCCGCAGCTTGCCCGCGACGACGTCGCCTTCCTGCAATATACCGGCGGCACCACCGGCGTCTCCAAGGGCGCGACGCTGCTGCACAGGAACATCCTAGCCAACGTGCTGCAGAACGACGCCTGGCTGCAACCGGCGCTGAAGAAGCCGCCGCATGTCGAGCAGCTCTTCATCGTCTGCGCGCTGCCGCTCTATCACATCTTCGCGCTGACCGCGTGCTTCCTGCTGGCGATGCGCGCCGGTGGCGTCAACCTCCTGATCCCGAACCCGCGCGACATGCCGGGCTTCATCAAGGAGCTGCAGAAATATCAGGTCAACAGCTTCCCGGCGGTCAACACGCTCTACAATGGCCTGTTGAACACGCCCGGCTTTGACAAACTCGACTTCTCCAAGCTGAAGACCTCGTTCGGCGGCGGCATGGCGACGCAAAAGCCGGTCGCCGAGAAGTGGCTGAAGGTCACGGGCTGCGCGCTGTCGGAAGGCTACGGGCTGTCCGAGACCTCGCCGACGCTGACCTGCAACCCTGCCGACACCGACCAGTTCTCCGGCTCGATCGGCATCCCCGTGCCCTCGACCTACCTCTCGATCCGCGACGACGACGGCAAGGAAGTGCCGCTCGGTGAAGCCGGCGAGATCTGCGCCAAGGGCCCGCAGGTGATGGCCGGCTACTGGAACCGACCGGAAGAGACCGCGAATGTGATGACCGCGGACGGTTTCTTCCGCACCGGCGACATCGGCGTGATGGACGAGCGTGGTTACACCAAGATCGTCGACCGCAAGAAGGACATGATCCTGGTCTCGGGCTTTAACGTTTATCCGAACGAGATCGAGGAAGTGATCGCGAGCCATCCGGGCGTGCTGGAATGCGCCGTGATCGGCGTTGCGGATGCGAAGTCCGGCGAAGCGGTGAAGGCCTTCATCGTCAAGAAGGACCAGAACCTCTCGGCCGACGACGTCATCAAGTTCTGCACCACGCAGCTCACCGCCTACAAGGTGCCCAAGCAGATCGAATTCAGGACCGACCTGCCGAAGACCAATGTCGGCAAGATCCTGCGCCGCGAACTGCGCGACGAGAAGAAGGCCGCGGCCTGAAGAGGGCCCGCGGACCTCTGACATGACCGAGACAAGCGTCGCGCCGGCCGACATCCTGGCTTTCTGGCGCGACGCCGGCCCCAGCTGCTGGTACAAGCGCGACGACGCGTTCGATGCGGAAGTGCGCCGGCGCTATCTGGACTTGTGGCAGAAGGCAGCCGCCGGCGAACTATCATCATGGGAAACGAGCGATGACGGCGCGCTGGCGCTCGTCATCGTGCTCGACCAGTTTCCCCGCAACATGTTCCGCGGCGATGCCAAAACCTATGCCAGCGATGCCCGGGCACGCGAAGTGGTGCATCGCGCCATCGCGCGCGGTGTCGACGCGCGGATCGATGGCGCTTTACGGGAATTCCTCTATCTGCCGTTCAACCATTCGGAGCACCTCTCCGACCAGCTCCGCTGCATCGAGCTGACGCGCGCGGCGGGGAATGCCGAAAACCTGAAATGGGCCGAGCACCACGCCGATATCATCCGACGCTTTGGTCGCTTTCCCCACCGCAACCGCTTGTTGGGTCGCACGACCACTCCAGAGGAGCAGGCCTTCCTGGACGAAGGCGGATTTGCGCCCTGATGACGCAAGCGTGAACGACCTTTGCCGTTGCCGTTTCGAGCCGGGTCAATATTGTGCCGGCGAGCCGCAAGGGCTACAAAACAGCGCTCATTGAGGGAGAATTGACGATGACGATCCAAGTTGGCGACAAGCTGCCAGAAGCCAAGTTTCGCGTGATGACGGCGGAAGGCCCGCAGGTCAAAACCACCGACGATATTTTCAAGGGCAAGAAGGTGGCGCTGTTCGCGGTGCCCGGCGCCTATACCGGCACCTGCCACAAGATGCACCTGCCGAGCATCTTCCTCAACGCCTATGCGATCAAGGACAAGGGCGTGAACACCATCGCCATCGTCTCCGTCAACGACGCCTTCGTCATGAACGCCTGGAAGCGCGACACCGACCAGCGCGACGAAGCCGTATTCCTCGCCGACGGCAATGCCGACTTCGCCAAAGCGATCGGCATGGAGCTCGACGCCTCCGGCAACGGCCTCGGCATCCGCTCCAAGCGCTATTCGATGCTGGTGGACGACGGCGTGGTGAAAAAGCTCAACCTCGAGCCGGCGCCCGGCAAGGTGGAAGTTTCCGGCGGCGATACGCTGCTGGGGCAGCTTTGAGCTAAGCGTCCGCACAGGACACCCTTCTTCCTTCTCCCCTTGTGGGAGAAGGTAGCGGACGCAGTCCGCCGGATGAGGGATCTGTCTCCGCATAAGCGGTTTGCGTCCGCGGAGAGAACCCCTCACCCGTCTCAATCGCGCTTTTGCGCGATTGATCCACCCTCTCCCACAAGGGGAGGGGAAGAGCTACTTCCCCATCCTCTCCTGCAACCTCGCCATCGCGACACCCTCGCGCGCCAACTGATCGGCGCGTTCGTTTTCGGCGTGGCCGGCGTGGCCCTTGATCCAGTGCCAGCGCACCTGGTGCGGCTTCAGCGCGGCGTCGAGGCGCTGCCATAGTTCGACATTCTTGACCGGCTTCTTGTCCGCGGTGCGCCAACCGTTACGCTTCCAGCCATGGATCCAGCCGGTGATGCCCTGGCGCACATACTGGCTGTCGGTGGTGAGATCGACCACGCACGGCTTCTTCAGCGCTTCCAGCGCCGAGATCGCCGCCATCAGCTCCATGCGGTTGTTGGTGGTGTGCGCCTCGCCGCCCTTCAGTTCTTTCTCCTTGTCGCCGAACCGCAGGATGGCGCCCCAGCCGCCCGGGCCGGGATTGCCCGAACAGGCGCCGTCGGTGAAAACGGTGACGTGGGGCAGTTCGCTCAAGCGACAAATCCCGGCTGGTTCAGGCCGTAATCGCGCACGCTTGCGACGTTCTGGTGGAAGCGCAGCTTGCGGACATATTCGAGCGGGTCCTTCGGTTTCACCAGCGCGCCCGGCGGCACGTTGAGGAAGTCGACAAGCCGCGTCAGCAAAAAGCGCAGCGCCGCGCCGCGCGCCAGCAGCGGCAGCGCTTCCTGTTCGGCCTCGGACAGCTGCCGCTCGCGGCCGTAGGAATTGAGCAGCGCCCTCGCCTTGGTGACGTTGAAGGAATGATCCGGCTCGAAGCACCAGGCGTTCAGGCAGATCGCGACGTCGTAGGCCAGAATGTCGTTGCAGGAAAACGGGAAGTCGATCAGGCCCGACAGCCTGTCGCTGAGAAAGAAAACGTTGTCGGGAAACAGGTCGGCATGGATGACACCGAGCGGCAGGTCTTTCGGCCAGCACGCCTCGAGGTGATCGAGCTCGCGCGCGATGAAGTCCTGCAAGCCGGGCGCGACGGTGTCGGCGCGCGGTGCCGCGAGATCGAACAGCGGTCGCCAGCCCTCGACCGACAACGGGTTCTTGCGGAACATCGGAAAGTCGTGGCCCGCCAGATGCATTTTGGCGAGCGCCTCGCCGACACCGGTGCAATGCGCGGCGTTCGGCCGCCGCGGCCACATGCCTTCGAGGAAATTGATGATCGCCGCGGGACGACCCGCCAGTTCGCTGTAGACCTCGCCCTTGCGATTGCGGGCCGGCTGCGGGCAGCGCACGCCGCGCTCGGCCAGATGCGCCATCAGCGACAGGAAATACGGCAGGTCGTCCACCGCCACGCGCTTTTCGTAGAGCGTGAGGATGAAGGCGCCCTGGCTGGTGTGCATCAGGAAGTTGGAATTCTCGACGCCTTCGGCGATGCCCTTGTACGAGAGCAACTCGCCGATGTCATAACCTTTCAGGAACTCCGCGAGGTCTTCGGCGGCGACGTCGGTGTAAACCGCCATGAGAAGCCTCAGGCGGCGTCGGGTCGCAGCGAGCGCGGCAGCGGAAAGAACTCGTTCTCTTCCGCGGCCGAGACCGTCTCCACATGCAATTCATAACGCTCGGCGAAAGCGCCCATGATCTCCTCGACGATCACTTCCGGCGCGGATGCGCCTGCGGTGATGCCGAGGCTCTTGATGCCTTCGAAGCGCGACCAGTCGAGATCCGAGGCGCGCTGCGCCAGCACCGAGACAGGGCAGCCCTCGCGCTCGGCGACTTCGCGCAGCCGCTGCGAGTTCGACGAGTTCGGCGCGCCGACCACGATCAGCGCATCGACCACCGGCGCCACCTTCTTCACCGCGAGCTGGCGGTTGGTGGTGGCGTAGCAGATGTCTTCCTTGTGCGGCCCGTTGATGTTCGGAAAACGCTCTTTCAGCAGCGCAACGATCTCGGCGGTGTCGTCGATCGACAGCGTCGTCTGCGTCACGAAGGCGAGGTTGTCCGGATCCTTCGGCGTGAAGGTCTTGGCGTCGTCGGCGGTCTCGATCAGCGTCACCGCGCCCGGCGGCAGCTGGCCAACCGTGCCCACCACTTCCGGGTGGTGCGAATGCCCGATCAGGAGGATTTCACGGCCGCGCTTGAAATGGATCGCCGCCTCGCGGTGCACCTTGGTGACCAGCGGACAGGTCGCGTCCAGCGAGAAGAAATTGCGGGCCCGGGCGTCGGCCGGAACCGATTTCGGAACCCCGTGGGCCGAGAACACCACCGGTGCGTTGGTATTGTCGGGGATTTCGGCCAGTTCCTCGACGAAAATCGCGCCCTTGGTCTTCAGGCTGTCGACCACGTAGCGGTTATGCACGATTTCGTGACGGACATAGACGGGGGCGCCGTAGATGGCGAGGGCCCGCTCCACGGTATCGATGGCCCGCACCACCCCGGCGCAGAAGCCACGGGGGGAACAAAGCACGATTCTGAGGTCTGGTTTCGCTGGTGTCGACACAGAAGGCATTGGGGCTATCTCGGGGACCGAATCACCCCTAGCCGGCGGGCTGGGAACGGCCAATTCGTATAAGGACTTGGGACTGCTTTCGCCCCCTGTCAAGGCACTTTAGCAGACCATTGCGCCAAAGGGGCTGGAAGGCGTATATAGCGCCTTAATTCCCGTCATCCCCGATGACCATAGGCTTCGCCTCCGAAAGAGGTGGGCGAGGCACAAAGGAGATTTGCCATGAGCAATGCACCGCTGATGCCCAAGGCGACGGCCGTGTGGCTGGTCGATAATACGGCGCTGACCTTCGACCAGGTGGCCGATTTCACCAAAATGCACCCGCTCGAGGTCCGCGCCATTGCTGACGGCGACGCCGCCCAGGGCATCAAGGGCATGGACCCGATTTCGACGGGCCAATTGACCCGCGACGAGATCGAAAAGGGCGAAAAAGACCCGAATTATCGCCTGAGGCTTGGCGAGAGCAAGGTGGTGCTGCCGCCGGCCGCCAAGAAGAAGGGCCCGCGCTACACCCCGGTGTCGCGCCGCCACGAGCGGCCGAGCGCGATCCTGTGGCTGGTCCGCAACCACCCCGAATTGAAGGACGCGCAGATCATGCGCCTGGTCGGCACCACCAAGACCACCATTGCCTCGGTCCGCGACCGCACCCACTGGAATGCCTCGACGCTGACCCCGATGGACCCGGTAACGCTCGGCCTCTGCTCGCAGATCGAGCTCGATTTCGAGGTGCAGCGCGCGGCCAAGGAAAAGCCGGTGCCCGCGGCCTATGGCGGCGCCACCCTGCTCCCGGCTTCCGAGACCACCAAGAAGGAGCCGGAATTCGAGCCGAGCGAAAAGAAAGAGGACGACCTCAACCTCGATGCCGTGTTCGCCAAGCTCAAGACGATCGGCGGCAAGAAGCAGGACGACGACGAGGAGTAACGTTCTCAAGCCACGGCTGATATCGAGAGCGCGGCGGGACAACCTGCCGCGTTTTTTGTTTTGAGGGCGCGATCACCGCGCGGTCGGGTCGGCCGGACCGGCGGCAGCCTGTTCACGCGAGAGCCGCGCGATGTGCTGCAGAAGGTCGTCGGCCAGGAACGGCTTGAGCAGGACCGAAATGCCCTGCGCGGCAATCGGCTCCACCACTTCCGACCGGATGTCTCCGGTCATGACGATGGCCGGGATGCTTCGGCCGAGAGCAGCCCGCAAGTCACCGATTGTCGTCACGCCGTTTGTCGAGCCCTGAAGATTGTAGTCGCATAACAGCAAGTCGGGGCGGATTTCCTGACGATGGACGCGCGTCAGCGCGTCGCTTGCCGTTGCGACCACGATCGCCTCTATGCCGCGCGCTTTCAGCAGGCGGCTGATCGATGCGCGCACGCTCGCCTCGTCCTCGACGACAAGAATGGTACCGCGGAAGTCGCCCTTCTCATATCGCGGCTTCTGCGCCCGTTCGCGCCTGCCGCCGTTCCCGTCGCCGCGCGGGATCTCGATCGTAATGACGGTACCCTTGCCGGGCGTGGAATGTGCACCGATCGGATGATCCAGCATCTCTCCCAGACGCCTGACGATCGCCAGACCCAACCCGAAACCGCCGCGCTCCGCTTCGGGCGAGCCCTGATAGTATTCCTGAAAGATGTGCGGGAGCTGATCCTGCGTAATACCGATGCCGCTGTCCCAGACTTCGATCCGGACCTTGTCGCCCACCCGCCGGCAACCCAGCAGAATCCTTCCCCGATCGGTGTACCGCAGCGCGTTCGAAAGCAGATTTCGTATCATCGTCTCCAGCATGCGCTTGTCGCTGCGGACCAGGAGCGCGGAACGCACCATGCACCACCGTAGGCCCCTGTCGGTGATGGCATCGGAGAAGTCGGCCGCCAGGGAATCAAATATCTCAGTGATCGCAAAGTCGCTCATTGACGGACGAAGGCTCCCCGCCTCGAGACGATTCACATCGAGCAGGCTCGACAGAATGCTGGACATGGTGTCGAGAGATCGCGCCATCTTGTCGACAAGCTCGCGCCCCTCGCCGCCCGTGAGGTGCAGCCCAAGCGCTCCTTGCAGAAATCTCAGCGTTTGCAGCGGCTGTCGCAAATCATGGCTGGCAGCCGAAAGGAAGCTGGATTTCGCCCGGTCCGCCAACGCCGCTGATTTCCAGGCGCGGGAAATCTCTCCCTCGAACCGCTTCCGCTCCGTGATGTCGGTCATCAGGCCACCGATGCGTATCGGCTTCCCGGCCGAGTCGACGCGCGTGATGGCAACCTGCTCCAGCCACACTTCGCCGCGCCCGTCCGGTCGGATGAATCTGAAGGCAATCGAATGAGAGGGGTCGTCCGGGCGGACCGTGCCCAGGCGAGCCGCGACAGACGGATAGTCAACGGGATGGACCTGTTTTATCCAGTTCGCACCGTTGATAAATTGCTGTGGAGCAAGGCCGAGAACTTCAGCCGCATTTCGGCTTACCTCGATCAGATCGGTCTGGAGATCCCAGTCGAAGGTGATCACACCGCCGGCCCGAAGCGCTTCCTCCAGCCGCTGTTCTCTTTCGAGGATCGCGAGTTCGTGTACTCGTCGCTCGTTGAACAGCGCTGCGAGAACAAGCGCGCCGAACGAAATGGCCAGAATGCTCGCCTGAGCCGACAGGGTACGCTCCTCGAACGACAAACGCACATCGCCGAAAATTCCGAGGGAGAATGTTGTCGCCCAGACAATCGAGATCGCGCACATGAACGCGGCAACGGCGGTAAAAGCAGGGCGGACACGGGCGGCGATCCACACGAACAGCGGACAGAGCAAGGCAATCATCAGTTTGAGTGTCCAGGACTCATCCGGCAAATTGACTCGCAGTGCGCAGACGGCAGCCACGATCGCAAGCGCGAAAATCCCCTCCACAATTTCGCGCTTCGGCGGCGCATTGCGCAGGAACGATGCGAGGCCGATCACAAGGGGGGCAACGACAATGGTCCCCACCGTCTCGGAGACGAGCCAGTGACTCCATGCCTTGACGGGCGACGCGGCCGGGGCATGAAAGAGCACAAACCCGAGCATGCCGACCAAACCGCTGATCATGGCGGTAATGATCGTCGCGGCGAACAGTCCAAAGACGCGACGCAGTTCATTGAGTTCGAATGGGGCACCGCAAAATCGCTGGATGAGCCCTGAGACGATGAGGGGACCGCTGGCATTCGCCACTGCGAAAAACACGGTGCTGGCCAGATTGCGGTCGCCGAGCAGATTGGCTGCGACAGTGGCAGCGGCCACCCCGATGACGACCGGCCACCGCACCGCCGGACCGAAGGCCACCAAAATACCGGTAGCCACGCCCGCAGCCGGCCAGAACACGGCGACGCCGTCGGACTTGTCGAGCAGAGCGAAGCTGAAGCGCGCGGCGAGGAAAAAGGCGATCGCGACGGCGACCGACACGGCCCACGGCTGCCAGGTTTGGCGCACCGGCGCCGGGGACACATCAGTCGTAGCAACGTCCAACGCCATTGCCTTGCCCACGAAGCATTAGATTTCAGCGCATCGGCCCTGTCGTCCGCTCCTTTGTCGGTTCTTGCAACGGGCCAGTCGTGCCATCAGTATTTGAGGCCGGAGGCGGCCTGACAAGCGGAATCCGCGTTCTCGCCGGGTCAACGCGTCGCTGCAGACGTCGCCCGTCAGGTCCGGCAGTCACGCCTCGCGCGCAGCCAGCACCTTGCGCGCGCAATCCAAAAAAAGCGAAATCGCTCCTAGCCCAGTTCGATCTCGTCGTCGATCTCATGCGAGAGGCTGATACTGCCGATCGTCAAAACCATCTTCGCCGGCAGCTTCTCGTGGCCCTTGAGCTTGCCGGCCTCGACCGCATCGCGCACGGCCTTTTCGATCTCGCGCTGCGAGGTGACGCCGACTTGCTTCAGAAACTTGCGCAGGCTGGCGTTGAAGACGTCTTCATTCATGAGAGCCTCCTGGTTACGGCCTGACCGGGTTGTTCAGCATCTGCTCGGCCATATTTCGCTGGGCGCGGTCGGCGCGGGCGTTGGCATTGCCACGCTGCACGTCGCGGTTCTTGCGGCAGTTGACGTATTCGTTGGAGCCGACCGCGACATTGTTGGCGCGGCAGAATGCGTCGTCGTCGGCGCTGGTATCGACCATGGTCGGCTGGCCGCGTTCCAGGCAGCCGGTGAGCAGCGGGGCGATGAGCAGGATTGCGATGACGTGTTTTGCGAGTCCAAACTGCATGCGGGGCTCCCGTTCTTCCATCTCGTCATGGCCGGGCTTGACCCGGCAATCCATCGAAATAATGGCAGCCTGCTTTGACGATGATGGATGCCCGGGTCAAGCCCGGGGCATGGCAAGGAACCCGTCATTCCGGGGCGATGCGAAGCATCGAACCACGGGGCGCCCCTTGCGCCCCTGAGAATCTCGAGATTCTCCGGGGTGCAACTGCACCCCTGAGGCCTGGTGCTTGCGCACCATCCCGGAATGACGGCACCGCATCACACCCTGCCCTTCAGCGCGTCGCCGATCTCGTCCAGCACCTTCGGATCCTCGATCGTCGCCGGCATGGTCCAGCTCTCGCCGTCGGCGATCTTCTTGATGGTGCCGCGCAGGATCTTTCCGGAGCGTGTCTTCGGCAGCCGCCCGACCGTGATCGCGAGCTTGAACGCCGCGACGGGGCCGAGCTTGTCGCGGACCAGCGCCACGATCTCCTTTTCGATGTCCGCAGGCGCGCGTGTGACGCCAGCTTTCAGCACCAGGAAGCCGCAGGGCACCTCGCCCTTGATCGCGTCCTTGATCCCCAGCACCGCGCATTCGGCGACATCGGCATGGGACGCCAGAATTTCCTCCATGCCGCCGGTGGAGAGCCTGTGGCCGGCGACGTTGATGATGTCGTCGGTGCGGCCCATCACCCAGACATAGCCGTCCTCGTCCTTGTAGCCGGCATCCGAGGTCTTGTAGTAGCCGGGAAACTCCGTGAGATAGGCTTCCCTGAAACGCGCGTCCTGCTGCCACAGCGTCGGCAGACAAGCCGGCGGCATCGGCAGCTTGATCACGATCGAGCCCATGGTGCCGGCGGGCACGGGCTTGGACGCCTCGTCGACCACGTCGACCTGATAGCCCGGCATCGGCACCGTCGGCGAGCCGTGCTTGACCGGCAGCATGCCCAGCCCCACCGGATTGCCGGCGATGCACCAGCCGGTCTCGGTCTGCCACCAGTGATCGATCACAGGCACTTTCAGTTGCGCTTCCGCCCATTCCACCGTCGGCGGATCGGCGCGTTCGCCGGCCAGAAACAGCGTACGGAATTTCGACAGATCGTATTTGCGGATGAACGCACCATCAGGGTCTTCCTTGCGGATGGCCCGGAAGGCGGTCGGCGCGGTGAACAGCGCCACCACTTTGTGTTCGGAAATCACGCGCCAGAACGCGCCGGCATCCGGCGTGCCGACCGGCTTGCCCTCGTACATGATCGAGGTCGCGCCGTGAATCAGCGGGCCATAGACGATGTAGCTGTGGCCAACCACCCAGCCGATGTCGGAGCCGCACCACCAGACCTCGCCCGGCTTGACGCCGTAGAGATTGAACATCGACCATTTCAGCGCGACCAGATGCCCGCCATTGTCGCGCACGACACCCTTCGGAATTCCCGTGGTGCCTGACGTGTAGAGAATGTAAAGCGGATCGGTCGCGAGCACCGGCGTGCACGGTGCAGCCTTGCCGGCAGCGAGCGCAGCGCCGCGCAACGCTGCCCAGTCGTGATCGCGGCCGGCCGTGAGTTCGCAAACCTGTTGCGGCCGTCGCAGGATGACGCAAGCCTGCGGCTTCACGCTTGAAAGCTTGATCGCCTCGTCGAGCAGCGGCTTGTATTGCACGATGCGGCCGGGCTCGATGCCGCAGCTCGCCGAGAAAATCAGTTTTGGCTTGGCATCCTCGATGCGCGTTGCGAGCTCTTTCGCGGCAAAGCCGCCGAACACCACCGAATGCACCGCGCCGATCCGCGCACAGGCCAGCATCGCAAACACCGCTTCCGGCACCAGTGGCATATAGAGGATGACGCGGTCACCCTTGGCGACGCCGAAATCCTGCATGATCGCAGCGAGCGTCTGCACCTCCTTCAGCATCTCGGCATAAGTGAACTTTGAGATGGAATTGGTGAGCGGTGAATCGTGGATCAGCGCCACCTGGTCGGCGCGTCCGCCCGCTACATGACGGTCGAGCGCATTGTAGCAGGTGTTGACGACGGCGCCGGCGAACCAGCGGCCATAGGCGCCCATCGAGGGATCGAAGATCTTCCTGGCCGACTCAATCCAGTCGATCTCGCGCGCAGCCTCGGCCCAGAATGCCTCCGGGTCCGCCAGTGAGCGGGCATGGACCTCGTGATACCGGCTGTTGGTTTGAATGTTCATGGCGCACTCCCCGCGTGTTCGCCCATCGTCGTCATGCTCGGCCTTTTGCCGGGCCATGACGGCTGAGCGACATTATTTCAGGGGCATTGTCACGCGAAGTTGCGCCAGATCAAGCCGGAATACACTGGCCGTCCGGCAAAACCCTACTGTCGGGCGATTGTATTCAGCTTGTCCAGCCGATCCTCCATCGCCTGACGGAGGTCATAACCGCGCTTGCCGAACGAGCTGTTGCGCTTATCGATGAAGTTGCGCTGTTGCCGGGTCTGCGCCAGCGCGGCGCGACGGCTGTCGGATTCCGCGCTCGCAATCACCCGCAGGAACACGTCGTTGATGTTGCGGTCGAGCTGGGCGAGGCTCGCGTCGGCGCAGATCGCCTTTTCCACCTGGCGTTTGGCGGTGGCGCAATTGAAGCTCGGCAGGTTCTTCTGATAGCTCAGCGAACCCAGCCGCTCGATCTCCTGTGTAATCTCCTTGTGATTGGCAGCGGCGGTGCTGTCGGACGGATTGAGGCGGACGGCTTCCGCATAATCCTTCAGCGCCCGGCTGCGATCGCCCTTCTTGACCCAGGCCGCGCCGCGATTGTTGTAGGCGCGCTGGAATTTCGGATCGAGTTTCAGCGCCGCATCGTAATCCGCGATCGCACGGTCGTAATCCTTGCGCGCCTGGTAGGCGTCGCCGCGGTTAGTCAGGAACTTCGCTTCGGGGCGCAGCTTGATCGCTTCATCGTAGTCGGCGATCGCGCGCGCATAGTCGCTGTTGCCGGCGAGGTCAAGGCCACGATTGTCGAAGAATTCCGGCTGCGTCGGGTCGATCCGGATCGCCGTCGTGACGTCCTCGATCGCTTTTTCGGTCCGGCCAAGCTTGCGGTAGGCCGCGGAACGGTTGCTGTAGGTGCGGGCGCGGTGCGGCTCGAGGCGAAGCGCTTCATCGTAATCGGCGATCGCCTTCTGATACTCGCCCTTGAAATACCAGGCGGCGCCGCGGTCCGAGAAGGCTTGCGCGAAATCCGGCTTCAGCCGCAGCGCTTCATTATAGTCCTCGATGGCGCGGTCGTACTTCCTCGCATTGTTGAAGGCATTGGCGCGGTTTGCGTAACCGGTGGCATTGTCCGGCTCCAGCCGGATCGCCTGGTTCAGCGCCTCGAACGCGGCCTCCATTCTGCCGGTCTGGCGCAGGATTTCGCCGCGGGCACGGAAGGCGCGGGGGCGGCTGGAATCCTTGGCGATGACGGAAGCGATTTCAGCCAATGCCTTGTCGGTCTGGCCGCTATTATGCAGCGCTGCGGCGCGGGTGATCATGGCGTCGAGCCGCGCGCTCTCCGGCGTCGCCGCATTGTCGATCAGGGCGGTGCAAACGTCGATCAGCGCCGCGGGTTCGGCAGCCGAAAGCGCCTCGCAGACGACCGGCCGCTCCGCGGTCGTTTGGGCGATGGCGGCAGTGGAGGTCAGGATGGCAAGGGTCAACGACGCGGTCGCGGCAAAGGGCGAAATGAATGATCGCATGATCGGCTCTTGAAATTCTGGCGTAATTCGCGGCTAACGCCGCTCCCGCCAGTCTGTCGCAACAGTGCATTCCAAGGTTCGAAAGGCGGTCGCGGCCGGCACCAGAAAGACGGTGTTTCGGGATGAAACACCTGCTTTGGTCAGTAACCGTCGACCCCGTTGAGCTGCTGCAGGCGCTGTTTCATCGCTTTCTGCAGGTCGTAGCCGGGCCGGCCGAACGAGGCGTTGCGGCGGGCGATGAATTCCTCCTGCTCGCGGCGCAGCTTGCGGGCCTGGGCCGGGGTCATGTCTTCACGGGTCGCGCGGACATACGACACATGAACGTCCCGCTCGAGATCGGCCAGCGCGGGATTGGCGCAGATGGCCTTTTCCACCTTGCGGCGCGCGGTGGCGCAATTGAAGCTCGGCTTGCCGGCTATGGCCTTCAGCGCGCCGAGCCGCTCCAGTTCCTGCGCCATCGACCGATGGTTGGCCCTGGCGGCGGCGTGTTCCGGGTTCAGCTTCATCGCTGCGGCAAAATCGGCGACCGCCTTCGGCAGATCGCCCTTCTTGCGCCAGAGTTCGCCGCGCGCGTTGTGAATGTCGGCGTTGGTCGGGTCGAGCCGCAGCACGTCGTCATAGTCGCGAATGGCAGGATAGCTCATGCCTTTCCGGTCGTGCGCCTCGGCACGCGCGATCAGCGCCTTGATGCGATCGGCCTTGTCGGTCCTGTCGTTGTCGATCAGCGCGCCGCAGACATTCACGATCTTGTCGTCATCCTGCGCACGGGCGGCGGCAACGCAGGGCGCGGGATCGGCGCGCAGGTCCTTGGCGGGCTCGACGCCTGTCGCCGATGCACCATGCGCCAACCCCATCCACAGCAGGAACGCCGCTGCGGTGTTGCGGATATCGGAATGGCCTCGCATCGAATTGACCCGGGAGAACGCTGACGATTGCATCCGATCCTAGCAAGCCCCGCGCTTTTCCGACAACGGCCAGCGTCGATTTTTCCCTGCTCGCTTCTGGACAGATTTTGGCCGAACGGTGGCGCGCGAGAGGAGTGACCTCCTTCACACGCGAATGGATGTTCGTCGTCATAATATTTGTCGTGAACCTTTAGCTGATGTCACGGACTCAACAACCATGACCACATTGACCGACCTCAATCCGCCGCGCGCCATCGCGCAGTCCCAGACCGGTTATTTCTACTTCTACATGGCGCTGGCCTGCATGGCCGTCGCCTTTCTCGGCTTTGCGCCGACCTACTGGCTGCCGCTGGCGAAGCGATCGTTTTCGGCTTCGCCAGTCGTGCATTTTCACGGCCTGCTGTTCTTCGCCTGGTCGCTTTACTTCGTATTCCAGAGCTGGCTCGCGGCGTCAGGCAATGTTGCCCGGCATCGCTCTATCGGCATGATCGGCGTCTCGTTGGCGACCGCGATGACGATCTTCGGCTTCCTGGTGGCGGTCAACGCGATGAAGCGGTCGGCCGCGGCCGGAATGACCGATGACGGAATCGCTTTCGCGATTGTCCCGCTCAGCGGAATTCTGTTCTTTGCGGTGATTTTTGCGCTCGCCATTGCCGCCATCCGCAAGCCGGAAACGCACAAGCGGCTGATGCTGCTGGCCAGCATTTCGCTGTTGGACGCTGCCGTCGCCCGCTGGTTTCTTACCTTCCTGGCTCCTCCCGGCCCTCTCGGTCCGCCCCCGGTGCCGGTGACCATCCCGCCCGCTATCGTCGCCTATCTGTTGCTGGTGGCCGCCATGGTGTTCGACTGGCGCACACGCGGCCGACCGCATCCGGTTTTATGTCTATGGCGGCCTTGCCCTGATCGCCGTGAAATTCCTGAATTGGCCGATCAGTGTCACGCCGCTCTGGCATTCCTTCGCGGGCGGCATCGTGGCGATGGCGCAGTAGCGAACGGGCGGCCGTTCGGAGCCAGACTCTCCGTCAGGATGACTTGCCGGTTTTGGTGTAGATTGATGGTGACATCGATCTCGACCCGCAGGGAATCCAAAATTGCTAGACTTCGAATGGATTATTGGGCTGCTGCTTGGCGCAGTCCTGCTGTCCGCACTGGCGCGGCGGCTCAAGGTGCCGTATCCGACATTTCTTGCGATCGGCGGCATGCTGCTGGCCTTCGTGCCTTCCGGTCCATCGTGGACGTTGCAGCCTGAGCTGGCGCTGGCGCTGTTCGTGGCGCCGGTGCTGCTGGACGCCGCTTTCGATACCTCGCTGCGCGACCTCAGGATCAACTGGCTGCCGGTCTCGACCCTGGTGCTGGTCGCGGTCGGGGTTACGACCGCCGCCGTCGCTGTGGTCGCGCACTGGCTTCGTCCCGACATGCCATGGGCGGTCGCGATCGCGCTCGGCGCCATCGTGGCACCGCCCGACGCCGCGGCGGCCACCGCGATCCTGCGCCAGGTCAACCTGCCCTACCGCATCCAGAAGATCCTCGAGGGCGAAAGCCTGCTCAACGATGCCAGCGCACTCCTGATCTACCGCGTCGCGGTCGGCCTGGTTGCCGCCGAGCACATGAAGGTGCACGAGTTCGTGCCATCGGTTGCGTTCGCGCTGTTCGGAAGCCTCATTGCCGGCTTCCTGTTCGCGCGGGTCTGGACCCAGATCACGCGCCGCATCACCGAGGCGCCGAGCGCCATCATCACGCAATTCGCCGGCACCTTCATGGTGTGGATCGTCGCCGAGCATATCGGGCTATCAGGCATTCTCACCATCGTCGCCTATGCGATCACGATCGCGCGCACGGCGCCCGAGCGTACCCCGGCGCGGCTCCGCGTGGCCTCCTATGCGGTGTGGGAAACCGTCGTGTTCGTGCTCAACGTGCTGGCGTTCATGCTGATCGGCATGCAGCTCAATCCGATCTGGTCCGGGCTCAACGACGAGGTGCGGTTGAAATATTGCAGCTTTGCCGCCGCGATCCTCGCCGTCGTGATCATCGCCCGCATCGCCTGGGTGATGCCCTATGGCGCCTTGTTGCGGGCCTTGAACGCATACGGCCTGCTCCCTGCGCATGTGTCTCCCGCGGTACCGAGCGTGGAACGCGGCGTCATCGTGTCCTGGTGCGGGATGCGCGGCATCGTCACGCTGGCGGCCGCCTTCGCGTTGCCCGAAAACTTCCCATATCGCGATCTCATCCTGCTGACGGCGTTTGCCGTGGTGCTGGGGACGCTCGTGATGCAGGGCCTGACGCTGCGGCCGCTGATCCTCGCGCTGAAGTTCGAGGAGGACGATCCGGTCGCGCGCGAGGCCGCTCACGCCCGCTGCGCCGCCTATCGCGCTGCGCTCGAGGCAATCGAAGCCGATCCGTCCGAGGAGGCCGAGATCCTGCGGCTCGAATACCGCGCCGTACTGCTGCGTGCCGAAACCGAACCCGAAACCGGCATCGCGAGCAGCGAGCTGCCGGCCGATCCGCTGCGCCGCCGCGCGATCGGCGCGGCACGAGCGGCGCTGTTGAGGATGCGCGATCTCGAGGAGATCAGCGACGACGCCTTCCATCAGGTGGAAGAAGAGTTCGACCGCGCCGAACTGAGCGCACAGGCATGACGGGCGCGTCAGGCGCCCGACTTGCAGGTGATGCCGCCATCGACCACGAGCTCGATGCCGGTGACATATTTCGATTCATCCGAGGCGAGGAACAGCGCCGCATTGGCGACGTCCCAGGCATCGCCCATGTGCCCCATCGGCACCTGCGCGTCGCGCGCCCGCCACATCGCCTCGACGTCGCCCTTGGCGTAGCTTTGCGCAAGGCCGGCCGAATGTTCGACCATCGGCGTCTTCATCAGTCCTGGCAGGATGGCATTCACGCGCACATGCTTTGACGCGAATTCGACCGCCGTGGTGCGCGTCATCTGGTTCATCGCGGCCTTGCTGGCGTTGTAGCTGACATAGGAAATGCCGACGTGGCGGATCGAGGCGATCGAGGAGATGTTGATGATCGAGCCGCCCCCCTGCCTGACCATCACGGGAATGACGTGCTTCATGGACAGATAAGCGCTCTTGAGGTTGACGGCGAAGACGCGATCCCATTCGGCTTCCGCCACCTCGACCACGCTGCCGACTTCGGCGATGCCGACATTGTTGTCGAGCACGTCGATGCGGCCATAGGCCTTCAGACAGGCCGCGACCATCGCCTCGACCTCGGCGGCCTTCGACACGTCGGCGGTATGCGCCATCGCCTTGCCGCCCTCGCCGGTGATGATCTTCACCGTCTCTTCGGCCGCAGCCGCGTTGCGATCGACGCAAAATACCTGCGCACCCTCGCGCGCAAACGTCACGGCGGTCGCCTTGCCATTGCCCCAGCCAGGCCCGATCGAGCCCGCGCCCACCACCATCGCCGTCTTGCCCTTGAGCCGTTCCATCGACTTTCTTCTCCCTTTCAAACTATTTTCTTGTAGCCCGGGTGAAGCGAAGCGCAACCCGGGATTCTTGTTTGGTACCTTCCCCGGAATTCGCTTCGCTGCATCCGGGCTACGGATGGCGACGCCCGCAGGGTCAAGTCGTCCGATAAGCTAACAGATGCCCCCGATATAGGTCTAAAAGGCCCTTGCCACGGTTACCCAAATTGGACTGAATGCGCCCGCGAAAGGCCCGCAGGACACCGGGTCTCCAGAGTTAACGGGCCCCGGGGAAAGTATGGCAGCAGACAAGACAACGCCGCCCAATGATGAGATCGTCGCGGTATCAGACGAAGCGCGGCACAAGGCAGAAGCCTACATCGAGGCGGAAGAAGGCGCGGCCAACCGCCTGATGGGCTGGGCAGGCAGGATTTCGACCACGATTGCCGTGGTCATGAGCCTGTTTCACCTCTACGCCGCCTACGCCATCGTTCCGACCCAGGAACTTCGCTACACCCACGTCGCCTTCACGCTGGTCCTGAGCTTCCTGCTGTTTCCGCTGGCGACGCGCTTTCGCAACCGCGTGCGCTGGTGGGACGTCGTCCCCGGGATCGTCGCGGTTGCCACCATCGTCTATGCGCTGTGGGGCGGCGAGGATTTCACCGACCGCGCCACCACGCCCGACCGCTGGGACGTGATCGTCGGCATCGTCTTCATCGTGTTGCTGCTGGAGGCGACGCGGCGCACCACCGGCGCAATCATGCCCGTGGTTTCGTTGTGTTTCATCGCCTATGCGATGTTGGGTCCGTATCTGCCGGCGCCCTGGACCCATCGCGGCTATGATCTGGCCCGCCTGGTCGGCCACCTCTTCATTACGCTGGAGGGCATCTTCGGCGTCGCCGTCGACGTGTCGGCAACGCTGATCATCCTGTTCACGATCTACGGTGCCTTCCTGCAGCATTCCGGCGCCGGCAAGTTCTTCATCGACTTCTCGCTGGCGCTGATGGGCGGCAAGCCGAACAGCGCCGGCCGCACCGTGGTGCTGTCGTCGTTCCTGCTCGGCGGCCCCTCCGGATCGGGCGTCGCCACCACCGTGATGATCGGCACCGTGGCCTACCCGATGATGGCCAAGGCCGGCTTCGAGAGGAATGCCGCCGGCGGACTGCTCGCAGCCGGCGGCCTCGGCGCGATCCTGTCGCCGCCAGTTCTCGGCGCCGCCGCGTTCCTGATCGCCGAATTTCTCAAGATCAGCTATCTCGACGTGATCTGGATGGCGACCATCCCGACCTGCCTCTACTACATGTCGCTCCTGTTCATGGTCGAACTGGACGCCAAGAAGTTCCACGCCAAGAACGTGGCCTTCACGCCCGAGATGTCGCTCGGCCAGATGACCAGGCGGTATGGCTTCCACTTCATCTCGCTCTTGGCCGTCGTCTTTTTCATGGTCATCGGCTACTCGCCGTCGCTATCGGTGTTCTACGCCATCGTCGTTACCTTCGCGCTGAGCTTCCTGCGCCGGGAGACCGCGCTGGTGCCGAGCAAGCTGGTGAAGGCGCTGGCCGATGGCTCGATCGGCGCACTCAATGCCGCGACCACCTGCGCCTGCGCCGGCATTGTCGTCGGCATCGTGACGCTGACCGGTCTCGGCCTGAAATTCTCGTCGATCGTGATCAGCTATGCCGGCGGCAGCCTGCTGCTGACCGCGATCTACACCTCGCTGATCGTCTGGATCATCGGCCTCGCGGTGCCGGTAACCGCGTCTTACATCATCTGCGCGGTGATCGCGGCGCCGGCGCTGATCAAGCTCGGCGTGCCCGATTACGCCGCGCACATGTTCATCTTCTATTATGCCGTTCTATCCGAGGTATCGCCGCCAACGGCGCTCTCGCCGTTCGCGGCGGCCGCCATCACCGGCGGCGATCCCTACCGGACCACGCTGCAATCCTGGAAGTACACGCTGCCGGCGTTTCTGGTGCCCTTCGTGTTCGTGCTCGATCCGCAAGGCGGCGGCCTGCTGATGTCGATCCCCAAGGGCGGATCATGGGTCGACATCATCGAAATCACGATCAAGACAAGCCTGGGGCTGCTGGCGCTGGCTGCGTTTGCCCAGAACTGGGCGCTGCGACAAAATACAGCGGTCGAGCGCGGCCTGCTTCTGCTATCCGGATTGCTGCTGGTGTTCCCAAGCCTGATTGAGGCAATCGTCGAATGGATCACCGGACGCGATATCAGCTACACCTATGTGCCGGGCCTGATCATCGGTTTCGGCGTATTGCTGTGGCAGGCCAGAACGCGGGAGCCAGAGCGCCCCGCGCTCACAACTTAGTCAGGAAACGATTGAGGATGAAAAAAATGAAGAAGACCGTAGCCATACTGGCCATGACGATCTCCGCGAGCCTCGCCTTCGCGGGCGCGGCCCATGCGCAGCAGAAAACCATGTCGATCGGCACCGGCGGCACCGGCGGCGTCTACTATCCGCTCGGCGGCGCGGTCGCCAACGTGCTCTCGAAGAACCTACCCAACGTGCAGGCAACCGCCGAGGTCACCGGCGGCTCGGTCGACAATCTCAAGCTGATCGGCGCCGGCAAGAGCGAGCTTGCCTTCACCATGGCCGATGCGGCACTCGATGCGCTGAAGGGCGAGGACAAGTTCAAGAGCGGCAAGGTGCCGTTGCAGGCGCTGCTAGTGGTTTATCCGAACCGCATGCATGTGGTGACGGTGGAAGGCACCGGCATCAACACGATGGCAGACCTGAAGGGCAAGCGCGTCTCGACGGGATCGCCCGGCAGCGCCACCGAAGTGATGGCGTTCCGCGTCATCGAGGCCGCCGGCCTCGACAAGGACAAGGACATGAAGCGCGAGCGGCTCGGCGTTGCCGAATCCGTCAATGCGGTGAAGGACCGCAAGATCGACGCGTTCTTCTGGGTCGGCGGCATTCCGACCGCAGCGGTCACTGATCTTGCGGCGACGCCCGGCATCAAGATGAAGCTGGTCGACCATGGCGATCTGGCCGAGAAGATGAACGCCAAATACGGCAAGCTCTATTCGGCCAGCAAGATCAAGGCAGGCTCCTATCCCGGCTACGACAAGGACAATTCCATCACCGAAGTCTGGAACCTGATCGTCACCGGCGACAAGATGAGCAACGAGGACGCCTACACCATCGTCAAGACGCTGGTGGAGAAGAAGGCTGACATCGTCGCCGTGCACAAGGAAGCCGAGAGCTTTACGCTCGACAATCAGGTGCAGGATCGCTCGCCGATCCCGTTCCACCCCGGCGCGCTGAAATACTTCAAGGAGAAGGGCGTCGGCGGTTAGGGCCTCGACATGCGCCGTCCGGATCGAGCGGAAGCGACATCCGGACGGAAGCTACAGTGACCGCGGCCTGCCAGGGACCGCGGTCATTTTTTTGCCGAGCAGATTTGTGTGCGCCGCGGCATGGCGGCTCCTGCGGAAAGCGTTCGCAGGTGTCCGCAAGCCACGACCATCGCTGCGCCAGCGCATGACCACAGGCGTTAACATGCAAGGCTTGATCAAATGGTGCCCGAGCCGGGCATCGGCGCTTTGAAGCCCTGCGAATTCGGCGGAATGCACCGCCCGTGCGCCCATTGGCGCCGTCGAGGCGGCAATTCCTCTAAAATTTTATTCATGTCGGCGGCTTTAACCCTACTGAAGTAATCATGTGACCTCCCGCAAAATTCCATTATTGCGACCTCAACGCGGATGTACCAATGGCGCCGGGGTATTTGTCGGGAGGGCGGCATGGAGCAGATCAACTTCAGCGAGCATTCGCGCGCAGTTCACTTCGGACATCGGAAGCTGACGCCGAGAGCCTGCGTCATCGACAGCAAAAAACACCTCCGGCTGTTCCTTTCCGACGCTCTCGAGGATCTCGGGTTCGTGGCCTGCGAATGCGGTCAGGCCGGAGACCTCGCCGGCGTGCTGCAGGCGGAGCAGCCGGATCTGATCGTGCTCAGCGTGTGCGTCGACGGGATCAATGTCGGCGAAATTCTCGAGGCCATCGTCCGGAAAAATTTCGGCGGCAAGGTTCTCGTCATCGGTCAACCCGACTCGATTATGGTTAAGGCCGTCCGGCAAATTGGCGAAGAATACGGCATTGCCATGCTGCCTTCCCTGCCGACGCCGTTCGGCGCGGCGAGCCTGCGCGCCACCGTTGCGGAGCTTTTGCCGGCGGAGCCGGCGCCAAGCCCCGCCGTCGACGTCGCCGAGGCGTTGAAGGCCGGCTGGCTCGAATTGTGGTATCAGCAGAAGATCAACACCCGCACGCTGATGCCGAGCGGCGCGGAGGCGCTGGTCCGGATGCGGCATCCGGCCTGGGGCGTGGTCCCGCCGGCCTACTTCATTCCCGACGATAATGATCCGCATTTTCGCAGCCTGTCCGAATTCGTGATCGGCCGCGCCATCGAGGACTGGCGCTATCTCCTGGAGAGTCAGGGTCCGGTCGACCTCTCCGTCAACCTGCCGGTATCGTTCTTCGGCAACGCGGCGGCAGTGCGCGATCTCTGCGGCGCCATGCCCGCCCACCCCGCGTTCGGCGGGCTCCTGATCGAAATCAACAGCAGCGAGGTAGTCGAGCATCCGGATCTCGCGATCGACGCCGCCCGACGGCTGCGCCTGCACAATATCGCCATCGCCATCGACAATGTCGGCGCGGAATGGCCTTCACTCCTGGAACTTCGGAGCTTCCCGTTCGCCGAGCTGAAAATCGACAAGCAATATATCAACGGCTGCGCGGACAATCGGCTGAAGCAGACGGTATGCCGGCGGATCGTCGAACTGGCCCGCGACAACGGCGCCCGAGCCACCGCGCAGGGCATCGAGAGCCGCGCCGATTACCTCGCCGCGCACGAGATGGGCTTCGATCTGGTCCAGGGTCACCTGTTCGGCAAGCCGGTGGGTGTGCGGAAATTCGCGCGCTCGCGCTCTCAGCTTGCAGCCGGCGCCGAGAAGGTTCTCTGAGCATGATCCCTCGCGACAAACGCGAACGCGTTTGCGCCGAGATCATGCTCAAACAAGAAGATAAGGCGGGATGACGATTCGAAGAAAAGCCATCCCGCTTCAGGCGAAGCTCACTCGAACTTCATGTCGATGCATTTCGAGATGTCGGAGCCGAGACCGGACGAGATGATGATGCAACCGCGCACCTTCTGCGCATTGTTGTCGCTGGCCCATATCGCGTAGCCGCCGGGACCGAAGAACGAATTGGTGTTCGGCCCTTCGGTTTCGGTGGCATCGAACGAATAGTTCCCGTCGGTATCGAAGATGCGGGGCCTCTTGGAGCAGCTGCCGTCAGCCTGCACGTTGATGACCTCCTTGTTGTCTCGCGTCAGCGCCAGTGAGACCTGACAGCGGAAATACTCCGACGTCTTGGTGTTGAACACGTATGCATAGGATTTGCAGGTCGACGTGTTGAGCTTGCCTGCGCTCAATCCCCGGCTGCAGGCGATCCGCTGGTTGTTGGAGAGCCTGAATTCGTTGGCCTCTGCCGCTTGAGCCAGTGTCATGAACGACAGCGCAACACCAAGACCGATCTTCATGACGGGGTTCATCCTGACCATCCCTATGACGTTTTTCGCAATGCATGCTTGTAGCCGGAAACGCGAACATAGTCGCGAAGTCGAAGCCGGGAAATCACAAAGTCTCAAGGGCGGTGTGATGCGTCGAAGGTGCAGATTGACGGCATCGCATCGTTCGTGATTTGTTCAAGAACGTGGGACAGGAAGCCGAATGGCTTGCGGGGAGGACGGATGATGAGAAACGTTTCGACAAAAACAGTCTTGGTGGCGGCCGCACTGACGGGGCTGGCGACATCGGCATTCGCGCAAGCTGCAGCACCTGCGCCCTGGGAGCTGAAGTCGGACATGGCCTATGCCTACGGCAAGGACGGCAAGACGCTGTCCTACAAGATGGGCACCAACAATGCGGGCCTGCTGCTCAAGGGCGCCAAGAAGGTGCCGAAGGGCACGCTGTTTTTCGTCGGCGAGAATGGGCAGCTCTACATGCGAAGCGGCCCCTATCTCGAGGGTGACGGCAGGTTCATGTTCGGATCGAATTGAGCGACGAGCGCTGCGCTGAATACCCTCCCCTGGAGGGGGAGGGTCGACGCGAAGCGGCGGGGTGGGGTGACGGTCTCTCCACATCCAACAGTGCCCGAGTTGAGAGATCACCCCGCCCCGTCTCACATTCCGCTGCGCTCCATGTGAGCCGACCCTCCCCCTCCAGGGGAGGGTAAGACTAAAACGCCGCCGCAAGTTCCTTCGCGCCGGGCTTGCCAGAGTTGAAATCCATTCGTTCGTCGGTCACCGCCAATAGCTTCGCCACCGTGTCGTGACGGATCGCAACAGGATTGCGTTCGTAGCCGCCGCGCTGGAAGAAGTTCGAGGTCGGCACCCGATCGCGCATCGCCTGCGGCATGGTCACCATGTCGAGGCCAGTGCCGTCGCCGGTCAGGTTCATCATTTCGAGTTCGGCGGCCGTCAGCGGCCGATTATAGCCCTTGGCGCGGGCGAAATGGACCGAGGTCAGGAGCTTGTGGGTCTGCAGCATCGGGCCGACGTCGACATCGAGCACCATGGCATGCACGGCCCAGCCTTGCGGCGTATTGGCGAGCTTCTCATGCTCGGACCAGGTGTCCGGCACCGTGCGCGTAAACGCCACCATCTTCTTCAACACGGCAAGCTTGTGATCCATCGCCTTGCGCGGCGCGCCCGACAGCGGCGCGGCCCTTGCCGTCAGTTCCTTGATCAGTTCGTGGCCCTGCTCGGCCAGCAGTTCGACACTGTTGGTGGTGAGCAACTGGTTGTAGCCGATTGCGGTCGAGATCGCGCGCGAGCCCGGCTTCGACGGATTCAGCCCCGACTGCATGTCATAATTGCCGTTACCGCCGGTCTCGAACGAGTAGACCCGTATGGCCTGTTCGCGCGTCAAGCCTGCCGCCAGGGCGTAACGAGCATAGGCGCGCTTGAACTCGAGCTCGGACGACGGCCGCTCCGGCGTGAACTGGAACTGCTCGGCGGCGGCTTTCAGGAAATCGGCGACCACCGGCAGCGGCTTGCGCTCGCGCGGCGGCTTCTCTTCCTCCGGCTCCGGGCTGACCGGCCGATTCGGTCCGCTATAGGCCGGCGGCTGCGTCAGCACGTAATCGTCGAGCGTGACGGTCTGGCGTTCCCGGCGCTTGGCATTGCGGCCCTTCCGCTTCTCCGAGATCGAAGCCCAATAGGCGCCCGCCTCCTCGTCGAACGCGGCGCGCGCTTCCTGATATTCTTTCAGCTTGCGGCGATATTCGGCCATCGCCTGCGGCGAGGCGGCTTGCGCCATCGCATCGGCGGTTGAGGCAGGGAGCGGCTCGATCGCCACGGCAGGCGACGCACCCGCAAGCAGCGCGAGCGCGACACATCCGGAACCCATGCGAATCAAAGGCAGGCGCATGGCCCCCTTGTAGCAAGCATGCCTGCGAAGTCAGCCCCGAAAGGCCGCGACAATAGGTGGCGCTGCCGTACCTTCCTTCTCCCCTTGTGGGAGAAGGTGCCGTAGCGAAGCGGAGGCGGATGAGGGGTCTGTCTCCGCGGATAGAGACCCCTCATCCGGCTCGCCGTCGCCTTCGCGACGTCGATCCACCTTCTCCCACAAGGGGAGAAGGGAAGACCTCAGCCGCTCACTCCTGCTCGACGCCGCTGGCCTTGACGAGCTGCGACCACTTCTTCTCGTCCTTGTCGATGAACCCGGCGTAATCTTCCGGCGTTCCGGGCGTGATCTCGGTGCCGTCATTGCCGAGTTGCTTCTTGACCTCGTCGGAGGCGAGCGCGTCGCGCAGCGCCTTGTTGAGCTTGTCGACGATCGGCCGCGGCGTGCCGGCGGGAGCGACGAGACCGTAATAGAGCGAAGCGTCGAACGCCGCGAGCCCCGCTTCCATCATGGTCGGCACATCAGGCAACAGGCTCGATCGCGTGGTGCTGGTCACCGCCAGCGCACGCAGTTTGCCGGCGGCAACGTTGGCATGCGAGGCCGGGATCGGCGCGAACGCCATCGGGATGTGGCCGCCCAACAGGTCCGTCAGCGCCGGGCCGGTGCCCTTGTATGGGATGTGCACCAGCCTGATCCCTGCCGCGCGGGCAAAATATTCGCCGGTGATGTGGCTGGCGGTGCCGGCGCCGGCCGATCCGAAATTGACCTTGTCGGGATTGGCCTTCGCATACGCGACCAGTTCGGCGACGCTCTTTGCAGGGAATGACGGATGCACGACCAGCGAATTCGGTGCGTTGCCGATCATGCCGATCGGCGCGAAATCCTTGCGCGGATCGTACCCGGGATTTTTGTACAGCGAGGGACCGATCGCCAGCGTGCCGGTGTAGCCGAGCAACAGGGTGTAGCCATCGGGATCGCTCCTGGCGACCGCCTTGGTGCCGACCGTGCCGCCGGCGCCGGGACGGTTGTCGACCACGACCTTCTCGCCAAGCAGCTCGCTCATCTTGTCGGCAATCGCGCGGCCGACGATCGAGGTGCTGCCGCCCGGCGCGAACGGAATGACGAGCGTGATAGCGCGAACGGGATAATTTTGGGCGTGCGCGCCGGTGAATGCCGCCGTCAGCGCGATCATCGCGGTGGCCGCGCAAGCCAATATTTTCCGAGTGGGCATGTTGAGCGTGCTCCCAGGATTTGTTTTTCTTGTTGGTCTGGTATCGTCGCTGAAACCTTGCCTGTTCGCAAGCGGAACGCGCATGCGATCCTTGCTCCGTCATTGCGAGGAGCGAAGCGACGAAGCAATCCATTTCTCAGCAAACGGAGAAATGGATTGCTTCGCGGAGCCTGTCATCGGGCGCGCCTTCGCGCGACCCGTTGGCTCGCAATGACGGCCCTACCGCCAGGCGAATACCGGCTGTTCCAGTTCTGCGACGCGGGTGTTTCTTCCCGCCAGCACTTCGGCAAACTGATAGATCAGCGCCGCCGTCGGCGCATGGATGTGCTGGCCGGCATGGCGGAAGCGGATCACGCGCCGCGTGCTTTCGGGAATCGTGGTGAAGCTGAAAACGTCCTCGCGCTCGATGTCGTCGAGCGCGACGCGATGCACCGAGGCGACTTCCGCCGGATTGGGAACAATATCGGTGCTGGTGCTCACCCAGACCACCACGGGGGTAATCAGATAGCCCGAGCGCGTCGGGTAGTCGTCGAGCAGGCCCAGGACATCGCCCTCGCCGAGGCCGACGCCGAGTTCTTCATGCAGCTCGCGCAACGCTGCCTGCGCCTGCGTCTCGCCGGGATCGCAGCGCCCGCCCGGCAGCGCCCATTGGTCGGCATGCGAACGCAAGGTAGCGGCGCGGCGGGTGAGGAGAAATGTCGTTCCCCCGCCGGCTTCGGCTTCCGTCAGTGCAATGGCCACTGCCGCGCGCTTCAGCTCGGGCCCTGCGCGATCCGAGGGCGCCCGTGTGAAGGCGGCGCAGAGGCTTGCGATATTCCGCCGTGTGGTATCGTCAAATGACCGGCCCATCCCGCTTGACTACAACACAAGTGCAGCCGATGAAATGACCCTGACAGCATGACAACCAGCAGGAAACGGAACGCACGACATGGCGACCAAGGCCGCGGACAAACTCAAATCCGACGGCTGGAAGATCGTCGAAACCACCGGCTTCCTGCACCTGATCGGCCCGTTGTGGCAGCGCGTCGTCGATGGCAGCCACGAATATGCTACCGAGGACAAGCACCACAACCGCCGCGGCCTGGTGCAGGGCGGCGTCATCATGACCTTCGCCGACCGCACCTGCGGCATGACCGCCCGCTTCGTGTCAGGCAAGCCGACGCTGGCGACCGTGCAGCTCGATACGCACTTTGTCGAGGCCGGCAAGATCGGCGAAATCCTGGTGTCGAAGCCGCATGTGGTGCGCTCGACCCGCAGCCTGATTTTCATCACCACGGAAGTCACCGTCGACAAACGCTGTATCGCGATGGCGAGCGGCGTGTTCAAGATACTGAAGAGCGAGAGTTAGGGCCCCCGCTCTATCCGCGTCATTGCCTGCGACAAACGCGAAGCGTTTGCGCAAGGGAGCGAAGCGACGAAGC
>NZ_LLXZ01000058.1 GCF_001440395.1 Bradyrhizobium jicamae | reverse complement strand
CCTGCGGCCTTCATGTTCGTACACGCTGAGAACTTCGCGATCGAGCGCATGCGCGAGCGCAATCGCGGCGGAAGCCGCTCGAACATCTTGCTCCATATAGCATCGCAGGCTAAGCGGGACGGACCCGAAATGGCGTTGGAACATCTCGGTTCCGCCGCAGCATCGCCGCCCCTGCAAGACTGCCGATGCTCGCCCAGCGAAGCAAGGAGCGTGCCGTCTTGACTGCCCGGTCTGTTTTCCTGTTCGGACCCGGCCGCTTCAATGCGCAAATGTCTGAAACCTGACGCGCACTCTACATACTCCTAAGAGAGCAGCGCGGGCGTGACTGAACAGTCAGGGGCGAGAGGACGCTGTCCCTGTCCGCCCGCGCTGCCCGAGAAGTTAGGGGTCACATGACTCTGCACCGAGGTCGAATGAGGAAGCTACACGCCCTCAAGCTTCCATAGTCGACGATCGCTGAGCACGATGCTGACTAGCCACGCGAGCAGCAGCGCCGGGGCAAGACCGGGTCCAACACACTTCGTGCCAAGGTAAGATCCGCAGTTCGCATCAGGTTTGCGTGGATTTGTCAGCTTTTCGACATGCCGTATCCACGCCGACACGGATTGATGTCCGCTCCTCGGCGCTCTTGTGGCAGAGCGGATGAGGCGAGTTTATGATGCACGGCTTCGACTGGGATGGCATTTCAGCCACAGCGCGGGTCACGGCGGGCGCGGCGTGTTCGCCTGCGGTATCGGCCACCGTCGCCGATAGCGCTCGATTTCGGCCGTCGTGACCAGAACCCGCGCGCCGTAGCGCTTCCTGAAATTCATACGACTATCTAGGTTAACCCAGAACGGGAGTCGTCCAGGCGGCCGGCATCGTGACCCACCAACTCTGGTAGGCGCCTCGCGGATCTCATCGGTATACAAAGCCGAAGCGGATATAAGGACCGGCTGCGCCGGGCAGAGAAATGACCGATAGGCGCATGATTTGGTTTTGGTTCTACCTCTCTCTCGGTCTCGGTCTCTGGGTGACTCTTGGCCTACGGATTTTGCCGGGTGGGCCGGCCGGTAAGGGCGATGAAGTTCGTGCGGATGACAACGCTCTTATCGACCAGGTTAGATCAACTTGGCGAGCGCAGGATGGTGAGACGGCGGAGCAAATCTTCGCCAAGGTCTCGAAGGTAGCCCACTTCGTTCCCAAGGGATGGAAGCTCGGGCCAAAGATCGATAGTGGAGAGCTCGTTGTCTTTTTATGGACGAAACGCCGGTCTGATGAAGAAAAGGAAGGTTACACGGTCACATGGGTAGTGGTACCCGATGGCACGGTGAAACTTGTGACGCCCTATGCAAAGCCGATGGATTTAGGCTGGCAGGCGTTCGCACTTTCGCTTATTGCTGACGACGTAACAAATAGGGATAGGGGCGCGAACCGTCGCTTTCTGTATGATCTCGGTAACTTCAACTTCGTGACGACAGCGCAAGGCAAGCTGGGCGATCTTCTGCGGCGCGGTCGTTGCATTATTGGCGATCCCGTTAAGGTGCACTACTCACCGACGGTGGACGAGCAACAAACGGCCAAGGGCGGCTTGTGGCGCGTTCAGCTTTCGGTTGACGACTGCGATATTCAGGGGCGTAGTTATTTTAACCGCGATATCATCATTTTCGAGAAGCGCGAGGGGCAAGATTGGAACCCGCAATCGTTCCTAGCCAAGCGTATCGAGACCTATGCCCCCGATTCCTGGTTTGATCTTGCAGATCCGAAAGATCAGGAAGCGTCCGAGGCCGCGCGGAAAGCGTTGGCAAAATGACATTGGCTTGCGCCGTCGATTCCTTGGCCGATGACGATGATTGAACGCGAAGTCGCAGCATGGCTGCTCAATGTGTTTCCGTCCCACCAAACCCATGTTGGGTTGGCACAGAGGTCGACCTTGGATCCGCCGATGACGCCATTGACGATCATTAGCGATTGGTTCGAAGAACAGGACACAGAAGTACAAGTCGAAATAGCTGGCATGGCGGCGCTTTTGATGTTCGACGGTGCTGCCCTTCTCGATCTTGGCAGCCAAGAGCAGGTGGAGTTTTTCCGACATTGGCTGAGCGAGGCAGGATTGCAGACCCATATGGTCGTTGGCCGTGTTTTGACGTTCCGAGCCTGTTTTGAGTATTTCGCGGAGAACAAGTTTACCGACTTCGGGTGGAGGCTCTCCGAAAAGGCCCTGCGTAAAGCTATCGAGGAGTCTGAGCGCGCCGCAAATTTTTCTGATAGTATGCGTCTTGCTTCTAATGCGCGAAGAGTGCTTGACGTTTTGCCAGCCCGCAAAAGCAAGTGGATCGAAGTCGGGAAGTCTTGGCGAGAGCTGGCCGACGCCTGCCTGACGTCTAGCGCTCTCAGGAATTGGGCCTCCTCGCAGACGGAACAGTCCCCGGACGGTGGCCGAGCGGGGTAGCGGTGGACGAAGATATCGATGGGAAAGACAGAAGTGGAGGCTAGGTAAATCACTGTAAGATAGCCCTCTATACGCTCCATGGGGTGCGGCTGATCGCGACAAGGGCGGGCGTCCTTATCCCTCAGGGGCGCGGGGAAGCCCGCCCTATACAAATCATTGCATAGTTAGAAATGGCGCAAGAGCGTGGATCGATCTTTACTCTGTCTCATCGAGCCGGCCAAAAGGATTTTCGATAGAATGCTCACCGCCCAGCAAATCGCCGAAGCCAAAAAGCACGTCCGCTATCAGCGACAGAACAATGTCCACGAACATGACGACTGCATCAGGATCGCGTACGAATGGCTTGATGCGCAAACCACGACCAAGGGAATATTGTGGCGAGCTTACCCAATTAAACAGATTATCGAAAGATGGGGCGGCATTCGGGACCCGCTTTGCATTGAGCGAGATTGGGGCTCTCAGATGCCTAGATCTAACTCATAAGTCGGGCGAGCGGCGCGGCTCCGGAATGTATCGCGAATTGCGCGTGAAGGAGGGGATGGCTGAGGCCCCGTCCGCACAGCTGCGCGGCAGCGGCGACCGCCACGCTCTAACGCAATCGCGCGAGCTCAGCAATGCCACGAGGTCAGCAGAGGTTTTGAAGGGGCACAAGGCAAGGGATAAGACATCTTCGGGTCAAGCCTTTTGATCATCGCAGACAGCATCCAGAGATGACATGCCGTTTCGTCCGCCCGACGGCTGCTCAAGGCTTCAGTCAAATACCAACTTTGGGAATTGATTGAGAAGATGGTCACATGGCAATCTTGGTGCAATATCCCGCCAGGGAAAACCAATACGCTTTAGGTGTTTAGTCCCGGCATTTGCTGGAGCGGATTAAGTTTGAATCGTTCCGGACTGGGAAGTCCAGCATTTGCAGATGTATTCGTATGGCGTGAGGCCGTTCAGGGTCTTCAGCCGTCGAGCGTAGTTGTAGGCGTTGATGAAGTCGGCGAGGTGAGCTTCGAGCTGATCGTGTCGATCGTAATGGTAGCTTTGGACGGTCGCTTCCTTGATCGTGCGGTTCATGCGCTCGACCTGGCCATTGGTCCAGGGATGCTTGATCTTGGTCAGCCGATGTTCGATGCCATTCTCTTGGCAGCGCATATCGAACATACGTGTCACGTATCGTGCCGTCGGGCCGTCCGCGTAGCGCGGCGGGAAAGTGAACTGGATCCCATTGTCGGTGAGAACCGTGTGGATCTTGTAGGGGACAGCCGCGATCAGAGCTTCGAGGAAGGCGGAGGTCCTTCCCGTCTTCCTGGCCAGTTGCACGAAGGCGAACTTGCTGGTGCGATCGATGGCGAGGTAGAGGTAGAGCTTGCCTTCAGCAGTCTGGAGCTCAGCAATGTCGATGTAGAAGTGGCCGATCGGGCAAGCCTTGAACTTTTTCTTCGGAGGCTTGCTGCCCTCGACCTCCGGCAATCGGGTGATGCCGTGACGCTGGAGACAACGATGCAGGGATGATCGCGTCAGATGCGGGATGGACGGCTAGAGCGCATAGAGGCAATCGTCGAGCGGCAATAGCGAATGCCGCCGGAAAGCGACGATGATCGCTTCCTCCTCGATGGAAAGCACGGTCGACTTGGCGTCCCTGGGGTCAGATCAGCATAAAGCTCGGGCTTGGCATGCCCCCTGTGAGTCGAAGACGTGCGTTGATAATCCCATATTGAAGTTTGATCACCTCCGATCTCTGGTAGGCTCCCGAAGATAATATGCCGAGCGATACGTGAGTTGCGGGATCTGCGGCTGGAATTCCGCCGATGGCACCTTAAGGCGGCGTCGAAGAGAGTTGCGCAACACTATCGCCGTTCTCGATGAATCAAGTTCATCGGCATGGCTATGGCGGCTCGAGACTTATCTGGTCGTCCGTTAACAAGCGGGGTTGAGGGCGACTGGGGTTGCGAAGGCGCGCCAAAGGACGATCAGGACGAGGCGCAAGATCTTCCTGAGCCAGGCGAGGATGCGGCGGAAGTTGTGGCCGACGGCTGAGAGGATGACGTT
>NZ_LLXZ01000057.1:90201-92085 GCF_001440395.1 Bradyrhizobium jicamae | reverse complement strand
GCGCCCGCGCCGGCTCCCGCCGCGCCGCCGGCGCCGCCCGCGATGACCAAGGGCACGCTGGTCGAGCAGGTGCTGGAGCGCCCGTTGCGTCCGGGCGAAGTCTCGCTCGACGATCTCGAGCGCGCCTTCCGCGAGACCGAGACGGAAGCTGCGCCCGCACCGGCCCCCGTCGCCAAGGCCGCGCCTGCGCCGGAAGCTGCAAAGGAAACCGCGAAGGAAGCCAAGGCCAAGCCGGCGCGCAAGGCCGCCGCGGTCGAGACCGATGGCGAGGTCGCCGACAAGATCGCCAACCAGTCGATCCGCGTCAACGTCGACACGCTCGAACATCTGATGACCATGGTCTCCGAGCTGGTGCTGACCCGCAACCAGCTGCTGGAAATCTCCCGCCGCAACGAGGACACCGAGTTCAAGGTGCCGCTGCAGCGGCTCTCCAACGTCACCGCCGAGCTGCAGGAAGGCGTCATGAAGACGCGGATGCAGCCGATCGGCAACGCCTGGCAGAAGCTGCCGCGCATCGTCCGCGACCTCTCCGGCGAACTCGGCAAGCAGATCGAACTCGAAATGCACGGCGCCGACACCGAGCTCGACCGCCAGGTGCTCGACCTGATCAAGGATCCGTTGACGCACATGGTGCGCAACTCCGCCGACCATGGGCTGGAGACCCCGGCCGAGCGCGTGGCCTCCGGCAAGGGCGAGCAGGGCACGATCAGGCTCTCCGCCTATCACGAGGGCGGCCACATCATCATCTGCATCGCCGATAACGGCCGCGGGCTGAACACCGAGCGGATCAAGGCGAAGGCGCTGCAGAACGGTCTCGTCACCGAGGCCGAGCTGGAGAAGATGACGGAAGCCCAGATCCACAAGTTCATCTTCGCGCCGGGCTTCTCGACCGCTGCCACCGTCACCTCGGTCTCCGGCCGCGGCGTCGGCATGGACGTGGTGCGCACCAATATCGACCAGATCGGCGGCACCATCGACATCAAGTCGGTCGCCGGCGAGGGCTCGTCCGTCACCATCAAGATCCCGCTGACGCTCGCCATCGTCTCGGCCCTGATCGTCGAAGCCGGCGGCGACCGCTTTGCGATCCCGCAGCTCTCGGTGGTCGAACTGGTCCGGGCCCGCGCCAACTCCGAACACCGCATCGAGCGCATCAAGGACACCGCGGTCTTGCGCCTGCGCAACAAGCTGTTGCCGCTGATGCATCTGAAGAAGCTGTTGAAGATCGACGACGGCTCCTCCACCGACCCCGAGAACGGCTTCATCGTGGTCACGCAGGTCGGCAGCCAGACCTTTGGCATCGTGGTCGACGGCGTGTTCCACACCGAAGAAATCGTGGTCAAGCCGATGTCGACCAAGCTGCGGCACATCGACATGTTCTCCGGCAACACCATCCTGGGCGATGGCGCCGTGATCATGATCATCGACCCCAACGGCATTGCCAAGGCGCTCGGCGCCTCCGGCGCCTCGGCCCATGAGATGGCCGATGACGCCTCCGCCGCGCATGCGATCGGCGGCGAACAGCTCACCTCGCTGCTGGTGTTCCGCGCCGGTTCCTCGCAGCCCAAGGCGGTGCCGCTCGGCCTCGTCACCCGGCTCGAAGAGATCGCCACCGACAAGATCGAGCTCAGTAACGGCCGCCACATGGTGCAGTACCGCGAGCAGCTGATGCCCTTGGTGCAGATGAACGGGGTCAGCGTCCAGACCACAGGCTCGCAGCCGATCCTGGTGTTCGCCGACGACGGCCGCTCGATGGGGCTCGTGGTCGACGAGATCATCGACATCGTCGAGGAGCGGCTGCACATCGAGGTCGCCGGCCAGCAGGAGGGCATTCTGGGCTCGGCCGTGATCAAGGGCCAGGCCACCGAGGTGATCGACGTCGGCCAT
>NZ_LLXZ01000057.1:89401-90191 GCF_001440395.1 Bradyrhizobium jicamae | reverse complement strand
ATCGACATCGTCGAGGAGCGGCTGCACATCGAGGTCGCCGGCCAGCAGGAGGGCATCCTCGGTTCCGCCGTGATCAAGGGCCAGGCCACCGAGGTGATCGACGTCGGCCACTTCCTGCCGATGGCGTTTGCCGACTGGTTCTCGCGCAAGGAGATGCGGGCGTCGTCGACGGCGCAGTCGGTGCTGCTGGTCGACGACTCGGCGTTTTTCCGCAACATGCTGGCGCCGGTCCTGAAGGCCGCCGGCTACAAGGTGCGGGTCGCGGTCAACGCGCAGGAGGGCCTCGCCGCGCTGCGCTCGAGCCAGACCTTCGACGTGGTGCTGACCGACATCGAAATGCCCGACATGAACGGCTTCGAGTTCGCCGAGACGATCCGCGCCGACCACAATCTGAGCACGATGCCGATCATCGCGCTGTCCTCGCTGGTGTCGCCGGCGGCGATCGAGCGCGGCCGGCAGGCCGGCTTCCACGATTACGTCGCCAAGTTCGACCGTCCCGGCCTGATCGCGGCGCTGAAGGAACAGACCGCCGAGGATCGGAAAGCGGCGTAAGGCCTAAGGAAGCAAGACCATGACAACGACCAAGACCGACACCATCGAGGGCACCGTGGCCGAATACGTCACCGCCGTGATCGGGGGCCAATTGTTCGGCCTGCCGATCTCGCGGGTGCAGGACGTGTTCATGCCGGAGCGGCTGACGCGGGTGCCGCTGGCCTCCGCCGAGATCGCCGGCGTGCTCAATCTGCGCGGCCGCATCGTCACCGTGGTCGACATGCGCGCCCGGCTCGGG
>NZ_LLXZ01000057.1:86628-89391 GCF_001440395.1 Bradyrhizobium jicamae | reverse complement strand
CCGGAGCGGCTGACGCGGGTGCCGCTGGCCTCCGCCGAGATCGCCGGCGTGCTCAACCTGCGCGGCCGCATCGTCACCGTGGTCGACATGCGCGCCCGGCTCGGACTGCCGAAGAATGACGACGGCAAGCCGCCGATGGCGGTCGGCGTCGACCTGCGCGGCGAGTCCTACGGCCTGCTGATCGACCAGATCGGCGAGGTGCTGCGGCTGCCCGACGCCAGCCGCGAGGAAAACCCCGTCAACCTCGATCCGCGCTTCGCCAAGCTCGCCGGCGGCGTTCACCGCCTCGACGGCCAGCTCATGGTCGTTCTCGACATCGATCGCGTTCTCGAAATCGTTCCGAAAACAGCCCTCGCAGCGTAGCGCCGCGCATCAAGCAAGGAGGCCAACATGAAAACCTGTCTTGTCGTCGATGATTCCAGCGTGGTGCGCAAGATCGCGCGCCGCATCCTCGAAGAAATGGACTTCCACATCGTCGAAGCCGAGGACGGCGAGCAGGCGCTCGAAGCCTGCAAGGGCGCCATGCCCACCGCGGTGCTGCTCGACTGGAACATGCCGGTCATGGACGGCTACGAGTTCCTCGGCCATCTGCGGCGCTTGCCCGGCGGCGACGTGCCCAAGGTGGTGTTCTGCACCACCGAGAACGGCATGGATCATATTTCGCGCGCGCTGCATGCCGGCGCCAACGAATACATCATGAAGCCGTTCGACAAGGACATCGTTGCCGCGAAGTTCCAGGAAGTCGGCTTGGTCGAACTGACCTAACAGAACTCGATTTGAATCTTATCCGCTTGCCGTTGAGAGGCTACCCGTGACCCCGCCAGACTATGAGTATCTGCGTAAGATCCTGAAGGATCATTCCGGTCTCGATCTGTCCGCAGACAAGCAATATCTGATCGAAAGCCGCCTGCTTCCGCTGTCGCGCAAATGCGGGGTGGCTGGAATCGGCGAGCTCGTGCTGAAAATGAAAGGCGGGTCGTCAACGATTATCGCCCAGGTGGTCGAGGCCATGACCACCAACGAGACCTTCTTCTTCCGTGACAAGGTGCCGTTCGAACATTTTCGCGATACGATCATGCCGGAGATGTTGAAGGCGCGCGCCAACCGCAAGAGCATCAGGATATGGTGCGCCGCCGGCTCGACCGGCCAGGAGCCGTATTCGCTTGCGATGTCGCTCAAGGAAATGGGCCCGGCGCTCGCCGGCTGGCGGACCGAGATCATCGCCACCGACCTGTCGCAGGAAGTGCTGGAGAAATCGAAGTCGGGCATCTACAGCCAGTTCGAGGTCCAGCGCGGTCTTCCGATTCAACTGCTCGTCAAATATTTCAAGCAGAACGGCGAATTGTGGCAGATCAGCCCGGAGCTGCGCGGCATGGTGCAGCATCGCCAGCTCAATCTGCTGCACGACTTCTCCCTGCTCGGCAATTTCGACATCATCTTCTGCCGCAACGTGCTGATCTATTTCGATCAGGACACCAAGATCAACATCTTCGGCCGTCTCGCCAAGGCGATGGAAGGCGATGGCTTCCTGGTGCTGGGCGCGGCGGAAACGGTCGTCGGCCTGACCGATGTCTTCAAGCCGTTCCCGGACAAGCGTGGCCTCTATCGGCCGAGCGGCGCGCGGGCGGCATCCCCTCAGGCCGGCGGGTCGATGCCAAAAATCGCCGCGATGGCGGGACGGTGAGCGATGACGGAAGAAGGCAAGGGCGCGGAGAGGGTCACGTTCAGCCGGGGCTATGACGTCTGCCTCATGGCGATCGACGGCACCTGGCGCCGGGACTGCCAGCTCAACGCGATCTCGGACACCGACGCCACGCTGACCGTGGAAGGCTCCATTCAAGGCCTCAATCTCAAGGAGTTCTTCCTGCTTCTGTCCTCGACCGGCCTCGCCTATCGCCGCTGCGAGCTCGTTCGCGTCAACGGCACGGAAATGGATATTCGCTTCCTGCGCGGCAAGCACGGCAAGAAAAAGTCGGGTGCTTCGTCAAAGGCCGAAGCTGACGCTTAAGGTGCTACAGCGGCCCGGCTTCCGGCGCCGAAAAGCTGGCCAATTCAGCGCGTGCCCGTGACGCTCTCGCATGCGGTGGCCAGACCCGATACCAGATGCCGGTAATGCGCGATCGGTTCCGGCCGGGCCGATCAGATAGCCCTGAACCTGACAGCCTTCCCGCGCGAGGAATGCCCGCTGCTCCTCGGTCTCGACGCCCTCCGCGATCACCGGCAGCGCGAGCGTGCGTCCCAATCCGAGGATGGATTGGATGATGGCGCCGGCCTGAAAGCTGTCGCCAATCCTGGAAACGAAGGTCTTATCGATCTTGATCTTGTCGAATGGAAAGTCCTGCAGGTAGGACAGCGATGAATAGCCGGTTCCGAAATCGTCCATCGCGATGCGGACGCCAAAACCCTTGATCCGGCGCAGGATCGAGAGGGCACGTTCGAAATCCTGAAACAGCACACCCTCGGTGATTTCGATTTCAAGGCGTTGCGGATCGAGGCCGGTTTCCACCAGCGTGGCAAGGACCATCGCCGCCACGTCGCCGCGCCGGAAATCGACCGGCGACAGGTTGACGGCGATCGTGAGCGGCCGTCGCCAGGATGCGGCTTCCCGGCAGGCTTCGCGCAACACCCATTCATCGATCGGCGCGATCGCGCCGGTCTCTTCCGCCAGCGGAATGAACAGCCCCGGCGGCACCAGGCCGCGCAGCGGATGCCGCCAGCGCAGCAGCGCCTCGAAACCGAAGATCCTTCCATTGGGAAGGGCCT
>NZ_LLXZ01000057.1:35986-86618 GCF_001440395.1 Bradyrhizobium jicamae | reverse complement strand
CCCGACGCCAGCCGCGAGGAAAACCCCGTCAACCTCGATCCGCGCTTCGCCAAGCTTGCCGGCGGCGTGCACCGCCTCGACGGCCAGCTCATGGTCGTCCTCGACGTCGATCGCGTTCTCGAAATCACGCCTGACCTGATGGCGGCATGAAAATCCAACCCGGTATGAAAACATCCCCCTCGGGGATAGGTGTAAGTGGAGGCCTAAAATGAAAACCTGTCTGGTCGTCGATGACTCGAGCGTCATCCGAAAGGTCGCACGGCGCATCCTCGAAGGTCTCGATTTTCAGATCGTCGAGGCCGAGGACGGCGAGAAGGCGCTCGAAGCCTGCAAGCGCGCGATGCCCGAAGCGGTTCTGCTCGACTGGAACATGCCGGTCATGGACGGCTACGAGTTCCTCGGCAATCTGCGCCGCATGCCCGGCGGCGATGCGCCCAAGGTGGTGTTCTGCACCACCGAGAACGACGTCGCGCACATCGCACGCGCGCTGCATGCCGGCGCCAACGAGTACATCATGAAGCCGTTCGACAAGGACATCGTTACCGCGAAGTTCCAGGAAGTCGGCCTGCTCTGATCTCGCGCAGGTTTTCCCGGCGGCTCAACGGCCCTCGGCGTTGTTTTTGTAAGTGTACGCTTTTGAGTTGGGTCGGGTGAAGTAATGAGTGTTGCGTTAACGAAGTCTCCACCGCCTATCTCGACACGGCAGGACAAGCTGCGCGTCATGGTGGTCGACGACTCCGTCGTGATCCGCGGGATGATCTCGCGCTGGATCGGCGCCGAGCCGGATATGGAGGTGTCCGCCTCCTTGCGTACCGGTCTCGACGCCGTCAACCAGATCGAACGCATCAAGCCCGACGTTGCGGTGCTCGATATCGAAATGCCGGAGCTCGACGGCATTTCGGCGTTGCCGCAACTGCTGGCGAAAAAGCGCGACCTCGTCATCATCATGGCGTCGACGCTGACCCGCCGCAACGCGGAGATCAGCTTCAAGGCGCTTTCGCTCGGCGCCTCCGACTATATTCCAAAGCCGGAGAGCACGCGCGAGGCATCCGCCGCCGAGACCTTCCACCACGATCTGATCCAGAAGATCCGTCATCTCGGCGCCAGGGCGCGCCGTCGTGCCTCTCCTGCCGCGAGCCCGGCGCTGGCGCCGGCTCCCGACCGGATACGCGAGGTATTGCCTCATCCGGTCGCAGCACCCGCTCCGCAATTGCAGCTCGCGCGCCGGTCTTTCAGCATGCTGGCGCCGCGCGTGCTCCTGATCGGCTCGTCGACCGGCGGGCCGCAGGCGCTGATGGCGCTGGTCGCCGATATCGGGCCGGTGATCGACCGCTTTCCGGTGCTGATCACCCAGCACATGCCGCCGACCTTCACCACCATTCTCGCCGAGCATCTGGCGCGCGCAAGCCGCCGGCCGGCGCATGAGGCCGTCGATGGCGAGATGGTCAAGCCGGGCCGGATCTACCTTGCGCCGGGCGGCCGCCACATGCGGGTCGTGCGTCACGGCGTTGATGCGGCGATCGCGCTGGACGACGGGCCGCCGGTGAATTTCTGCAAACCCGCTGTCGATCCGCTGTTCAACTCCGCGATCGACGTCTGGCAGGGCAGCATCATGTCGGTGATCCTGACCGGCATGGGCTCCGACGGCATGCGCGGCGGCAAGGAAATCGTCGCCGCCGGCGGCAGCGTCATTGCCCAGGACGAAGCCACCAGCGTGGTGTGGGGCATGCCGGGCGCGGCTGCCAATGCAGGTATTTGCGCGGCGGTCCTGCCGCTCAATCAGATCGCGCCCAAACTGGTTCGGTTGTTTTCGGGAGATCGTTCGTGACGCCTTCAGACTATGAGTATCTGCGTAAGTTTCTGAAAGAGCGCTCCGGGCTCGATCTTTCCGCCGACAAGCAATATCTGGTCGAAAGCCGGCTGCTGCCGCTGGCCCGCAAGTCCAGCCTGCCGGGCATTTCCGAACTCGTCGAGAAGATGAAGGGCGGGGCCAGCGCGCTGACGGCCGAGGTGGTCGAGGCGATGACCACCAACGAGACGTTCTTCTTCCGCGACAAGATTCCGTTCGATCATATGCGCGAGACGGTGATCCCCGCGCTGGTGCAGGCGCGCGCCGCGCGCCGCTCCTTGCGCATTTGGTGCGCGGCTTCCTCCACGGGGCAGGAGCCGTACTCGATCGCGATGTGCCTGAAGGAAGCCGGACACCTGTTGTCGGGCTGGCGCACCGAGATCGTCGCGACCGACCTGTCGCAGGCGGTACTGGAGAAATCGAAGGCCGGGATCTTCAGCCAGTTCGAGGTGCAGCGCGGATTGCCGATTCAGTTGCTGGTGAAATACTTCACCCAGAACGGCGAGCTCTGGCAGATCAGCCCGGAGCTGCGCGGCATGGTACAGCATCGCCAGCTCAATTTGCTGCAGGACTTCTCCCATCTCGGCGTGTTCGACGTCATCTTCTGCCGCAACGTGCTGATCTATTTCGATCAGAACACCAAGACCAACATCTTCGAGCGGCTGTCGCGGATGCTGGAGCCCGATGGCGTGCTGGCGCTGGGCGCGGCCGAATCCGTCGTCGGCATTACCAACACCTTCAAGCCCTATCCGGATCGCCGTGGGCTTTATCGTCCGAACATCGCGCCGGTGATACGGGTGGGTGCGTCGACGCTGGTGCCGCAAACCCTGCGGGCGGTTGCCGCGGCGCGCTGATCTCGTTCTTCGGCCTGTGCTTCGGATGCCGCCGCGCTACAGAATCGCGTGCGGCAGGAAGCGTGACGTGTTGCCGGTGATCGGGTTCTCGTCCTCGCGGATCGATAGCCCGCACGGCGTGCCATCGACCAGCCAGCTTCCGAGCACCGGATATTGGTCGGAAAAGCTCGGCAGCGACGCGAACGCCTGCCGGATGAATCCTTCCGCGCCATAGGGGCCCTGCTGCTCGGCCAGCGTGGTACCGGCACTGACAAGCGCGACGTTGGCGCCCTCGCGCGAATAGAGCGGCTTGCGGACGAACGAGGAGCCGAGCATCGACGCCTTCGGATCGTCCTCGAAATAGGCCGGCAGCAGATTGGGGTGTTTCGGAAACATCTCCCACAGCAGCGGAAGGATGCCCTTGTTGGAGAGGATCGCTTTCCACGGCGGCTCGATCCACCGTGTCGGCGCGCTCGCCAGCTTTGCGCCAAACGCGTCCTGAAACATCCATTCCCAGGGATAAAGCTTGAAGGCGAGCTCGATGGCGCGGTCGTCGAGATCGACGAAGCGGCCATCGCCGCCGAGCCCGACGTCCTTGATGTCCATCAGCGTCGTTTTCAATCCGGCCTGGCTCGCGGTGTCCTGCAGATAGGCCAGCGTGCCGGCATCCTCGGTATTGGCGGTCATCCCCGTGAGATGCAGATGTTTCGCGCCGCCGTGCTTCTTCCAGGCGTCGATCAGGCGCTCATGGATTGAATTGAACTGATCGGCGCGCTTCGGGATGATGGCGCGCTCCATCGCCTGTTCAAGCCAGGTCCACTGAAAAACCGCCGCTTCGAAAATCGAGGTCGGCGTATCCGCGTTGTACTCCAGCAGCTTCGCCGGGCTCCAGCCGTCATAGCTCAGGTCCAGCCGGCCATAGAGGCTGGCATCGCGGCGGCGCCAGCTCTCGGCAATCAGCGGCCAGAACGCTTCCGGTATCTTCAACCGCCGCAGATATTTCTCGTCCCTGATCGCGCGGCCGACCAGTTCGAGACACATCGCGTCGATCTCGGCGGTGGGCGCCTCGATCCGCCGTTCGATCTCGTTCAACGTGAAGGCGTAATAGGCCCGTTCGTCCCAGTAGCGTTCGCCATTGATGGTGTGAAACGTAAAGCCTGTGCCTTCGGCGGTGGCACGCCAGTCGTCGCGTTCGGGGCAGGGGATGCGCTGCATGATCTCAGCCGCCCGAGAAGCCGATGGCATGCCCGAACGAGCCGAAGCCGCCGCGCTGCGCCGCGTGCGAGCCGGAATCGTAGGAGGAATGGCTCGACGACGAGGACGAGGAATCGCTGCTGTAGTAGCTGCTGCGTCCCGACGATCCGCCGCCGGAGCCGCCGCCAGAACTCGAGGAAGAGCTGCGTGAGGAGCATTCGGTCGTGGTTTGCGTCGGCGATCCGTACGCGTTCGACGGTTGCTCGCAGCTGCGGCTCGGCATCAGCGTGTAGGCGGCGCTGCCGACCGCAAACGTACCCATCAACAGCAGCGCGACATGGCCCGAGCGTTTGGCTGGCGGCGGCGGAACGGGACGCGGCGCTGCCGGCACCGAGACCTTGTTTCGCTTGCCAAAGTCCTGATTTGGTTTGTCTGCCATGGTCAGTAGACCATGCAGGCGGCGTTCAGTGCGCCGGCGGCCAGCGAGGACAATCCGAGCCAGATCGCGGCAGCCAGTTCGCCGGAGGCGATCCGCTCCGACAGTTTCGGTACGGGAAGCCTGACGAGGTAATAGACGATGATCTGCACGATCAGCGCGATTCCCGCCCAGATCAGGCAATCCCAGACATTGGCCGAATGAGTGATGGCGCTGACCAGCGGCAGCACGAAGCCGAGCAGGCTCAGGCCCAGCGCGATCGCGGCGGCCGGCTCGTTGGCGCGGATCAGGTCGAATTCGTTATGCGCCGTGACGCGGGTATAGACGAAGAGGTAGGCCACTACGGCGACGATCGCCGTGCAGAAATAGACCAGAAACGCCGGCAGCCCGGCAAGCGATTGCAGGATCATTGAATTCGCCCCAACTCGTGCATCCCCAAAGGTTCGCACGATCTGTCAGTCGGCGCATCAGGGCGGCGGGTTCAATCCCAAACAAAAACCCCGCCATTCGGCGGGGTTCGCCAATCTTCCAGGGGCCCTCGACGCCGCCGGCTATTCCTTGACCTCGATCTTGCCCTTCATCGCCGGGTGCAGGCCGCAGATGTAATCATAGGTTCCGGCATCGGCGAGCGTCAGCTGGGTGGTCTGGCCTTTCAGCGCGATCGACGAGCGCTGTGCCTTGGGGCCGGTGATCGTCACCTGGTGCGGCGAGGAATCGGAATTGTGCCAGGTGATGGTCTGGCCTTTGCCGACGACGACGGTCTCCGGCCCGAACTTGAAGTCTGATATCGACACCACGCCGGGTCCTGGCGCGGGCTTTGCCATGGCGCCTTCGGTCGTGCCCTTCAGGCCCGCCAGCGAAATCACGAAATCCTGCCCGGCATGCGGCTTGTGGCAGGTGAAGCAGGCCGTCAGATTGGCCTTGTCGTTGACCTTCCTGTCCGGGCCGAACGCCTGATACTCCCATTCGCCGTTGCGAATATCATCCTTGTACTCGGTGCCCCAGCCGTCGCGCTTTTCCATCACCGTGTAGGCGACGAGGTCGCCCTTCTGGAAACGGCCGTTGGCATCCTTGAGCGGCTCGCCGGCCGCATCGAGTTGAGCCTTGTATTGCACCAGCATCAGCACCGTGCCGCTCGGGATCGGCTGCCCCTTGCGTACCGCATCGACCGCGGCCGTCGTCGCATAGAGCTCGCGATACTGCTTGTTGTCGTAGCGATCGACGGTCGCGTAGAGCGTGCCCTTGTCGAAATTCTCCGGGAAGGCGACCTTGTCGCCGCCGGCGACCGCCGAATAGCCAATGAGCGCGCCCGATGCCGATCCGAGTGCGACAGCGGCAACAAGCCTGACGTTTTTCATGACTTCCCCCTTCGTTTTGTGGACATTCCGTCAGCTACGAGACACCGCCGAGCGGGTTTCAATCCGGTGGGAAGCGAATTTTGTCGCGGGTACGCGGCGGTCCCACACGGTTCGATGAAACTGCAACGCTCCCTGATGAGTGGGAGGGTTCTGGCCTATTGCTCGTCTGGTTGACGCGATCCCCGAGCCAGGCGGTGAAGCAGGCGGAATGCCAGCCAGAAGAACAGGACGACCAGTGCGAGCGCGGCGAGCGGCGCAGCCAGCGCCAGAATCGAGATCAGCGAGGCGCTCCCGAGTTCGGCTGTTGCCACCGCTGAATTTCCAAGTCCACCGGTGAACACGGTGGACTTTGCCCGGAGCATTGCCGTCAAGCCTTGCGTGATGCCGGCAACGCCACCTCCCGCGATAACGGCCGCCGTCCATTTCACCATCGGCGGCAGGTCGGTCATGACGGCAGCTGACACGATCGTCCCTGCGACGACGGCCCCGGGCGTCGCCACCGTGTCGAGCAGATTGTCGACGCCTGGAATGTAGAACGCGGCGATCTCCACGATGGCTGCCGTGCCGAGCATGATGAGGGCGGCTGGCGTGGCGAGCCATGCGAAGCCTTCGCTCAGGCTTGCATGCCCGGTGTAAGCCGCGCCGCCTAGAACCAGCAGCGGCAGAAACAACCGAAAGCCGGTCGCGGCCGCGAGCCCGATGCCAAGCGCAACGGACAATGCCAGATCGAAGTGCGACATGTGCGCAGGCTCCATCAGCTCCCGCGTGCAGGATCAGCGCCGACGGATCCCGATGCGTGGCGCGGCAATGTTTCTGATGCGCCAGTGCCCGCCATGAGCGGTTCGTTCAAGCCGTTCGCCGGCGCGTGATGAGACCATACACGAACAGGACGATGATCGCCCCGACGACCGCACCGATCAACCCTGCACCCTCGCCCGGGTTGTACCAGCCGAGCGCGCGTCCGAGATACGATGCAACGAAGGCCCCCACGATCCCAAGGATCGTCGTCATGATGAAGCCAGACGGCTCGTTGTCGCCGGGCATAATGAATTTGGCGATGACGCCGGCGATGAAGCCAATGATGATCGTCCAGATAATCCCCATTCACGTAACTCCCTGCTTTGAGGAGCGACTCGTTCGCTAAGGGCTTAACTGTAGCAGCTTTGATGGAACTTTGACCCGCCAAGTTGTAACATAAGGTGATTAAACTTTTGAGGCGCAATCCGAAATGAAGCGACTAACCTGAGAAGGCAACTGCACTCTTGCTCAGGAGGATCGCCATGGCGACGAATCTGGTCTCTGCAGTGATGCAATTCCTCACGCCCGACATGATCGCGAAGATCGCTTCTGTTCTTGGTCTTGATCGCAATCTCGCACAAAAAGCTATCTCGGGAGCAATTCCCGCTCTTCTTGCAAGCTTCGCTGATGTTGCCTCCACTCCCAATGGGGCGCGCCAGCTCACCAATACGCTGACACAGCAATCCGCATCGATCGACAGTCTGAAGAATCTCATCGGCGGTTCCGGCCAAAACCTGCTGCAGGAAACAGGGTCGAACATGCTTTCGGGCCTGTTCGGCGGCGGAACGCTGGATGCGATGGCGCAGACGATAGGCAAGTTCGCGGGGATCGGCGAGGGGACGACCAAGTCGATGCTTGGCATGCTGGGTCCCGTGGTCCTCAGCATGTTGGGTCAACAGCAACGCAGCGCCGGTCTCGACGCCAACGGGCTGGCGTCCCTTCTCACCTCACAGAAGGATCAGATCGCCGCAGCAATACCCTCCGGCCTTGCCGAACAGTTGAGTACCGCCGGTCTCATCGACAGTGCGACTGCAGGCGTGCGCGGTGCGGCAGCGGCCGGCGGCCGAATTGCAGAGGCTTCGGGGCGGACCGCTTACCAGGCTGGTCAGGCGGCCTCCGCGGCCGCCCGCTCGACCACGGCATCACAATGGCCGTATTGGCTGGTCGCGGCCGTGGTCCTGGGGGGCCTTGCCTGGTTCGCCCTCGGCCCTTCGCGGGAGGACTCAGTCGCTCAGCTGCCGCCGGCTTCCACGACGCGGACCGCGACCGGAACCGTGGGCGCGGCTCCGACGGATGTGACGGTCGGAGGGATGAACCTGGCGAACCAGGTCAACACCTCGGTTGGTTCCATCAGGACCTTGCTCCCCGGCATCACCGATGCGGCGTCGGCGGAGGCCGCGCTACCCAAGCTGAAGGAGGCGACCGCTCAACTGAATGAGGTCAATTCCCGCGCGGCGCAGCTCTCTCCGGAAGGAAAAAGCGTCCTCGTAAAGCTGATTGTTGCCGCTACGCCGACGATCAACCAGATGTGTGACAAGGTGCTGGCGACGCCCGGCGCCGGCACCGTCGCGAAGCCGGCGATCGATGAGCTTCGAGGCAAGCTCGACGCGCTCGCGCGTTCCTGAACGTCCTGGTGCATCGCCGTCCGACCCCGTGCCGGATGGCAGTGCAACATGCTGCGGCGGCGCTTTGCACGCGCGCCGCTGCGAATCGCTCGATCCGTTGTCTGAGTTCATCAGGAGTAAGATCCATGGCCGACAAGACAAACTTCACGAAGGATGAGTGGACGCTGTTGCTGGAGAGCCCGATGATCGCCGGTATGGCCATCACTGCGGCCGAACCCAGTGGTCTCTGGGGACTACTGAAAGAATCCTTTGCCGGAGGTGCGGCGCTCACCGAGGCCGCCTCCAGCGCCGGCACCAACGCGCTGGTCAAATCGGTCGTCACGGACTTTGCCAGCAGTGAAGGCAGGAGCGCCGCGCGAGATGGCCTGAAAGCAAAATTTGTGAACAGCAATCCGGCCGAGATGAAGGGCAAATGCATCGACGAGCTGCGGCAGGTCTCCGCTCTGCTCGCCGCGAAGGCGCCCGGTGACGCGGCGGAATTCAAGAACTGGCTGCGGCAAATCAGCAAGAGCACCGCCGAGGCGGCCTCGGAGGGCGGCGGCCTGTTCAGTGCTGGGGTCAAGGTGAGCGACGCCGAGAAAGCGACGCTCGGCGAGATATCGAACGCCTTGGGTACCTAGAAGGTCCTGTCCAAACAAAAACCCCGCCATTTCGGGCGGGGTCCAGTCGGGAGGAGTGAGCCTTTCGGCTCGCCGTAACCCTGGTGTCAGGCGGGAATGCGCTCGTCCGCCTCGTGCGGCTCGCGCAGCACGTAGCCGCGGCCCCACACGGTCTCGATGAAGTTGCGGCCTTCGGAAGCGTTCGCCAGCTTCTTGCGCAGCTTGCAGATGAAGACGTCGATGATCTTCAGCTCGGGCTCGTCCATGCCGCCATAGAGGTGGTTGAGGAACATTTCCTTGGTGAGGGTGGTTCCCTTGCGGAGCGAGAGCAGCTCCAGCATCTGGTATTCCTTGCCGGTCAGGTGCACGCGCTGGCCGCCGACCTCGACCGTCTTGGTGTCGAGATTGACCACGAGGTCGCCGGTCTGGATGACCGACTGGGCGTGACCCTTGGAACGCCGCACGATCGCATGGATGCGGGCAACCAGTTCGTCCTTGTGGAAGGGCTTGGTCATGTAGTCGTCGGCGCCGACGCCGAGACCCTTGACCTTGTCCTCGATGCCGGCGAGGCCGGAGAGGATCAGAATGGGAGTCTTGATCTTGGAGACCCGGAGCTGCTTGAGCACGTCGTAGCCGGACATGTCGGGCAGGTTAAGGTCGAGAAGGATAATATCGTAATCGTAAAGCTTACCGAGATCGACGCCTTCCTCTCCGAGGTCCGTCGTGTAGACGTTGAAACTCTCGGATTTAAGCATCAGTTCGATCGACTGCGCGACGGCGCTGTCATCTTCTATCAGCAAAACGCGCATGCCAGTCCCCTTGTAGTCCGCCGCTCCGGGCGTCAGGTCGGCCGCACTTGCGGCACTCAAAACGCCTTTGAACAACTGATTCGGATCCTGACAGACACATGGTTAACAAAATCTGATTCCGGTTCGCAAGCTCTTTAAGTGCAATTTTTATCGAATCGCCCTAAGATGTTGCTTGAAAGCAGCTTTTTCTAACCGTGCGTGCTCAGTCTCCACATTAAGAGGCGGGCCTAACCGACTCCCGCGACTTGCCCTTCTTCTGAGGGGCAAGCGCTCTCAGTCACCAAAGACAGTGACGCAATGATTAATGATGCGGGTAAACACGAGGTTAAGCGGTCTCGGCTAAAACGTGGAAACTTAAGGTTTTCGCAATGAAGGCGCTTGCGGAGCAAATCGGCGATATCGACGGCGTCAATATATATGGCCGTGTTGTGGGCGTGCGCGGGCTGATGGTCGAGATCGCAGGGCCGATCCATGCAATGTCGGTCGGTGCACGGATCGTCATCGATACCGGCGCGAACCGATTCATCCCGGCTGAGGTCATCGGGTTTTCCGGCAGCAATGCTGTCGTGATGCCGTTCGGCGGGCTCGACGGTGTCAGGCGCGGTTGCCGCGCGGTGATCGCGACCGCAGCCAGCCAGGTGCGGCCGTCGCCGGCCTGGCTCGGCCGCGTCGTCAACGCCATGGGGGAACCGATCGACGGCAAGGGGCCGCTGGTGCAGGGCCCGTCGCCGATGCCCTATCGCAACGCGCCGCCGCCGGCACATTCGCGCAAGCGCGTCGGCCCGCCGCTCGATCTCGGGGTGCGGGCGCTCAATACATTCCTGACCTGTTGCCGCGGCCAGCGGCTCGGCATCTTCGCCGGTTCCGGCGTCGGCAAGTCGGTGCTGCTGTCGATGCTGGCGCGCAACGTCGATGCCGACATCACCGTCATCGGCCTGATCGGCGAACGCGGCCGCGAGGTGCAGGAGTTTCTGCAGGAGGATCTCGGCGACGAGGGCCTGGCCCGCTCGGTCGTGGTGGTCGCGACATCGGACGAGCCCGCTTTGATGCGGCGGCAGGCGGCCTATCTGACGCTCGCGATCGCCGAGTACTTCCGCGACGAGGACAAGGACGTGCTGTGCCTGATGGACTCCGTCACGCGCTTTGCAATGGCGCAGCGCGAGATCGGGCTGTCGGCCGGCGAGCCGCCGACCGCCAAGGGCTATACGCCGACGGTGTTCACGGAACTACCGAAGCTGCTGGAGCGGGCAGGGCCGGGAACCGGGGTCGGCACCATCACCGCCATCTTCACGGTGCTGGTCGACGGCGACGACCACAACGAGCCGATCGCGGACGCGGTGCGCGGCATTCTGGACGGCCACATCGTGATGCAGCGCTCGATTGCAGAGCGCGGACGGTTTCCCGCGATCAACATCCTTAAGTCAGTCTCTCGCACCATGCCGCGAGCGGCCGATCCCGCCTACCTGCCCGTGATCACCCGCGCCCGGCAGGTAATGGCGACCTACGCCGACATGGAAGAGCTGATCCGGTTGGGCGCCTATCGGGCGGGTTCCAGTGCGGAAGTCGACGAGGCCGTACGTCTGCACGAGCCGCTGGAAGCCTTCCTGCGTCAGTCCAAGGATGAAAAATCAAGCCTTCGCGACGGCTACGGCCACTTGGCGCATATCCTCGGCAATTTGGAAACGGAACGCTAACTTTGTCAGGCCATCATTCCCGGCACATGATTAACGACGCCGGTGGGGCCCCTTGGGGGAGCCGGCTCCGTCCCGCGTTCAGATTGGGACTTCTGGGGAGTATGAGTCGATGAAGTCACGAGAAACGCTGATCCGCCTGAAGAAATTTCAGGTCGATGAGAAGCGCCGTAGGGTTACCCAGATCGAAGGCATGATCGCCGACTTCCAGCGCATGTCGGTTGATCTCGAGCGCGAAATCCAGACCGAGCAGGAGCGGGCCGGGATCAACGATCCCGCCCATTTTGCCTACCCGACCTATGCCAAGGCCGCGATCCAGCGCCGGGAAAACCTGACACGTTCCGCCGACGAACTGCGCATCCAGCTCGAAGACGCCAAGAGCCTGTTGAGCGAAGCGTTCGAGGAATTGAAGAAGGTCGAGCTGCTCGACGAGCGCGACCAGGCGCGCGAGCGCGCCGAGGAGAGCGCCCGCGAGCAGGCCGACATGGACTCCATCGGCCTGATGCGCGCCCGGCTTGGCGTCGCCTGACGAAGCCAGCTTCCGCTGATCTGACACAATCGAAAACCCGGGCCGCAAGGCCCGGGTTTTTCGTTGCCGGCATGCCGGCCCGGGCCACTTGGTGGCCCTTTTGACGCAAGGTATGCTACGAAACCTCTCGTCGGCTCCGGCGTAGGACGTGGGTGGAGGATCTGAGACTTTGGGGGAACGCTGAATGCTGACGCCAGCGGAGCTGGTCTGGCTGATTGCCGCGGTGGCGAAGGGGGATGAGGCTGCTTTTGAGCGCCTGTACGCCGCCACGCGTGCGAAACTCTTCGGCGTTGTGCTCCGTATCTTGCGGCGTCAGGACCTCGCGGAAGAGGTCATTCAGGAGGCTTACGTCAAGATCTGGAACAGTGCCGGCCAGTTCAACCCGGCCCTGTCTTCACCGATTACGTGGATGGCGTCGATCGCGCGCAACCGGGCGATCGACGTGGTGCGCAAGAAGAGCGAAAGCTCGATCGAGGAGGAGCCGGCCGCGATGGAAGTGGCCGCCGATTCGCCCGATCCGCTGGCGCGGCGCGAGATGACGGAAGAGTTGAAGCGGTTGCTGGAATGCGTCGGCCGTCTCGAGCCGGACCGGCAGAAGCTCGTGCTCCTCGCCTATTACAACGGCTGGAGCCGCGAGCAGCTCGCCGCCAAGTTCGAGGCGCCTGTGAATACGGTGAAGACGTGGCTGCGCCGCAGCATGATGGATATAAGGGAGTGTCTCGGACTAGGGTCCGGATCTTGAACGATGGCCTATAGCGAAGACCATATCGCGCTCGCTGCGGAATACGCGCTCGGCACTCTCGATGCCGACGAGCGCGCGCAGGTCGAGACCATGATGGCCGTCGACACTGAATACAGCGCGCTCGTCCACGCCTGGGAATTGAGGCTCGGCGTGCTGAACCAGATGGTCGGCTCGGTCGAACCGCGGCCGGTCGTGTGGGAAAACATCAAGGCCGCGATCGGACATTCGACAGAGGCGAAGGCGCCGCTGGTGCTGCCCCAGGCGGAGCAGCCGGCACCGCCGCCGCCTGAGCCTGCGGCCGAGCCCGTGGTGGCTCCCGTAGTCGCCCAGGCGGCGCCGGCCGTACAGGACAATACGATCGCGGACCATGCGAACGTCATCCAGTTGGCGGGCCGCGCGAGGCGCTGGCGCAGTGTCGCTTCCGTCGCCACCGCGCTTGCCGCGGCGCTGGTCGGGATGCTGGCGGTACAGGTCTATCGGCCGGAACTGCTGCCGGACGGGCTGCGGCCGAAGCCGCGCATCCAGATCGTCGAGGTCAAGACGCCGGCCCCATCGCCCGTGCCCTCGGCGCAATACGTTGCGCTGCTGCAGCGTGACGCCGGCTCGCCCGCCTTCATCCTGACGGTCGACGCCGCAACCAAGAATTTTACCGTCCGCAAGGTCGGGGCCGATGCCGAGCCCGGCAAGAGCTTTGAGCTTTGGCTGATCTCCGACAAGTTGCCGCAGCCGCGCTCGCTCGGCGTGATCGGCGGTAGCGATTTCACAGCGCGCCCCGTGCTCGCGGACTATGACGCCGGCATGATAAATTCCGCGCTCTTCGCGGTGACCGTCGAGCAGGCCGGCGGATCGCCCGATGGCAAGCCGCATTCTGCGCCGGTCTTTACCGGCAAGCTGATCGAGACGGTGCCGGCTGGTGCTCCGCGCTGAAGGTAGCCACGCGCATCTCTGCATCCCCGACAAAAAGAAAACGCCCGTGGGGAGCGGGCGTTTTCGCAGTCAACTTGGGGGTAGTTGGGGTCTTGATTATCCACACGGCGACTTTGGGGGGCTGTAAAGAGCCGCGTGAATTCCGTGAAATTTCTCCTCTAGCGTACGACTGAGTTGCCTGAACTCGTAATCACGACCGGCTTACCGGCCTTCATCACGCGCGTGCTCGCGGTCTGGGTGAGACCTTCATCCGAGGTCGTGCGTGCGGAGATGCTGAACCCGGCGACCACGATACCTGCCACGAGTGCCACAACCACGATCTTGAGATGAGTCGTGCGATCTGCGCTGTAGATCGAGTGGTTCATGGAAGTCTCCTGCCGCCTTCCTGCCTACGGATTTGTTGGATGCGTCCGCAGGTTGGTTCAATGTCTCGCGTCAGGAAACGTAGGAATCCGCCGTTCAGTTCCAAAGAGGCGATCACAAGGCGGTGAAAAGACTTGAACAGGCGCGAGCAAAAGGAACGCCCACGGCCGGTGAAAATGAACGATTGTTTATGTATTCCAGCATCTTGTATCAGGCGAAGCGCGGGCAGCGCGAAAATCCCGCCGATTTTCCTGATTCTAACAAACCGTTTGCATGTGGCGAAATCACCTCGCCATTTTCACCGCTGATTTGCTCCGCCCCGCCGGTATCCCTAGATGCTGCCGACCGTCTTCAGCCGTGCGCGCGGATGGATTTCGGCTTGCGACAAGACGGTGGTTTGCGAACGGAAGCGTTCGATCAGCGAGCGCACGAACGGGCGGATCGCAGCAGAGGTAACCAGCACCGGCGCTTCGCCCTCGCGTGCCGCCTGCTCGAAGGCGTTGCGGGTAGCGGTCATGAACTCCGACAGCTTGGACGGCTGCATGGCGAGGCTGCGCTCCTCGCCCTGGCCGACGATCGATTCCGCGAACGCCTGCTCCCATCGCGCCGACAGCGCGATCAGCGGCAGATAGCCGTTGTAGGTGGTATTCTGCGCGCAGATCTGGCGTGCCAGCCGGGCGCGGACGTGCTCGACCATGATGGCGGGGTTGCGCGAGAAGGCGAGCGCGTCGGCGATGCCTTCAAGGATGGTGGAGAGGTCGCGGATCGAGATCCGCTCGGCCAACAAGAGTTGAAGGACGCGCTGGATGCCCGATACCGTGACCTGGCTCGGCACGATGTCCTTGACCAGCTCGCCCTGTTCTTTCGGCAGGTCCTTCAGGAGCTTCTGCACCTCGCCATACGAAAGCAGGTCGCTCATGTTGTTCTTGAGCAGCTCGGTCAGGTGCGTCGACAGCACGGTCGCCGCATCGACCACCGTGTAGCCCTTCAGTGAGGCCTCTTCCTTCAGTGCCGCGTCGACCCAGGTTGCGGGGAGGCCGAAGGTCGGCTCGACGGTGTGGATGCCGGGTACGCCGACCTGGTTACCGGCCGGGTCCATGACCATGAACTGGTTCGGCCAGATCTTGCCGGAGCCGGCGTCCACTTCCTTTATTTTGATAATGTACGTGTTGGCCTCGAGCTGGACGTTGTCGAGGATCCGCACCGCCGGCATCACGAAGCCCATCTCGATCGCGAGCGAGCGGCGCAGCGCCTTGATCTGCTCGGTCAGGCGGTCGGTACCATCAGGCCCGTTGACCAGCGGCAGCAGCGCATAGCCGAGCTCGATCTTGAGGTCGTCGATCTTGAGCGCGGTGGCGATCGGCTCTTCGGCCGCAGCCTGGGCGGCAGCCGCGGCGGCGTCGGGCGCGGCGGCTGCGGCGGCTTCCTGTGCCTTGACGACCTCTTTGTGGTTGCGCGCCTTCCAGGCCAGCGCGGCGGCGCCGCCGCCCAGCGCGAGGAAGGGGAGCATCGGAATACCCGGCAGCAGCGCCAGCACCAGCATCACGCCGGCCGACATGCCGAGCGCCTGCGGATAACCCGAGAGCTGCTTCATCAGCGCCTTGTCGGCCGAGCCGGTGATGCCGGCCTTCGAGACCAGCAGGCCCGCGGCGGTCGAGACGATCAGCGCCGGCACCTGCGTGACCAGGCCGTCGCCGACGGTCAGCACGGTATAGGTGCGGGCGGCGTCGCCAAAGCTCATGCCCTGCTGGGCCACGCCGATGATGATGCCGCCGACGATATTGATGAAGACGATCAGAAGTCCCGCAATGGCATCGCCGCGGACGAATTTCGAGGCGCCGTCCATGGCGCCGAAGAAGCCGCTTTCGTCTTCCAGTTCCTTGCGGCGCGTCTTGGCGGTCTTTTCGTCGATCAGGCCGGCGGAGAGGTCGGCGTCGATCGCCATCTGCTTGCCGGGCATCGAGTCCAGTTGGAAGCGCGCCGCGACTTCGGCGATGCGCCCCGAACCCTTGGTGATGACGACGAAGTTCACGATGACCAGGATCGCGAACACGATAATTCCGATCACGAAATTACCGCCCATCACGAAATTGCCGAAGGCTTCGATGACGTGGCCGGCCGCCGCCGTACCCTCATGGCCATGCGACAGGATCAGCCGGGTCGAGGCCATGTTCAGCGACAGCCGCAGCATGGTCGAAATCAGGAGCACGGTCGGAAACGCCGAGAATTCGAGCGGCGCCTGGATGAACAGCGAAGTCATCAGGATCAGGATCGACACCGTGATCGAGATCGCCAGGAACAGGTCGAGCACGATCGAGGGCAGCGGGACGATCAGCACCACCAGGATGATGAGGACGCCGAGCGCCAGCGCCAGATCGCCGCGCTTTAGGATATCGCCGATTTCAGCAAGGCTCGGAAACTTGCCGCCCTTGCCTGCGCCGCCCTGACCAGCCGTGATATCGACCATGGTAGCCGCTTCCCCCCGCGACTGACGCCCGCGGGCGCCATGCGTCTTCGCGGCGGCCGAAGGGCCGCCGGTTCGAAAGTGAGGTACCGCACTGGCGTCCACGGGGTTCCTCCCGTTTTACGCGGCCGACGACACTCGACTTCACCCGGCAATATTTGCCGGGTGTATGGTTAGCAAAGGGTTAACGGGGGTTCCTTGCCCGTCATTCCGGGGCGGCGCGGAGCGAAGAACTACGATGTGCAAGCGCACATCGGAGAATCTCGCACCCCATACCGGCAGCAGGCACGCCGCGGTCTATCAGTCGGAGCCCGTAGGATGGGTGGAGCGCAGCGATACACATCAACCACGTGCACGGGATGAGGTCATGGGTTTCGCTGCGCTCTACCCCATCCGACGTTGCTGACTGCTCGATCCTCTTCGCGGGTGTCCTCGCGCGGCGCAGTTGTGATGCTTGCGATCATCCGACGGATGTTTTCGCGAAAGCGGTCGATAGCGCCTCAATGGTCAGACGGTGAGCCGCCGACAGATCACTAGAAACCGTGTAACCTTATGACGGAGACCGTGACACAGAGGGGGCCCGATGCATGGACTACACCGCCCGGCCACGCACTGTGTGCACTTCGTGCGGACCGACACATCCAGCCAATTTCTGGAAGAGCAAGTTGGGGCTGCCAGGAAGGTCGGCGTCAAATTCGCTTACTGGAATTATCTGGATGGCGGAAGAGAGTCGGCCACTCTCGCCGATCCTCTCGGCGCGGTGCTGGGACTGGAGCATGTCCCGTACGGCCGCCATTCATGGGTTCAGTTCCTCGATGATCTCATCACGTTGGCTTATCGATATGACGGCTTGGTGATCGTCGTTGATCGCGCAGACGTTCTCGTCACGGAAAAGAGCGACGAGATGTTCGATCTCATGGAGGCATTTCTAACTCAATTCCATCATTGGTACGATCAAAAGAAGCCGTGTCATCTTTGCTTCCAGATGGTGGAAGATGAACGTCTGGCGAGCTTTTTTACGCGCGAAGCGGAGTTGCGGGGATAGTTCGCATGATGGGTTTCGCTGCGCTCTACCAACCCCGCGTACTGCGTAATCTCTCGAAAGCCGCCGCCTTCGTGTATGGCGTTGGCCTCTACCCGTTCATCGTGCCGTTGAGACGATGCCGATGGCCATCACAGCTAGACCCGTCGCAGAACACGATTTCAAATTGATCTGCGAGCACCGCGAGCGGATGTTTGCCGAGTCCGGACGTACGCGCGAAGCGCTGCGGCCGATGACAGCAGCTTTCAACCAATGGCTTGCACCACGGCTTGGCGACGGCAGCTACTTTGGCTGGATGCTCGAGGAGGCGGGCGTGGTGATCGCCGGCCTCGGCATGATGATCATCGACTGGCCGCCGCATCCGAACCATCCGGCCGACCATCGGCGCGCTTACATCCTCAACGTCTTCGTCGAGCCCGAACATCGCGGCAAGGGACTGGCTAAGCGGTTGATGGCGCTCGCCGAAGCGAGGGCGCGCGAACTCCGCGTTGGCTATGCGATCCTTCATTCGACCAAGCAGGGCAGGCCGCTGTACGAAAGGTTAGGATGGGGGCCGACGAGCGAGATGGCGATCCGGTGGGAGTAAATGCGGGGTCATGTGCTTGCGAGCGAAGTCTGGTGGAAAGCGGACGTTCAAATGCGCTGGACTTGCCAAGCCGCCCGGTGCATTGGACGCCCTGAGATCGAAATTGGAAGCCGAGGTGGCATGCAACTGTTGCTGATTACCGGGCCCGCCGGCGTAGGTAAATCGACGCTGAGTTGGGAAATGAGTGCCCAACTCGCCGCAGCCCAAGTCGCGCATGCCGTTATCGAGACCGATGAACTCGATAGGGTGTTCCCGCGTCCCGATACAAGCGAGCTTGATCGAATTCAGCCCGGCACGATCGACGTCAGCAGCATCAACCTGGCTGCGATCTGGTCGACATACCGGGCCTTGGGACACACGCGCCTGATCATGTCGGGAGTCATGATGCACCTGCATTTTGACAAACGATGGATACTTTCCGCCATACCCGAAGCGCGGATTACGGTAGTTCGCATGCAGGCTGCCGAGCCTACGCTGTTGGCACGACTTGCGCAGCGCGAGATCGGCTCTGGGGCAGACGAACAGGCACAGCGCTCGATTCGGCAAGCAAGGCGCATGGCAAGCGAAGATGCCGAAGGCATCATCGTTCTAGCGACGGACGGCAAAAGGCCTGCGGAACTGGCAGAGATCATTCTTCGGAAAACTGGCTGGCTCAATATCGGCGGTCAGCCAGCGTAGCCCGGATTTAGTCGCACGCAGGTGGGTGGAGCGAAGCGAAACCCATCAATCACATGCGTAGAGAGATGATGGGTTTTGCTTCGCTCTACCCATCCTGCTCACTGTCTCCGTATTGCCAAAGCGAACGTTCGCGCGTCGGGAACATCCGGGCCGACGTTAACCCTGTCGGCAAACAGGCTCTACGTGGATCGAGTTGTTACGTGAACCGCCGCCAAGTTGCCGCATTAGACCGGAGAATTTTCACCACCACTGAACAAGTGGAGAAGCATCATGCTGAGAATGGTGTTGGTGGGCCTCCTCATCCCATTGGGTGTAGGAATACTCGCGGCAATGGAACTCAGAACGCCGGTGCGTAGTGCGGCAGCGGTCGTCGAGCCCGCTGCCGAGACAACCGTAGGCATTTCCGATTCACATGCTGCGTTGGCGAAGGCTGATCGACTTGAAATTGCCGCTGCGAGCAGCGAGGCCCCCGCGCAGCCTGCGCCAGTCGACGAGCGCAGTTCTCCGTTGGAGGAAATCAGTGTCGGTTCTTCGGAGCCCCCGATGGTCGTCCGCCATCGACACGATTCCAGATCAAAGGATTCCAAATCAAAGAAGATCACTACCGTGGCACATCCCAAGTCGAAACCAGAGATCATCGCTATCAAGCGAACTGCTGTTTCTGAGCGGCGAAAGGCCGCCGGCAACACCGAATCCTGCCGGCTAAGTGCGTTCGGTGGGTTACGCAAGGCTTTGAATTCAGTCGACTGCGAAATCTGATTCATTGGAACGGCTTCGGTCTGAGGTGCCGCAGCGCATGGGATCAGTTCCGCCACATCGATGCAACGTGACTTACCGAGTTTCTATGACCCATCGAGATTCGAGATCAACAAGAAGCTATCTTGCACGCGTTCCGCGCGGCTGCGGATGGGGACCACGATGTTGTTATCCGGATCAGAATGAATCCACCGCCTTGCCGGATTTGAGCCGCATTGTGACCGAGGTCGCGGCCAAAGGTCGTGCGGGGGAGGGCACAACATTGGGATTCTCATGTCCGGTCATCTGCGATTTTGCGTCGCCGTTCTTGTGCTTCTCGCGGGTCTCCCGACTTCGCCTGCGTCTTCGAATCCTCTTGCAGACTTGTTCAATGTCTCTCCTCCCCAGACAGCCGCTGAGCCTGCTCCCGTGGAGAAGGAGAGGGAGTGCTTGCCACGGCCCGGTACGTCGACGGCGGAGGGTCAACGCTGGGTCTATCGTACTGAGGGGCGCCGCAAATGCTGGTTCCAGGCTGCCGAGGAGACCGCGCCGGTGAAGCAGGTTCGTCGCGCCGCGAAGCCTCGTGTCGCCGTTCCCGAGGAGAATGAGGTCGCGCGGCGCGACAAGGCGGTCATGGATGCGCGTGCGGAGATGCTGCGCTCCGCACCGGCGGAAACGTCTCAGCCGACGCAGCCCGCTCCCGAGCTCAACGTGGTTGATGCCGCTTCCGCCCCGGCTGCGGGGGCCGCGGCCACCGTGCCGCCGGCAGCCGTCGACAACCGCGCGACCGATCAACTCACGCCCGACCACCCCGCGCCGCGCCGGCTCGACGCGGAGACGCTTCTGGCAGCCGCCCCGGCCCCAAGCGACGCCGTTGCCGTTTCCGCACCTTCAGCCACGCCGGTCGCCTCTCCCATCGCCGAGGCGGCCGATGACGGTCGGGACTCGACGGCAACCTGGGTTGGCGTGCTGCTGATGGGGCTGGGCCTCGCCTCCGTTCTGGGGTCGAGCCGGACCGTTCGAGAAGCTGTGCTGCTGCGCGATTGATGCGAAGTGCAGTGGCTGTCCTATGCGGGCATCGGGATAAGGCAGGCGCGTTGAAGTGCAGTTGATGCCGCGCGCGAAGAGGCAATGGGTATCGCTTTCGCTCCACTCATTCTGCGCGCTCAGCAACAGAGATCAGTGGACAGAAAAGCTGAAGCGAAAACGGCGCGCAGCAGATCAACTTTTTAACGACCTAGAAGCCAGATCCTTCCGCTCCATAACGCATCAAAGGTCTCGGGGATGTAATTCGGCGTCCGCGCTTGCACGGCTTCCTCCGGTGCCCAATTTTGCACGGCTTCCTTCGGCGCCCAGGCCTGCGCGTCCAGTGGATTGAAGCGCTTCTCCGGGACGATGTTCGCGACATCCCTGTCATCTTTGCGCGACGGTTGCGCGGACACGGCCTTGGGCAGCACGTCCTTAGGTGACGGTTGCGGGGACGCGCCCTTGGGCCATTCCAACAAGGCTTTCGAATATCCCGGCTTGCCTTCGTACCAGCACTTTCGTCCGTCGATGAGACGATACGACCACCATTTTCCGTTCTGATTTGACGGCATCGCGGCGCTGCATTGCTGTTTTGCTTCCACCTCGGGCATTCCCAACAACAGCGCCGCAACGAAAGCCGTCAGAGCCATTGATGAAAGCTGCTTGCTCATTTGGGCGCCTCGAAGCAACTGCGCTGCTGCAAGCGGCTCACAGCAGCCATCACATCGGGTCGTTCGAGAACTTCCACCAGCTTGTCGAGGATACGCTCATTGTTCTGAGGACGGGGTAGCAGATATTCTTCCAGTATGAGTTGGGCCTCGCCAATTGCCTGAATTGCCAATTGTTGATCGGTCATACGCGTTACTCACAAAGCGCCCCGCGAAAAGAAAGAAGGCAAATCAAGACTGCATTTGGGTTTTTCCCCGTTTTTCTCGAAAGTTCCATCAATTTTTGTTTCAGTGTCGGTCGAAGTCCGGCCGTTTAGCCCGGCATTGTCCGCAGGATCAGTGCGTCGGTTAGGTTGCATGTAGGATGGGTGGAGCGTAGCGATACACATCAATCGCGTGCGCAGATGGAGGATGGGTTTCGCTGCGCTCTACCCGTCCTACGCACCGCCTTAGACCGGCAAAGGCCACGTGATCTCCCGGCCTTTCAGCTCCCGGTAGCGCCGTGCATGAGCCTGGATGCTTCCCGGATCGGACATGCCGCGCGACAGCCAATCCCGGTCGAGGCGACCGGCCTGGTCGATGGCTGCCATGGTGGTTGCCTGTAGCGCGCGCTTCGAAAAGGCGTAGGCGGTATAGCAATCCGGCGGCACCAGCGCGGCCCAGGCGACGGCGGCATTCAGCAATGCATCCGGTGCGGTCGTCTCTTGAACAATCCCCGATCGGCTGGCGGCAGGGAGATCGTAGATCTGACCGAACAGGGTCAGCTCGAAGGCCGCGCGCGGACCGACGGCGTGCTTGATGATTTCGCAATAGACCGCCGGCATCGGGATGCCGATCGGCACCTCGTTCAGCGAGAATTGCAGCGGGCCTTCAGCAGCTATGCGGTGATCGCAATCCAGCGCCGTGATCAGCCCGCCGGCATAGGCATGACCGTTGATGGCCGCGACCGTGGGCCTCGGGTACGTGAACAGGCGCAGGTTCGTCGCGCGGTAAGCCTCGAACCAGGCGTCGATTTCCTTCAGCGAACGGCTCGCGAACAATGGAAAGTGATGGTCCAAGTCGAGGCCGGCCGAGAATGCCGCGCCCGATCCGGTCAGGACGACGGCGCAGTCGGCAAATTCTGCTTCGAGGCGGTCGAACGCGGCATGAAGGTCGGCGAAGAAGGCCGGGTTTTGTGCGTTGACCTTGTTGGTGTTCATGGTCACCACGGCCACGTGAGGGTGCCGGCGGTCGATGGTCCACGGCATCGGGTCTACTCCGCTGTTCAGGGTTGCGATCGGAAGAACAAAGGGTCAGGCGAGCTTGAACAGGCGCCGCGCGTTATCAGCGAGAAATGCGGACCGGGCGGCTTCGCCAAGGTCGAGTCGTTCAAGCCCGGCGATACATTCGCCTGCGGGCCAGAACGGGTGGTTCGATCCGAACAGAACCCGATGCCTGCCATTGTCCCGCATGTACTCGACCAGCTCGGATGGATAGCGGCTGGCCTTGTAGGCCGACGTATCGATGAAGACGTTCGGATACTTCATCACCAGCGAGAGCATCTCGCCCAGCCAGGGCACGCCGATGTGGCCGCCGAGAATGCGAAGCTCGGGGAATTCCAGCGCGACGCGATCGAGATAGGGAATAGGCCGTCCCGGCTCCGACTCGCGCAGGGGCCCTGCATGTCCGACCTGCGTGCAAAAGGGAATATCGAGCTCGCAGCACTCGGCAAACAACGGGTAGTAGCGGCGGTCGTCCGGCGGCAGGCCCCAAAGCCAGGGCAGAACGCGTAACCCCTTGAAGCCGTCGCGCTTCACCCTGAGCCTCAGTTCACGCACCGCCTCCATGGGACGAAAGAGATCGACGGATGCAATGCCGACGAAGCGATCTGGATATTCCCGGCAGTAATGTGCGACTTCGTCGTTACCGATCATTGGGCCGTTCGGACCGTACCAGGCGCAGAGCATGCCGACGGAAACGCCGGCGCGATCCATCTCGGCAACCGTATCCTGGATGGGAAGCGCCTTCTCCGACCACTTGCCGGGTCGCCACCGACGCAAGGAATCGAACATCGGATTGCCGATCCACCCCGTATTGGGATGCTGCATCCAGGCATCGATGATCATGTCGGATCTCCCGAAGCGAACGGCGGAGGAGACGGCGACTAGGTTCGATGGCGCGTCCGTCTCTTCAAAGGTGAATGGGCCGTGGCCTCGAACGGCCACACCGCCATCCTTAGGCGCGCAGATGGGCCGGCGTCTTGAAGAAATCGGACAGCCCGCGCGTGACGTCCGAGCCATGTCTGCTTGAATGCACCGGGCGAGACGCCGGCGTGCCGTTGAAACTCCCTGGTCAGGTGAGCCTGATCCGAGAAGCCCAAATTGAAGGCGACCAGTGACAGGCCGGCATTCCGGGTCGCGATTTCGTAAACCGAACGACGGAAACGCTGGACGGCCAGGAAGCGCTTTGGCGCAACGCCGGTCGATGCCTTCATCCGCCGGTGCAGCGTGCGCACCGAACCGCCGACGTGACTTGCAAGACGGGCAACCCGGTCGTGCGGTGTATCGAAATAGTCACGGCTCGCGATCGATCCGTGTCGGGTCTGCCGGGAGAGCGCGAGCAGCACCTGATCCAGGGGCGCAAGGATGGCGAGGGACGATGGGCCTTCACTGATGACGCGCGCCAGGGAATTTTGACACGCGACGATCACGGGGTCTTCGGCGTGCAACGGATAGGGCCAATTCGGTTTGAACTTGATGCCGATGATCCAGCCGAAAAACGCCCGGTCCTTCCTTCGATGCGCAAAGTTGGGTTCGTTCACAACCACCTTGCCGCTGCGCCCGAGACCAGGCGAAGCCGGTTCTCGAATGCTGAAGGTGAGCTCCCTGAAGGGCGAGGCGAATGCCAGGCGGTTTGCCGTCAGTCGCCCGCAATCCTTCAGGACGTAGATCGAATCCACAAGACGGCTGTGACTCTCCGGCGGGGCGAACTCCGCATAAAAGGCCGATCGCGCGAACAGCCGTTCGCCATCCTCGTCAGCCCGCGAGATCTGGTTCGCCAATGCTTCACCCCTGCTGGCAGATGCGCATCTTGTAGGCTTCAGTGCACAGGATGGGAAGAGCGAAGCGAAACCGAGCTGCGTGCTGGCTTGCTTAAGCCCGCAAGGATTGAAGCGATGGTGGCCTGCGCACCGCAGATAAGCGCATCCAGAAATGATCGTGCGTGCAAGCGCGCTACCGTGGTCGTTTCTGTCGGCCCCGGTCCAAATTGTTCCAGCGGAACGTTGCTTTAGTTACGGGAACTGCGTGCCCTGAAAATCGATTGTTTGTGGGCTGACCAGCATCTCGCCCTATTGGAGGCAGGGCAATCGGACGGCTCGCGCTTCTACGGGAGCACTTTAAAATGAAAACATTTCTCAAGGCCGTCATCTGGATTGCGGCCCTAGTCGTAGGTCTTGTTTTTTGGAATGTTACGCCCGACTTTCGACCGCTGGTCTCTTCGATTCTGGCGGCGGCATTCGTCTGCTACGTGTTGTCTGTCATCGTCGAAGTCACCGTCAAGCGCGTCATATCGAACGAACAAATCGAGCTTCGTAGCCGTCTGGAAGTCCTGGATCGCAAGGTAACCGCAATCCTGCGGGAGACGTTTGAACGACGCCACCTTCGATAACTGGTTTGAGCAGCGGCGCGCGCTGACAATAAAGCTCTAGCGGCCTGCATCGTTGGCGTAAGGCGCCATGATGCCTGGCAGCTTGCTTTGACGGTACTCACTCAAAAAGCAGTAAGACCAGTCCACTGCTGAGTGCTGTCAGCCAGATTAGCGAGACCACGAAGGGGACATCGTGATGCGTCATGCTCATCGACCCAGCGAAAGGCCGCCCGATCCTACGATCCCGCAGCCTCCAGGTTTACAATCAATTGCGAAGTACAATTGCCAAGTATTATTTCGACTCGCTTGATCTCGGATAATACACCAGCGGCGGGCGTTTGCCTTCACAAATGATAAGGTTCTTGGGAAAAAGCGGCAGACTCGGCCGAAGGTCCAGGGGGCGTCGGCTCGAGATTCCGACCGACGCCCCGAGCGGCAACGAACCCGTGTGAGCCGTCAGCCTAGTCGCAATACGACCACCTGCCATAGCCGTCGTCGCACCGCGCCCGGGCGCGGTAGGGCACGGGGAGCGGCGGCCGCGGCGCGTATTCCAGCGCATAGTCCTGGTCCTGCGCGTAGTAGCGCTCCCGAGCGTAGTAACGCGCGGGATAGGCGGGGGCGCGTTCGACATAGGTCGGCTGCGCGGGGTAGCCGTACTCGCCATAGACCGCGGCCGGTGCGCGGTAGGCGGGGGGCGGCGTTTCGTAAGAGCGATAGCCGTAGCCGGGTTCGGCATAAGGCGCCTGGCGATAGGCCGCTCCCGGACGCACGTAGATATTCGAGGAAGGCGCGTAAACGCCGCCCGGCGCCACGTAGACGGATGACAGGTCGCTGGCCGCGGCAGGCGCGGAGCACAGGGCAACAATGGCCAGCGCGAGCGATGATCGGTACATGTGTGAAGCCTCCAACTACTCAAGCCGCGCCAGCCAGCACGGTTAATTTTCGCTAAACAAATCGCAGGGCGCAATGATATTTTGCGCGAAGAAGTGTGCCATTTCTGGACTGCACACACATTTGCGTTCGTGTGTTCAGGAGCTGCGTGGCGCGATCAAAGGAGTCAGTGCGTGCAAGGTGCGTATTGTGATTCCACTGCTAGCAACGTCATTGCGAGCGAAGCGAAGCAATCCATCGCGCCACAAGCGGACAAATGGATTGCTTCGTCGCTTCGCTCCTCGCAATGACGGCTGAAGGACCGACCGTCATGAACGACTTCACCATCCGCGCCATGCGCCCGAACGAAATCTCCCTCGCCATCGACTGGGCCGCGGCTGAGGGCTGGAATCCGGGGCTCGCTGATGATGCCTGCTTTGCTTCCGTCGATCCCGAGGGTTTCCTGATCGGCGAGCTCGATGGCGCGCCGGTCGCCACCGTCTCCTGCGTCAATTACGATGCGCGCTTTGCCTTTCTCGGCTTCTACATCGTGCGCGCGGATCTGCGCGGCAAAGGCTACGGGATGCGGATATGGAACGCCGCGATCGCGCATGCCGGCGCGCGGGTGATCGGGCTCGACGGCGTGGTGGCGCAGCAGGACAATTACAAGAAGTCCGGCTTTCAGCTCGCTTACGCCAACATCCGCTATGGCGGCATGGTGACGGCGCCTGACGCGTCGCGGGCGGGTGTCGTTGCCCTGAGCGGCGTTCCGATGGAGGCGATCGAGGCTGACGATGCGACGGTGTTTCCGGCGCCGCGGCCTGCGTTCCTGCGCGCCTGGATCGGTGCGCCCGGGCATGCCGGTTGCGCGGTGATGCGTGATGGCGGTCTTAAGGGATGGGGCGTGATCCGGCCGTGCCGGAAGGGTTTTAAAATTGGACCGCTGGTGGCCGACGATCGCGCGAGCGCGGAGGTGGTGCTGTCGGCCTTGATCGCCGAGGTGGGCGGCGGCGAGATTTTTCTGGATGTGCCTGGTATCAACCGCGAGGCGATCGCGCTGGCGGAAAGTTTTGGGCTCGCGCCGGTGTTCGAGACGGCGCGCATGTATACGGGCCCGATTCCACCGCTGCGGCTGGAGCGGGTGTTTGGGGTCACCAGCTTTGAATTGGGGTAGGGAATGTAGGATGGGTCGAGCGTAGCGAAACCCATCATTCCCTGTCGCGGAGACGCGATGGGTATCGCTGCGCTCCACCCATCCTACGCGCTCGCACGGTCTATGCGTCCCGCCGCGATGCCGAAAAGATCTCCCAGCTCACCATGAAGATCGCCGCGATCAACGGGCCGATGACGAAACCGTTGAGGCCGAAGACTTCGATGCCGCCGAGCGTCGAGATCAGCACGACGTAATCCGGCAGCTTGGTGTCCTTGCCGACCAAGAACGGGCGCAGCACATTGTCGACAAGGCCGATGACCAGCACGCCATAGGCGATCAGGCCGAGGCCTTGCCAGATCGCGCCGGTGGCGAGGAAGTAGATGGCGACGGGGAGCCAGACCAGGCCGGCCCCGACGGCCGGCACCAGCGACAGGAACGCCATCAGCACCGCCCATAGCAGCGCGGCGTGAACGCCGAGGAACCAGAAGGCGAGGCCGCCGAGCATGCCTTGCGCCATCGCCACCAGAATGCCGCCCTTGACGGTGGCGCGGACGACGTCGGCAAAGCGGCTGAACAACGCGGCCTTGTGGTCGGCGCCGAGCGGAACGGCGTCCTTGATCCGGTCCGCCAGCGCCTTGCCGTCGCGCGTCAGGAAGAACAGCAGATAGAGCATGATGCCGAGGCCGATCATGAACTCGAACGTGTTCATGCCGATGCTGAGCGCCTGCGGCGCCAGGATCTGCCCGCCCTTCATCAGGCCGGACGATAAGGTCTCGCGCAGCCCGGAGAGATTGGTCAGGTTGAACCGCTCCAGCCAGCCCATCGCCCAGGCCGGCAGCGCATCGAAGATGCGCTGGATGTAGCTTGCGAGATCATATTCGCCGGACTGGATTTTGCCGAACAGGGAGGTGGCTTCCTGGACCAGCGAGGTCGCGACGATGGCGAGCGGCAGGATCACGATGGCGATGGTGAGCAGGACCGTCACCACCGCTGCGAGGTTCGGCCGGCCGGGCATCGTGCGCAGCAGCGCGCGGTTCACCGGCGCAAAGATGACGGCGACGATGATCGCCCAGAGGATGGCGCCGTAGAATGGCTGCAGAACCCAGGCAAAGGCGAGGGTGACGGCAAGCAGCAGCAGCCGGAAAACCTGGTCGTCAATTCGTCGCACGGGCGTCTCGTTGGTTGGTTTTTCGGCTGTGCCGTTCGTTCGGGCACCGCGGCTGATGGGCTTTGCTTGCGCTCAGCCCATCCTACGGGGTTGTGGCGCGATGTCGAGGAGCGCTCACCGGCTCTTCTGGATCTTCGTCACCGTATACGCGGCGTCGGTTTTCTCGGCCTCGAACTCGACCTTGTCACCGACCTGCACCTCCTTCAGCAGCGCGGGGTCCTTGACGCGGAACGCCATGGTCATGCTCATGTCCATGCCGAGGCTCTTGATCGGGCCGTGCTTGAGCGTGATCTTGCCGGCGGCCTCGTCGATCTTCCTGACTTCACCCTGGACGGGTTCGGCCTGGGCGCAGGCGGGCAGCAACGAGATCGCGGCGACCATTGCGGCCGCCAAAGTCTGCATCGTCTTCATCGTCATCTCCTTGGCCTCGTTGTTCACTTCACCGTCACCTTGCCGATCATGCCGTAGTCGCGATGATCGGGGATCAGGCAGGAATATTCGAACGTGCCGCGTTTGGTGAACTTCCAGAGGATCTCCGCCGATTTCGCCGGCTTGAGACGTACGCCATTGGGATCGTCATGCTCCATATGCGGGTGCTTCTTCATCTCCTCGGCGTGCTTCAGGTTTTCCTTCGTGGTGGCGAGCAGGAATTCGTGGTCTTCCTTGCCGACATTGCGGATCACGAAGCGGATCTGCTCGCCGCGCTTCACTGGGATGCGCGAGGGCGTGTATTCCATCTCGCTCATTTCAACTTGAATCGTGCGCGAAGGTTTCTTCGGGTCACCGGGCTCGCCGGCCGAATAGGTTTCGCGGGTGGGCTTGTCGTGGCTCTGCGCCGGCTGCGGCACGATTGAAGCGGCCAGCAGCGCAATGGCTGTCGTCATGATGGGTTTCATTGAGCTCTTTCTTGTTCGCTTGGAATGCGTCGCGTGGACGCGTGATCGTGCGCGCGCGGATGCGCGCGGCTGCCGGGATCATCAGGTCGGGATCAGGCGATGGGGGGACGATAAAGCCGCGGCGGCACCTCACCCGGCGGGCGCCAGGAATTTTCGGAGACGCAGACAGAGATCGGCGGCGCGGGCCTGGCAATGGCGGGCAAATCGGCTGGAAGCGCCGACAGGCAGAGCATGGCGCAGCATGGATTTGGCGCATCCTTGCCGTCATGTTGATGCTGTGCATGCTCTTGCTGGCTGTTGCCGGCGTCGTGGTGTGCATGCCCCGCATGGTCCTGGTGCGGAGAGCCGGCATGCATGTGCAGAGCCGCGGCCGGTTCGACCTTCAGGCATGATGCGGCATCGCCGAGCGCCAGCGCGGCCCCGGGGGCCAGCACGCAGAACAGATAGAGCAGGGCGGCAAACCACCCTGATCCGGCGCGCGCAGGTCCCTTCAGGCGAACGAACATGGCGGCAAACTAGAGGCGATGGCTGATTCAGCCAAGGCCGCCGCCTTACCTACCCCCACCACAACTGCATGCCCAATATCGCGGCAATGTGGCTTGACGTTAGGCGATTTGCCCCCGAAGTTGCGGTCGCCGTGGCAATTTCTTCTGAACTTTCCAAAGACTCCGACCTGTTTGTTCCCGACTCGCGCCGGGCATGGACCCGGCTTGCCGTGGCCGTGCTGATCGGTTCGCTCGGCAGCGTCGGCATGTGGTCGGTGGTGGTCGCGCTGCCGGTGGTGCAAGTGGATTTCGGCGCGAGCCGCGGCACTGCATCGCTCGCCTTTACAATGCTCATGCTCGGATTCGGCTCCGGCGCGGTGCTGACCGGCAAGATCACCGACCGCTACGGCATCGTCACCGCGATCGGGCTCGGCATCGGCATTCTCGGCCTCGGCTATGTCGTTGCGGGCATGTCGACCTCGATCTGGCACTTCATCCTGGTGCATTTCGCCATCGGGCTGTCGTCGTCGGCGACCTTCGGGCCGCTCATGGCGGAGGCCTCGCACTGGTTCGACCGCTACCGCGGGCTTGCGGTCGCTGTCGCCGCCAGCGGCAATTACATCGGCGGCGCGATCTGGCCGCCGCTGGTGAATTTCGGCATCGAGCAACTGGGCTGGCGCACCACCCACATCGCGCTCGGCATCTTCACCGCGGTGGCGATGACGCTGGCGCTGATCGTGTTGCGGCTGCTGATGGGGGCGGGCGGCCAGCGCGACCATGAGAACGCCGCCCCGCCGCGCGTGGACTTGCGGATCTCCACCAATGCGCTGACGGCGATCCTGTCGCTCGCCGCGATTGCCTGCTGCGTGGCGATGTCGATGCCGCAGGTGCATATCGTCGCCTATTGCAGCGATCTCGGTTATGGCGTGGCACGCGGCGCCGAGATGCTGTCGCTGATGCTGGGGTTCGGCATCATCAGCCGCATCGGATCGGGCTTTCTCGCCGACAAGATCGGCGGCATCCGTACGCTGCTGATCGGCTCGGTCGCACAGGGCACCGCGCTCCTTTTCTACCTGTTCTTTGACGGCCTGACCTCGCTCTATGTCATCTCCGCGATGTTCGGACTGTTCCAGGGCGGCATCGTGCCGAGCTATGCCATCATCGTGCGCGAAGCGATGCCGGCTTCGGAGGCCGCCACGCGCGTGGGCATCGTGATCTTCGCCTCCGTGTTCGGAATGTCGTTCGGCGGCTGGGTCTCCGGCGCGATCTTCGACGCGACGGGCTCGTACATGGCAGCGTTCGCCAATGGGCTGGCGTGGAATGCTCTGAATATCGGCATTATGCTTCTGCTGTTGATGCGCGCGCGGCAGCGGCTCGCGATGGCGTAGAGGTCGATCCATCAACTTTGGCGCGGCAGCGGGATCATGGCGTTCGCGATCAAGGCCGAAATCCACAATCCGCGGGCGAAGATGTTCTCGTTCATCGCGCAGAAGACGATGTATGGCGGCAAACATATTGCCGACGGCGACACGATATTCGTGTTCGCGAGCGAAAACGAGGGCGGGCAGGGGCTCATTGCGTGCGGCGTCGTCACTTCCGCCGATGCGGTTGCGAAGAAGCGTGGCGTCGCCAGGCAAACGCCGCGTGTGAGCGTCGCCATCAAACGCACCGCGCTTGCAAGGCGCCCGCTGGGACGGCGCGAACTCAGGGGATTCACCGACTGGAATGACGGCCGGCCCGAGAGCGAACTCAATTTCAAATTCTATCGCCAGGCCACGAACAAGATCGTCGGCATCTCGGACCAGACCGCGGAGTTCCTCGGTGAATTCTTCTAGCGACTAGACCGCCTGCCCCGCCTTCAACAACGAACATCCTGTGATCTTCAGGCTGCCGTCCGGCTGCTGCTCCAGCGTATACATCGCCTCCCAGGCTTCGCCATTGTCGTCGACAATATGGACGCGCTGGGCGATGCGGCCGCCGGCTGAGCGCGCTTCGCCGAATTCAAAACTCTTGTGGCGGTAGACCGGCGCATAACCCTGGCGGACCATCTGCATGAAGATATCGGCCTGCGGGAACAGCTGCTTGATCTCGGGCGCGGCATGGGAATAGGCGGCTGCGGCATCGTCGCTGGCAAAGGCTTGCTCCTGGGCGCGGATCACGCCCTGGGCCGTGGCGACGTCGTCGGCGAAGGCCGGTGCGGCGAAGCCGAGCATGAGGGCGAGAAGCAGAACGATGGCGCGCATGATGGTGCTCCGTGATCGATGCCCACCAGATACGTTCTACACCGCAACCGGTTTCCTGTCCGCAGCGTTTGGGACGCGGGAAGCTGGAATTGCACGGTCACCCGTCGTTCGGGGCAGTCCTGTGTCCGGCCACGCCATTACGGATCGATCGTGATCTCGATCGTCGCCAGCTCACCGAAATGCGCGCGAACTTGCTGGCCGGCGTGCGCCGGCACCCTTGCCCTCCCGGCACAGCACCTGGAAAGAGGCTTCATGATCGCGATCACCGCCCCTGAAATACCGCGGCGCGCCGCTCGATGAAGGACTGAATGCCTTCGCGCGCGTCCGCGCTGCCGAGCACGCGTTCGCGGACTTTCGGAATGTAGGCGATGGCGGCGGCTTCGCCCTGCTCGACATATTTCAGGGCCGCTTCCTTGGTGACCTGGATGCCGAGCGGCGCATTGCCGGCAATGATCCTGGCAAGCGCCATCGCGCGCTCGACCTGCTGGCCGGCCGGCACCACTTCCTGCACCAATCCGATCTCTTTCGCGCGCACCGCGGTGAACTCGTCGCACAGGAACAGATGATACATCGCGTTGCCCCAGCCGGTGCGCGACAGGAAGCGGAAATGCGCGCCGCCGAGCGGGGCGATGCCGCGCCTGGATTCCATCTGGCAGAAGCGGGCGTCATCGGCGGCGACGACGATGTCGCCGGCCAGCATCAGTTCGATGCCGATGGTGAAGACGATGCCCTGCACGGCGGTGACGATGGGCTTCTTGCAGCGCTTCTGCAGCCCGAAGACGTCGACATTGCCCTCCTTGAAGTTGCGCTTCTCGGCGTTGGGGCCAAAGAAACGGGGCATGTCGAGGCCGGCGGTGAAATCCTTGCCCTCGGCGCAGATGACGCCGACCCAAAGGCTCTCGGTGTTGTGCAGCTCTGTCAGGGCGTCCGACAATTGCTCCATCATCGCCGGCGAGAACGCGTTCTTCTTCGCGGGATTGTCGATGATGATCTTGAATATGCGATCATGGGTTTCGGTGCGGATCGTTCCTTCGGCGCTCATGGTCGTCCTCTTGAAATGTTTCTGGAATGTTGGTTGCGATCGGGTGTCGTTATCGTTCGTATTTGACAGCGAGCGCGGTGCGGATCGCCGCCGCCCGCTCCGGCGAGAAATGCGATGCGCCATGTTCGAGCAGGTCGACGAACGACAGCACGCCGCCGCGCGATCCCCAGCTACCTTCCTCGATGATGCGGAAATTGATCCACCAGGCCGGCGAGGGGGCCTTCATCCCGCAAGCCTCCGCCAAGGCGGTGTGGATGTTGCGGATGACGGTGGCGCGATCCTCACGCGTCCAGCAGCAGTCCATCACCGCGACATCGATCAGCATGACGTCGCTTGGTCTGTCCGACAGCAATTCTCCGCCATGGGCGATCATGTCGAGCGGCCGCTCGGCAAAATGCACCTGATAGCCGCGGCGCGCCTCCGGCGTGAGCTTGCCGACCTCCGGCACCAGCACGGCATCGGTCAGCGTCTTTGCCAATACCCGCCGCTGATCGGCGTTCAGCCGACCCTGCGGCGTCATCACCTGGATAAACGTCATGGCGTACTCCTCCGGTCGGTTTCGATTATGACGATCGTCATAACTTCACAGGGGTCTGGCTATGTCAAGTGTCATATTGTAGGATGTTCCATCCCGCCGGAGAGGATCCCGATGACGTCAGATACCCGCGCCAAGATGGTGGCAGGCGCTGCCGACCTGATGAGCCGCCGCGGCGTCAACGCCACCAGCATGCGCGAGGTGGTGCGCCATACCGCCACGCCACGCGGTTCCATCAGCCATCACTTTCCGCGCGGCAAGCAGCAGCTGATCGAGGATGCGGTGGTGTTCGCAGGGAGGCAGGTCTCAGGGCCGCTGGAGCATCTGGTGCAGTCGCGCGGCGCGATTGCGGGACTGCGCACCTTCATCGCGCTATGGCGCCAGACGCTGGAGAAATCGAAGTTTCAGGCCGGCTGTCCAGTGCTCGCGGTCGCGGTCGAGCAATATGTCAACGACGCGACGGAGAAGGACGGCGCGCCTGATGAAGCCGCGCAGCAACATCTGCTCGATCTTGCCGACGGCGTGTTCGCCGACTGGCAGCGCATCATGTTCACGGCGCTGCGCCGCGAGGGCGTTGCGCCCGCCCGCGCGCGGCGGCTGGCGGCGCTCGTCATCGCCTCGACGGAAGGAACGGTCGCGATGTGCCGCGCTGCGCGCAGCGCCCAGCCGCTCGAGGACGTCAGGCAGGAGCTCGAACTGGTGCTGTCGAGCGCGCTGGCGAAGTGAAGCCGAGATGCATCACATCCGGGTCCCGATGTCAGACATCCAGCGGAGGGGATCTAGCGAGATTGAGCGGTTTGAGGCGACGTAGTCAATCTCGCCCCGTGTGATACCAATGTCCGCAAGCTCGCTGTCCGTCAGCCGACACAACTCGGCTCGCAGCTTCTCGCGTTTGCGCCACGCCTGAAATGCATTCCAATATGCTTCGAGAGGACTGTAGACCTGCCGCTTTGCGGTTGCCGGTCCCAGCTCGGTAAGCCCGTGGATCGTGCTCATTGCGGTATGTCCTGTCTGGACTGCCTGACCAGCCAGAATTGCCGCAAGATGCGCCGGCGCGCTTAACTGGCGGCTTACATTTCCCTTACCGGCAGCTTATTCTTCGTGCCTCGGGGCTTTCGACGTGTGCCCCCAAGAAGGAATGGCAACGTGCGCTATCTCTTCGAGGATTACACGCTTGACATTGAAAAGCGTGAACTGCACCGCGGGCCGGATGCGGTGTCAATCACACCGCAGGCTCTTGACCTGCTCGATTACTTGATTCGAAACAGGGAGCGCGTCGTCAGCAAAGACGACCTCATTAGCGCCGTTTGGAATGGACGCATTGTATCGGATGCCGCGTTGACGACGCGCCTGAACGCCGCCCGGAATGCGATCGGCGATTCCGGCGAAGAGCAGCGCCTTCTCAAGACGCTGGCGCGGAAGGGCTTCCGTTTTGTCGGGCAAGTGCAGGAAGAGCGAAGCGGCGCAGCGCCCGACAACCGGGCAGAACCGCCGAAAATCTCCCTGGCGCTGCCCATGAGGCCTTCGCTCGCCGTCCTCCCCTTCGTCAACCTGAGCGGGGATCCGGAGCAGGAGTATTTTGCCGACGGCGTCGTGGAAGACATCACGATGGCGCTGTCCCGCTTTCACTGGCTGTTTGTGATCGCACGCAATTCGAGCTTCACCTACAAGGGCCGAAGGGTAGACGTAAGGCAGGTCGGGCGCGAGCTCGGGGTGCGCTACGTACTCGAAGGCAGTGTGCGCAAGGCAGGAAATCGCCTGCGTATTGCGGGACAGCTTATCGACGCCGAAACTGGAGCACATCTGTGGGCTGATCACTTTGATGGTGCACTCGAGGACATGTTTGATCTACAGGATCACGTGACTTCCAGCGTGGTGGGTGCGATCGCACCAAAGCTGCAGCGCGAGGAAATCAAACGGGCAAAGCGCAAGCCAACTGAAAATCTGGATGCATACGACTATTACCTGCGCGGGCTGGCCAGCGCAGGTCGGTGGACCAGGGACGCGAACGCCGAAGCACTCCGGCTCTTTTGCAAGGCCTTCGAGCTCGATCATGGTCTGGCCTGCGCCTATGGTATGGCCGCGTGGTGCTACGTGCGGCGGAAAGCGCGTGGTTGGATGGATGAACGCATTCAGGAAAGTGCGGAAGCCGTGCGGCTGGCTCGGAAGGCGGTGCTGCTGGGGGAAGATGACCCTATCGCGCTGTGCATGGGTGGATATGCACTCGCCTTGGTAGCCCGTGAGTTCGACGACGCGGCGGCGTTCATGGATAGGGGACTTGCGGTAAATCCTAACTTGGGGCGAAGCTGGATCCTTAGTGCGTGGTTAAGAGTCTGGAGAGGTGAGCCTGACCTGGCGCTCGAGCACGCTGCGCACGCCATGCGCTTGAGCCCACTCGATCCTTCCACATACGCCATGCATGGGGCCATGGCCTATGCCCATTTTCTCGCAGGCCGCTATGACACGGCGTCGTCATGCGCCGAAAGCTCTCTGCGCTTCAACCCGAATTTCCTGCTGGCCACATGCGTCTTCGCAGCGAGCAACGCCGTCGCGGGGCGACTTGACCTGGCACAACGAGCGATATCGCGAGCACTCGAAGATGATCCCGGCTTGCGCGCTAACAATCTGAGAGATTTGTTTCGTCGAGAGGAGGACTTAGCCACCTTCGCCAAGGGTCTCCGCAATGCGGGCCTTCCCGGTTAATCGTGATGCCTCATGGTGACCGTGAACCAGTTGGCTGACGCCGATGGCTCGGCCCCTGCCTTGGCTGACCTTTCTCCAGGGCAACAAATGTAGTCGTTGCCACCGTTGAAAGAGCTCACGATGCCAGCGCGGTTAGAAGCATCCGCGCGAGGTCGGCGCTGACATAGGGTTTCGGCAGCAGCAGAACGCCGGCATCGAGACGGCCATGATGGATGAGGGCATTCTCGGCATAACCGGAGGTGTACAGCACTTTCAGCTCCGGGCGCCTTTTCACCCCCTCGGTTGCGAGCTGGCGGCCATTCGCGCCACCGGGGAGCATGACGTCCGTGAACAGCAGGTCGATGCGTTCGGGTCCATCGATGATTGCCAGCGCTTCGGCAGCATTGGCGGCGGCGAGCGTGCGGAATCCGAAGCGGGTGATTTGCGCCACGACGTATTCGCGGACCAGCGGGTCGTCCTCGACAATCAGGATAGACTGGTCGCTATGTTCGCCCGCATATCCGCCGGTCCCGGCGACCGGCTCCTCCGGGCCGCCACCCGTGGCCTGCGGCAGATACAGCTTCACGGTCGTGCCGTGGCCTTCTTCGCTGTAGATCTTGATATGTCCGTTCGACTGCTTGACGAAGCCATACACCATGCTGAGGCCGAGCCCGGATCCTTTTCCGGCCTCCTTGGTGGTAAAGAATGGTTCAAACACCTTTTCGAGCAGGTTGTTCGGGATTCCATCCCCGGTGTCACTCACGGCAATCATGACGTAGTTGCCCGGCCTGACCTCGCTGTTCAGGCGAGCGTAGTTCTCGTCGAGCACAACATTCTTGGTTTCCAGCGTCAGCTTGCCGCCATTGGGCATGGCGTCACGCGCATTCAGGGCCAGGTTCAGCATCGCGGTCGAGAGCTGACTGGGATCGATCAGCGCCGGTGCGGAATCGTGCGCCAGCATCGATTCAATTTCGATGTGCTCGCCAAGCGTCGGTCGCAGCAGGCCCGCGGCATCGATCACCAGCGCATTGACGTCGGTATTGCGCGGCTGCAGCGGCTGTCGACGGGAGAACGCCAACAAATGCTTCGTCAGCTCGGCCCCCCTTGCCGCGGCCCCGCTGATCAGATTGGTGATCTGAACGAGATGCGGACGATCCTTGACGGCATCGCTGAGGATCTCGATGGTCCCCGTGATGACAGTCAGAATGTTGTTGAAGTCATGCGCGACGCCACCGGTAAGCTGGCCGATGGCCTCCATCCTCTGCGCCTGCTGGATTTTGGATTCGGTGGCCTCTTTCTCCTCAAAACGCTTGACCATGGCCTCGGCCTCCCGGCGTTGCCTGACTTCCTCCTCGAGTGCGGCATAGGCATTCGCAAGCTGAATGCGCGTGGGCAGCACCAGGATCCGCGGCAACGCCAGCAGTAGAACTGCCGTGATCGCGACCGAGATCAGCGCCAGGACAGCTTTGATCAGGGCCTCGATTTCGTAGGCCGGCACCCACACGGTGTAGATCGAGAGCAGGCGGCTCACGCCGGCGACCGCGACGAAGATCGCGAATATCAGAAATACGCGCCGGAACATCAGCTCGCGGTGGCGCCGCCACACGAAGAGCGCGAGAACGAACGCCGTAGCAAAGAAGGCGGTGGCGAGCATCGCGTCGGAAACGACATTCAGCCAGATCAATTCCGGCTTCCACAACAGGCACGCGCCGTGCTCGGTGAGCTTTGACATGTGGAAAGCTCCAAGAAGCGGCTGCACGCAGCCACAATCCTCCGATCCCTCCGTCGGGACCAAGGAAACTATTCAGCTTTTTCACGGCCCACGCAAGCGCAGCGCTGGCTCGGCGAATGTTCTTGCGTCCATCTTTGAAACAGCCTTAACTCGCTGGGCTTTGCGCCGAGGTCGCAGCCAGGGCCTGCCGCATCTCGGCCGGAGTAGCAGGCTCTGCGCCAAGATCGCGCACCATTCGCACGGCCTCTTCGACGAGTTCGATATTGGTCGCGGTGGTGCCGAGCGGCGCGTCCTCGAGGCCGACGCGGATATGGCCGCCTCGCGTGATCGCCTCGGCAAACAGCGGGCGAAGATCGGCGCTGACGCCTGCGATCACCCAGGGCGCGCCGGGCGCTTCCTCTTCCAATAGCGCATGGTAGGCCGCGAGCGCATATGGCTTCGGCGGAAAGCCGACCGCGACCAGATTGCAGAACATGAGACGATAGATTGGCGTCTTGACGCCGGCCGCGCGCGCCAGTGCGGCGCCGGAACGCACGAAGCCGGGCTCGTAGATCGCGAAATCGGTATGCAGGCCGTGGCGGGCTGCGAAATCGAGCGTATGGCGGATCTGGGATTCAGGATTCATGTAGGTGCCGCCGGGCTGCGTGGCCGCCGTGATGTTCGTCAGACTCAAGTTGACGCTGCCAGGATCGATGACGGCAAAGTCCAGGAGGCCGCGTGCGGCAAGTTCTTCGATGCCGGCAAATCGTGCCACGACGTCGGCGAGCGGGCTGCTCTCGCTGCCTGCGGTTATGAAAGCCGGATAGGAGGGATAGACGGGAACATCGACCTGGTTGCGAATGCCTTCGATGATGCGGGCATAGACCTGCCAGTCGTAGGTCTGCGGGCCGCCGCCATCATAGGCATGGACGTGAACGATGGTGGCGCCGGCCCGCGCGCAGGCGGCGCCCTCGGCGATGATGGTCTCAACGGTATCGGGAATGCCGGGCTGGAGCGCGCGGCCCCACGAGCCGTTCAACGCTGCCTCGATCCAGACCTTGCGCATGGTGATGCCCCCCTCAGGCCAGTCCTTCCATACAACACCGAATTCAAAACGTCGGCGGCGTGCACGCCGATATCACCTCGCACGCCTTCCCGCCGACGCAGCGGAAGCGGTGCGGCCTGCGGCTTTCGAAATAATAGGCGTCGCCGGGATCGAGGATGCGGCGCTCGTCGTCGACGGTCACTTCCAGCCGGCCGCTCACCACGATGCCGCCTTCCTCGCCGTCATGGGTCAGCGGCACACGGCCGGTGTCGCTGCCGGGCTCGTAGCGCTCTTTGAGGATCTGCAACGCGCGGCCGAACATGGTGTCGCCGACCTGGCGGTAGGAGATCGGCTGCTTGCCGATCTCGGTCAACTCATCCGAGCGATAGAACGCCTTGCGCGGACGCTCCGGCTCGATCGCGAAGAATTCGGCGAGCCCCATCGGCAGCCCGTCGAGAATGCGCTTGAGCGCGCCGACGGACGGGTTCATCTGGTTCGATTCGATCAGCGAAATCGTCGAATTGGTCACGCCGGAACGCTTGGCCAGCTCGCGCTGGGACAGCTTGTGCCGGGCCCGGATGAATCGGAGTCGCCCGCCGATATCGACGCTCATCGGAAAATCCCTGTTGCAGGTGTTTCGGATCGAACAAATATGCCTCGACGGGATCAATAAAATCAATAGGTTGCAGGACCCAAGAAAAGGACTTGTTGTCGCTTCCCGAGCGTGGCCCGGTGCTGCCTTGAGCTGCCAGCAAAGGAGCTACCCGTGACCCTTCATCAGAAGCCGAACACCCTGCAGACCGACTCGTTCTGGATGCCTTTCACGGCCAACCGGCAGTTCAAGAAAGCGCCGCGGCTGTTCGCCTCCGCCGAGGGCATGCACTACACCACCGTCGACGGCCGCAAGGTGATCGACGGCTCCGCCGGCCTCTGGTGCGTCAATGCCGGCCATGGTCGCCGCCAGATTGCGGCTGCCGTCGAGCGGCAGTTGATGAACCTCGATTTCGCGCCCTCGTTCAACATGGGCCATCCGCTGGCGTTCGATTTCGCCGAGCGGCTCACCGAGATCGCGCCGAAGGGGCTCGATCGCGTCTTCTTCACCAATTCGGGCTCTGAATCGGTCGACACCGCGCTGAAGATCGCGCTGGCCTACCAGCGCGCCATCGGACAGGCGACGCGCACGCGCCTGATCGGTCGCGAGCGCGGCTATCACGGGGTCGGCTTCGGCGGCATGTCGGTCGGCGGCATGGTGGCCAACCGCCGGGCGTTCGCGACCCATCTGCCGGGCGTCGATCACATCCGCCACACCCATGATCTCACGCGCAATGCCTTCGCCAAGGACCAGCCGGATCACGGTGCCGAACTCGCCGACGATGTCGAGCGGATGGTGGCGCTGCATGGCGCCGACACCATCGCCGCCGTCATCGTCGAGCCGGTGCCGGGCTCGACCGCGGTGCTGCCGCCGCCGAAGGGTTACCTGCAGCGCTTGCGCGAACTCTGCACCAAGCATGGCATCCTCCTGATCTTCGACGAGGTCATCACCGGCTTCGGCCGTCTCGGCGCGCCGTTCGCGGCCGACTATTTCGGCGTCACACCCGACATGATGACGACCGCCAAGGGTATCACCAACGGCACCGTGCCCTGCGGCGCGGTTTTCGCCAGCCGCAAGATCCATGACGGGCTGATGACCGGCCCGGAAGGGACGATCGAACTGTTCCACGGCTACACCTATTCGGCGCATCCGACCGCCTGCGCCGCGGGGCTGGCGACGCTCGACATCTACAAGGACGAACAGCTTCTCACGCGCGGCGCGTCGATGGCCGAATACTGGCGCGATGGGCTTCATTCGCTGAAAGGCCTGCCGAACGTCGTCGACATCCGCAATTGCGGCCTGATGGGCGCGGTGGAAGTTGCGCCACGCAGCGATGGCGTCGGCACGCGCGGCTATGACGTGATGGTCGACTGCTTCAATCGCGGGCTTTATTTGCGCATGAGCGGCGACAGCTTTGCGTTGTCGCCGCCCCTGATCGTCGAGAAGAGCCATATCGACGATATCGTCTCGATCCTCGGCGACGCGATCAAGCGGGTGGCCTGATCCTTGCTCTCAAGGAATGCATAGCGTTTTCGAGCGAAGTGGACCCCGGTTCGCGTAAAGAAAACGCGTCATGACAAAAACCTGGAGTCCTGTTCCGATTTCGATCGGAGCAGGGCTCAGCCGCGGCAGCGTTGCCGCGGCGGATGTGTGAGGAATCGTGAAAGTCATCGTTCTCGGCAGTGGCGTGATCGGAGTGACCACAGCCTATTATCTGGCGCGCGCCGGCCATGAAGTCGTTGTCGTCGACCGTCAACCTGAGCCCGCGCTGGAGACCAGTTTCGCCAATGCCGGCGAAGTCTCGCCCGGCTATTCCTCGCCCTGGGCCGGGCCGGGCGTGCCGGTGAAAGCGATCAAATGGCTGTTGATGCGGCACGGGCCGCTGGTGATATGGCCCAAGCTCGATCCCATGATGTGGATCTGGGGCCTGAAGATGCTGCGCAACTGCACGACAGAGCGCTACGCCGTCAACAAGAGCCGGATGATTCCGATCGCCGAATACAGCCGCGATTCCTTGCGGGCGCTGCGCGACGAGATCGGCATCAAATATGACGAGCGCAGCCGCGGCACGCTGCAGCTGTTTCGCAAGCAGAAGCAGCTCGACTCGACCGGCGACGACATCGCGGTGCTCAAGCAGTATGGCGTTCCCTACGAGGTGCTCGACCGCGACGGCTGCATCGGCGCGGAGCCTGCGCTGGCTACGGCGAAGGCCAGCTTCGTCGGCGGACTTCGGCTGCCGCAGGACGAGACCGGCGATTGCCACATGTTTACGCAGGCGCTCGCCCAGGAAGCAGCCAAGATCGGCGTGCAGTTCAAGTTCAACACCACCATCGAGCGGTTGGTCGCGGACGGCGGCAAGATCACCGGCGTGATGACGAGCGAAGGCCTGCTGCAGGCCGACACCTATGTCGCCGCGTTGGGAAGCTGGTCGCCGCGATTCCTTGGGCCAATCGGCATTTCCGTGCCGGTCTATCCCGTAAAGGGCTATTCGATCACCGTGCCGGTCATCGATCCCGACGGCGCGCCGGTCTCGACCGTGATGGACGAAAGCTACAAGGTCGCAATCACGCGGCTCGGGGATCGCATCCGTGTCGGCGGCACCGCGGAAATCTCGGGCTATTCCAACACGCTGCATCCGGCGCGGCAGGCGACGCTGGATCATTCGCTGACCGACATGTTTCCGCGCGGCGGCGATCTCGGCAAGGCGAGCTTCTGGAGCGGCCTGCGCCCGATGACCCCGGACGGTCCGCCTGTGATCGGCGCTACCCGATACGGCAATCTGCATCTCAACACCGGCCACGGCACGCTTGGGTGGACCATGGCGTGCGGCTCGGGAAAGGTGATGGCGGATCTGCTGTCGGGGCGGAAGCCGGATATCGACGTGAGCGAATTGAGCTTGAGCCGGTACGATCAGCGGTTCGGGTGAGAGCGCACAGCATCCGCCGCTGTCATTGCGAGGAGCGAAGCGACGAAGCAATCCATGTCTCCGCAAGCCGCGCGATGGATTGCTTCGCTTCGCTCGCAATGACGGTGGAATAGCTCGCGCTGGTCATACAAGGGGCCACTACACCGCGTCACCGCTGACCGGGAGGATCGAAGGCCCGGATCGACGGCAACGCGCCCTCATATTTCTCGCACTCGACCACCGTCACCTGACCGCAGCAGCCCTGCGCGAGGCGCGATGTGCCGATGTCGCGGGTGAGCACGTTCGGATTGCCGTGGACGCAAAGGGGCTGCTCGGTCGCACCTCGCTCCGGATCGTACCAGGCGCCGGTGGACAATTGGATCACGCCGGGCATGACGTCGTCGGTGACGGCGGCGGCGGCCAGGCACGCGCCGCGGTCGTTGAACAGGCGGACGATGTCGCCATTGGCGACGCCGCGGCGCTTGGCATCGTCAGGGTGGAGGCGCACGACTTCACGGCCGGCAACCTTGCTGGATTGGCTGTAGGCGCCGAAGTCGAGTTGGCTGTGCAGCCGGGTCGCCGGCTGGTTGGCGATCAGCGTCAGCGGGTGGCGCGCGCTCGGCGGTTCGGTCGACGGCAGCCAGGCCGGGTGCGGGGGGCAATCGTCATAGCCGAAGCTCGCGATGGCTTTCGAATAGATCTCGATCTTGCCGCTTGGCGTTGAAAGCCTGTTGGCGGCGGGATCGTTGCGGAAGGCGCGCAGGAAGCCGCCGTCATCGGGGGCCGACGGCAGCGCGAGTTCGCCGCGCCGCCAGAATTCATCGAAATCAGGTGCATCCCAACCTGCTTCGACCAGCGCCTTTCGCGTCGGCTCGTAAAGATGCGCCAGCCATTGCCGGCTATCGCGGCCCTCCGTGAACGCCTGCTCGACGCCCAGTTTTCGCGCAAGGCCGGCAAAGATATCAAAATCGTCGCGCGCTTCGCCGATCGGGTCGACCGCCCTGCGCATCGCGACCAGTCTTGGGTCGGTGCCGGCGGCGCCGATATCGTCGCGCTCCAGCGTCATGGTTGCGGGCAGCACGATGTCGGCGAATTTCGCCATCGGCGTCCAGGCGCTTTCGTGCACCACGATCGTTTGCGGCGCGTTGAAGGCTTGCCGCATGCGGTTGATGTCCTGATGATGATGGAAGGGGTTGCCGCCCGCCCAATAGACCAGCTTGATGTCGGGATAGTGCATGGACCGGCCGTTGTATTCGAACGGCTCGCCCGGATTGAGCAGCATGTCGCTGACGCGCGCGACCGGGATGAACTCGCTGACGCCGTTCTTGCCCTGCGAAAGCGTCGGAATCGGAACGGCGTTGATCCGGCGGCCAGTGTGGCCGAGCGCGCCGAGCGCGTAATTGTATCCGCCGCCGGGCAGGCCGATCTGGCCGAGCATGGCCGCGAGCACCGCACCCATCCACACCGGCTGCTCGCCATATTGCGCCCGCTGCAGCGAATGCGAGACCGCGATCAGGGTGCGCCCGCGCGGCAGGCGACGGGCGAGGTCGATGATCGTGCCGGATGAAATGCCGGTGATGTCAGCCGCCCATGCCGCATCCTTCGGCGTGCCGTCATCGCGGCCGCGCAGATAGCGTTCGAAGTTTTCAAAACCGGTGCAATAGCGTTCGATGAAGGCCTTGTCGCAGAGGTCTTCGGTCAGGAGCGTGTGCGCGAGCGCCAGCATCAGCGCGACATCGGTGCCGACCTTGATCGGCAGCCATCGTGCGTTGGCGTCTGCCGGCATGTCGTCCCGTAGCGGGCTGATGCAGTAGAAGGCCGCACCGCGGCGTGCGGCCGTCGCCATCGCGTCGCGCTCGATGTGCCGGCTGATGCCGCCGCTGGCGACATGCGAGTTCTTCAGCGCCATGCCACCGAACGCCAGCACAACGTCGCTGTGCTCGGCGATCTGGTCCCAGGTCACGTTGTGGCGCGAGACGGCCTCATAGCCGCCCATCACATGCGGCAGGATCACGGCTGATGCGCCGGCGCTGTAGCTGTTCACCGAACGCACGTAGCCGCCGAACGCCATGTTCAGGAAACGATGAACCTGGCTCTGCGCGTGGTGGAAACGTCCGGCGCTGGACCAGCCATAGGAGCCGCCGAAGACCGCGGCTGCGCCATGTTCAGCTTTGACCCGCGATAGTTCGCTAGCCAGCAGGTCGAGAACCCTATCCCACGAACACTCGACGAATTCCTGATCGAACGTGCGCTCGGTGCGCGCGCTGCGATCCAGCCACGCCTTGCGGACCATCGGCCGCAGGATGCGCGCCTTGTGGCGCATCGCGGTGGTGAAGTTTTGCAGGATCGGCGAGGGCGCCGGGTCGCCCTCGTAAGGCGTGACATCGAGGGTTTCGCCGTTCCATCGCGCGGAGAAGGCGCCCCAGTGTGCGCTGTGGGGGGCCCAATCGTCTGCGGCCTGATCCATGATTTACTCCAGACTGTGGTTCAACCCGCCTGCGTCACGCAGTTCACCCACAACACCACCGCTTTCGCATTATCAGCGGGATTTGAGAAGCGATGCGGGCGGCGGCTGGCAAAACGGAAGCTGTCGCCGGTCTTGAGCGACCAGGTCTCGGCATCCACGGTCAACGTCATCTCGCCTTCCAGCACCAATCCCGCTTCCTCGCCGTCATGGGTGTAGAGTTCGTCGCCGGTATTGCCGCCGGGCTCGAGGTGCACGAGAAACAGATTGAGGCGGTTTTCAGTTCCGGCAGGGCTCAGCAATTGCTTGGAAATGCCGGTGCGCCACAATTTTAGTTCGGCGCGCTGCAACTGGCGCGTGACCACGCCGCCGGAACCGGCATCGTCGCTCGGCTTCGAGCCGAACAGCGCGGCGATACCGACGCCGAGCACGTCCGCCAGCGTCGCCAGCACGCGCAGCGATGGCGACGACAGGCCGCGCTCGATCTGGCTGAGGAAGCCGATCGACAGATCGGTTCGATCGGCAATCACCTCCAGCGACAATTTGTGTTCGCGGCGCAGGTCGCGAATGCGGCGGCCGACCGCCAGGTCCATTGCAGGTTCAGCCGGCCTGGCGGCGGGCTTTGCCTTGGGCGTGCGCGCGGCCTTTCGGGGCTTGGGCGCTGCTTTCTTTATTCTTTTGCCACCGCTCACGTCAGGCTGCTTTCTTCATATGCATGAAAATGGCTTGCAATAGTCGGGGAACTGTGACCACAATTTCATATTGGTGAAAATAGGCCCGAACGGCGTTGCCCGCAACTCTTTGGTTCAAGGGGACGTGGGTTGGCCGGAACGGTGTCCGGTTTCAGGAGGATGTGCAATGGCTCTGAAGCGTCTCGTTCAGGCCGCGGTGGCGGCTTTGGTTCTCACAGCCGCAATGCCGGCATCCGCGCAGCAGGTGTTGAAGGTGGGCTCGACGCCGACAGGCGTGCCCTTCACCTTCCTCGACACCAAGACCAACAGCATTCAGGGCATCATGGTCGATCTCATCACCGAGATCGGCAAGGACGCCGGCTTCCAGGTGCAGATCGAGCCGATGCAGTTCTCCACCCTGATCGCTTCGCTCACCTCGAACAAGATCGACATCATCTCGGCGGCGATGTTCGTCACGCCGGCGCGCAAGGAAGTGATCGATTTCTCCGAGCCGTTCTACAGCTACGGTGAAGGGCTGCTGGTGCCGAAGAGCGACAGCAAGGCCTACGCCAGCCAGGAAGATCTGAAAGGCGCGGTGGTCGGCGCGCAGGTCGGGACGGCTTTCGTCGATGCGCTGAAGAAGTCGGGCCTGTTCAGTGAAGTAAAAGCCTACGACACCATTCCCGACATCCTGCGCGACGTGAACGCCGGGCGATTGAAGGCCGGTTTCGCCGACTATCCGATCCTCGCCTATAACCTCAAGCAGGGCGGTTTTCCCGAAGCGCGCATCGTCGAGAGCTACAAGCCCACGACCGTGGGCGCGGTCGGCATCGGCGTGCGCAAGGGCGATACCGAACTGCTGGCCAAGATCAACGCGTCGCTGGCGAAGCTCAAGGCCAACGGTACGGTGGAAAAGATCCTCGATAAATGGGGCCTGAAGGCGCAGGGGGCCTGATGCAGTCCTTCTGGCGCGACACGATCGAGTTCCTGCCGATCCTGATGAACGGCGTGGCGCTGACGATCATCGTCACCATCGGTTCGCTGCTGTTGTCCACGCTGCTCGGCCTGATCTGGGCGTTGATGCGGGTTTCCGGCATCGGCGTGCTCTCGGGATTGAGCGCCGGGCTGATCAACGTCATCCGCGGCATCCCGATCATCGTGCTGCTGTTCTATCTCTACTTCGTGATGCCGGAGTTCGGCCTGACGCTGACGGCGCTGCAGGCGGCGATCCTCGGCCTCGGCATCGCCTATTCGGCCTATCAGGCCGAGAATTTTCGCGCCGGCATCGAGGCGATCGACAAGGGGCAGGTCGAGGCAGCGCAGGCGATCGGCATGGGCTGGTGGCAGACCATGCGCCGCGTGGTGCTGCCGCAGGCGATCAAGATCGTGTTGCCGCCCTACGGCAATGTCATGATCATGATGTTGAAGGATTCTTCGCAGGCTTCGACCATCACGGTTGCCGAGCTTGCGTTGCAAGGCAAGCTGATTGCGTCCTCGACCTTCAAGAATACCAGCGTGTTCACACTTGTTGCGCTGATGTATCTCACCATGAGCATTCCACTCATTCTGCTGGTCCGCCACTTCGAAAAGCGCGCGGGCCAGAAATGATCGAGCTTTCCAACGTTCACAAGAGTTTTGGCAAGGTCGAGGTGCTCAAGGGCATCACGGCCTCCGTCGAGAAGGGCGAGGTGGTCTGCATCATTGGCCCCTCCGGCTCCGGCAAGTCCACCATCCTGCGCTGTATCAACGGGCTGGAAAGCTATGACAGCGGCGATATCACCGTCGAGGGTGCGCGGGTGGATCGCAATGCGCCTTCGATCGTTTCGATCCGCACCCAGGTCTCGATGGTGTTCCAGCGCTTCAACCTGTTTCCGCATCGGACCGCGCTGGAGAACGTCATCGAGGGGCCGGTCTATGTGAAGAAGGAGCCGCGCGCCGCGGCACTGGAGCGCGGCCGCGCGCTGCTGGCGCAGGTGGGGCTGGCCGAGAAGGCCGAAGTCCATCCGCCGCAACTCTCGGGCGGGCAGCAGCAGCGCGTGGCGATTGCGCGTGCGCTGGCGATGCAGCCGAAGGCGATTTTGTTCGACGAGCCGACCTCGGCGCTCGACCCTGAACTGGTCGGCGACGTGCTTTCGGTGATGCGCAAGCTCGCCGATGACGGCATGACCATGGTCGTCGTTACCCATGAGATGGGGTTTGCCCGCGATGTCGCCGACCGCGTGCTGTTCATCGACGGCGGCGTGATCGTCGAGCAGGGGCCGGCAAAATCAGTTCTTAACCAGCCGCAGCATGCGCGCACGCAGGACTTTTTGCGGCGCGTGCTGCATCCGCTCTAAGCCTTCGGTCTGTTGTCCATGAACGCGCCTGTATCCTTGCCGCTGCCGCCAAGCCTCTACGCCGATACGGCGGTCGCGCCGACACCGACGCCGCCGCTCGATGGCGACGGGAATGTTGCGGTCGCGATCATCGGCGGCGGCTTTACGGGACTGTCCACCGCGCTGCATCTTGCCGAGCAGGGCGTGAATGCGCTCGTGCTGGAAGCGCAGCAGCCGGGCTGGGGCGCTTCCGGCAACAATGGCGGCCAGGTCAATCCGGGCCTCAAGCACGACCCTGACCAGATCGAGGCGGATTTCGGCGCCGAGTTCGGCCGCCGCATGATCGATTTCGCCTACGGCACCACCAACTACACGTTCGACCTGATCCGCCGTTACCAGATCCCCTGCGAGGCCAGGCAGAACGGCACGCTGCGCGCGGCCTATAATGAGGCAAGCGCGGCTGCGATCGAGGTAACCGCGAAGCAATGCATCCGCCGCGGCATGCCGGTGACGCTGTTGAACCGCGATCAGATGCGGGAGATGACCGGCACCGACCGCTATCTCTGCGCCATGCTGGACAATCGCGGCGGCGACCTGCATCCGCTCAGCTATGCACGCGGACTGGCGCGCGCTGCGATCGCGGCAGGCGCTGCGGTGCACGGCGAGACGCCGGCGCTGTCGTTGTCGCGTGAAGGTGGCGGCTGGCGCATCGAGACGCCGCGCGGGATCGTGCGCGCCGAAAAAGTGCTGCTCGCGACCAATGGCTTCACCGATGATTTGTGGCCGGCGCTTCGCCGCAGCATCGTGCCGGTGTTCTCGTCCATCACCGCGACCGCGCCTCTGCCTGACGATGTCGCACGCGAAATCATGCCGACGCGGCCGGTTCTCTACGAGAGCGGACATATCACGGTCTATTACCGCATCGATCAGCACAATCGCTTGCTGATGGGCGGCCGCGGGCCGATGCGGTGGATCAGCAAGCCTGCCGACGTCGCCTATCTCATCCGCTACGCGGAACGGCTATGGCCGCGGCTGAAGGGCGCGAGCTGGACGCACGGCTGGAACAGCCGGCTCGCGATCACGCCCGATCATTATCCGCATGTGCATGAGCCCGCGGAAAACCTGCTGATCTCGCTCGGCTGCAACGGCCGCGGCGTCGCGCTGTCGACCGCAATGGGCGGGCAGCTCGCGCGCCGCCTCATCGGCGGAAAGAATGCCGGGATCGACATGCCGATCACCGGCATCAAGCCGATGGCGCTGCACGCCTTCTGGCCGGTCGGCGTCACTGCGGCTGTGCTGGCCGGGCGTGTGCGCGACCGGTTTGGGCTGTAGCGATCTCTCAATCACAGCATTAGCTGTTTCGGAACCTCCGGCATCGGCGAACGTTCGCTTGCGTAACGCCGATCTGGAGGAGATCCCAATGCGCAAACAATTGCTGTTATCGACTGGAATTATCTGCCTGATGCTGGCACCGGCCGTCTCCTATGGTCAGTCGCCGGGCGCAAGAGGCGAAGAGCAGAAACAGACGCGGCCGAGCGATTCCGGCAAGGGTGCTGCATCGCAGGAACGCGGGCAGGCTGCGGAACAAAAGGCGCAAGGAGGGCGTGAGGAGCGAGGCGCCGGTTCCCGGCAGACCGAGGAGAGGGGCAAGGCCGCGCCATCGTCCGAGCGCCCGGCAGCCGCAGCCGATGACAGCAAGCGCGGCCGCGGCGACGACGCCAGGTCCAGCGATCGCGCGCAGGATTCGCGCAATCGCGACGGCAAGGATGCCAAGGACAGCAAGGGCAGTGCTGAGATGAAACGCGACAGCGATCGCGAAAAGTCGCGCGCGGAGTCCGACAAGGGCAAGGAAGGAACCACGTCCGCCCAGAAGGAGCGTGAGGGAACGACCACGACGCAGAAGGAATCCGGCCGCGATCAGCGTGATAGCTCGAAGAATGCTGCGGAGCAGGGCAAGGATACGAGCAAGGACGCGAACCGACCGTCGACGGCGACCGACACCACGCGTACGCAGCCTTCCACCAACACACAGACCGGCCAGAGTCAGACGGGTCAGACGCAGACGGGCCAGCAGTCCAACATCTCGGTCGAAAAGCAGACGCGGATTTCGCAGACGCTGACCCGCGAGCGCCTGTCGCAACCCGAGCGTAATCTCAATATCGCGATCCGGGTCGGCGAACCCATCCCGCAGCGTGTGCGGGTCTATCGGGTGCCGGATACCATCGTGGCGATCGAGCCGGAATATCGCGGCTATGATTACTTCACGACCGAGGAGGAAATCGTGATTGTCGAGCCGCGCACGCGCCGGATCGTGAGCCAGGTCCCGCGTGATGCCTCCCGCATTCGTGCCGCCGGCGGCGCGAGCGGTACGGCCGGCACCAGTGGCACCAGCAGCTCAGGCAGTTACACCGGCACGGTGGCCGCTGCCGGTGGCGCCTCGCCGTGCCGCATCATGCGGCGGGACACCGCGGGCAATGTCACTGAACTGACGCCGCAGACGGTCGGCTCAGCGGCGGCGCAGCAGGAAACCATCAGCGTCACGGTCCGCGTCCCCGGCGGCGCCTCGACCGCGCCGATTGCGCTCGGTGCTGCGGACGGACAGATCGTGGTGTCCGGCCAGAGCGGCGCCGATTGCATGGTGACGATCGAGCCGCAGACAAGGTAGGGCTGCGGCATCGCAGTTAAACGACGAAGTGCGGCACCTCGGTGCCGCACTTTCTTATTTGGGACGCCGGATTCGTCCAAACCTCACCCCTCCGCCACCGCCTCGCTCCAGGCGTGGAACGGCTCGGTCGCGCCGCTATTGGTTTCGCCGTTGCGCATCACGATGCTCGGGCAGGCGAATTTCATCGGCAGGGTCTGGATGCGTGCTTCCTCATAATCGAAGCGTGCGCCCAAGGCTTCGCGCGCGGCCTGCGGCAGGCGGACGTCGCCGATCACGATCGCGCCCTCGCTGGCGTCGATGCGGGGCTGATGGATCGCCGCATCGAGGTCCATGCCAAAATCCATCACGAAGGACAGAAGCTGGCTCACCGCCGGCAGGATGCGGCGGCCGCCGGAGGCGCCGACCGCAACGCGGCGGCCATCAGCCACCTGCGCCAGCACCGGCGTGTAGTTGGTCAGGCAGCGTTTGCCGGGTGCCAGCGAGTTCGGCACGCCGGGTGTCGGGTCGAACCACATGATGCCGTTGTTCATGGTGATGCCGGTCTGGCCCGATACGAACTTCGAGCCGAAGGTCGAGAGCAGCGTCTGCGTCACCGCAGCCATGTTGCCGTC
>NZ_LLXZ01000057.1:0-35913 GCF_001440395.1 Bradyrhizobium jicamae | reverse complement strand
GCGTGGTGCAGGCTGGCGCCAGCGCTTCCGCGCCGAGCGAGCGCCGGCCGTCCTGGTCGCCCATGTCCTTCAGCCGTTCGCGATAGGCCGACTGCAGCGCCGATGCATAGGCGAGATAGGCAGCCGCATCCGGTCCGCCGCGCGCGGGCTTGAGATCCTTCTGCAGCAGGCCGAGCGTGCGCGACAGCGTGGGGCCCGCAGTGAGTTCGGGCGTCGCCAACACCTTGCCGCCGCGATAGGGGATCGCCAGCGGCTCACGCAGGTGAGCGCGGAACGGCTTGAGGTCTCCGACCGACAGCGCGCCGCCGGCAGCCTGGATATCGGCGGCGAGGCTCTGCGCCAGATCGCCCTCGTAGAAGTCGCGCGGGCCGGCGCTGGCGAGCTGCGCCATTGTCTCCTTAAGCTTGTCCTGCGGCATGCGAACGCTGGACTTGATGCCCCATTGCGGATTCGGCGGCAGGCCGTCCTGCAGATAGGCGGCGGCGCTCGCGGGATAGCGCCGCAGATCCACTGCCGAGCTCGAAATCATCACCGTGGTCCACCAGTCGACGGCAAGGCCTTCGCCGGCGAGCGCGATGCTTGGCGCCAGCAATTCCTTCCACGGCAGTTTGGCGTGGCGGCGGTGCGCCTCTTCCATGCCGGCGACCACGCCAGGCACCGCGATCGAGCCGGGTCCGTGAATGTTGCGGTCGTCCTTGACGCGCGGCCAGGGAAAGATGTCGGACGCCGCCCCGCCGCCGGTCAGCGGATAATCCTCCACCCGCAGGCTCGCAGGCGCGCGCATGCCGTAGTCGATCACCTCATAGCGGTCCTCGCGCGCGCGGTAGAGCACCATCGCGCCGCCGCCGCCGGGCCCGCTCATCCAGGGCTCCAGCACGCCGAGTGCAAAGGTGGTCGCGATCACGGCATCGACGCAGTCGCCGCCCGCAGCCAGCACTTCGGCGCCCACTTGCGCTGCCCGGCTCGATTGCGCGGCGACGATGCCGCCTTTGGAACTTACGGCCGGCTTACGGATCTGCTGCGTGGTAGAGAACTGGTCGCGCATCGGCTTTACCTTTTGTTATTGATGATGTTGCGATGGGTAGTCCGGCAGCACTCCCGTTGCCCGCACCGGCCTTGCGACGAGGATACTGGTTCCCTCCGCGTCTTAAGGGAAATTCGGTTATCCCGGAAGAGGCCCTGGCGCAGTGCCCTGATCCGGAAGTGATAGGCGACCGGCAAGATTAGGCTTGCGGAAGCTCCGGGCGCGGCGCAATGTTTATGACATCGCCATTGAGCTCGGTGCTTGACTCCCTGAACTAAGGCGGATTGGCGCGCCGTGGAGGGTAGAAAATGCCTCACGGTTCGAATTTCCTGCTCGGCCAGCTTGCAACGGCGAGTCTTGCGCGCATCGTACCTCACCTGTCCGTGGTTGATCTGGCCGCGGCCGATGTGCTGGCCGAAACCCACCAGCGAGTCCAGCGGGTCTACTTTCCGCATTCAGGCATCATCTCCTGCGTTGTCGAACTGGCCGACGGCAGCATGATAGAGACCGGCATGATCGGCAATGACGGCGCATTTGGTGCAAGCCAGGCGCTTGACGACAAGGTGTCGCTCAATCTCGTGACCGTCCAGATCGCCGGCAGGGCGAGCGTCATGACATCGGACAGGCTCCGTGCCTTGTCCGGCGAACTGCCGGATTTCAAGGCCCTGCTGTTGAAGTACGAGCAATTCTTCGTTGCGCAGATTCAGCAGACCGCCGCCTGCAATGCGGTCCACGACATCGAAGCGCGAACCTGCAAATGGCTGTCGCGCATGCACGACCTCGTCGGCCCCGACATCTTGCTGACGCAGGAATTTTTCGCGCGGATGATGGGCGTCCGGCGCACCAGCGTGACGACGGTGGCCGGCACATTGCAGACTGCGGGCTTGATCTCCTACAGCCGCGGACGGCTCCACATCGCCGATATCGACCAGATACGGAAGCGGGCCTGCGAATGCGATGATGCGGTCCGATCGCACTACCAACGGATGTTTTCGCCGGCGGAGGCCGATGTGCACGGGGATCGGTGCGTATGACGCGTGCGCTGTCGGCTAACAGCCGAACATCTTGCCTCTGATCCCCGAAGGCGCGACTTGCAAACGTCTCACGGCTGTACCGCGTGCGCCGCAAGCTGATCGAACCGCTTGATCGAATCCCTGAGGACTTCGGCTTCGCGTTCGCACTCGACAAGCTTCCTGCGCCAGGATTCCGCGAGGTGAGTTCGACCGGCGTGCTCTGCCTGCTTGTATAGTTTCTGCGCTAACGCAATTCGCTCATCCAGGGCGCGCAGGCCGCTGTCCAGGGCGCGCCTCAGATTTTCGTCCAGCGCCAGGCTCATCAGTTCGGCGGTGTAGGCGTGGCCGACATGGCAGCGATAGCGAAGAAGATTGCCCTCCTTGATCTCCCACATCACGCCATGACAGTCGGGGCAGGCCAGCAAGGATCTCTCGCCGATACGGTCCATTTGGCTCATGCTGCCGGTTCCTCCTTTGGCCAGATCGACCTCGTAGACCAGGTCCGAAGATGGCGGGATGGGGTTCCCCTGCGGTTGGTTCACGAGGCGCCGAAACAAGGCGGGCATGCCGGCAAGACTCGTGACGTGGTCCGGCTTGAATTGGGTCAGCGCTGCTTCCGGCATACCGGAGAAGGCTGCATCGCCGGGGTCCTGGACCACGGTCAATCCGCCATACTCGTGCAGGATGTGCAGGCCCGAGGCGCCGTCGCCCAGCGTCCCCGTCAACACGACGCCGACGCCGCGATGGCCGCAACATAGCGCCACCGACCGGAACAGCGGGTCGATCGCGGGACGGGTGTTGTTCTCACGCGGTCCTTGGCCGAGCCTGAGTTTGTCGCCGTCGGTGAGCATGTGGCTATCGGGCGGACCGATATAGATTCGGCCCGGCTCCATCGTCATGTCGTCTGCGGCGAAATGCGCCGGCAGCGGGCCCGCCTGCGTCAGGATGGCGTCCAGCGACGACTCGAAATGGGCGGACAGGTGGATGACGACCAGCACCGAGGCGGGAAAGTCGCCGGGCAATTCAGATGCCAGAAAGCGCAATGCGTCGACGCCGCCCGCCGACGTGCCAATCGCCAGAATATCCCGATTGGACATCCGCGAACTCCATGCCGACCCCGAGGAACAATGTCCCCGGCGCCACCTTGTTCCTTTCATGCAAGAACCGTATCAAAAGTCCTTGCCCGCATCGCCGATTGGAGGTTCGATGCGTTATCCGGGGGATGCAGGTGATTGAAAACAACGAAAGAAGCGGCCGCGTACCGACCAACGGCGCCAAGCCGATCGTGGTCGGGATGGGGGCGTCCGCCGGCGGCGTCAAGGCGCTGCAGGCTTTCTTTCAGGCGCTTCCCGACGAGCCCGGGGCGGCGTTCGTGGTCGTCATCCACCTCGATCCCGACCGTCCCAGTGAAATGGCCGCCATCCTCGGCCTGCGAACGAAAATGCCGGTCGTGCAGGTCGGCGCGCCCCAGCGCATGGAAGCCAACCACGTCTATGTCATTTCACCCAACCGCCGCCTGCAGATTACCGACAGCGAAATCGCGGCCTCCGAATTCGTCGAGCCGCGCGGACAGCGCGCGCCGATCGATCTGTTCTTCCGGTCGCTGGCCGAACAGCATGGCGACGGTTTCGCGGTCATCCTCACCGGCGCCGGCTCCGATGGTGCGATCGGCATCAAGGCGGTCAAGGAGAGCGGCGGGCTGATCCTGGTCCAGGATCCCGGCGAGGCCGAACATGACTCGATGCCGCGAAGCGCGATCTCGACCGGAATTGTCGATTTCGTCCTGCCGCTCTCCGAGCTTGCGAACCGGCTCGTCGAGCTGATCAAGGACAAGGAAAGTTTCGGCGCAGCCGCGCCGCGCCAGTTCAGCGAAGACATCCTGCGGCGCATCCTCGCCCATGTCAGGGTGCGGACCGGACATGATTTCGCCAAGTACAAGCGCGCGACCGTGGTGCGGCGGATCGCGCGTCGCATGCAGGTCATGCGATGTGATGACCCCGCCGAATACTACAACCTGCTGCGCGACCATGCCGACGAAGCCACCGCGCTGCTCGGCGACCTCCTCATCTCGGTCACGACGTTCTTCCGCGACGCCGAGGTATTCGATGCGCTGAAGGACGACGTGCTGCCGCAGCTTTTCCAGATCAGTCAGCCGAGCGAACCGATCCGCGTCTGGGTCGCCGGCTGCGCGACCGGCGAGGAGGCGTACACGATTGCCATGCTGCTGCTGGAAGAAGCGTCGCGCCACGATCTGCGGCCGCCGATCCAGATATTCGGCTCCGATCTCGACGCGCGTTCGCTGTCGGTGGCGCGGGAGGGCCGCTATCCAGCGGCGATCGAGGCCGATATCAACGAGGAGCGTCTGCGCCGCTTCTTCGTGCGCGAGGGCGATCAATTCCGGGTGCGGCAGGAATTGCGCGACACCGTGCTGTTTGCCAGCCACAGCGTGCTCAAGGATCCGCCGTTCTCTCGCATCAACCTGATCTCCTGCCGCAACCTCCTGATCTACCTCGATCGCGAATTGCAACAGCAGGTCTGCAGCACCTTCCATTACGCGCTGAACCCCGGCGGATTTCTGCTGGTCGGCTCGTCCGAGACTGCCGACAGCCCGCCGGGCCTGTTCCGCACCGTCGACCGCAAGGCTCGCATCTATCAATCCACCGTGCAGACCGGCGACAAGCCGCGGTTGCTGCCGCGGCTGCTCGGCAGCATGGGCGCGTTGCAGGACCACGCCGCCAGCGCGCGGGCCTCGCTTGCACCCAGCGCGATGCTCAGCGAAGCCGCATCGCACCGTAAGGCGATCGAAAAGGTCGCGCCGCCAAGCGTGCTGGTCGACGCCACGCATCGGGTCATTCATCTGTCGGAGAACGCCGGCCGCTATCTGCAGCCGTCCGGCGGGCCGCTGAGCGGCGACGTCGTCGATCTGGTGCGGCCGGAATTGCGGTTCGAACTGCGTTCCGCCCTGCACCGAGTGTTCGAGAACCCGAAACCGTCGCTCAGCCTGCCCATCCTGGTGCGCTTCAACGGCTCGTCCCATCGCGTGCTGCTGCACGTCAAGCCCGTCCTCGACGACAACGGCGAGCGGCCGCACGAGGCTGTCATCATCTTCATCGAGGGCGAAGCCGTCGATCCTGCCAGCATGCAGGATTTCGACAAGACCGGCGGTGTCGACGAGGTGGTCCGCCGCCTGACCGAAGAATTGCAATTGACGCAGGGGCGGCTGCGCAGCACCCGGGAGGAATCGGAAGCCACCAACGAGGAGCTGCGCGCCGCCAACGAGGAGCTGCAGTCCATCAACGAGGAGTATCGCTCGACTTCGGAAGAGCTGGAAACCAGCAAGGAAGAGCTGCAATCGATCAATGAGGAGCTGCAAACGGTCAACACCGAGCTGAAGCTGAAGCTCGAAGCGGTTTCGCGCGGTCACAGCGATCTGCAGAACCTGATGGCGGCAACCGATTTTGGCACGCTGTTTCTGGATGCGGGCCTGCGGATCAAGCGTTTCACCCGGCAGGTCACCGACCTGATCAGCATTACCCCCAACGACGAAGGGCGTCCGGTCACCGATTTCGCCCATCGGCTTGAATATGACGATCTGGTCAAGGACGCGCAGTCGGTGCTGTCGCATCTCGCCCCGATCACCCGCGAAGTCCACAGCCGCATGGGCCGCTGGTTCGACATCCGCTTGCGGCCCTATCGGACGGTTGACGACAAGATCGACGGCGTCGTCATTACCTTTGTCGATATCACCGATCGCAAGGCTTGGGAGACAAGGCAGGCGCTGCTGCTCGGCGAACTGACGCACCGGGTCAAGAATACCCTGACCGTGGTGCAGTCGATCGCCCATCTGAGCTTGCGCAGCGCGGCGTCTTCCAGCGAATTCGTGGCTCAGTTCGACGGTCGCCTGTCAGCGCTGGCCAAATCGCACAATCTGCTGGTCGAGTCCAACTGGCAGGGCGTCGATCTCAAGGCACTGGTCCGTCAGCAGCTCGACCCGTACACGGTCGGTAGCCAGGACCGGCTGAAAATCGAGGGCGAAGCGGTCGTGCTGCCGCCCGATCTTGCGAGCTCGTTCGGGCTTGTCCTGCACGAGCTGACGACCAATGCCGCCAAATATGGCGCGCTCTCGCAAGCCGAAGGCAAAGTTTTTCTGAATTGGACGGCGTCGGTCAGGAACCAGAAGCACTTTCTGAAATTCGTTTGGAAGGAGAGGGGCGGGCCGCGCATCGAGGAACCCGATCACGTCGGCTTCGGAACCGCTGCGATCGACCGCGGCATTCCCGAAGCGGACGTCAAGCGCGAGTATTTGCCGGAAGGGCTGCTTTTCACGATCACGTTTCCAGTCACGGAGGTGAACGGCTCGAGGCAGTAGGCAGGACCGGCGACGAAACTGCATGCCGGGCGCGGCGGATATCGGAAGCGATCGATCTGTTCCGGTGAGCTTGGCGCGGTGGCCGGTTGCCTCGGAGAGGCCGAAGGTCCGTGCGAGAGGAGGGTTCATGCCGCTATTCTATTTTGTTCTGAAGGCGGGCCGGCGTACGTATCCGGATAGCGACGGCCAGGAATTTCCCGACCAGATGGCCGCGCGGGAGCATGCCCACGCCGTCGCGCGCGAACTGATGCGCAACCGGGAGACGAGGACAAGCCACTGGCGTGTCCAGGTGTGCAACGATTACCTCGAGCCGTGTTATGAGTGTCTTTTCGCCGATGTGGACCATACGCTCGAGCGCTACGACAGCAATTTGCGCACTTCCGTAGCGGCGGTCGCGCGGACCACGGCCGCGCTGGGCGATGCGCTCCGGGGAATTGATGCCGGCATGACCGATCTGCGGCAGATACTCAATCGAATGGATTTTATCATATCCAGCCGCCCGTTGCAGTGAGCCGCATGCTTGGCTGCCGGGATCGATTGAAAGAGCCGGCTTCGGTGCTGCGGATGCGGGCGGGCCAGGCCCCAAAAATCTTGGCCAAGCCATGAAATAATGACCTGCGAATACCTCGCAGGGTGAATTGGCGTCGAGGCCCGGCGATGGCACATTGCGGATGAACGAGGCATCTGCACCGGGGGCAGGCTTGACCGCGGACGCATTCATTCATCTGCCCGATCTGCGGACGCGGGTCACGCATCCGGAAAAGTCGCTGCTGCGGCTGACGCCGGAAATGTTTGCGATGTGGGAGCAGCGGGCGCGGGCCGCGGGCTGGCCGGCTGCGTGGCGGCTGCCGGACGAAGAGATCGAGATGTCGCGGCTTGCGGTGCTCGGCGCGCACCCTGACGGCGACGATCTCTGGATCTATTGCTACGGCTCGCTGATGTGGGACCCCGGCTTTCATTTCGCCGAGGTGAGATTGGCCGACGTCGAGGGCTATCAGCGCCGCTTCACGCTGAAGATCAATCTCGGCCGCGGTTCGAATGACTATCCGGCGCTGATGCTGTCGCTGGAGGCGGGCGAGGGATGTTGCCGGGGGCTGGCGTTTCGTATCGCGGCAGAATCCGTGCATGCGGAGTCCGCGATCCTGTGGCGCCGGGAGATGCTGCGCGGCAGCTACGCGCCGGCGATGGTGCCGATGCAGACGCCGCAGGGGCCGATCACGGCGCTTGCCTTCGTCTCCAACCGAGCGCATGCGAGCTATGTCGGCGAACTCCCGCTCGCTGAGACCGCGGCGATGATCGCAAGCGGGAAGGGCGTCCTCGGCACCAACCGGGAATACCTCGTGCAACTGGCGACGCAGTTACAGGCGTTGCGGATCGATGATCCGTATGTCGAACAGTTGCGCGCGCAGATGGAATCAGCCGCGTAGGGTGGGCAAAGGAGCGATAGCGACGTGCCCACCATCTATCCGTGCGCGCGCTCTTGCGCCACCCGCTAGCGCGGGTTAGTTGAAGCTACACGCTTGGAGGCAAAAGCGTTTCTGACGGTGGAGGTCAACTTCGTCCAGGTACACGACAGCGAGCCTTTGATAACGCACGGCTCCAATTTCGATGGTGTTGTCGTTGGACGTCGCAAGTTGATGAGCATCGGCAATTCGGTGACACGAGGCTGTTCGGTGACACTAGACTGTTCGGCGACCAGTTGCTGAACCTCGGCCAAAGCTGCCTCACGCCGCTGCAAATCAAGGAAGCGCTGATATTGCGAATAGATCTGTGCGCGCTCGTTCGCTGTCGGGTTCGGGCCAGTTATATCAAAGCTGCGGTTCTGCAATAAATCATAGTAGGCATAACCACCGTCCGCTTTTCGTCGCCCGGCAAAACGCGCGCCGCAATCCATGATCCGCGCAACGCGCTCGTCGCCCGGAAACATCCTTCGGGTCCACTCCGCGCATTCCTCAAAGTCCCGCGCCGCTGGGGACGAAGGGACGCCGAGCCTGATCGCGATGATCGCTAGTGCCGCCACTGCAACAAGAGTTGCAGGAAGCTTTTCCGGGACAGCCCTCGCCGCAGACATGCCAAAATATTATCCCCGCCACGCCACGGTTGCGACATCTAAGGAGTTTTTCGCCCCAATCCTATGGCGCGCGAGTCACAGCAAGGCTTTTTTTTGACCCGACTGAGGCGCGGGCTTGTGGGGATCCTGTTAGGCGGCGCTTCTCACGCGCCCGCCCAACGTGCTTGGTCATCGTTCGCCTACAGGGCGCCGGTCGTGTTCTCGGGAGGAGCGCTCATCGCGGCACTAAAGTTGGTCCGAGCATTGGCTTGAGATGGCGTATGCACCGCAACGGGCGGAAGGCCGTACAGCGCGCCAGGAGCGCGGGGCTGCTACAGGACACTGGGCGCTCCGCGCGCCCGCGCATACTGTGAAACCAGGGCGTATCGGGTCCGGCGCATTTCCGGCAAGCCCTCAGAGAGCGCGCGCACGCATGGATGGTGGGCACGTCGTTCGCGCTCCTATGCCCACCCTGCGCGCCGCCGACTGATTTGCTTTGTGCGCAAGCACAATTTCAGGCGGTTACGTGCGACAGCTCAGCTCGAAGGCTACGTGCCGACCATTCCCGACTGGGCCAACGATCAGCACACACTGGCAGGCCGCAAGCTGGGGCGCGGTCTCGACCACTTCCGGAAGGAAGGCGCGAAGCTTGTGCCGCAGCCAACCGGCGATGATCCCTACGAGGATGGGCGTATCGGCTCTGGGCGATCAAGCACCAGAGCAAGCCGCGCTGAAACACGATGGTCAGTCGTCCTTTTGCCACTTATCCATTTGCACGCAGGTCAAAAGGCTCACATAGCTTGGATCACCGCCAATACCCTCCAGCGGAATGCATTCCGCCTTGCTGGCCGCCGAGAATTGGGACCACTGGCTCCCCAATTGCTGCCGGGCCCTGTTTTCATCGTCCACGCAGTTGTTGAGGGCCTGTTGAATTGAACCACCGGAAGTTGCGGCCGTATCCAGTTTGCAGCTTCGGGCGATGTCGAACGTAGGTACCTGGTCGGCCACTGCGACGACAAGATGAGCCCCCACAACGATCGTGGAAATCGAAATCGGCATAGTCTGTCCTCCCTTTTGGCTCCGATTTCTTCGGAAATCTGCAAGAGCTTGAGATGCGGACGCTATCGTCCGTCTCCGTGCCACGGCAATGGCGCGCATCGCGCGCCCCTTTGTGTACGAGACGGTACGAAATTTAGATGAGTTTGGGGAAATGCAAATATCCTCAATAGGTGCGGTCGCGCGGTCCCCCGGTTCCTCACGCCCTCGGCAGGACCCGCAGCGGGGCAATGGGTCGCCGCCATAGCGTGGATTGTCCGCATTCAGAGGTGACGCTGACTTGAGCAATCCATTTGGGTGCGTCGCCCTATAAACTTTAGCGCAAGGAAACTGTCTAAGCAGCGGCGCTCTGGTGAAATGTCGTCGCTAGAATACGCCAACCTTCGGCGAACCGAACGACATTGTACGAGGTCCGAAACTGCCTTGCCACGCTTCCATCATCTCGAAGATTTTTCCACGTCGCGCTCGCGAGAGCGCTACGTTCGCCTATGGGAACGGCCACTACCTCGTGCGGGGTTCCACCTACAGCGCCTTCGCGTCGGTAAGTATCGACCACTCCTTGGAAGAACCGCGCAATCTCGTCACGCGACTGAAAGCAATGTATCGACCCGTCACCCCGCATGGTAATGCAGGGAACGCAATATAATTCGGCGATTTGATTGCCATCGTAGGTGGCAAAAGCTTCGTTGTATCGATGGAAGAAGACGGACATCTCCACGTCGAGGGCTGGTGCCATCGTTTTCCTCCAAGGGTTGAGCCAACTTTATGGTCGTGCATAACGACGGGCAACGCTGCGGCACTTCCGCTCATGGCCCAATCGGATTATTCGACTTGACCTCCATGCTGCGCGCCTTCGAGGGCTAAGCGGACGTTGCCGCAGCTACTTGATGTGCGGTAGCCGTTCTGCAGCGGGGACCAAGCCGCCTTCAATAATAAACAGCTCAGTATCCGCCGCGCCGTCTCTGAGTTGCCTTGCTTTCTTGTAGCCCGGACTGTCGTACCAGCGCTTGGCTGTCACCATATCGGGAAACTCAATCACGACGGCTCCCTCAAGCGACCCCATCAATTCCATTGGCGCAAGAGGTGTGTAGATGGCCAGCATCTTTGCGCCAAGACCCTCAAATGTCGGGCCAGCGGCCTTCCAGTACTCATCCAGCTTCTTTCGATCGTGGACGCCTCGGTTCAGTGCAATCATATAGGCAGGCATTGATGGCTCCATTGTCTTTCGGGCAAGGATTGAATTGCCGTGTGCTGGCCGCGATCTTGATGCAGATCAATATGGTGGGGCAAGGCTTGCTCGCTTACGGGGTGATCATCACGAAGCCTGTACCTTGCGCCGCAAGAAGGCTCCAAGACGCTGCCGCATTTTCCGGTTTCGCAACGCAGACCGGCTTGCTGACGCAAGTGCAAAGGCCGGATAATTGTTATAGTGCAGCCCGACCGCGCACGAAGCGTTGCCGCAAAAGAGCAAGAACGGGGAAGCGCATGACCGAGGAGATCAAGCCGCATTACGAGGTCGTCGTCGTTGGCGCCGGCGTCTCGGGCATTTACCAGATCAAGCGGCTGGCCGACCTCGGGGTGGATGCCCTCGTACTCGACGCCGCCCCCGATCTCGGCGGGACCTGGTACTGGAACCGCTATCCCGGCGCGCGCTTCGATTCCGAGAGCTATACCTACGGCTATTCGTTCTCGAAAGAATTGCTCAACGAGTGGCGCTGGAAGGAGCGGTTTTCGGCGCAGCCGGAGAATCTGCGCTATCTCAACTACGTCACCGACAAATTCGGCTTGCGCAAATATATGCGGTTCAACCGCAAGGTCACGGCCGCGGTGTTCGACGAGGCCAGCCATCTCTGGCGGCTAAGACTCGACGACGGGCGCGAACTCTCCTGCCGTTTCCTCATTCTTGCGGTCGGGCTGCTCTCGATACCGACGCTGCCGCGGCTGGAGGGCATGGAGGCATTCAAGGGGCGTTCGTTTCATACCTTCAACTGGCCGCACGAGCCGGTCGAACTGGCCGGCAAGAAGGTCGGCATCATCGGCACCGGTGCCACCGCGATCCAGGTGATCGGCGAGATCGCCGACAAGGTCGGCGAACTCACGGTGTTTCAGCGCCGGCCGAACTGGAGCGCGCCGCTCAACAACGGCCCGATCTCGGACGCCGAGATGGCCGACATTCGCTCGCGCTACGACGACATCTTCGCCGCCTGCAGGCGCACGCCCGGCGGCTTCGAGCACGAGCCTGATCGGCGCGGCTTCTACGAAGCCAGCCGCGAGGAGCGCGTCGCGCTGTGGGACAAGCTCTATGACGAGCCCGGCTTCGGCATCTGGCTGAGCAACTTTCGAGAGATATTTACCGACGAGGCGGCCAATGCCGAGTTCTCCGCCTACATCGCCGAGCGTATCCGACGGCGGGTGAAGGATCCGGCGACCGCGGAGAAGCTGATCCCCAGGGATCACGGTTTTGGCGTGCAGCGGGTGCCGCTGGAGACCAATTACTTCGAGGCCTATAACCGCGACAACGTGCATCTGGTCGACATCAGCGAGACGCCCATCGAGCGGGTGACCGAAACCGGCCTGCGCACCAGCGCGCGCGACTACGAGCTCGACATTATCGTCTATTCCACCGGCTTCGACGCCATCACCGGCGCGTTCGATGCAATCGACATCACGGGCGTCGGCGGCGTGAAGCTCGCCGACCACTGGCGCGACGGACCATCGACCTTTCTCGGCATGATGGCGCACGGCTTTCCGAACTTGCTGATGCCGACCGGCCCGCAGAGCGGTTCGGCGTCGACGAACTTTCCGCGCGGCATCGAGAACGGCGTCGGCTGGTGCATGGGTCTGCTCGCCCACATGTGGCACCGCGGCCATACGCGGGCCGAGCCGACGGCGGAGGCGCAGGCGCGCTGGACGGCGCACGTGACCAAGATGTACGCCATCATGCTGATGCGCAAAGCCAAGTCGTGGTTCACCGGCTATAATTCCAACATCCCCGGCCACGAGCACGGCAAGACGCGCTACCTCGTCTACAATGGCGGCACGCCGAAATACGTCGCCGCCATCACCGAGGTTGCCGAGAAGGGATATGAGGGGATCGTGTTCGATGCGCAGGCAATGACTGCGGCCACACATCGGCCGCAAGCATCGAAGGCGGGGTAGATCGTGCTGAGCTTCGCAGGAAAGCCCCATGCGCAAGATCTCGATTCGTGGCTGGATTGAGCTGCCGTCGCCGCAATCGTTCGACGGCGCGACCGCGACCGTGGGGCTCGATGACGTGACCTTGATCGACGCGGTGTCGACGCGGATCGCGGAGACCGTGATCGAAGGGATCAGCGGACGGCAGGATCGCATTCCCTTTCATCTGGAAGCACACTGGGATTTCCGCTCGCGTGACAGCTATGTGCTGGCGGCGGAAATCCGGCATACGGGCGGGGACCGCCTTGGTCCCGGCGACTTCCTGACGACGGTCGCCGTGCCCTGGACGGCCGACCGGACGGATGGCAATTCGGTGCCGGTCACCCGGATTTGAGCGCAGGGACGCGTCGAAGCGCTGATGTCGACAAGGTCATATCAAGCGCGATCACGAGCTCGCCGAAAACCTGCGAGATCCGCTTGAGCTTCTCCATGTCGGTCGCCGTGACTTGCAGGCTGGATTCGCCTTCGGGAGCCAGTTTCGCATAGGTCTTGGCGCGATCGGCCAGATAGCTGATACCGGAACGAAACAGCGGCGCCCCCGACTTCGGAATATCCAGCAACAGTTTTAGCGCCTCCGGGTGCCGGCCGCAGCGCGCCAGATACTCGATGCGAACCGCGAGCGCGTCCGGAAGCCAGGGATAGGAGGCAACCAGATTGCCGGTCCACTCGTCCAGGCCTTCGAGCTGGTTGGCGCGTATCAGCACGTATGCGCCGAGTGTTGCGCGAAGCGGGGATTGCTTTTTCGTGGCGTAGTAGTCGGGCCGCGTAACCAGCGTGCGCGATATCGACCGCGCCTCGTTCGCCTTGCTGTTGTCGGCGAAGTCGAGCAACGAGTTCAGTTCGCCGTCGTGGAAATCGAGCTTGAGGGTGAGCTTGTCGGTCTTGAGGTCCAGAGACCATTCGACCGTCGTTGAACCGCCTTCATCGATCGGCACCGCGAAGTAATTGTATTGCTTCGAGCTCTCGATTTCGATCCAGACCGCCTCGCGCGAAAACGGGATATCCAGGTTAGACCGGGTCGTCGGCTCTCGCTTGAGCGGGATGGGGGAGGCGGTGCCGGGGATCCTGTCGGCCAGCCAGTTGCCGCGAAGAATCGCAAACGACTGCTTGAAGAAATACTGCGTGACCGGGCGCGAAATCTCCCAAAGCGAATCCGAAATCGTGTTCGTGGTTTCGAGGTTCGGAGGAAAGGCGACATCCGAGAGCGCGATGTTGAGCTGCTTGTTCTCGCCGGGACTGACGATTACGACGTCGTCGACCGTTGACTGGTCGCCGTTCGGCAGCAGCGCGGTGACGTAGTAGCGTCCCGGCGGCACTTCCAGGGTGTCGTCGCTGACCCCGCGCGCCCTCAGCACGAGCTTCTCGTCACGCACCTCGATCGGCAACGCTCCGCTCCACCTTTGGTTCGGCGGCGTATCGAGCTTGAACGTGAGCGTTGCTTTTGGTTCGGCCATGGCAACTTTCCTGAGCGGCTCAGCTCTGGGGCCTGAGCAGCGGTACCAGATTGTGCGTCCAGGGCACCAGCGTGGGCTTCATGAAAGCCCGGAGCCGCGAACGAAACGGGCTTGACGTCAATCGCCCCGAATCGACCTGCACTCGATAGACACCCGCCTTGACGGTGAGATTGAACGTCGTCTTGGCGCCAGGATTGCATCCGGCAATCGGGTCATTGTTCTCGTCGAGAACGCCGATGGTGCGGGGCAGACCCAGGCTGTCCGGTTGAACCTCGACGGTTACATCGACGTCCGGCGGGCCTGCAAGATACCGGATCACCGGTGAACCGACCAGGCTGCCCATAGTCACGAGCGTCCCGAGGTTGTTCTTTGTATAGTAGAAATCCAGCGCGTTCTTGATCGTCGTTGCCGTCACCGGCCACTGTCCGGTGACTTCGTCCGGTTCTTCGGCGCCGCGCTCGAAGGCCAGCGTCAGGGCTTGGCAGAAATGACTCGGTTCGCGGTTGCGTCCCAGCGCGATCTTGCCCTCGCCGGTGCTGAATACCATCGGCGCCGCCCGTCCGTCCGCGTCACTGAGCTCGATTCCGAACACCGCCGGAACCGTAGGATTGAGAAAGGTTCTCAGTTTTGCGTTTCGGTCCATACAGGCATCGACGAAGTAGAACTGCGTCCGAGCAATATCGGGACGCGTTGCTGTCGGTGCCATGCCGCTTTTCACATTGTGCATTTCGATGCACTCGTTGAGCGGCGCGTCGCTCGTCAGAAAATCATCGAGCATGAGTACGGAATCGTCGGATCCGCGCTGCGTCCCGTGGCCCGCGAAGTAGAAGAACGTCATGTCTTCCTTGTTGACCGAGGCGTCCTTGCGCCACTGGACCGCGAGTTTGGAAAACGCATCCCGGCTGGCGCGGGTGGGCGTGACGGTGGCAAGCCGTGGCTCGACCTGCACCTCGGCCGGTGACGGCGAGAGCAACAGCCGAACGGTTTTCAACGGCAACCGCAGGCCGGTCTTCATGATGAAATCGAAGATCTTGAGAGCCGAAAGCGCGGGCGAGGAGAGCTTGTTGAGCTTCCACGTTTCATCGGAGGACGGCTCGCCGGCGTCCGGCAGATTAAGGTAGTCGCTGACGCCGACGATCAGTGCATGAACGCCGGCGCCCTGGACATTGTTGTTGACAACCAGCCCCACCGGTCATCTCCTCACGACTTGATGAGCTTCTTTACCGATGCGATGTCGCCGGCGCTGAGCTTCTTGCGCTGCCCGATTTCGACGCCGGCCTGCTTCGGAATGATCGTGTCTTCACCATTCGCGCTGAATGCATTGCGCGGATAATGCATGATCGAGCCATAGTCGTAAGCGAGGAGATCGATGCCGTCCTGAATGTGCTGATTGAAATTGTGGCGGGCATTCGGCACGACCGCATCGAGCTTGACGGTCACAAATTGATTGCGGTCCTTCCTGCTTTGCTCGTGCCAAAGCCCGACCGTGTGGCCGATTTCGTGAATGCAGTTCCCCGTGCTGCAGGCGCTGCCCAGGATTATCTCCTGCCGCCCGCCGCGCCGGCCGACCGAGGAGGCGCAACCGCTCCCGGGACGAAACACGACGAAATCGCGATGAGCGGGATCGGCCGAGTTCCGCTTCACAAACTTGATCGGCGTATTGTCTTGCCAGTGCTTGATCGCGTCGAGTACGCGCTGCTGGTTCGGCAGATTGGGGTCGATCTCGAAGGGAATCGTGTTGTTCTTCCAGCGGAACTGGGTGCCGACGATTCCGGTGCCGAAGGATTCGACGCCTTCCTCCTTGATGCCTGGATTGTCATCCACGAACTTCTTGACGGCTTGCGCTTCGGCCACCGTTCCAAGAATGATGCATCCTTCGAACACCGCAAGACCATCGACCGCGGCGTAGGTGACCTCCTTCCAGCCCGTGTCGAGCGGCTTGATCCAGGTCGTATCGGTCGTATCGCTTGTCAGAAATCCATCAGCCATAACAGTCTCCCATCATGAAACGGGTCAGGCGGTAATTCGCCGAATGTGCTAGCGGGTGCAGTATCGAGATAGTTCGAGTTACAATCGCTACGCCGTCAGTTAATGGAGCCACGTCGCCTAGCCGTAGTAATCGCGCCATGACATCCGCACCATGCCCGGCGGCGTCTCGTCGCCGTCGCGGGCCACCGTCACCGGTGGATCATCCTCGATGAAGGCGCTGGCGCGGTTCTCCCAGTCGAACATGAAGGCGTTCTGGTAGTAGGTCGCGATCTCCTTGTTGAAGATGATCAGTCCGGCATCCCGGTTGCGCAGCACGCCGTCACCGGACCAGTTCGCGCTGCTGACCAGCACGATTTCGCCGTCCACGATAATTCCCTTGTTGTGAATGCTGCTCTGGCTGCGGAAAACCGTTTCCTTGAAGCCGGACTCCACGAGCTTTCTGATCTTGTCGGCCGCGCCGTTGCTGCCGACAATAATTCTCATGTCGAAGTTCGGGCGATTGCTGAGTTCGGCGAGCTTGGCGAGCATTTCGGTGAACTTCTTGTCAATCTTCTTGTCGCTGAAGGTGATGTAGGAGAACTGCAGGAAGATCGATCGCTTGGCGTCGTCGATCAGTTCCATGATGCGCCCTATGTAGTTGTCGGGCGTCAGGACCGGGGCGACCTCGAACTCGCCGGGCTTGGTCGGCAGGATTTCGGGGGCGATCGGCGTCGGCGTATCCGCGACGTCATCGGCGTCGAACAATGCCTCGACCGGCACAAAGACATCAGGCAACCGGGCGGCGGCCTGCGCATCCAGCACGACGCCGTCCTCGCCGGCCTCCGCTTCCGCCTTCGAGCCGTCACGGTCGTGCTTGATGTAGCGCTCGAAGAGCTTGGCAAGCTTGTCATCCTCGACGATGACATGCCATTCCCGGTTGCCCTTGCTGTACATTCCCTTCGCCTGGGCAGGGATTCCGATCGGGTCGATGTTCGGCTGGCTGCGCGAGCTCCAGTTTCCGCTGGACAGCCAGAATGCGCTGGAATCGCGGACCGCGACCTTCTCGTGATAGGCGCTGGCGAAGCGGCGCGAGGCGCCGCACCGCACGATAAAGCCGTCGAGATTGTCTTTCAGGGACTTCCTGAGCTTGGTGCGGATCTTGGTTTCCGGCTCCGTCATGCCGTCGTCCCAGGTCAGCACGACCTGAAGATCCTTGTCGCGCACCGTCTCGATGAAGCTCTTGGCGATATAGTCGGCATTGAAGTCATACATCGCGACGGAAAGCGTCTTCTTGGTTGCCTCGAGGAACGGCCGCAGCACCGGCCAGCCGGCGTCAGGACCGATGTGGCAGAGAAGCGGCTTCTTGACCTTGAACTTCGCGTTGATCGGGTTTCCGGTGATCGGCTTGTAGGTGAGGCCGGTAGCCGAAGCCGCGACGCTGTCGGCGATGGGCTGATCGCTCATCAATGCCATGACCTGCCGCATAGGATCGGCCTGCATGACGCTGACGCGATAGGGTCCGAGCTGACGCGGCATGCGCTCTTCCGGCAGCACGCTGGTCGATGGCTTCTTGTGGGCCACGTAGACGATGACCGCCGGCTCCTTGTGCACGGCGCCATCGATGATCGGAAAACCGGGTTCAGCGGAAACAAATCCCTCGACCGCGGCCAACTGGGTCATGTTGGCGTCGATTACGGACTGCACCTTGTCCTTGGTCTGTTGATCGAGGAAGCGCATCGTTGTGGCTCCGCCGCTTCAAATGAATCAGTTGCAATGACAGTCGTCGTCTCTGCTTTCAAAAGATGCGTATGGCAGTTGGTCGATCGGTTGCGCTGCGTGTCGCTGCAAACCGTGGTGTCGCCAGTAAAAAATTCGGTAGCCTGCAATCAATGTCAGCACGGAGATACACTCCGACGTGCGATGCCTTCGGTTTGCTACTTTGCCGGAGCAGCGTGTATCTGTCAGTGAAGCACTTCACAAACCGGTTCAGTGGTCACGAAGAAGGAGGGTGAGCGCATCGTGCTCGATGCGTTCCCTGCGAAGGCCTCGTGTGGAGGTGATCCCCCCGTTCAGGCGCTGCGCCTGGTATCCGTCAATGCGTCCGCAGCAGGCGCCTTGGATGAACGCCGTCGACATAACCCATGAACGGCGGATGGATCGAGTAGCCGATCAGTTCGCGCGCGCGTTCCGGCAATTGGCTCACGAGGTCGGCGGGGACGGCGAGTGCCATGTTCTCGAGCTGCCGCACCCAGCCCGCGCAGTATTGCGGGGTAACGATTAGGCGCGGCCGGTCGGATCGATTGGCGCCGCCGCGATGCCACAGTGTTCCCTTGGTAATCGCCAGCGATCCGGACGGCATGATCAGCTTGATGGCGTCCGTTCGATCGCCTTCATCGTGCGCGGCTTCGTTGGTGAAGTGTGCAGGTTTCACCGCGCCCTCGATATACTGTCCGTCCCAGAGATGACTTCCCGGAATGATTTCGGTGGCGCCATTTTGCTCGGTCGTATCGTCGATTGCCCAGAACGTGGAGATACCGAGCGCCGGACGGGGCCGCGGTATCTGGACGCCGCCGTCGTCGAAGTGCCAGGGCTGCGCCGTCTCGCCGGGATGAAGGTTGATCGCGAGCATGGCCGACAGCAGGCAGCTGTCGCCGAGCTCGGCCTCGGCAAAAGCCAGGGCGAGCGGATGGATCACGAGTTCAGCGAACACCGGCGATTTCGCCAGCAGGGCATACACGCGGTTGGTTTTGGTGCCTTCAAAATCGTTGCGGCCGAGCAGATCGCGCGCCAGGTGCGGGGCCAGCGCCGCGCGGATTTCCGCGACGCGGTCGGGTGCAAGTACGCGTTCGAAGATCAGGTAGCCGTTGCGGTCGAACTCGTCCTTCAAGGAGGCGAGTGAGCGTCCCTTGAGCCAGGGCGAAATCTGCTCCGCTGTCGCTGCCATCGGCGCTCTCCCTTGCCAGCCCGGTCAGGCCGGGTTTCTTGGGATGCATCATACGCCACTATCGATGGCTTTCACGGGATTTCTGCGGCGCACGTGGCGCCAGGAAATCATGATCGCGGGGCGAAGGCGTAGCGGAACGTGCAGCTCGGCGCACCCTGCATCAGGGTCTGGTCGCGGCTGAGGCTGACCTCGCTGCCGCCGGCGGCGACGATGTCGAAATCGGTGGCGCAGACCAGCAGCGCGCCGAGCTCCGGCTCGCCGAGCGCGCGGAAGAACTCCGCAAAGCGGCAATGCGTGACGTCGAACTCCAGCGCCTCCTTGTCGTGCCGGCGCATCTCCACCTTCACTTCGCGTTCAGTGACGTCGGCAAGCGCGGTGTGCATCGCTGCCCATTTGCGCCGCGCGCTGCCCTCGACGCGCCCGCCAACATCGGCGAACAATTGCTTCGACCAGTCGCGCAAGGCCTGTTTGACGATCGCGTCGGCCTTTTCCTTGCCGAGTTCAACGCGAAGCGCTCGCAGCACGGGCACGAGGACCTGGGCCTGGATCCGCGTCTTGTCAAGCAGCGATAGACGGGGGTCGACCATGTAATCTTCGAGGACATTCATCGTTTCCTCCTTCCGTGCAGCACGGAGTGCGGCAGATCATTCCCGCAGCTCGGTCATGAAAACCTTCTGCGCGATCTGCCAGCGGCCGTCGATCTTCAGCAGCGAGAGTTGATCGGTAAAGAAGCGCGGCGGTATGGCGCATTTGAGCTTGACGTAGGCCATCGTCGGGCCGACGAGATCGATCGACACTATTTCGTCGTGGCGCGCCAGGCCCCGCTGCTTTGGCGATGGTCTGTTCCGCACATTGCCGAGCCAGGTGTCGCGCGGCGTGATCGCCAGTTCGCCGCCGTCGTCGATGCTGGTCAGTGCGCTGGTCGGATGAAAGGCGCTTGCGATCTTGCTCGCGTCGCCCTCGTAGAGGCCGTCGAGATAGGACTGGATCACGCCTTCGATACTTTTGACATCGTCTGTGGCGGTCATGGGGTCTGTTTTTCCGTTTTTCTTGTGAGGAGCGTCCCGGCGACGACAAACGAAATCAATGGAGCGGTCAACGTAGAAAATCTAATGCATGACAGGCTGCCGGCCTCCTGACATGTTTGGAGCTGGGATAGCCAGACTGGATTGTGAATGGTTGCCAGCGAAACCTATGCCGAGTTTCTGCGCGAGCAGCTTAGCCCGCTCGGCCATGTCACGCTGCGGCGCATGTTCGGCAAGACCGGCGTGTTCTGTGATGGCGTGATGCTGGGGATGGTGACGGAGAACACGCTCTATTTCCGGGTCGACGATCAGAACCGCGAGATATTCAAGGAGGCCGAGGCGTTCCCGCCCCTCAACTATGCGAAGCAGGGCGAGACCATCGACCTCGCATTCTGGCGCGTGCCGGAGCGACTGTTCGACGAGCCCGATGAATTCATCGTATGGGCGCGCGCCGCGCTGGCCGCGGCCCACCGGGTTGCAGCGAAGCGGCCGGCGCCAAAGCAAGGCAAGGCGCCGCGGTCACGCAAACGGCAATCGTGAGCGGCCTTTGGGCCGCTCAGTGGAAAGATCATCGTCGCCTTGCCTATCCCGCCGCGGCGTTGACCGCGATCGGTGAGGCCTCGCCGCCTTCTTCCAGCTTTCGCGGCAATCCGGCAAAACCGCGCAGGGCTTCGGCCATCTTTGCGCGTCCGCTGACGCCGGTGACCACTACATCCACCATCATCAGGGATGAGTGGAAATGGCCCCGCGCCTGGAGCTGCTCGACTGGTACGTCAGCGGCAGCCAGCGCTTCGGCATAGGCGATACCTTCGTCACGCAGCGGATCGAACTCGCAGGTCGCCACGAACGCAGGCGGCAGATTGGCCAGATTGCCGCGCAGCGGCGAAACGCGCGGATCGGTACGGTCGGCGGGCGAGCAGTAGATGTCCCAGAACCAGAACATCAGCGAGCGCGTCACGAAATAGCCCGTCGCATTGTCGGTGTAGGACAGGCGATCGAACCGGCAATCGGTGACCGGGCATATCAGCAGTTGCCCCGCGATCTGCGGCCCGCCGCGATCGCGCGCCAACTGACAGGTGACGGCCGCGATATTGCCGCCGGCGCTCCAGCCGGCGACCAGCACCGGTCCGGGCTTGCCGCCGAGGTCAGCGGCATGCTCGGCGATCCAGCGCGTCGCCGCATAGCCGTCCTCGGCCGCTGCCGGGAAGCGATGTTCGGGCGCATGGCGGTAACCGACGCTGACCACGATCATGCCGCTGCGCCGGCAGATGTCGCGGCAGAACGGATCGTCGGATTGCTCATCACCCAGCACCCAGCCGCCGCCGTGCAAATAGACCACGATCGGATGCGGCCCCGGCGTCGCCGGCCGATAGAGACGATAGGGCAGCGGACCGTCGGCGCCTTGCAGCGCGCCGCTGCCGACCTCGCCGACCGGCCGCCCCGCGGGACGTCCCTTGTTGAATTCGGTGAGGAAGTCGCGCGCGCCCTGGGCGCCCATCGACTCGATCGCCGGCAGGTTCATTTCCGCCAGCATGCCCAGCACGATCCGCACGTCTGGCTGCAGGCGCACCACCTCGCCGTCGTTGCATTGCTCGGCAACGTTGGGGCCGGTGAGCCTGAAGCCCAGCATGCCGCGGCTGACTACCTCATTGCAGATGCCGCGGTAGGGACCGACACCGCTGGTATAGGGCATCAAGGCCTGCACCTTGCCGGGGACGTTGGCGCCCGTGTACCAGGTGTTGGCCAGCCGATGCAGTGTCAGCATCGAGCAATCGGCCATGTGCTGCGCCCAGCCGGCCTGCGCCGTTTCGGTTGCTTCCATGGTCGTGAAGCCGGCGTCGCGCAGCGCCGCGAGGCGATCGACCACCCAGTCGACATGCTGCTCGATCGACACCGCCATGTTCGACAGCACCGATGGGCTGCCTGGGCCCGTGATCATGAAGAGGTTGGGGAAGCCCGCAACCGTGAGGCCGAGATAAGTCTGCGGTCCCTGGGCCCAAACGTTCGACAGGGATTTGCCGGCGCGTCCGGTGATCGGATGAACCGCCATGATCGCGCCGGTCATGGCATCGAAGCCGGTCGCGAACACGATGACGTCGAGATCGACGCTGCGCTTGTCGGTGACGATGCCGGAGCCGGTGATCGCCTTGATCGGCTCTTGCCGCAGGTTCACCAGCGTGACGTTGGGACGGTTGTAGGTCGCGTAGTAGTTGGTATCCAGGCACGGACGCTTGGAGCCGAATGGATGGTCATTCGGGCTCAGTGCCGCAGCCGTCTCGGGGTCTTTCACCACGGCGCGGATCTTCTCGTGGATCAACTTGCCGATCAGCGCGTTGCCGTCGAAATCGGCGGCCTGGTCGGCCCAGAGCTGGGTCAGGATGTGAACGAGATCGCCGGCCGCCCACGCTTTTTCGAAGCGCTCGCGGCGCTCGGCGTCGCTCAATTGCCAGCTCACCGCCATCTCCTGCGGATACGGCACGCCCGCGAGCGACCAGCGCGCCTGTTCGCGATAGGCGGCGCGGTCCGCCTCAAAGTAGGTCTTGCGGTCGTCGGGTGCCGGACCGTTATGCGCGGGCAGCGCAAAACTCGCTGTGCGCTGGAATACCGTGAGATGCGCCGCTTGCTCCGCGATCAAAGGAATCGACTGGATGCCCGATGATCCCGTGCCGATCACGGCGACGCGCTTGCCTGCGAGGTTGACGCCATCGTGCGGCCAGCGGCCGGTGAAATAGATCTCACCCTTGAAATCCTTGACGCCGTCGATCTCCGGCGGCTTCGGCGTGGAGAGACAGCCGGTGGCCATGATGTAATAGCGGCAGGATACGTTCGTGCCGTTGTCGGTTGTGAGTTGCCAGCGCTCGCCGGCGTCATCCCAGTTCGCGGCCTTGACCCTGGTGCCGAAGCGGATGTCGCGGCGGAGGTCGTAACGATCGGCGACGAAGCCGAAATAGCGCAGGATTTCCGGTTGCGTCGCGTATTTTTCCGACCAGGTCCATTCGCGATCGAGTTCGGGATCGAATGTGTAGCTGTAGTCGATGGTCTGGATGTCGCAGCGTGCACCGGGATAGCGGTTCCAGTACCAGGTACCGCCGACATCGCCGGCTTCCTCGATCACGACCGCCGAGAAGCCGGCCTTGCGCAGTCGATGCAGGAGATAAAGGCCGGCAAACCCGGCGCCGACGACGGCGACATCGACTTGCTGCGTCGTGCCGCTGTTCGTGGGTTCAGAAGAACGTGCTGCGACCGCTGCGTCTGGCATGCCACTCCTCCCATATGTTACTTTGAGGGAGGCTACGCCTGCATGTTCAGTTTGTCATCAGGACATCTACAACCATTGGATGTTTCTTGCAGGGGCGCTCCGCCGCCATGGATTTCGCATTCTCCGTCTGAAGCAGCAGTTTACGCGTGATGCATTTCGCTAGACGCGCTTGCGCCGTTCGCCAGTGCGGTGACGCTCGATTCCACCTGCCGTCCAGTTCGGGCTGAAATGGAGCGTGAAGTCACGAAAACTCTCCACAGCGGGAGAAAGCGATGCGCTGTTCCGCACGAACATCGCGATCTTCCATTTGACGGTGGGTTGCATGAGCGGCAGGAACGTCAGCCCGAAGCCGCGCACCAGCGGCTCGGCCATCGACGGACAGATCACGGCGCCTTGTCTCACCCGCAGCATCGACAGCGCGGTGTTCACCCGGTGCACGGGCACCAGCTCCTTCGGATGATGCCGGGGCGGCACGTGGCTCAGTACGTTGATGGCGATGTTGGGCATGTAGTTGAGCAGGGGGCGCACGCGAAGCTCCTTCCAACTGACCGACTTGCCTTTGGCCAGCGGGTCGTCGCCGCGCAGCGCCACACATAGCGGGTCGGCGCAGATCATGTGAACCTCGACCTGATCATCCGGAACGACACCGGCCGGTCCGAAGCCGATATCGGTAGCGCCGTTTTGCAAGCCGGCCAGCACTTCCTGGATCGGCACGTCATCGAAGCGGATGTTCACGCCGGGATGGCTATCGTTGTAGGCGGCGATCAGCTCCGGCAGCAGCGTGCAGGATAGCGTTTCCGGTGCCGCGACACGCACCACCCCGCGGCGAAGCTCCTTGAGATTGGTCAGGTTCTCCAGCGCCTCGTCCAGGTTCGACAGCACGCGCCGCGCCATCGGCGCAAAGGTCTCGCCGACCGCTGACGCCGACACCTTGCGGGTGGTGCGGTCCAGCAGGCGAACGCCGACGCGGTTCTCGAGCTCCTTGATCAGGCCGGAGAGCGCTGCCTGCGACAGGTGCATCGCCTTCGCGGCTTCCGAAAAGCTTGCGGCCTCCAGCACGGCCACATAGGCGCGCAACTGTCGCAGTGTCACGTCCATCGCCATGCCGCGTCCTCCAGCGTCGCCGTTTCGGAATTCATAGGCCAGGCTTATTAATTGGTCAAAAAATACACATTGTTCGATAGAAGACGCCTATCTATCGTTGCGGCGACGACACCAGGAGCCCGGCGATGCAGCGATGCGATCGCGCCCATGCGGCTCGAATAAACGGGATGGACGCGACGGGCTGCACCGCACCTTCTGGCGGCGTTCTGCCCCGAGGAGGCAATCATGAACGTCACACGCCGAACGCTGCTGGGGACCATCGCCGCCGGTCTTGCCACAGGTCCGCGCGTTCCCGCGTTTGCCGAGGGCGATTGGCCGTCACGGATCGTGCGGCTGGTGTCGCCCTACGGGGCCGGCGGAGCAAGCGACATCTCGTTGCGCATTCTGGCCGAGCAGCTTGGGCGCGGTCTGAACCAGCAGTTCATCGTCGAAAACAAGCCGGGTGCAGGTACGCGCGTCGCCAACGAGCTGGTCTCGCGCGCCGCGCCGGACGGATACAGCTTCCTCTATGCGGCGGCGCCGTTTGCGACGGCCGAAGCCTTGTTCGAGAAACTCAACTACAACCGCAAGGATCTGCAGCCGGTGGCGATGGCCGTGATGGCGCCGTTGTTCCTGGTGGTCAACGCGCAGGCACCCTTCAAGACCGTTCAGGAAATGATCGCCTACGGCAAATCGCGGCCCGAAGGCCTGACCTTTGGTTCTCCGGGGGCAGGCTCGCAACCTCATTTGGCCGCCGAGCTGCTGTTCAGGGACGCAGGCGTCAAAGGCCTCATCGTTCCCTTCCGCGGCGACAACATGGCCTATACGGAACTGCTGGCGAGCCGTCTCGACGCCACATTGACCGCCATCAGCACAGCCTTGCCGCACATCCAGAGCGGTCAGTTGCGCGTGCTGGGTGTGGCGTCGGCCACGCGCAGCCCGATTTACCCCGAGGCGCTCACGTTGCGCGAGCAGGGGCTTTCCAACGTGATCGCTTCCGGCTGGTACGGCTTCATGGCGCCGGCGGCAACGCCGGGCGCAATCGTCGATCGCTTGCAGGCGGAGGTCATTCGTGTCCTTGCCGATCCCGAGGTGAAGCAGAAGCTGATCGCTCAGGGTCTGGAGGCGCGCCCCGGCACCGCCGTCGAGTTTGGCAAGTTCATCGACGACGAGACGCGCAAATGGGGCGAGGTGATCCGCGCCGCCGGTCTCAAGGGGGAATAGGGGCTCATAGCGTTTTCGAGCGAAGTGGACACCGGTTCGCGTCAAGAAAACGCGTCAAAATAAAAATCTAGAGCGCGGTTCTGATTCAATCAGAACCGGGCTCTAGTTCGCGTACAGGCCCTCGACGATCGGCAATCGCGCGGCGCGGACGGCTGGAAACAATCCGCCGACCAGGCCGACGATCAGCGCGAGCGCAACGCCCTCGGCGATCAGCCAGGGACTGAGCTTGAAGTCGAACACCACCTGGGTGAAGTTGCCGCCGAGCGTCGAGGCGGTGACGCCGTCGAATATCAGGTAGGTGGCGGCAGCGCCCAACAGGCCGCCGATGATGGCGAGCAACAGCGACTCGGCCAGCGTGCCGACAAAGGCGGGAAAGCCGCCGAAGCCGATGGCGCGCAGCGTTGCGATTTCCGTGGCGCGTGACGCCACCGACGAATACATCGTGTTGAGCGCGCCTGCGATCGCCCCGAGTGCCATCGCAATCGCCAGCGGCCAGCCGAGCTTCTGGATCAGATCGGTGGTTTGCGACGCCTGTTCGGCGAAGTAGCTGGCTTCGGATTTGACGTCGAGCTTCAGCCGCGGATCGGTATCGCTGTAGTTCTTGAGCTCGCTCAAGGCGGCGGGGCCGGTGAGGCGCGCGCGCACGGTCTGGACGATGTTGTTGCGGTTGAACAGGCTCTGCACCACATTGAGATCGGCCCAGATCTCGGATTCGAACACGCTGCCGCCGGCCTCGAACACGCCGACCACGGTCCAGCGCGTGGCGCCGAATGCCACCGTGCTACCGAGGTCCAGCCCTTCGAACTCCCGCAGCAGCGCCTTGCCGACCACGATTTCGTTGCTGCCGCGGCTGAACATGCGGCCTGCGGTGATGGCAACATCCTTGCGCAAGGTGGTGCCCTGTTCGCCGATCCCGCGCAGCGGCAGGTTGGCCTTGGTCTTGGTGGTGCGTTTGATGCCGTCGACCACGAGATAGAGCTCCGGCGAGATCAGGGGCTTGCCGTCGGCACCGCGCGCGATGCCGGGCGCGTCCTCGATCAGCCGCACCTGGTCGCGGCTGACCGTGCTGTTGATTTCGGCCTGGGAGCCGGCGCGCAGCACGATGGCGATGTCGTCGGCGCCGGAGCCTGCGATGGTGCGCTGGAAGCCGTTCGCCATCGCCAGGAAGGCGAGCAGCACGATCACCACCAGCGCGATCGCGATCACCGTCGAGAGCGACAGCCAGCGCCGCTGCGCGATGCTCTTGAGATTGATTGATGTGACCGCCGCTACCTGAAGCCAAAGCGAGCGCATGCCTATCCCCGTCCGAGTGCGGTTGCAATTTTGAGCCGCATGGCGTTGAGCGCTGGAATGATCCCGGTGATCAGCCCAAGCGCGACCATCAGCGCCAGCCCCTGCAGCGCAATCGTCGGCGATACGGCAAAGGTGGGCGCGATGTTGGAGAGGCTGGTGCGGAGCGCCATCGCAATCAGCGCCGCAATCGCGAGGCCAGGAATGCCGCCGAGCAGCGCCAGCAACACGGATTCGCCGAGGACCATTGTCAGGATTCGCGGGCCTGAGAAGCCGAGCGTCTTCAGCACGCCGATCTCCCGGGTTCGCTCGCGGATCGACAGCGCCATGGTATTGCCGACGATCATCAGGATGGTGACGAAGGCGGCGCCGACCACCAGCAGCACGATCAGCGCAATATTGCCGAACTGCGCCGCAAAAGCCTTCCCGAACGCCTTTTCGGTATCAGTCGAGGTCTCTGCCGTGGAATTGGCGAACATCGCGTCGATCGCTTTCGCGACCCGATCGTTGTTTTCGGGCGAGGTGGTCTGCAGGATCATCCAGCCAATAGTGTCCTTGCCGAAGCTACGGGTCTCGTCGAAATAGGGGTACTGGAACAGGAGGAAGTTGGTGTCGACGTGCTCGGCCTTGCCCTTGACGATTCCGGCAATGGTGAGATCCCAGGTATGGCCGCCGCTCTTCTGGCTGAAAATGTTGCTGTTGAGAGGGATGCGATCGCCGATCTTCCAGCCCCATTTCTGTGCCAGGCTTTCGCCGACCACCGCGCTGCCGCGGTCGCGCGTGAAAGCCTGAAGCTGGTCGGGCGGAACCTCGAATTCGCTACGGTACACGTCGAAATAGGTGTTCGGCTCGATCGCGAGCGCCATGATGAAATTTTTCGGGTCTTGATAGTAGCCACCGAACCAGTTGGCGAAGGTAACCTGCCGTACCCCTTCAACCGCGCGTACACGATTGAAGTAGGCGATCGGCATCGGCTGGGTGAAGTTGATCTTGTTGACGGTGATCATCCTGTCGGCGGCGGCGGCATCCTCGCCGGCCGTGAAGGCACGGTAGAATCCGGCGAGCACGCCGAAGATCATGAAGGCGATCAGGATCGACACGATCATCAGGCTCGCGCGCAATTTGCGGCGGAACAGGTTTTTCCGGACCAGGTCGAAATCGTTCACGCAGCCAGCTCCCGTTCGACGAAGCGGCCCTTGTCGAGATGCAGGACGCGCTTGGCGTAGTTGGCCGCCGCAGGATCATGGGTGACCATGACGATGGTCTTGCCAAGCTCGCCGTTGAGCAGTTGCAGGATCGACAGGATTTCGTCGGCGGACTGACGGTCGAGGTCGCCGGTCGGCTCGTCGCACAGAAGCAGGTTCGGGTCCGAGACGATGGCGCGCGCAATCGCCACGCGCTGCTGCTGGCCGCCCGACATTTCGCGTGGGCGGTGTTTTGTGCGATCGGCGAGCCCGACCACGGAGAGCGCGGTTTGAACACGCTCCGCGCGCTCCTTGCTGCGCAATTTCGTCAGCAGCAGCGGCAGCTCTACGTTTTGCGCTGCGGTCAGCATCGGCATCAGATTGTAGAACTGGAAGATGAATCCGATATTGGCGGCGCGCCAGGCCGCGAGTTCGCCCTCGGAAAGGCCGTCGATGCGGTGGTCCGCAACCGAGATCTCGCCCGCGTCAGCGCGGTCGATGCCCCCGAGCAGATTGAGCAGCGTGGTCTTGCCCGAACCGGACGGCCCCATGACGGCGATGAAATCGCCGCGCGGAATCGCCAGATCGAGATGATCGAAAATCGAGATCGTTTCCTTGCCCTTGGTGAAGCGCTTGGCTACGCCGGTAAGGCGAACCATCGGATGTTCGGCTGTCACGTTTCTCTCCTGTCGGAATTCCTGGCTGCGCTAGTTCGCGGCGGCCTCGGTGGCGCCGTTGGCCTTGCCGCCTGCCTTGTCGTTGGCCTTGCCGTTTTGCTTGCCGTTTTCCTTGCTGTTTCCCTTGGCTTGCAGAAAGTTCACCTTCACCGCCATGTCGGGCAGGATGCGCGGGTCCTTCTTGTCGAAGCGGATGCGAACCTTCACGGTGGCCTTTTCGCGGTTTGCGGTCGGTACGATCGCGATCACGGAAGCGGGAATGGTCCAGTCCGGATAGGCATCCAGCACCGCGTTCACGGGGCCCCCGGGGGTGACGCGGCCGATGAAGGCCTCGTTGACGTCGACCTCGATCTCGATCGAATCCATGTCGACGATGGTGCAGATGCCGGTTCGCGTAAAACCGCCGACCGACATCGGCGAAATCATCTCGCCGGGCTGCGCGCTGCGATCGACAACGACGCCGCCAAAGGGCGCGCGGATCTGGTGCTTGTCGAGCACCGAGCCGCTCCGCTTGGCGTCGATCTTGGCGGTCTCGAATTGCGACTGCGCCTGGCGCAATTGCGCGCTGAGCACGCCGACACGGGCCTGGGCCTTGGTTAGATCGGCCTCGGTGGCAAAATTCTTTTGCGAGAGTGTCTGTATGCGCGTCATGATCCGGGTCGCATCCTCCAGATCGGCCGTGATCGCGGCGACGGCAGCGTCCGCGGTCTCGACACGCGAGCGCGCCAGCTCGTAGTCCTTTTCGGCCAGCACGCTGTCGAGCCGCGCGACGATCTGACCCTCGGTCACTGTCATGCCTTCGTCGATGAAAACCTCGACCACCTTGCCGGTGATCTCGGCCGCCACGGTTGCCTTGCGCCGCGCCACCACATAGCCGGAGGCCGCCAGACTGCCGGCCGGTTTGTCGGTTGTGGCCGCCGGCGGCGGTTGAACCTGCGAGGTCTGCTTTTGCGCGGCGGGCTGCGGTGCGGTCTCCCTGGGCGCGTCTTGCCGGTGCATTTCGTAAGCGGCAAAGGCGGCAAATCCGACGACGCAAATGGCAGCAGCCGCCGCTAGCGGCAGCCAGCGCCGGCCCGATCGCGCCACCTTGTCAGTGGTGCGATCAATGGTCAGCGACCGCAGCAATTTGCTCTTGTCTTCGCTCATCGTTCATTTCCGTTCGACGGCACGCGCGAGAGCCAGGCGGGCACTCGTTTTCGACGAGGTGATTTTCTCGGATCGGAAGCCTTATAGCGACGGCGGCAATTCTTGCAACCAGCAAGCGTGTCTGGCGCCGCGCTGTTGCCGGCTGTTGCCAGCGGGTTGTTTGGCTCCGGTATCTGCCGATCTGGATGCGCTCAAAACCCGGCATTTTTGCAGCGGGAACCGGCCGCGGGGGTTTGGCCCGGCGTTCAGTCGATCGCGATCGCCACCTTGCCGAAATGCGTGCCGCTCTCCATGTGGGAAAATGCCTGTTTCGCCTGGTCGAAGGCAAAGGTCCTGTCGATCACCGGTTTCATCTTGTGAACCGCTGTTGCCTCCGCCATCGCCTGGAGATCCTCGACCGATCCGACAGTGACGCCCTGCAGCCGCTGCTGCTGCATCACCATCAAGGGAAGGCGCGAATCTGACGGCGGCGGGCCGGCGAGCACGCCGATGAAGGCGATGGTGCCGCCGATCCTGACGGCCCGGATCGACTCGTTCAGCGTGCCGACCCCGCCGACCTCGACGACGAGGTCGACGCCCTGGCCACTCCATTCGCGTGCCTTCTTTCCCCAGTCGGGCGTCGCCTTGTAGTTCAAGGTGAAGTCGGCGCCGAGCTGCTTGACGCGTTCGATCTTGGCGTCGCTGGAGGAAGTTGCGATGACGCGCGCGCCGCACATTTTGGCAAATTGAATGGCAAAGAGCGAAACGCCGCCGGTGCCTTGCGTCAGAACGATCTGTCCGGGCCTGATGCCGCCGAACTTGACGACCGCGCTCCAGGCCGTGACGCCGGCGCAGGGGAGCGCGGCGGCTTCGATGTCGCTGAGATGCTCCGGCGTTCTGACCAGCGCATGTCTTGGAAAGATGCGATATTGCGTCAACACGCCGTCGACCGAGCCACCGAGAGCCCGACTCATCTTGTCTGCGCTGGGTTCACCGCTGAGCCAGCTTTCGAAGAAGCTGCCGATGACGCGATCGCCGGCTGCGAATTCCCGCACGCCCGGGCCGACCCGTTCGACCACGCCCGCACCGTCCGAAACCGGCACAAGCGGAAATTTCTGGCGCGAGCCATAGCCGCCCTTGACGGTAAGAAGATCGCGATAGTTCAGCGTTGCCGCCTTGAGCCGGACGAGCACCTGGCCTTCGCCGGGCTCCGGCACAGGCTTGTCGACGAGGGCAAGTCCATCGATTCCGTTCGGTCCCTGCAGCTCATAGCACTTCAACGGGGATCTCCTTCGGCACGCTCCAGCAAGCGCCATATTGCCGCAAATGTTCCGGTTCCGCCAAGGCTCTGGGCAAGCCCGCGCGTCAGAATCGCGCAGCCATCTCGGCCAGCCGGCGATGCGCGGCTTCACGCGCGGTGCGGATCGGTTCCGCCGGCCCGGTGGTCGGTCCGATCGGCACGAACCGCACGTCGCTGACGCCGATGAAGCGCAGCAGCTCGCGCAGATAGGGGGTGGCCATGTCGATGCGGCCGCGATTCATCCCGGTGACGAAATCGCTGCCGCTGGCGAGGATGACAACTGTCGGCCGGTCCTTGAACAGGGGCAGATAGCCTTGCGCAGGATCGAAGCGGAACGCCAGCCCGGGCTGCGTGATCACGTCGATCCACTGCTTCAGTTTGTAGGGGATGCCGAAATTCCACATCGGCGTCGAGATCAGTACGCGGTCGGCGAGCGCGAAGCGGATCGCGATGCGCTCGGCGACCGCAAAGGCGTCGCGCTGCGAGTCGGTGAAAGCCCGGCCGTTGATGCGGGCATATTTGGCCTCCAGCACATAGTTCTCGAATTCCGGCAGGTGGTCCCGCCACAGGTTCATCACGTCGATGTCCCAGTCCGGCCGCGCCTGCCGGAAACGGTCGACGAACACGCGTGCGCCGGCAGAGGATTCCGAGTCCGCGCGCGGCGAGCAGCTCAGGTGAAAGAGTTTCGGCATGGCCGGGCGCCGCTCATCCCAATCCCCTGATCACCGCGTCGGCGTTGGTGACGACGGCGACGTTCTGCATCGCGAAGTTGATGGAAGCGTTATGCCAGTCGGCGTTCATCGTCGAGCAGCAGTCTTCGGGCACGATCATGAAGTAGCCCTTGTCGGCGCCGGTGCGGGCGGTGTGCTCGATCGACATATTGGTCCAGGCGCCGGTGTTGATGATCATGTCGCGGCCGGTCGCCTTGAGGATGGTCTCTAACCGCGTGCCTTCCCAGGCGCTCATCCGCATCTTCTCGACGACGAAATCGCCGGCCCGCGGCTCAAGCCCCGGAACGGGAGCCGCGCCCCAGCTTCCGCGCACCATCGCGCCGCTGTCGACGAGCCCTTCGAACAAGGGAGCGTTGAGCGTGACGCCGGGCGCGCCCGGCTCGACGATGAACCAAACATGGATGATGACAACGCCACGGGCCCGCGCGGCTTCCGCGAGGCGCCGGACATTGTCGACCACACGCTGCTGGCGCGCGTGGCCGGGTGAGCCGGAATCCGCAAATGCCCCGCCTTCCATGATGACGTCATTCTGCAGATCCTGGATGATCATCGCGCAGCGGCGCGGATCAAGCTGCATGTCGCCGGTAGCTAGTTGAGGAGACACGGGCGCAGCGGATCCGGTGTCAGGACCTGTCGAAGCGCGGCCGCTCATATAAGGCTCATGCCGCGGTCCGGCCTTGACCGGGATGGCGTAGACCGAATGCGTCGCGGTCAGGTAGAGTGTGCGAAAATCAGGTCCGCCCCAGGCGAGATTGGCGACGAGTTCGGGCACGCGCACCTTGCCGAGCAATTCGCCTGATGGCGAATAGACCCAGACGCCGCCGGGCGCGGTGACCCAGACATTGCCGCGCTGATCGCACTTCATGCCGTCGGGCAGGCCCGGTTCGAGCTCGGAACGGACGCCGCTGGCGAAGACGCGCGCATTGGACAGCGAGCCGTCGGCCTCGACGTCGAAGACGCGGATCAGCGCCTGCACGGTGTCGTTCACGTACAGCAGGCGCTCGTCGGGCGAGAAGCAGAGGCCGTTCGGCTGGTCGAACAGATGGCGGTCGACGACGAGCTTTGGCGGGCCACCGCCGGGCGGAACGCGAAAAATGCCCTGGAAGCCGAGCTGGCGCGGCCGCTCGACGCCGTAGACCGGCATGCGGCCATACCAGGGATCGCTGAAATAGATCGCGCCGCTCGAATGCACGCAGACGTCGTTCGGGCTGTTCAGCTCCTGGTTATCGAAATGCGAGGCGATCACCTCGCGCCTGCCGTCAGGGCGTTCGCGGATCAGGGACGAGGTGGCGTGCTCGCAGACGATCAGATTGAGCTCGGCGTCATAGGTCATGCCGTTGCATTTGTTCGAGGGACGCTTGACCTCGACGACGCCGCGCTTGGCGTCCCATCGCCGTCGCACATCGGCCGGCATATCCGAAAACAGCAGATAATGATGTGTCGGATGCCAGATCGGCCCTTCCGTAAAATCAAAGCCGGTGCCGACCTGGCCGACCGGCGCATAGGGGTCGATCAGGGTCTCGAACTCCGGGCGCAGCGTGACATGCGTCATCGGTCCGTCCTTCTCTCAGCGCTCAGGCCGGAAACCAGTTGCGCTGCGGCAGGCTCTGCACGACAGGACCAGGCACCTGATCGTGCAAGCGGCCGACCACCATGCCGCCTTCGATCTTGGCGGGGCGGTCATGGACCGGGAGCAGATAGCGCGAGTTGCTCAACAGCTTCTTGATGGCCGCCTTCTCCGCCCGCTTGCTGGTGCCGTGATTGCCTGTGGTGCGCGGTTCGGCGTCGTGGATTTCGTTGAAGGGGGTGACGATCTGGTCGTTGAAGTCGTAGATCACGTCGCCGCAGATGGTGGCGATGCCGTCGGCGGTATGAACGTGGATGTTCATCGAGCCCTCGGTATGCGCATTGGCAGCGTCGCAGTAGACGCCGGGCATCAATTCGATAGGACCGGTCACTTCGAGATCGAGGAAGCGCAGCGCGCTTTTGGTGTGCAGGCGGTCGATCAGGTGCTTGATGTCGGGCGCCGGATATTGCGGGTGCATCAGGCCGGAGACGGAATATTCCAGCTCCTTCCGGTTGAGAACGACCGTCGTGTTCATCGGAAACAAATCGTCCTTGCCGGCGTGATCGATGTGCAGGTGGGTGTGACAGACGTAGCGGACGTCGCCCATGCGGACGCCGTGGCGCGCAAGCTGGTTCTCGATCATGTTCTCGTGAAACTGGAGCCCGCGCATGCCCAGCGTTTCCATGATCTGGTTGGAGCGGTAGCCGGTGTCGACCACGACAGGGTAGGGACCGCCGACGATCAGGAAGCCGAGCGTCAGGACACGGCGGGTCCGTCCGCAATCGCGGCCGAGCACGAGGAAGCTCGATTCCAGTTCGATGTCCCCATAATCGAGGATCTTGATCTCAAGCGGCATCTGTTCCCTCCCATAATCGTTTCATTGGTGCGCCGTCATCGATCGAGCCGGTAGACGCGCAAGGCAGTCTTTCGCAGAACGGCGTCGCGCTGATCGGCGGCGAGCGAAGCTGTGGCGACGAGATAGGCATCGATCAACTCCCGATAGGTCGTCCAGAGTTTCTCGATCGGAAAGTTGGAGCCGAACAGGCAGCGGTCGGCGCCGAAGATCGTAACGGTATCGGTGAGAATGGAGGCGATATGCGCGGGATCGTTGCGGTGAATGAAGGTGCCGAGGCCGGACAGTTTTGAGACGACGTTGGGGCAGGCCGCGAGCCGGCCCATGCCGCTGCGCCAGAGAGACCGGCCCTGCACGGAAAGGTCTTCCAGCATGCCGGCGTGCTGCAGGATGAAGGTCACGTCCGGGCAAGCCTCGGCAAGGCCGGCGGCATCCGCCATCTGCGGCGCGAACACCTGCAGGTCGAAGCTGAAGCCATAGTCGGCGAGCCGCGCGACATTACGGCGGATTTTGGGATCGGCGCAGAGATCGGGCCGGGCCGCAAAGCGATAGAGCGGGTTGTCGTGCCAGTGCAGTTGCATGCGCACGCCGCGCACCAGCGGATAGTGCGCCAGACGGTCGAGTTGCGGGCGGACGTCATCGACGTCGAAATCGGCATAGGAGACGATGGCGTGGGGCCAGCCGTGATCTTTCGCCGTCTCCTGCACCCACGCGGTTTCGTCCTCGAAGCGGTCATTGGCCCAGTTGGTCTGTACATAGACCGAGCGCGAGACGCCGGAGCCTGCGAGATCGCCGAGATATTCCTGGATCGGATAGTCGCGCCGGATCGGCTCGTAGGGGCCGAAGATGCGTGGCTGCATCGGACCAACAAGCCAGGGCAGGTCGGCCTGACGCCAGATATGATGATGGGCATCGACGATTTCGGTCACGCGGCCTTCCTTTGTCCAAGCGAGAGAACGTGCGAAACGATCGCGGCTGACGATCCGCCGTCGACCAGATCATCCACGAAACGGCGGATCGCGATCAGCGCTTCGGTCTGCGGCTGAAAGCCGGGGCCTGTGGCGAGCGGCGTCAGCCAGCTCAGCCGCCAGGCGCGCCGCGACAATTTGGCGACGGCGTCGCGCAGGGCAGATGGATCGCCACGCTCAAGGCCGTCTGAGAGGATGACGACGGCGGCGCCGCGCGCATAGCCGCCGAACCGCGGTACCGCCAGGAACGCCTGCAGCGCGTCGCCGATCCGGGTGCCGCCATCCCAGTCGCTGACCAGATTTGCGGCGGCGGACAGCGCCTGCTCGCGGCGCTTGAGACGGAGCGCGCGGCTGACGCGGGTGAGGCGGGTGCCGAAGGTGAATACCTCGACGTTGGGGGCAGCATGCACCACGGCATGCGCAAGCTTCATGTTGTCGTCGGTGCGCCCCTTCATCGAACCGGAGACGTCGATCAGGAGCAGCACCTTGCGCGGCCGGGTGCGCCGCTTCAGCCGACCGAGCCGCAGCACCTCGCCGTCGTTGCGTACGCTTTC
>NZ_LLXZ01000056.1 GCF_001440395.1 Bradyrhizobium jicamae | reverse complement strand
TAGCACTACTGAGTCAAGCGGTCGCAGTCCTTGAGGCCGTGAATCAAGTATTTGATGGGATTCGATCTTTGGCACGCGGGAGGGCCGGATGGATCTTGATCAAAGCGAAGCACGGTTCGCGTCTTACATTGCGGGACTTGGAAGCGTGATCGGTCACGCGGAGCGGACGCGGCCGCTGCGCGACTATTGTACGGGACTGATGTTGCCCGGTGACCGCAAGAGCGTTGAGCCGATGGCAGCGCGGACGGCTCCGGCGAGGACAGCGGCACAGCACCAGTCGCTGCTGCACTTTGTCGCCAACGCCGATTGGTCGGACGAGACCGTGCTGGCCAAGGTACGCGAGATGGTGCTGCCGGCGATCGAGAAGAGTGGACCGATCGAGGCGTGGATCATCGACGACACCTCGTTCCCTAAGCAGGGCAAGCATTCGGTCGGCGTGCACCACCAATATTGCGGTCAGCTCGGCAAGCAGGCCAACTGCCAGGTGGCGGTGTCGCTGTCGATCGCCAATCATGCCGCCAGCCTGCCGGTGGCCTATCGCTTGTACTTGCCGGAAGCCTGGTCAAAGGATCGTGCACGGCGGAAGAAGGCAGGCGTTCCCAAGCAACTCAAGTTCAGGACCAAGCTACAGATCGCGTTGGAGCAAATCGGCTGGGCCTGCGAAAGCGGCCTGCCACGCGGCGTTGCGTTGATGGATGCAGCATACGGCAGGGACGCGCGGCTGCGCGCAGGCATGACGGAACTTGGCGTGCCTTACGTGGTCGGCATCGTGCCGACCATCCTGATGTGGGCCCCTGGCAGCGCCCCACGGCGGATGGACAAGCCGATGAACAACACCGGCCGTCGTGACGAGCCCGCACTGATCTCGGCCCAAAAAGTGGCGCTCGGTCTACCGAAGCGGGCGTGGCGCACGGTGACGTGGCGCGAAGGCTCGGCCGAGCAATTGTCCTCGCGCTTCGCGCGTGTACCTGTCCGCGTCAGCTACAACAAGCTGATCCCCGAGACGCTATCACCTGAGTGGCTGTTGATCGAATGGCCGGAGGGCGAGGCAGAGCCGACCAAATACTGGCTCTCCACGCTGCCGGAGGACGTCAGCTTCACGCAACTCGTCGATCTGGCCAAGCTGCGCTGGCGCATCGAGCGCGACTACCAGGAACTCAAGCAGGAGGTCGGGCTCGGCCACTACGAAGGGCGCGGCTGGCGTGGCTTCCACCATCACGCAACGCTGTGCATCGCAGCCTACGGCTTCCTTCTCGCCGAGCAGGCGATGATTCCCCCCTCAGGACCTCGTTCCACCGCGCCAGTCGAAGTCCCTCCGTTACCCGACAATTATCGACCCAGAGGCTCCGCCCGCGCGGCCTGAACGCCATGTCCCGAACTCGATCGCAACTATGCGCGTGCGATTGACCCGCGCACTTATAAAAAACTTGCTGAGATGTCCGTGCTGTGGCGGCCACGCAGCTTCGATAAGTCGCGGACGCCTATGACGCAGTAAGA
>NZ_LLXZ01000055.1 GCF_001440395.1 Bradyrhizobium jicamae | reverse complement strand
AACTCAGGCCGGCAATGAGGATCCAAACACCAAAGCCGACGATTCCGAGCGAGATCCCATAGGCGACCGCTTTTCCCATGCTCGAATCCAAACGCAAAACCAGGATCGATACAAGCTGGCGGGCTACCGCCAGATCAAACGGCCCCAGCTTCTGGAAGGACAAGCTGAGGCCGTCATTCCAATGCGCCAACCTGGAAAGCTAACCGGCGCCAAGCAGCAACGGGCCTAGTGGCTCTCCGTTCCTTAATCCGCCGATTGCAATAACCACAGCGCGGCTGCGATCAAGATGACCGCTCCAACCACAAGGACCATCACGTCGATAGTGAGCCACTGGGGGACGCGCATCGCAAGTTTTGTCAAGGCCAGGTCCTCCCCAACCTGCAATCTCCGACAATCCCGAGCGAGACGCTGTGAGCTGGTTCACATAATCGGGAAAAAATGGCAATAGATCGATTCACACTAGCAGAAATCCTTTGTCGGCTAGCGTACAGACCGTCTCCTAGTGGCGGGATATTCTGGAATTCCTCCGGCAATGCTCCCCAAGCCCCGCCGGGGATTCTCCAAGAGCTGGCGGCCCCGGGCAGCAACAGACTGGGGCCGCTGTCATTCCAGAACCTCGTACTCAAAGGCCACGCCCTCGGGATCGTTCTCCTCGAACCATGTTTCCGCGGCGTCCGAATTGGCGAAGACCTTGATGTGCTCGGGGTCGCCAACCTGCTTGCTGGTGTTGACGTAGACAAGGACTGTCATTGGTCTTTCTTGAGCCTCCTTCGAACACTATCCGAAGCTATTTGATCAGGTGCACCAGCATGGCCTCGCAGGCCTTCTCGGCTTCGGCAAACGTCCTAAAAGGCGATCCGCCAACCCTGACGGCCGGTCTGTTGAAATTGATGGGGCGCCAAGAAGCTACAAAGCCGGGCTGCCCGTGGAGGCCGGGGCCATTCCTACTCTCATTGCTGATTACAAATGAGTAGCCGAGCTCAATCGCGCTCCAAATCTCTAGCTCCTCTGTCGCGGGAGCAACGCGGCTGAAATGCAGGGCCATTCCACGATCCAGCGAGCCTCTAAACGGCCCCAGGATTTCGACCTGGGGCCGCCAACCTTTGGCAGGTCTACTTCCGGCCGGGGGGCTTAAGGGGCATCGGCCGGAAGTGAGCATTCGACGCCTCGTCCCGCCCGGAGTTCCAACGATCGCAGCATTTACCGGCGGTACCGGGGCGCGGCTTGACCAAGAAGAAGCGGTCCGGCGGGACGACCTTCCTAGCTCTCGTGGATTGCCAGTCCGGGCCGCTAGCATTGTGATGAGCGGGCATGGGCACCAAATCGCGAGAATTAATCTGGGGCGGACAGATCATGGGCGCTGAGATACGCGCTCGGGGCGCCCGCGAGGCCGCTCAGAAGGCCGCCCGTGAGGCCGATCGCGCTGAGGCCCACGCTTGGTCGGTCCGCATGGAGGGCTACGGCGGGGCGGCCCAACCATCGCCAACGATCGGTCAATGCATTAGCGGCGGTCTGGGCTGGCTTGAGGTTGAGTGCAATCGCTGCAAGACGCGGGCGAGCCTGCCGCTGGATGCCATCCGCCGGACGCGGGACACGCCGATCTGGAAGCTGGAAGCTTCGCTGAAATGCCGCTCTTGTCGGAAAGGTCGCTCGTCACCGCCGGTACGGATGATCAAGCTGACCGAGGCGCGCGAGATCACACCCTACAAGTGGGTACATCCGGACGAGGAGCGGTGAAGGAAAAGCGCAGCATTGGTTGGCGTCAGGAAGGACCACGTCCCTTGATTGTTCGGGATTCAGGAAAACTAAGCAAAGATGCTCTCTCCTGCGGGTTTCTTTGTGAGTTGAGTTATTGCCGAAGCGTATCCAGATGCCAGGGTTCATTAAGCCCCAGCTTGCAACGCTGAAGTCGAAGGCGCCGAACGGCGGTCAGTGGCTGCATGAGATCAAGTACGACGGCTACCGCGTCCAGGTGCACGTCAACGGGGGCCGGAAAAAGGTCTACACCCGGAACGGCCTAGACTGGACCAAACGCTTCAGCGCCATTGCTGGCGCTCTCGACATCCCCGGTGAAGCCATCATCGACGGCGAGGTGGTTGTGGTCCACGAAGGCCGCACCAACTTCTCCGAACTACAGGCAGAGCTTGCAGCAGGCAGGCAGGACCGACTGGTCTATTACGCCTTCGATCTCCTATGGCGTGACGCCGACCTCCGCAAGCTGCCGCAGATTGACCGCAAACAGCTTCTGTTAGACCTGCTCGGTGAAAACGACATCGAACTCCCGGTGCTGTTTTCTGAACATCTCATCGGAGACGGTCAGAAGATGTTTGAGCATGCGGCCAAGCTGAATTGGGAAGGCATCATCTCAAAGCGGGCAGACGCGCCGTACCGCTCCGAGCGAAGTGAAGCGTGGCTGAAGATCAAGGCCGTGCAGAAGGGCAAGTTTCCCGTCGTCGGGTTTATCAAGGACCCCAGTGGGGTCGCTGCTCTCTACCTTGGCAAGCGGGAAGGCAACGATCTTGTATACATGGGCAAGGTCGGGACCGGATGGTCGCGCACTGTTTCCAGCCAGATCAGGAAGCAACTCGACACGGTGGTCAGCCCGAAGTCAAAGTTGACCCGGCCCATTAGGAAGCCGAAAGCAACGTGGGTCGAGCCTGATTTCTATGCAGATGTCGAATACCGGGATATCACTTCCGAAGGCTTGCTGCGAGCCAGTTCGTTCAAGGGGCTGACCAAGTCCTAACATTTGCGCGTTGCACTAGCCGCTCGTACTGCCGTGATGGCGTTCACAACGACAAGGGCAGATAACGTCGCCCCTATGTCGGGTACCGGACAGCAGTCATCTGTTGCTACGTATAGCGTTTATGACCACTTATGACCACCGTATTGCATTTGGTATCTATCGGTGAGGAAAACGCCTGATTGCGCTTTCGCCTTCCTCCAATGGAAAGGAGATGCGCATGCAAAAGCGTCGCCGTTTCGAACATGCATCGACACTTGAAGAGCGATTGGCCGAAGACACAACGCAATTGCGCGAGCAAGCCAAAACGCTCAAGCCCGGTCCTACGCGAGATCATGTCTTGCGACGTATCCGGCAGAATGAAACCGCGTCCCACTTGAGCGAATGGTTGCGGTCACCCGGCCTGAAGCCGCCGGTCTAGGAATGCAGTGATTGCGGAGCCGTCTTCTCAGTCATGACCGACTATGAACTTTGTGAGCAGTCACTCGGCATCGCCTGCAGCGTCCTTGCAAGATCGGGCGAACTTGGCGAGCCGAATGACGCGAGGCGATTTCTGGTTGACAGAATAACTGACATGATGAGAAGCGGCGAACGGCGCAGGCTGCTGCTCTCCAACTGCGCAATCGATGCGTACAGACGACGCCCGGTCAGACTCGTTCAATGATTGACCCCGTCTGCAAGGTCTGCCTTGGCATTGGTTGGAAGTGCAAGAACCGTCCCCAACGTCCGTGGTCGGATGAGCGGCTACATAGCATCCTGTTCACGTTGATCGGCTTACGCAGGGTGGCAGGTAGGTAGGGGCGATGATACGCTGTGACCCGATGGCCGTCGCGGTAGATTGGTTGGATGCCTACCGCGCTTCACGGCTCAATCAGATTGTTGGTATGTACAGCCCGGACGCTGTGGTCGAGTGCGCCTGCGGAGGACGCAAGATTATCCATGGTCAGGAAGGCATCGCGGCCTATTGAAGCGGAATCGTGCCGGCACTGCTGAACATCGGAGCAGATGGCATGATCATTCGATGTTGCTGCGGTCCCGTTTGAGCCGGTCACGTCGTGTCTTCGGCAACGAGTTCGGATAGAGAGCTAAGTCGGGTGAGCACATTTCTTGCGCTTTGGCCTGATCACCTCAGATGTTAGCACCGGCGATGTTGGTTCCCGACGCTCGCGCCGCTAAAAGTGCTTGCCGCTCGGAACCAATGTTCACTTTTGTACTTAGTGTGCGTACGCCCTTGCAGGAGGGTGAAGTGAGTGAAGCAAGCGTTACCGCTGAAGCAGCAGAGCGTCGCCCTTTCAGCCAACATACATGCAATCACTGTGGCAGTGTTGCGCGGCCCATGCCGATCCTCGACAGTCGCCAAGGGAAAAACTTCCGACTGTTCCGCTGCCTTGGCTGCGAGAAGGTGTCTTGGAGCGAAGAACAGTGATCGGACAGGAGGGACAGCGCCCCTCGTCGGCTCACCATTACGCCGAGAGGAACCTGGACAACCGCATCGAGCAGGCCAAGCGTCGCGTTGAGCAGGGACGCAGGATCATCGCTCGGCAGCGCAAGCGCATTGTCGATGGTTCCGCCGCTGCTGATTTGCTCGAAACGTTTGAGCAGTCACAGACGATCTTTGAGGAAGATTTAGCCCGCCTACTCAGGGAGCGAGACGGGAGGTAGGCAATCTTGCCGATGGATCGAGATCAAGGAACCAGCCAGCGCTTAAGGCCCACCATCGCACCATGGCCAAGACCGGACATCTTCGTACTGTCTGTTGCCGCCACGGCGGCCTTGGCGGCCGGCGCGATCAGCATCCTAATGTTCGCGAGGTAGCCGTTTGCGTCTCACGGGACTTCGAGCTGCGGGCTAAGGTCTTTTGCCGCAGCCCTCTTCCTACCAAAGAAGTCGTGCCCGTTGGGCAGGCTCTTATCACCGCATCCCAATTCGAAAGATCATAGAGCCGGTCCATTCGTGAATCGGTGCGCCGCAGTTCCTAGCAATGAAATAGCGACAACAAGGGGAGCCACGTTAGCGGCCATCGCTGAGCACCAATTTGCGGGGGTATCATCTGGATCGTCTGGATCGGTTCGGTTGCAGTCCGGGCGAGGTGCGCCGGCGCCGCCGCAACCACAGCCCTTCTCCCAAGAACGGCCGGTCGAAGTGATTTTCGCAAACCCACCGACTGTTGTCACACCGCGGACAATACCGCATCGAATTCCGCCAGATTGCAAAGGAAAACCAATGTCGGTGCAGTCATTGTGTTCCGGGGTCTTGCTGCGAACCTGAGTTCCAGGAACGCAACCCTTTCCCCTCCGTTCTTTGTTTGTTGAGAGCAGGAGGAACATCATGCCCCCCGTATTCATCCTATGGGCCGTCCCCACGATCATCGTGCTCGGTGGCGTCAGCTATTATTTTCTTCGTGTAATGCACTAGCGTTGAGCAATTCCCCCGCGATACTGGCCGCCTGATCGACGCCAGCATTGACCGGGGAAGCCCAGCGCCGTGTTTCGATTGCCCCGCGGCGTTGGGCCTTAGCCCGCGGATTCTGCCAGGACAGGCTTCCTAGCGATGACGATACGGGTGCGGATCAGCTACAGTGCGGGAGGAGGTACGAGTGCCTATTTACCGACTACTGCAGAACGTTCCGTTGGGTCCGGACGAGATAAAGCGCCTTACGGACGCCTACGAACACACGTTGAGCGTTCTGTCCGTTAAAGATCGCGACGATCTTCTGGCCGAATTAATTGCCAAGAAAATAATCGAGATCGGTCAGACGGGCCTCAAAGATCCAGCGCAAATTTCGGCGCGCGCGATCGAAGTAATTGGACTTCCGTAAGGCCGCCTCAGTTGGCGGCCGCCCGGCGGCCAGTGGCACGCGAAGTCTATCAGCAACGTCCTTGACCGCGCTTAAAGTGAGAAGATTAGAGCGAATGTTTTCTGGCTTTAGTAGACCCGCTAGTTCCACGCGGACGCGACCCATTAGCAACCTCCACGCGGCAGGGCTGTTTACTTAGCACCACCGAGAAGGGGCCTATCTGTAGGCAGCGGTGGCTGAGAGACCGATCGTGCTCCCGCCTGCATAGGAAGGAGCATTCGATGTTACGGCTTCGTTTGAAGAATACTACCTTGGATGAACTGCTGGATGTGCAGCCGCGTTTTCAGGAAGAAGCCCAAGTCATTCGGCCCCGCAGCCGAAGAGAAGATCTGATCCGTAGAGCTAGACGGGCGAACGCCGCTTCTCAACTGCGAGCATTGTCGAGCTCGCCTGGCCCAAGGGCACCGACCTAAGGAGCGGGCACAGACTATAGCACCGCCTTGCGTCCCGGATTTCATCCGCCGATCCCATTCGCGCATTACCGCGCTACGATGGCCGCAGACCTTCCAAGTGAACTTGGGTTCAAGGGCCGACAGCTGACGCCTTTCTTGCCGTCGCCACCTTGTGAGCCGCAGCGCTGATCGAGATAGGTGCGTTTATCCTCATAGATCTGATTTGAGACACACCTTCCCGGACGAGTGCCGTCTAACGCCTCGTGCTCTGATTGGCGGAGTCGTTCGATTTGCGCTCTGAATTGCGCAGGTAACTCGTGGTCCTCTTTGAAGGAAGTTTGTAGTCTCTCGCCAATCTCTCGAACGATCGCGCGGCTATGCGAGGAGTCGTTCTCGGGCGTGCTAACGCAGGCCGAGACCTCGCCTTTGGCTATCTGCGCGAGCGCTTGTTTTTGAACAGCGAGTCCGAAGGACCTTTGGCTATCCGCGACATGCGCCGTTTCGTTATCGGCGGGCGACGGCCTCGCCATACTAATGCTTCGGAGATGTTTCTCGTTCCCGGTTCCATTAATAGACGTTCAGAATTCTAGCGCGTTCGAGTTCCCCCTTGCGACGTCGGGAAACACCCCGGCATCGGCGGTTGCCGACATAACGGCTCATCACACGGACGAGCGCGCAGACTGCTTCTTGTTGGTGGTGATGAAGTAGACTTGCCCCGTGCGGCGGATTGAGCGGAGGCAGGAGTGTGGTCGAAGTTACGGCCGTCCCCACAGATAGCCAATGCCTGAACGGTGGTTACGGCTGGCTGGAGATCGAGTGCGGCCGATGCAAGACAAAGGCGAGCCTGCCGCTGGATGCGATCCGCAGGGCGCGTGACACGCCGATCTGGAAGCTAGAGCCGTCGTTCCGATGCCGGTCCTGCGGGACGCGCCGTTACAAGCCGCCCGTTCGCATGATCAAGTTGACTGAGCGGCGGGAGATTACACCGTACAAGTGGGTGCATCCAGATGAAGAGCGGTGAGGCCCGCATTGCAAATAGAAGCGGACCTCGGTGTCGGTGCCTTGCATGGAGGCTAATGATGTGGTGGACGACGCCCGCTCCCGGCATCGAATGTGCCAAAGGGTGATCGTTGAACAACGAATCACCGGAGGGGATCGTCCACATGCAGGTTAGCACCATCGGCGTTGATCTCGCCAAGAACGTGTTCCAAGTGCACGGCGTGGATAGTGCGGGCAAGGTCATCATCACCCGTCAGTTGCGGCGCAAGCAGGTCATCGACTTCTTGAGCAAGATTCCCCCTTGCCTGGTCGGCATGGAAGCCTGCGGAACCGCCCATCATTGGGCGCGCGAAGTCTCCAAGCTCGGTCACACCGTGCGTCTGATGCCGCCGAGCTACGTGAAGGGCTACGTCAAACGGTCGAAAAACGATGCTGCCGACGCAGCCGCCATCTGTGAGGCCGTGACACGCCCATCGATGCGGTTCGTTCCGATCAAGTCGGCCGATCAGCAAGCCTTGCTGATGTTGCATCGAACGCGGGATCTTTTAATCCGTCAGCGCACGCAGCTGATCAATGCGCTCCGAGCTCACCTTGCCGAGTTCGGCCTCGTTGCGGAGACGGGACGCGAAGGTCTCGCGCAGCTTGCCGCGATCATCACGGACGAGGGTAATCGCGAAGCTCTTCCATCCGCCATGAAACAGGCGCTGCAGGCCATTGTCGATCAACTCGCGGCGCTGGAATTGCAGATCGGGGCTCTGGATCGCGCCATTCACGCCCATCATCGTGCCAATGATATGAGCTGCCGCCTCGAGATCGTGCCCGGGATAGGCGTGATCGGAGCCACGGCCATCGCTTCCACTGTCACAGACCCGAGTGACTTCAAATCCGGTCGGGATTTTGCAGCATGGATCGGACTTGTGCCGCGGCAGCACTCGACGGGCGGCAAGGAGCGGCTCGGCGGCATCTCCAAGCAGGGA
>NZ_LLXZ01000054.1:56238-75418 GCF_001440395.1 Bradyrhizobium jicamae | reverse complement strand
CCCAGCTTGCCGCGGCGGTACCGGAGCCGGCACCGCAACCGGCGCGCATTGCCGCGCCGCCACTGGCCGCAGAACCAGCCGGCGCGGAGATGGCGGCCGCTCGCCGCACACCCGCCAACGCAATGGCATCCGCCTCGCCGTCGCGCGACGAAATCTCAGCCGCCTATCAGACCGCGCTCAAGGGCAACAAGGTCGCGGCGCCCGAGCCGGTGGCGCGCGAAGCGTCCCGCGAAGTGGTTGCTGCGATCAATCCGGTGGCCCCGGCTGTTGCTGCGGTCGCGCCGGTGGTTCGCGAGCCGCCGCCCGTCACGCAAGCGGCTCCTCCGGCACGACGCATCGATCCGGACGAACTCACGGCGCTGCTGAAGCGGGCGAAGGGCCTGCTTGCGATCGGCGATATTACTTCCGCCCGGCTATTGCTTGAGCGCGCGGCGGACGCGCAGGAGCCGGAGGCGGCATTGATGCTGGCCGGAACCTATGATCCGCAAGTGCTGGGCAGCCAGGATTTGCGAAGCGTCACGCCCGATCCGGCGGCGGCGAAGGTCTGGTACCAGAAGGCCGCCCAGCTCGGGTCGGCTGATGCGAAGCGGCGGCTCGGCCAGTTGCAATAGAGCATGATCCGGAAAAGTGTGTAGCGGTTTTTCGAAAAGATCATGCTCAAGCAAAAAGATAAAGCGGGATGACGATTCGAAGAAAGGTCATCACGCTTTAGGCAATTACTGAAGAAAATTACTCACGACCAGCGCATAGAGGAACCCATGCGACATTTACTGGGAATGGCATTGCTTGCCATGACGGTGGCATGCAGCAATACGGCGGCCAAGGCTGCTGACACGGAATACGACCCGGCCAAGGTAAGCGAAAGCCTGAAGGCCATTTTCCAGTTCGGTTCGGTTGCCACCAAGCAGGCGCTGAACGCCAACACAGTCACGCTGATTTCCGGAACGATCGGCGGCACCTATGTGCAATTCGGTGCCGACCTCGCTTCCGTGCTCGACGATGGAAACAAGTTGCGCGTACTCCCCATCGTCGGGCGCGGTTCGGTGCAGAGCGTCGCCGACATCCTGTTCCTGCAGGGGGTCGACCTCGGCATCGTGCGCGCCGACACGCTCGACTATCTCGAGAAGAAGGGCTTTGCGAAGGACATCAAGAAGCAGTTCACCTATGTGACCAAGCTCTATAACGAAGAGATGTACGTCCTCGCGTCGAAGTCGATAACGAACATCAGCCAGCTCAATGGCAAGAAGGTCAGTGTCGACCTTCCCAACGGCGGCACCTTCGTCACCGCGGCGATCGTGTTCGAGCGGCTCGGCATCAAGCCTAACTTCCTCTATCTCGAACAACGCATCGCGATGGAGAAGATGAGGGCCGGCGAGATCGACGCCGTGATTGCCGTCGGCGGCAAACCGTACAAGTCCGTCGCCGGGTTCAACGACAACCGCTTCCATCTGGTTCCGGTCGACTATTCAAAGCCGCTGCAGACCGACTATCTGCCAGCAACGCTTACGTCGAAGGATTATCCCAACCTGATTGCGGAAGGCGGGAAGGTAGATACCATCGCCGTGCCTGCGGTGCTCGCGGCCTACAATTGGGCGCCCAACACCGACCGCTACCGCAAGCTGGCCCAGTTCGTGGATGCCTTCTTCACGAAGTTTCCGACGTTCCAGAACCCGCCATTCCATCCGAAGTGGAAGGAAGTCTCGCTGGCGGCGCCGTTGCCGGACTGGCAGCGCCTTCCGGTGGCCGAGCAGTGGCTCAAGACCCGCAATATCGAGGCGGTGTCGCGCGCCAGGTTCGATGAATTCCTGAAACAGAGCCCGACCACCGCAGCCGGCGTAAAGTCGGATGCGGACAAGGAAGCCCTGTTCAAGCAGTTCCAGGCCTGGGAAGCCGAGCGAAGCGCGAGAGCGCAGGGTCCTGCGCCGACGCAGCGATAGCCGTCGCTTATGAGGCGACGGCTATTCCGTCGCCTCGACGGTGTCGATCCCGCGCTTGAGGGCGGCGCGGGCGGCATCGCGATGCTCCTGTGTGATGTGGCTTGCGACCATGCGGATGGCGGTGGCCAGAACAGCGGCATCGTCGGTAAAGCCGAGCAAGGGCAGCACGTCCGGCATGAAATCGAACGGCACGATGAAATAGGCGACGGCGCCGAGCAGCGCCGCCTGCACATGCCGCGGCGTCTCCTTGTCGAACGCGCAGTAATAGGCCGCGAGCAGGTCTTCGGCGAAGGGAAGCTGCGCCACCACCTGCTTGAGCTTGATCCAGAAGCGCCGGCGCACGCTCTCCTGGTCCTGCGCCAGACGGTCGGCCGGTTCGAAACCCATGCTGTGATCGGACGATGCCATCCCGACGCTCCCCTCAGGAGTCCGGCGCGGCAGATCGCCGCCGCGACCGGACATAACGAAGAATTGGGGATGTTCCTCCCGCCACGCAAGATCGCGGGCCACCCAACTCAGGCGACGCCCAGTTGCTTTGCGATCGCGTTCATGGCCTTCGCCAGGTCGATGTCGCGCCGGGTCACGCCGCCGGCGTCATGGGTCGCGAGCACGACTTCCACCGTCTTGTAGACGTTTTTCCATTCCGGATGATGGTCGTTCTTCTCGGCTACCAGGGCGGCGCGGGACATGAATCCGAAAGCTTCGTTGAAATCCCTGAAGGTGAAGGTGCGCTGGATCGCCTCGCGTCCCGATATCTCGGACCAGCCGGAAAGTTCCGCCAGGGCTGATTTGCGCGCCTCCGCCGACAGTCGTTCCGCCATGATCGCCTCCCGTTTCAGACAGCCTCCACCCTAACACCGAAGCCCACGTCGGGGATCCCCCGCCCCCAAATGGCCCGCGAATGCGTTCATATGCCGGTCCGGGGACGCCGGTAACCATGACGCAGATGTAATAATCGTTAGGCGGGGGAATTTGCTAAGATGCCGGCGTAACCGTGCCGACGGCATAGAATTGTACCTCGAACGATTACCCAGGGATTGATGACCGACGGCCCCCATTCTGAGGCAATGCCGGCCCCGCCCTCGCCCCGCTCCGCGAAACGACGGCTGACATTCGTCACCCTGGCTGGCGTGCTCGCCATCGTCGGCGCGCTGGCGGCCGGCTATTACTTTGCCATGCGGCCCGTGACGCTGCGGATCGCCGTTGGTCCCGCCGCCAGCGACGACCTCAAGGTGGTCCAGAACCTGGCGCAGGCCTTCAACAACCAGCGCAACAGCCTGGTCCGGCTGCGTCCGGTGCAGACCGATGGCGCGATTGCCAGCGCCAATCTGCTCGGCGAAGGCAAGGCCGACCTCGCCATCATCCGGGGCGACCTCGACGTACCGAAGAATGCGCAGGCGGTGGCGACGCTGCGCAAGAACGTCGTGGTGCTGTGGGTTGTGTCGGCCGGCAAGAGCAAGGGCAAGAAGGCTGCGGCCGGCGTCACGAAAATCGGCCAGCTCGCCGGACGCCGCATTGCCGTCGTCGGTCGCACCCAGGCCAACGTCAACCTGCTCAAGGTGGTCCTGCGGCAGTATGGCGTGGATCCGGCCAAGGTCGAGATCGTCCAGTTCCCTGCCAACGAGGCTGCGGAGGCCATCCGCAGCCAGAAGGCAGATGCCTATCTCGCGGCCGGGCCGGTCAACAGCAAGATCACGGCAGACGCGATCGCCGCATCGGTGCGCGACGGCGGCACGCCGAAATTCCTCGCGATCGATTCCGCCGAGGCGATTGCGCAGAATTTTCCCGCCTACGAGGCCGCCGAGATCCCGGCCGGAGCTTTTGGCGGCGCGCCGGGCCGACCCGAGGAAGAGGTCAAGACCATCAGCTTCTCGCACCACATCGCGGCGCGCAGAGGGGTTGCGGAATCCACGATTGCCATCTTCACGCGGCAGCTGTTCGCGATCCGCCAGACGCTGAAGAACGAATTTCCGCTGGCCGCCAAGATCGAGACGCCCGACACCGACAAGGACGCCACGATCCCTGTGCATCCCGGCGCCGCCGCCTTTGTCGACGGCGAGGAAAAAACCTTCCTCGACCGCTACAGCGACTACATCTGGTGGAGCCTGATGGCGCTATCGGCGATGGGCTCCGCCGGCGCCTGGTTCGCCGGCTATCTCAAGAAGGACGAGCGCAACGTCAACACGCCGCAGCGCGACCGGCTGCTCGACATGCTCACGGCCGCCCGCCAATGCGATTCGATGGAAGAGCTCGACCAGATGCAGGCGGAAGCGGACGCCATTCTGCGCGATACGCTGCAATGCTACGAGCACGGCACGATCGAGGAAGGCACGCTGACCGCGTTCAACATCGCGATCGAGCAATTCCACAACGCGGTGGCCGACCGCAAGACGCTGTTGATGAGCATTCCGCAAAACCTGCAGCGCGCGAGCACGCAGTTCCGCGCGGCCAGCAGCGCCTGATGTGCCAATCCGGTAATCGAACCGTCATCAATTCCGTCTAGCCCTCACGGCACTTTCCGCGCATTCTGGCCGCGGAGTAGCGAGGGCTCGTATGACGTTCAGGATTTCGGACAGGATTTCCCGTCGGCGCTTTCTCGCCACGACGGGCGTCGGCGCAGTTGCACTCGCAATGCCCTATCTCAGCCGCGCCGCCGACAGGCCGCTCATCACCTCCGGCGTGCAATCCGGCGATATCGGCACCGATGGCGGCGTGGTGTGGGCGCGCGCCGACCGTCCCTCGCAGATGCTGATCGAGGTCGCCACCTCGGATTCCTTTGCCAACGCGCGGAGGCTGCCGCCGATCGCGGCACTGCCCGAAAGCGACTTCACCGCAAAGATGCTGCTGGAGAACCTGCCTGCCGGGCAGGATATTTTCTACCGCGTCAGGTTTCGCGACCTCGCGCATATCGGCGTCGAAAGCGAGCCGATGATCGGACGCTTCCGCACCGCACCTGGCGATCGTCGCGACGTCAGCTTCGTCTGGGGCGGCGACGTTGTCGGACAGGGCTGGGGCATCAACCCTGACGACGGTGGCATGCTCACCTTCGCCACCATGCGCAAGCATCGACCGGATTTCCTGCTGCACTCCGGCGACACCATCTATGCCGACGGGCCGCTCAAGAGCGAGGTGACGCTGCCCGACGGAAAGGTCTGGAAGAACGTGACGACGCCCGAGAAGTCGAAGGTCGCCGAAACGCTCGACGAATTTCGCGGCGTGCACCGGTACAACTTCATGGACGAGCATCTGCGTGCGTTCAATGCCGAGGTGCCGGTGTTCGTGCAGTGGGACGACCACGAAGTCGTCAACAACTGGTCACCGTCCAAGGAATTGCCCGCCGCCTACAAGGAGCGCAACATCGCGCTGCTTGCGGCCCGCGCAGCGCGCGCCTTCCACGAAATGTATCCGATCCGCGAAAGCCTCAACGAGCCGGGACGGGTCTATCGCACGCTGAACTACGGTCCGCATCTCGACGTTTTCATGCTGGACGAGCGCAGCTATCGCGGCCCGAATGGTCCGAACCAGCAGGACACTTACGGACCCGAAAGCTATTTCCTCGGACCCGAACAGCTCGCCTGGCTGAAAAGGGGACTATTGAATTCGCGCACCACCTGGAAGGTGATCGCGTCCGACATGCCGCTCAGCATCATCGTCTATGACGATGCGCCCAACAAGAAGGGCTCGGAGGCCGTTGCGCAAGGCGACGGCCCACCTCGCGGCCGCGAACTGGAGATCGCCGATCTCCTGCGCTTCATCAAGACATCAGGTGTCGTCAACACCGTGTGGCTGACCGCGGATGTGCATTACGCGGCGGCGCATTACTACAATCCCGACAAGGCGCAGTTTCAGGAATTCAACCCCTTCTGGGAGTTCGTCGCAGGCCCCCTGCACGCCGGCACGTTCGGCCCGAACGACCTCGACAATACCTTTGGCCCCGAAGTGAAGTTCATCAAGGCTCCCGGGCCGGGCAATCAAAACCTGCCGCCGTCGGCCGGCATGCAGTTCTTCGGCCACGTCAGGATCGACGGAAGCAGCGGGCAGATGACGGTGACCTTGCGCGACCGCGCCGACGTTGCGCTGTGGTCGACGACGCTCGACCCCAAGCCGGTCTAGCGTCCCGATCGCTCATGACCTCGCGCCGCGATACATCAGCAGCGTTCGAAGCGCATCGGTCGAATAGGGCTTGGGCAGGCGCGGCTTCGACGCGAACGCCGCCGGCAACATGGCGTCGGCGCCGTAGCCGGTGACGAAGGCAAACGGAATTTTCAGCGCTTCGAGCCGTTCGGCCACCGCAAAGCTCTTCTCGCGGATGAGGCTGACATCGAGCAGCGCGAACTCCGGCGGCCGGTCCGCGATCAGTTCGAGCGCCTTGGCCACGTTGGCAGCGATCCGTACCGTCTTCACGCCAAAAGCCAAAATCGTGTCTTCGAAGTCGAGCGCGATGATCGGATCATCTTCGACGACCAGTACGTCGCCGGGCATGCCTTCATGGGAGGCGCGGTGCATGTTCTCGCCAGTTCAACGTTCGAATTTGATTGGGGGATCCGGGCCGAAGCCCCGGGCTGGCGACTGACGCCTGCAAAGCGCATCTGCCGGTTCCGGAACTGAAAGCACCACATGTCCGTTCTACCGTCTGTCCACTTGTGCACACATCGATGCCGTCAAACCGATTATTGTCCGGTGGAAGAACGAGGAACTTTCATGCCCACGCGACAAAAAGGGACGGCCAGCGAGCGGCCGTTCAACAATCTGCTGCGCCGTTTGAACGACGCTGATTTCGCGTTGATCGAACCGCATCTCGTCGCGGCCGACAACCATCCGAACGACCTGCTCTACAGTCCCGGCGACAATGTCGAGACGGTGCATTTCCCCTGCGGCCCCAGCCTCGTGTCCTACATGGTCGCAAGCGAGGATGGCCGCGACGTCGAAACCATCCTGATCGGCCGCGAGGGTGCCGTCGGCGGCATCGTCAGCCAGGGCCATCTGCCGGCCTATACCCGCATCACGGTCAAGTTCGCCGGGCCGTTCGTGCGCCTTCCGGTCAGAAAGCTCGATGCGGCAAAATCGAAGTCGCGCTCGCTGAGCAACATCTTCGCGCGCTATGCGGACTGCATGCTGGCGCAAATCTTCCAGTCCACCGCCTGCAATGCGATCCATTCGATCGAGCAACGCACGGCGAAATGGATCATTTCGGCGATGGAACGCACCGATGGCGAGGACGCCGTGCCGCTGACACATGAGCAACTGGCGACGCTGCTGGGGGTCGGCCGCTCCTACACCAGCCGGGTGATCCAGACCTTCAAGGCGGAAGGCACGCTGGAGACAAGGCGCGGCTCGATCCTGATCCGCAACCCGGACGTGCTGCGGAACCGGTCCTGCCGCTGCAACGAGGCCGTGAAAGGCCATTTTGACGAGGTTTTGCGGGGGGTATACCCCGACCCCGAGCAGGACAATTAGGCCCGCGCCAAATCCAGATCAGGTCCAAAATCGGCTAACCAAATACCAAACAAACCATTGTTTTTTGGCGTTTTCTGAATATATTGCGCCGCAACGCGTAAGGTGTGCCCGGTCCTTTTGGCCGGGCTTCCTTTTTGGGGCCGGGTTTGAGGCCAGGGCCCCGTTCGCATCCCAGGTTTCGAGCGCGATCCGGAAAAGTGGGTCCCGGTTTTCCGGTGAGATCGCGCTTCCACCATTTGCACGACCAGAAGAAGAGCCATGAACCTTCGTAACGTCGCCATCATCGCCCACGTCGACCACGGCAAGACCACCCTCGTCGACCGCCTGCTGCAGCAATCCGGCACCTATCGCGAGAACCAGAAGGTGACCGAGCGCGCGATGGACTCCAACGACCTGGAGCGCGAGCGCGGCATCACCATTCTGGCGAAAGCCGCTTCCGTGCAGTGGAAGGACACCCGCATCAACATCGTCGACACCCCCGGCCACGCCGATTTCGGCGGCGAGGTCGAGCGCATCCTGAACATGGTGGATGGCGCGCTGGTGCTGGTCGACGCCGCCGAAGGCCCGCTGCCGCAGACCAAGTTCGTGGTCTCGAAGGCGCTCAAGGTCGGGCTGAAGCCGATCGTTGTCATCAACAAGGTCGACCGCCCCGACGCGCGCCCGACCGAAGTCATCAACGAGGTGTTCGACCTGTTCGCCGCGCTCGACGCCAGCGAGGAGCAGCTCGATTTCCCGATTCTCTACGGGTCGGCCAAGCAGGGCTGGATGGCCGACAGCCCGGACGGCTCCCACGATGCCGGCATGCAGCCGCTGTTCGACCTGATCGTGCGCCATGTCGCGCCGCCGAGCGTCGAGGAAGGTCCGTTCCGGATGATCGGTACCATCCTCGAAGCCAACCCCTATCTCGGCCGCATCATCACCGGCCGCATCAGCTCAGGTTCGATCAAGCCGAACCAGCAGGTGAAGGTGCTCGGCGCCGACGGTAAGACCATCGAACAGGGTCGCATCACCAAGATTCTGGCCTTCCGCGGCATCGAGCGCACCCCGCTGGATGAAGCTGAAGCCGGCGACATCGTCGCCATCGCGGGCCTGACCAAGGGCACCGTCGCCGACACGTTCTGCGATCCGACGGTCGAGACGCCGCTGCAGGCGCAGCCGATCGATCCGCCGACGGTGTCGATGTCGTTCATCGTCAACAACTCCCCGCTCGCCGGCACCGAAGGCGACAAGGTGACGAGCCGCATGATCCGCGACCGCCTGCTGCGCGAGGCCGAAGGCAATGTCGCGCTGCGCGTGGTCGAGGCCGCCGACAAGGATTCCATGGAAGTGTCGGGCCGCGGCGAATTGCAGCTCGCGATCCTGATCGAGACCATGCGCCGCGAAGGCTTTGAGCTGTCCGTGTCGCGTCCGCGCGTCGTGCTGCAGAAGGACGAGGCCACCGGCCAGTGGCAGGAGCCGATCGAGGAAGTCGTGATCGACGTCGACGAGGAGCACTCCGGCGTCGTCGTGCAGAAGATGAGCGAGCGCAAGGCCGAGATGATCGAGATGCGCCCCTCCGGCGGCAACCGCCTGCGGCTGGTGTTCTACGCGCCGACCCGCGGCCTGATCGGCTATCAGGGCGAACTCCTCACCGATACCCGCGGCACCGCGATCATGAACCGCCTGTTCCACGGCTATAACAACTACAAGGGCGACATCCAGGGCCGCCGCAACGGCGTGCTGATCTCGAACGATCAGGGCGAAGCGGTGGCCTACGCGATGTTCAAGCTGGAAGACCGCGGCCCGATGATGATCGAGCCCGGCTGGAAGGTCTACAAGGGCATGATCGTCGGCGAGCACACGCGCGACAACGACCTCGAGATCAACGTGCTCAAGGGCAAGCAGCTCACCAACATCCGCACCACCTCCAAGGACGAAGCGGTGCGCCTGACGCCCCCGATCCGGATGACGCTGGAAAAGGCGCTGGCCTATATCGAAGACGACGAGCTGGTCGAAGTGACCCCGAAGTCGATCCGCCTGCGCAAGAAATTCCTCGACGCCAACGACCGCAAGCGTGCGGAAAAGGCCAAGGAGGCGGTGGCGTAACCCGCCCCGCTTTTCTGGTCGTCGTCCCCCGCCACCGGGTCGCGTGAATGCGCGCCCGATGACAGGCTCCGGCGGGGGATCCAGTACGCCGCGGCCTCTCGCTTCAGCTCAAATGTCTCTGGAATACTGGGTCACCCGCCCCAGTGCGCAATTGCGCACAAGGCGGGTGACGACAGTTGTGCCCGGGGTGGCTGCAGGCGCCACGAACGTGCTACAGCCTTGCTTATGACGTCCCTCCCCTCCTCAGTCGATGTCGCCATCATCGGCGCCGGCGCCGCCGGCCTCGGTGCCGCGAATGCACTGAAGAATTCCGGCCTCTCCGTCCTCGTGCTGGAAGCGCGTGACCGCGTCGGCGGCCGCGCCCACACCATCATGGCCTCGCCCGACGTCACCTTCGATGTCGGCTGCGGCTGGCTGCATTCGGCGGACGAAAACTCTTTCGTCAAGATCGCCGAACAGCTCGGCTTCGAGATCAACAGATCGCTGCCGCCCTGGCGCGAGCGCGCCCACGGCAAGGCATTCCCGCAGGAGGACCGCGACGACTTCATCCGCGCACTGAACGCGTTCTATGACCGCGCTGAGCAAGCCGCGGCGGAAGCCGAGAAGAGCGGCCGCGACGCCGCCGCCAGTCTTTATCTGGAAGCCGGCAATCGCTGGAATCCGATGATCGACGCGATCTCGACCTATGTGAACGGCTGCGAGCTCGATCAGGTCTCCATTCTCGACATGGACGCCTATGAGGATACCGATATCAACTGGCGCGTCCGCCGCGGCTACGGTGCCCTCGTTGCAGCCTACGGCGCGACATGCCAGGTCGCGCTCAATTGCGCGGTGACGCTGATCGATCATGCAGGCAAGCGCGTTCGCATCGAGACCTCGCAGGGCACGCTGATCGCGGACAAGGTGATCGTCACCGTCCCGACCAATCTGATCGCCGACGAGGCGATCCGCTTTCATCCTCCGTTGCCGGCGAAAGTCGACGCCGCCCGTGGCCTGCCGCTCGGCCTCGCCGACAAGGTGACGCTGGCGCTGGACGAGCCGGAGGCGCTGCCGGTCGAGGGCAATCTGCGCGGCGCCACCATGCGCACCGCGATGGGCACCTATCACATCCGCCCGTTCGGCCAGCCCTGCATCGAAGGCTTCTTCGGCGGCCGTTACGCGCAATCGCTGGAAGATGCCGGCGATGGCGCGCTTGCCGTAGCAAGCATCGACGAGATCGTCTCGTTCCTCGGCAACGATTTCCGCCGCAAGCTGAAGCCGCTCGCCGAATCGCGCTGGGCCCACGACCCCTTCGCCCGCGGCTCCTACTCGCACGCGCTGCCGGGACATGCGGGGGATCGGGCGGTGCTGGCGGCGCCCGTCGACGGCCGGCTGTTCTTTGCGGGAGAGGCGACTTCGCCGGAGTTTTTCACGACCGCACATGGGGCGCGGGACAGTGGGGAGCGGGCGGCGGAGGAGGTGACAGCTTCGCAGATCAAGTATTGAGGCCCCTCACCGTCATTGCGAGGAGCGAAGCGACGAAGCAATCCATTTCGGAGCTTGCTGTGACATGGATTGCTTCGCTTCGCTCGCAATGACGGTTGAGGCGACCTACTCCATCACCCTCGCCCGCATATCCGCATCCGGCACGAAGCATTCTTCATACTTCCCGAAGATCCGATAGCGATTCTTCGCGACCAGGCTGTAGACCGCGTCGCGCAGCGGTTTTGGCACCGCAAAGAACCCGCGCGTCCATCGCCATCCCGGTAGCGCACTCAGCACCGTCAGCGCCGCATCGGATTTGAAATACGCGATGCCGCCGTGGACGACAGCATTGGTGTCGGGATCATTGGGATCGATACCGAACGCCTGCGCCAGCCTTGTGCCATACGCCGACTGGATCGCGGTGAAGCGAAACCTGCGCGCGACGTCGCGTGTCGCGACGAAGCGGACCCAGCGTGAACAGAACACGCAGACGCCGTCGTAGAGGATCACGTCATCGTCGGGCCACTTGCTCATCGATTATCCAGTGTCACGAGCGCCACCAGCATCAGCACGACCGCAGGCCCCGTCTTCACCAGCGCACCGAGCGGCTCGATCCAGAGATCCGGCGTCAGGATTGCGGCGCCGATCATATAGCCGAGCGATGCAATTATACCCGCGATCAGGCCAAACGCCGCGGTGCGGCGGAATGCGATCAGCACGCCGATGCTCATGTCCATCAGGCTGGTGCCGATGGTCATGGGGTCGACAAGCCATGATGGAAAGCCGTGGCTGCGCAGGATTCCGGCCGCCGCATCATAGGAGATCACGAGCGCAATGAAGCCGGAGACCACCCAGAACAGCACGAGGCTGGCGATGACAAGCGCCTTGATCGGGAACAGCCGGGCAAACCATTTGTCCTGAATGGTCGCCACGCGGCTTCCGGCCATCTGCCCGATCGTCTTCGGTATGATACCGGTGGCGGTGATCCAGTCCGCAGGGCTGCCGCTGACGCCGCGGCGCAGCTCCGCGATCGCCGTGGTGCACATCGGCGGCACCCAGCCGAGCAGGCTCGAGAGATCGCCGAGCCTGGCGCCAAGGTCGAGCAGGAACGCCGGCATCGCAAAGCGCCGCCACCTGATGGTGCCGAACACCTCGCGGAATTGATCGATCACGTCGCCGAGCGTGACCGGCTGCGCCTGCATCAGGTCCCATGTCACGGCGTTCACCTCGCCGGGATCGCGCTCGGCCAGCCACGCAATCGTCGCGGCGATGTCCTCCATGGCGACCGGCTGAAACGGCGTGAGCCGTTCGGCGGGCGGAAGATCGATCGGCAGCGCGGCGAGCGAACGCAGCATGGCGCTGCCGCCATAGGCGGCCAAGGCCACCACGAAGCCCGGCCGCAGGATCGCGTACGGGATGCCGGATTCGGCGATCAACCGTTCGGCCTCGCGCTTGGTGGTGCTGAAGGCGGTTCGGTCGCTCTCGGTCGCGCCGGGAATCGAGATGTGCACCAGGCGGATCGTGTGGCGGCATTCGCGGATCGCCTGCAACAGCCGCGCGACGAATTCGCGATGCACGGTGGCCGTGTCGCTGCCGGGACTGTCCTGCAGCACGCCGACGCAATTGACGACGACACCGATGCCGTGATCGCGGAAGAGCCGTGCCAGCGCCTCCGCATCCATCGACATGATCGGCAGTTCGAGATCGAGCGCGTCGTCCTTCTGCGAAGCCGCCAGTTTGCGGGCAACGCCGACCACGCGAAATCCCCGCGCGCGCAGATCGTCGGTGACGAAGCGGCCGATCAGGCCGGAAGCGCCGAGCACGAGGATTTTTCGGATGTCGGCGTTCATGCCTGTCTAAAGCGGTTTGGCGATCATCAGCCAGAGAATAGCCATGACCGAGCCGAATCCGGGAATCCCGAACCAAAACCAGCGGTGGAAAAGTGCGAAATAACGCGACGGCAACTCCAGGTTTTGCTCCGCAGCCTTGCGCGCGAGGTCGCGCATTTCGATCTGCATGAAGATAACAGGCACCCAGAACAGCCCCGCGACCGCATAGAGCCCGAGCGAGGCCATCAGCCAGCGCTCGCTCCATGCGGTGGAGGACAGCCACATCAGCACGGCGCCACTCACCGGCTGCAGCAGCACCGCCGTGAGCGTGAACAGCATGTCGGCGATCACGACGGTCTCCGCCGTGCGCGCGATGAACGCCGCGTCCCGGCTGCGATGCGCCATCAGCATGAAGAACGCGATGCCGGCGCCGGTGCCGAGGATGACGATGGCGCCGATCACATGCAGATATTTGACCAGGAAATACAGCGTCATCGCTTCTTCGCCTGATTTGGCGACCGCGCCTTCAAGGCGCGATCGAGTTCGCCTGCGGCGAGCTTGACGCCGTGATCGGTTTCCACGAGCCAGTGGCCCTCGCTGCCATGGGCCAGCAGCACGTGAAAGTCGACCTTGCCGCCGGCGCCGCGAAACGCATCGGCCAGCTGGCGCGACAACGCCGGCGAGAAATAGCTGTCATTGGCGGCCACCAGCCAGGTCACCTTCACCCGCGCAGCCCTGCCGAACTCGCCCGCCGCCGCGGTCAGCGTATGCGGCGCGCAGACCCGGTTGGGGAGATCATTGGCATGCCCGCCGCGCCCGGGCGCGAATGCGACGATGGCGGAAATGGTCTTCGGATCTTCGCCCGCCAGCGCCAAGGCCCCCCAGGCGCCGGCCGAATGGCCGATCACGACCATGCCCTCGGGGCGAATGAAGGGTTGCCTGCGCATGAATCCCGCTGCAGCGGCGATCGCATCCGCCGTGGCGCGGCCGGCCTTCGCATAATCGGCCTCGTCGCAGCCGCCCTGATCCTCGATGTATTTGCCGCCCGTCGCACCATGGCCGGGACGTTCGGGGACCAGCACCGCAAAACCGCGCGCCACAAGCCAGGCGGCGAGCGCGCGGTATTCGGGTTGCGGCATTTGCGCCCGTCGCAACACGTTCTGGGTGGAGGCATGCGCGATCAGGACAAGCGGAAACGGCCCCGCGCCTGACGGCCTGAACAGCACCGCATGCGCGGCCGTGACCGGATCAGGCGCAGGCACCAGCCATTGCTGCCGGCGATTCGGCTCGCCTTCTGCCCCCTGCGCGCCAGGGCCGGGCTGCGCGGATGCGGCGTTAACACCGAGCGCGGCAACGAGAACCAGCGCAAAAAGCAGATTTAGCGGATGCATGAACTGGCCTGATGCAGCCGAAGGAGGGCGTATGGCGAATGTCACCAACAGAATACCGCCGCCGAATCAAATCCAGCGCATTTTTCCGTGAACGAAAGTCGCGGAGGCGTTGGGCTGGATGCTTCCGACAACCCTTTCGCCTCCGTCGCATCAGGGAATACCAGTTGGGACAGCACCCTTGTCCTCTTTCGATACATACGACACCAAAACTGATGCACAAAATCCACAGGTTAACCCATAATTAACGATGGACCTTGAAGACGGCCCGCCGACTTGCTTTGATTAGCTCATGAGCACAACCCTGATCGAGGTTCGACCCGCCAAGGCTGCAGACGCAGCCGCGGTTGCGGCTACCCATGATGAAGCCTGGCGGTCCGCCTATCAGGGCATCATTCCTGGCGCCGAGCTCGAAAAGCTCATCAACCGCCGCGGCCCGCAATGGTGGGACAGCGCGATCCGCAAGGGCAGCCGCGTCAGCGTGCTGGTGTTCGGCGACAAGGTCGCGGGCTATGCCAATTACGGTCGCAACCGCGCCCGCAGCCTGCATTTCGAAGGCGAGATTTACGAGCTCTATCTGCGGCCGGAATTCCAGGGCCTCGGCTTCGGCCGCCGCCTGTTCACCGCCGCCCGGCGCGACCTGATGCAGAGCGGGCTGAAGAGCATGGTGATCTGGGCGCTGTCGGACAACGATCCGGCGACGGAGTTTTACCGCGCGCTCGGCGGCCGCATGGTGGCCCGCTCCTCGGAGAAGTTCGGGCCCAAATCGCTCGACAAAGTCGCCTTCGCCTGGACCAACTGAAGTTCAATCCCTTTGTGTTTTGAGCATGATCTTTGCGGAAAACCGGTACCCACTTTTCCGGATCATGCTCGAATTCAGCCTTTTCCCTGCTCCGCTGCGGGTCTAAAGGGACCCTGACGCGCGCCTGATTCCGGGCGCCATTTTAACGCCAAGCGGAGTTCCTAATGCGCATTGACGCCATCCCGATCGGAGTAAATCCGCCCCACGACGTCAACGTCATCATCGAGGTGCCGGTGGGCGGCGAGCCGATCAAGTATGAAATGGACAAGGAAGCCGGCACGCTGGTGGTCGATCGCTTCCTCTATACGGCGATGCGCTATCCCGGCAATTACGGCTTCATCCCGCACACGCTGTCGGGTGACGGTGACCCCTGCGACGTGCTGGTCGCCAATACCCGCGCGATCGCGCCGGGCGCGGTGATGAGCGTGCGCCCGGTCGGTGTACTGCTGATGGAAGACGAGGCCGGCGGCGACGAGAAAATCATCGCGGTGCCGTCCTCGAAACTGACCCAGCGCTACGACAAGGTTCGCAACTACAGCGACCTCCCCGATATCACGCTGCAGCAGATCCAGCACTTCTTCGAGCACTACAAGGATCTCGAAAAGGGCAAGTGGGTGAAGGTGCTGCGCTGGTGCGACGCCAACGACGCCCACCGGCTGATCCTGGAAGGCATCGAGCGCGCGAAGAAGAAGTAGGCGGCGCCACTTAGAACGAATGGGCCGTTCTTTTTCATCGTCATGGCCGAGCATAGCCGTCCGGTAGGACGGCGTCGCTGCCGCTCCGCCTATCCCGGCCATCCACGTCTTCGGCGCTGCTATTCTGTTAAGACGTGGATGCCCGGCACAGGGTCGGGCATGACGAGATAGTGGGGCTATCATGCGCCGGGCACTCCGTAACATCCTGCTGCTCGTGGTCGCAGCGATCCTGATCCTCGCCGGCGTCGTCGCCTTCAACACTTTTACCCACGGCTCGCGCCAGCTTCAGGTCGCCGCCGTGCCGCGCGTGCCCGTCGATGCGCAGGCCGCAGCGGCCCGGCTCGCCGAAGCCATCCGCTTCCGCACCATTTCCAGCTACGAACAACCCGACCAGAACGCCGACGCGCTGCGTGGCATGCACGCGCATATCGAAAAGAGCTTTCCGGCCTTCCATGCCGCGGCCAGGCGCGAAATCGTCGGCAATTACAGCCTGCTCTACACGTGGGAAGGCTCGGACCCGAAGGCGCAGCCGATCGCCTTCCTCGCCCATCAGGACGTCGTGCCGGTCGCGCCAGGCACCGAGAAGGACTGGCAGCAGCCGCCCTTTGACGGCGTGATCGCGGATGGATTCATCTGGGGCCGCGGCTCCTGGGATGACAAGGGCAATCTCTATTCCATGCTGGAAGCGACCGAAGCCATGGCCAAGGCCGGCTTCCGCCCCAAGCGAACGATTTATTTCGCCTTCGGCCATGACGAGGAAACCGCGGGTACCGCAGGCGCCAAATCGATCGCGGCACTGCTTGCCTCGCGCGGCGTCCGGCTCGACTTCGTGATCGACGAGGGCCTTTTGATCACCGAGAGCATCGTGAAAGGGCTCGACAAGCCGGCGGCGCTGATCGGCGTCGCGGAAAAAGGCTATGTCACGCTGGTGCTGAATGCGCATGCGACACCCGGCCACTCGTCGATGCCGCCGCGCGATACTGCGATCGGCATGATGAGCGCGGCGCTGGCGCGGCTCGAAGACCACCGTCTGCCGATGCAGATCCGCGGCACGGTCGCAGAGATGTTCGACACGCTGGCGCCCGAGATGTCCGGCTTCAACCGCGTGGTGCTGTCAAATCTCTGGCTGTTCAAGCCGCTGCTGCTGCGCGAATTCGAAAAGAGCGGGCCGACCGAGGCGACGGTGCGCACCACCACCGCCCTGACGATCTTCAACGCCGGCGACAAGGACAACGTACTGCCCGGCAATGCCGAGGCCACCGTCAATTTCCGCCTGATCCCCGGCGACACGCAAGCGAGCGTGACCGAGCATGTGCGCCACACGATCGCCAACGACCGGATTTCCATCAAGCCGTTTCCCGGCAATACCGACCCGCCGCCGGTGACGCCGACGGCAAGCCCGTCGTTCCAGATGCTCAACCGCACCATCCGGGAAGTCTATCCGGACGTGATCGTCGCGCCCGGCCTGATGGTCGCGGCCACTGACTCGCGGCACTACGCAGGAATTACCGACAAGATTTTCCGCTTCTCGCCGGTGCGCGCCAACTCGGATGATTTGAAGCGCTTCCACGGCACCAACGAACGCCTCCCGATCGACGGCTATGCCGACATGATTAGGTTCTATCGGCGCCTGATCGAGAACGCGGCGGGGTGAGGTGTAACTCCCTCGCCCCGCTCTTGCGGGGAGAAGGAGAAGAACTCACACCCCGGGCTTCGCCAAGCCGCTAATCGCGCACGCCGCGCGCAGCGTGTTCACCAACAGGCACGCCACCGTCATCTGGCCGACGCCGCCGGGCACCGGCGTGATCGCGCCTGCCACTTCGGCCACTTCCTTGAACGCGACGTCGCCGACCAGCCGGGTCTTGCCGTCGGGCAGCGGCATGCGGTTGATGCCGACATCGATCACGGTGGCGCCGGGCTTGATCCAGCCGGCGCGTACCATCTCCGGCTTGCCGACGGCGGCATAGACCAGATCGGCGCGGGCGCAAAGTTGCGGCAGGTCCTTTGAGCGCGAATGCGCGATCGTTACCGTCGCGTTTTCATTGAGCAGCAATTGCACCAGCGGGCGGCCGACCAGGTTGGAGCGGCCGATGACGATCGCGTTCATGCCTTCCAGCGAGGCATGCACGCTCTTGGTCAAAATGATGCAGCCGAGCGGCGTGCAGGGCGACAGCGCGGCAAAACCGCCGGCCAGCCGTCCCGCATTGTTCGGATGCAGGCCATCGACATCCTTGGCCGGATCGATCGCATTGATGATGGTCTCGGTGTGGATCGATTTCGGCAGCGGCAATTGCACAAGAATGCCATGCACCGCGGGATCGCCGTTGAGTTTTGCGATCAGCGCCAGCAGATCGGCCTGGGCGACATCGGCGGGCAGCTTGTGCTCGAACGAGGCCATGCCGGCGGCCTGGGTCTGCGTGTGCTTGCTGCGGACATAGACCTCGCTGGCGGGATCATTGCCGACCAGCACCACGGCGAGGCCCGGCGTCAGCTGATGCTCGCGCTTGACCCGCGCGACCTCTTCCGCGACGCGGGCGCGAAGCTCCGCGGCAATGACCTTTCCATCGATAGTGCGTGCCGTCATCTCAATCCTTCGTCTTCGGTTTTTCGCAGGCAGCCTTCCGCAGCGTTTCGCCGAGAATTTTGGGATCGCCGTCGATGGCGACCTGCTTGAGGCGCGAGGTGACGCCTGACAGAATTTTCACCCTCGCCTTCGGCACCCCGAGCGCCTTCGCCAGCAATTCGGTCACCGCACGGTTGGCCTCGCCGCCCTCGGCGATGGCGCGGACCCGTACCTTGACCACACTGCGCCCGTTGGCGAGCGTCTCGATGCCGTCGATATCGTCGCGGCCGCCACGCGGGGTCACCCGCAGCGAGATGCTGATGCCCGCGCTGGAATAGCGCCAGGGATCCATCAAGAGTGATCCATCAGGGCTCCATCAGCGCGCTAAACGACTAAGGGCATCACGTTGTAGGCGAGCAGTTTCTGAACGAGGATGATGAGCAGGATCAGGATGATCGGCGAGATGTCGAGCCCGCCCAGATTGGGCATGAACCTGCGGATCGGGGCCAGCGCCGGCTCGGTGATCCGGTACAGGAACTCGGCCACCGCCGCCACGAACTGGTTGCGGGTGTTGACGACATTGAAAGCGATCAACCACGACAGAATCGCCGAAGCGATCAGCAGCCAGATGTAGAGATCCAAGACAATAAGGATGACTTCCAGGATAGCGCGCATGTGGAGGGGGCTCGCGAGGAGGGGATATTCAGCTAGATATCGGTTCATCCCCCCACAAACAAGGGAAGTTCCCGGCAAATTGACGCCAAAATCGGCCGTTTCAAGTTTCTTGCACCGTTCTTGACTTGACCTTGGGCCGGACTGTAAATGACGCCGATTGTCGGCTGCTTCGGGTCACCTTGAGGCAGTCGCGACGGGGCCATAGCTCAGCTGGGAGAGCGCGTCGTTCGCAATGACGAGGTCGGCGGTTCGATCCCGCCTGGCTCCACCAGCCTTCGCTTGCTT
>NZ_LLXZ01000054.1:48081-56178 GCF_001440395.1 Bradyrhizobium jicamae | reverse complement strand
AAGCTACGGCTCGGCAAGCCTGCCGTGTCCCATCGTAGCGAAGCAGGCGAAGGCTGCCGCGGCGTAGCCCGAAGGGCGAAGCCGGGCCTCGGCGACCCCACCCGCCGTTACCCCTTCCAAAGCCCCCTCACTTCCCTGTAAACCTTGGCGGCCGTTTCTCCACAAAGCTCGCCACCCCCTCGCGGAAATCGCTTCCCTTGAGCGCGATCTGCATTTCGCGGTTGGCGTCGATGGTGGCTTCGGCCAGCGTCTGGAACGGCACGTCGTAGAGCTGGCGCTTGATCACCGAAATGGCGCTGGGCGAGACGAAATCGGCGAGATCGCGCGCGTAGGCGTAGGTCTGCTCGCGCAACTGCTCCGGCGGATAGAGCCGGTTGACCAGCCCGATCCGCAGCGCCTCCTCGCTTCCGACCCGCCGCGCGGACATCAGAAGATCCAGCGCATTGGCGTGACCGACGATGCGCGGCAGCATCCAGCTGATGCCGTGCTCGGCAATCAGCCCGCGGCGCGCGAACGAGGTGGTGAGGACGGTGTTGTCGGCGGCAAAGCGCAGGTCGCAATAGAGCGCGTGGACCAGGCCGATGCCGGCGGTAGCGCCGTTGAGCATGCCGATCACGGGTTTCGGGATTGCCGGATAGTAGGCGTACCGCGTCTGCCAGTCCGCCCGACGGTTCATGTCGAACGGCGGATTGTTCTCGCCGCGGCGGATCTCGCTGGGATCGATGGCCTTCAGGGCCTCCATGTCCGCGCCCGCGCAAAACGCGCGACCGGCGCCGGTGAGGATGATGACGCGGACATTGTCGTCGCCGGCCGCCGCCTCCATCGCGTGGCGGACGTCGCGCTCCATGGTCGCGGTCCACGCATTCATGCGGTCGGGCCGGTTGAGCGTGATGGTCGCGATCTTGTCGCTCACCTCGTAGAGAATATGCTGATAGGTCACGGCGATCTCCCTGTTGATTTCTTATTGGCGCTTGGCGCGCGAGCCCTACGGCCGCTCCAACTCTATCACATCGGAGATTTTTGAAAGACGTTCGAAACGCGCGGGAGAATTCCGCGTGGCGGCTATTCGGCGGCTTCCAGCATGACACCGTGCGGCACGCGCGCGATCCAGCCCGCGATGAAATTCTTCAACCAGGCACGTTCGGCCACGTCGTGCACCGCGCGGCCTTCGAAGTGAAGGTGACGCGGCTGCGCGCCCGGCGAATCCATGCGCACGCATCCGCGCGTGGTCCAGCGATGCATCATGGCGTAGGTGACGTCGGGATGAAACTGCAGGCCGAACGCATGACCGTGCTGAAACGCCTGCACCGGAAAGTCGTCGCCTTCGGCAAGCAGCTCGGCGCCGCCAGGCAACTGAAATCCTTCGCCGTGCCAATGATAGACGTGCGCCGGCCAATCGGGGCAGAGCGCGTGTCCGGCCGCCGTTGGGCGGATCGGATAGTAGCCGACCTCGACCCGGCCCTCATGATGCGGCGCGACCTTTGCGCCCAACTGTTTGGCAAGCATCTGCGCGCCCAGGCAGATGCCGAGAAACGGCCGCTGCTCGCGCAGGGGAATTTCGATCCAGTCGATCTCGCGGCGGACGTAATCGTCGGAATCGTTGGCGCTCATCGGGCCGCCGAAGATGACGGCGCCGGCATGCTGCTCGAGCGTTGCCGGCAGGGGATCGCCGAACCGCGGACGCCTGATGTCGAGGGGGTAACCGAGGGCGCGCAAGGCATTGCCGACACGGCCCGGCGTCGAAGTCTCCTGGTGCAGGACAATCAGGACCGGCTTGAGCGGCGCCAGGTCAGTCGCACCCAACGCGCGTCGGCCCGGAAAGGGCAGCACGTTTTGGTGACCACTGTACGACCGGAACGACATCGACGTTGCTCAGGTGCCTCGAATCGAAACCATACCTAAGTGAGTCTTAATTTCGCGTGAGTTCACGCACACAGCAAAAATCTAAGCAAACCGCGGGCCAGACGCGCTCAGGCGCCCGATCGCGGCGCGAACGGGCCGGGACACCGGAAAAACCCGGGATTTCTTCAGCGCTGGCGAAGCTGGAGACGGCCGACTGCCCCAAGGATGAAGGAGCGCGGGAATAGCCTGAGCAGGAATGGCACGATCTTGATGCCGAGACCGGGCATCACTGCACGTTTGTTAGCCATCAATCCGCGATAGGCCTGCTGCGCGACGTCTGCCGGCAAGACCTTGAGAACCGCCGAATCGAATCCGGGCCGGAATCCGGCGCGCGCCTGGAATTCCGACGGCACCGGCCCGGGACACAGCACCGTCACACGCACGCCATGCGGCGCTAGTTCGGCGCGCATCGCTTCCGTGAACGACAGCACATAGGCCTTGGTGGCGTAATAGACCGCCATGCCCGGGCCCGGCAGAAAGCCCGCAATCGAGCCGACGTTCAGAAGTCCGCCGCGGTTGCCGATCAACTGGTCCGAAAACCGTAGCGACAGATCGGTCAGCGCGCGGATGTTGACGGCGATCATGTCGAGCTGGTCGGCGCGGTCGCGCTGCACCGCCTTGCCGAACAATCCAAAACCCGCGTTGTTGACGACGTATTCGACCTCCACGCCGGATGCTGCCAATGCCTCGGCAATCTTGTCGCCGCAGTCCGGCTCGACGAGGTCGCAGGGAATGACGATCGGAGCCTTGCCGCCTGCCGCTGTGATCTCAGTGGCCAGCGCCGTCAGGCGATCGGCGCGCCGCGCCACCAGCGCCAGACGATGGCCGTGGGATGCAAAAACGCGCGCCAGTTCGGTGCCTATTCCGGCCGATGCACCGGTAATCAGCGTCACACGCTCGGTCACGATGGAATGCTCTTGAAATCAATTGCAGATGGTAGCGATTAGCTGCCGAACGAGAGCATAGGCGCGCGGTGTGGCGCAAGCCACGTGCATGGCATATGCCCATGCGCGGCTACGTGCTCCGGCAATTGAACCTCAATAGTTTCAGACGCATCGCATATCTTCGCGGCTGATCGCGCGGCACATTAAAGTTTCGTCATCTGCGCATAAGAGAGCGCGCACGATGGCGCCATCGGCCGTCACGTCGCGGCGGCAGCCGTTTTAGAAACGCTGTCGGACGAGTCTGCCTGCCGCTGCTCGGCCACCTTGTGTTTCAGATCGATCCGGTCACGTGATGAAATGCCGAGCAGATCGGCCGCACGCCAGACGACATTGTCCTCGAATTCGCTGACCTGGCCGTCGGCGTATACCAGTTCCCACATCATCTCGATGATGCGGAGCCGGCCCTCCTCATTCACCGAGCGCATGATGACGCTGGTGAAACGATAGAGATCCACCGCCTCGCCTTCGGCCCGCGTCGCCGAGGCGATCAGATGATCCGCCTTGCCGGGATCGAGCTTGAAGCGGCTCTCGATCAGGGAGTGCAGTTTGCGCTTCTCGGCCGCGCTCGGCTCGCCATCGAGCGAGACGACGTGAACCAGCAGCGCGGTCGCCGCGAGCAGATAGCCGGTGTCGTCGAATGCGAGATCCGTATCCGCGCTGGGCGCAACGATGTCGGCAATGAATTGGCGCAGTCCGTCGAGCATCACTCTACCTTGCAAAATTCGAAGAAGCCGTTCGGCGAATATGGGTTGAAGCTTTGATCTTCGCAATCCGCGCGACGCGTGACGGACAATGCAAGCAGATTAAATCCGCGTCACGTTGAAGGTAGCGGAAAACTTCTGCGCGAAACCTGGGCAGCGCCCACGACCACCGCGCATCCTGTTAAGTCGAGGCCGACAGGCGTCGGTTCAAAGCACGCAACCTCGCCGCCTCCGGAAGGAAGGCAGCCGGTTGCGCGATTCGCCGCAGGAAGCAGGGCAATATGTAATTGCAAGTCATTCGCATTTGCATTAAGAATGAACTAGTTGTTTCAACAAGAGATTTCGGGGGAACGTACATGACCATCTTCCGCTTCGCGCTTGGCGCGGCCGTTGTGTGTGGAATTGCTTCCGGGGCCGCGCTTGCGGCAGGTGACCTGTCGCGGCAGACGCCGATCGAGGTGACGGTCGATCTCGGCTCGCCCGGCAAACACGAATTCGCGCCGAAGCAGCTCAAGCTGGAAACCGGCAAGCTCTACAAGCTGATCCTGCGCAATGCGAGCAACGACCCGCATTACTTCACCTCGCACGCGTTCTCGCAGATGGTGTTCACGCGCAAGGCCCAGGTGACGCAGCAGCAGAACGGCAAGACCGTCACCCTCGCCGAATTCAAGGGCCCGATCCGCGAGGTCGAGGTCTATCCGGGACAATCCGCCGAATGGTGGCTGGTGCCGGTCGCCGCCGGCCGCGTCAACGATCTCCGCTGCGACATCAAGAGCAGCGACGGCAAAACCCACGCCGAACTCGGCATGGTCGGCGAGATCGTGATCGAGTAGCGCGAAGCGCGTCTGGCAGGCTTCCAGGACGACGGGAAGATCGGAGCCAGCTCTTTCCTCGTCATTGCGAGCGAAGCCAAGCAATCCACGTCTCGGCGCGGGGATAGATGGATTGCTTCGCTGTGCTCGCAATGACGGGCGGAGATAGCTTCACAAGCTATCGAGTAGAACTACGGTATCTCGTACACCACCACCTTATCGGCGATGCCACGCAGCGCGGCTTCCTTCTGGATCGGCCTGATCGCCTCTTTCTCCAGGATGGTGGCGACGGCCGGCGATTCTCTCACCGGCCCGGTAATGTGGATTTCCTGCGAGGTCGACAGGCTCTGCACGCGCGAAGCGATATTGACGGTCTGCCCGAAATAGTCCTGCCGCTCGTTCAGCATCACCGCCAGGCAGGGGCCCTCGTGGATGCCGATCTTGACGATCAGATCCTCACGGCCTCGCTCGGCATTCAGCGCTGCCATCGCCGCCCGCATGCGCAGGCCCGCGACGATCGCATGTTCCGGCCGGATGAACGTCGCCATCACGGCATCGCCGATCGTCTTCACGACCGCGCCCTTCTCGGACGCGATGATTTCGAGCAGCGCATGGAAATGCGCCCGCACCAGGTCGAAGGCGGCGAGATCGCCGACGCGCTCATAGAGCGCAGTGGAGCCCTTGAGATCCGTGAACAGGAAGGTCAGCGAGGTGATCTTCAGCCGCTGATCGACGTTGAGATTGTCCGCCTTGAACACGTCGCGAAACGTCTGGTTCGACAGCATCCGCTTGGCGGTCAGGATCGGCTTGCGCTTGCCGAGAAGCTCATGAAGCGTGTCGTTGGCGATCCAGACCGCGGGCAGCACGCGCGTATCGGTCTGGTTCTCCAGCGACAGCCGCAACGGTCCCGGGCGCATCACCGTCGAGCCCGTCGGCGCATGCAGCTTGTTGAAGACGATCGAAAATTGCTGCCGCTCGCGGGTTGGCTCGCCCTGGACGTCGAAGAAGTGAGCCGAATGCGTCACCGGCTCGAACACGATCACGAACTGATTGGGCAGTTGCAGCGACAGCACCGCCTTTTCGCCCGCCGGCAGTTCGATGGCCTCGAGCGAGACCTCGTCGATCAACCGATTGATCGATTCCTCGCTCAGGTCCATCCCCGAGCTCCAGAACATCTGGCGGTTATATTCCCAGATCGGCAGCGTGTTGGGATCGTGCGCGGCGATCCGCCTGACGCGCGGGCTGACGGTGAACGCGACCTCGACGCGGTCGTCGACGGAAGCCTCATAGCCCTGCGCGCACAGCGCGCAATTATAGTCGTCGTGGCGCAGCGATTTCAGCGTGTTGTGCGCGCCGAGCACGCCGCCACAGCCGGGGCACAGCACATTCCAGGTGAGATCGAACAGCCCGAGCCGCGCCGAATGCAGGAAGGCCGAAATCACCTTTTCCTCGTCGAGCCCGTAGCGCGCAGAAAAATCCAGGAGGTTGATGCGATTGAGGTCGCGGTCCTCGCCCTTGGCGATCAGTTGCGAGATGGCGTCGACGACCGCGGGATCGGCAGTCTGCTTCAGGACTGAGAACTGGGCCTGGGTATCGCTCATGCTGACAACCTAGTCCTACTCTGTCACAAGCCCTTCACGGTGAGGAGCGCGAAGCGCGTCTCGCGCGTTCCTCAGGATGAGGGGGTTGAGCGGTTATGATGCTGCAGAACTAGATGACGCTACGGGACCAACTCCGCAAGGTGCTCCGTCCTTTCAGGCGCGTTTTCCCGGCGCGAACCGGCAATCCGCCGATCAACAAAATACTACCGGGGCGTGATGGAAAACAGCGGCGAACGGCTGGGCTGTGTCGTCACCACGCCGATCGGCATCACCGGTTCCTTGTCGACGAGCGTGACGCGAAACGCGCCGATCATCTTCGCCAACGCCAGCGTGGCTTCTACCAACGCGAAATGCGCGCCGATGCAGACGCGGGCGCCGACGCCGAACGGCAGGTAGGCGAAGCGGTCGGGCGGCGTGCCGGTCATGAAACGCTGTGGGATGAAGGCGTTCGGATCGCGCCACAATTTTTCGTGCCGGTGCAATATCCAGGGCGCAATCAGGATGACGTCGTTCTTCTTGACCGGCAGGCCCGCAATCGTATCCGGTGCGATCGCCGCGCGTGCGATCAGGAACGCAGGCGGATAAAGCCGCATGGTCTCATCCATCACCGCGCGGGTGAATTTCAACTTGTCGATATCGAGCGCACCGTTGACCGTTGCGTCCTGCACCTCCGTTGCCACCTGCTCCTGCGTGGCGGGATCGAGCGCGAGAAGATAGAGCGCCCAGAACAGCGCGGTCGCCGTCGTCTCATGGCCGGCGAGAATCATGGTCGCGACCTGGTCGCCGAGTTGCTCGTCGGTGAAGGCCTCGCCGGTCTCCGGATCGCGGGCATCGCCCATCAGGTCGAACAGGTCACGCGCCGGCGCGCCCGCCGCTTTGCCGGCGGCGCGGCGCTCGGCCATCAGCATGCCGACGAATGCGGTCCAGCGCTTGCGGAAGCGGGCGCGCGAAATGTCCTGCGGGCTCGGCCAGCTCAGCGGCAGCAGCATATCGAGGAAATGCGGGTGCGCGAGCCGCTCGCCATATTCGATCACGAAATCGCGCAAGGCCGCGCCGTGACGGTCCATGGTGAACGAGAACATGGTGCGACCGGCGATCTCGAGCGCCATCCGCTGCATTGCCTCGCGCAAATCGACGGGAGCGTTGCTGGCGGCCCGGAGCTTGGCGACCGTCTCGTCGGTCGCCGCCAGCATGTGCGGAACCAGCGGCGTCACTGCGCGCGGCGTGAACGCCGGCGCCAGCGTGCGGCGCTGATGTTTCCACGCCCGCCCTTCCGCGATCAGAAGGCCGTTGCCCAGAATCGGCCGCAGCACCCGGATGCCGACCGGCGTGCGCGTATAGTTTTCGTAATTGTCGACCAGCACATGCTTGATCGCATCCGGTATGTTGAGAATGAACGTGCTGCGCCCGAAGAAGCGGCCCTGGACGATATCGTCCTCATAGGCCCGACGGCCCCAACTGCCGATCGGACTTTCGCGGATCGCCCTCATCCGCCCGAACACTGTCATGTCGTCCGGCGCCCGGGGCGGGCTCGGCGGCACCAGCGGTGATCGCGCCACCGGCACGTCGTAGACTCCGGCAATGCTCATGGGTGCCTGTCCCGTAGCCCGGATGAGCGAAGCGATATCCGGGAGTGTGCCAAGCCCCGCATATCGCTGCGCTCATGCGGGCTACGATCCGTATCTATGTTCTGATCCAGGCGCCGCAAAGGCGCACTGGTCGGCAAAAGCTAATAAGTCAGTTCGGCAATCGCAATCCGGTTTTCCGAGGCCGGCCAGGCGCGCGCCACGATTCGTTCTGTATTGAACATCGCTACCACCGGGCGGCCAACCTCCTCAGGCGGAAGCCGCAACGTCGTCACCGCATCGGTCGGCACACCGGATTTCACATCTTTCGGCTCGTTGCCGTCGATCAGCACCACGTCGCGCGGCAGGCCGAAATAGCCGCGCGGGCGCGACATCAGCACCACGGCGCCCGCGCCGGCGTCGGCCGGCCCGAGCGGACGCGCCGCGCGCAGATTGACGACATCGGAGGAGCGCGGAAACGGCGAGCGATAAATGTGGGTCGTCGGCGAACCGGCCGACGTCAGCACGATTTCGAGGCACCATGTCGGCTCGACCTGCGCCGGACCCCAGCG
>NZ_LLXZ01000054.1:0-48017 GCF_001440395.1 Bradyrhizobium jicamae | reverse complement strand
GGCGCCGGTTTGCGACGAATGGATCGGACCGCCGCTCCGTTCGCCGGTATCGGGAGAGACGCGATAGATTTCGACCGTCGCGCCGGAGACAGGACGGTTGGTGACGACGCCGCCCGGCGTACCCGTCACCAATCCGCTCAGCCTGATTTCCGCTTCCGGCACGATCTCTATGCGCGACGGCTCGCGGCCTGCGATGAATTTATAGATCTCGCGAAACGCGCGCGGATGAAACGCGACCTCGCGATGATCGAGCACGCCGAGCACGAGGTTGGTCGCGCCTTTCAACGCAGGACCGTCCGACGTGACGCCGGTCGGCACGCCCGGCTTGCCGACAAAGCGGCCGTCGGCTTGCGCAAACTTATCGTTGCCGTCGCTGCGCAAGGTGAGGAATGCGGTGCCCGGCGTCACCTCGCTCTCACCCCCGTTCAGGCCACGCAGGAACGGGCCGCGGCCGTTGAACTCGCCGCCTAACCCCTCATCCCAATCGAAGATGCCGTGATTGGGAACGCCGCACAGCACGGCGTGACTGATGTCGGCGGCACCGCCATTCCTGATGTAATTGCGGATCGAATAGCCGCCGCGCGAATTACCGACCAGCGCAATACGCGCCGCGCCGGTGCGGCGCTGCAATTCCTTGACGGCGTCGCCGAGTTCGCGACGCTGGTCTTCGGTCGAAGAACGGTTCGGTTGCTCCACCTTGTCATCGGTGCGCGCGAGAGGATCGGTGAAACTGATGGCCATCATCCGATCGTGCGGCACGCCATTCGATTCCATCCGCCACAGCGTCGTGATCCAGAGCGCCGCATGGTCGCCATTGCCGTGCACGAACAGAACAGGCGGAACCGCACCCGCAACGGATGGCGTCGAAGCGGTCTGCGCCAGCGCGGAAAAGCTGAGATTGCCGGCAAGATTTCCCGCCAGCAAAGGTAGCGCGCCGGCACCCCTGAGCATGGTTCGCCGCGTCAGGCTCATTTGGGCTTCTCCCGTCATTTTTCAGTACCTTAGCTGTGCTCTAGCCATCCTCATAGCGACCTAACTACTGGACAGGACAAGGTTTTCGCAGGCATCTGTGAGGACTGCAGGAATCATCGTCCCCTCCTTTAGCAGCCCAACCGGAACCGGATATGACCGAACCGCCAAAGCGCTCCGACAGCATCACCGCACCGCTGCGGCACTCGGTGTTCCGGCGCATCTGGCTGGCAAGCCTGTTGTCGAACCTCGGCATCCTGATCCAGGGCGTGGGCGCCGCCTGGGCGATGACGCAGATGACGTCGTCTGCCGACAAGGTGGCACTGGTGCAGACCGCGCTGATGCTGCCGATCATGCTGATCTCGATGCCGGCGGGCGCCATCGCCGACATGCACGACCGCCGCGTGGTGGCGATGGTGTCGCTCTTGATCGCGCTGACTGGCGCGACCGCGCTGACCTTGCTGGCGTGGTTCAATATGGTCACGCCCAATATACTGTTGCTGTTCTGCTTCGTTGTCGGCACCGGCATGGCGTTGATGGGGCCGGCCTGGCAGTCGTCGGTCAGCGAGCAGGTGCCAGCCGAAACCTTGCCGGCGGCGGTCGCGCTCAACGGTATCAGCTACAACATCGCGCGCAGCTTCGGCCCGGCGATCGGCGGCATCATCGTCGCAACCGCGGGCGCGGTTGCCGCATTCGCCATCAATGCGGTGCTCTATCTGCCGCTGTTGATCGTGCTGTTCCTCTGGAAGCGGGTCCACGAACCGTCGCGGCTGCCGCGCGAGCGGCTCAATCGTGCGATGGTCTCCGGCGTGCGCTACATCACCAACTCGCCGGCGATCAGGATCGTGCTGACCCGCACGCTCGTCACCGGCCTGATCGGCGGCTCCGTCTCGGCGCTGATGCCGCTGATCGCGCGCGACCTGTTGCATGGCGGCGCGCAGACCTATGGCATCATGCTCGGCGCCTTCGGGATGGGCGCCGTGTTCGGTGCATTGAACATCGGCACGGTCCGCAAGCAGTTGAGCGGCGAGGCCGCGGTGCGCGCCTGCACGATCTCGCTGGCCGGCGCGATCGCCGCCGTCGCGCTCAGCACCAGCGCCGTCCTGACGGCGATCGCGCTGGTACTGGCGGGCGCGGTGTGGATGCTGGCGGTCGCGCTGTTCAATATCGGCGTGCAGCTTTCGGCGCCGCGCTGGGTGGCGGGGCGCTCGCTGGCGGCATTCCAGGCCGCGATTGCCGGCGGCATCGCGATCGGAAGCTGGGGCTGGGGTCATCTCACCGATATTTACGGCGTCGAGATCGCGCTGCTGGTCTCCGCCGGATTGATGCTGCTTTCCCCGCTGCTCGGCATCTGGCTGCGCATGCCGCCGGTCGGCGCGCGCTACGAGCCGCCCGCCGAAGCGCTGGCCGATCCCGAGGTGCGGCTGTCGCTGACGGGACGCAGCGGGCCCTTGGTGGTCGAGATCGAATATCGCGTCGCGCAGGACAACGCCCGCGCCTTTCACAATGTGATGCAGGAGGTGCAGCTCAGCCGACAGCGCAACGGCGCCTATGGCTGGTCGATCGCGCGCGACATCGCCGATCCCGAATTATGGACCGAGCGCTACCACTGCCCGACCTGGCTCGATTACCTGCGCCAGCGTAACCGGCCGACGCAATCCGAGCGCGCCTTGCACCAGAGCGCAATCGACTTCCATCTCGGGCCCGAGCCGATCCGCGTCCGCCGCATGCTGGAACGTCCCTTCGGCTCGGTCCGCTGGAAGGAGGACACCCCCGACCGCGCCGCCAACGAGGTCTTGCCTGTCGTCGCGACGGCCGCGGGCAGCAGCACGTAATTTTACGGAAGCGCCGCGATCACGTGGCTAGCTCGGCTGCGCTGTTAACCAGTCGGACGGCCCGGCTGGCGTCATGGGTTGCTGCCCACGGCCGTGCCGCAGCCTAACGCCGCATTGGTATAACGTATCCTTGCCAAAGCTCGGGCCCCGCCCGTAGAGTTCGCGCCAAGCAACAACGGCTGGCCGACCCAAGGCCGGCTCAACCGGGAGGATACAAATGACCAAGCCGACCAAGGACAATTCAACACGGCGCCGCTTCCTGAAAGTGGCCGCCGCGGGCGCTGCCACGGCCGTTGCCGCCCCGACCGTCGTCCGCGCCCAGGGGCCGATCAGCATGCGCTGGCAGAGCACCTGGCCGTCCAAGGACATTTTCCACGAATACGCCCTCGACTACGCCAAGAAGGTCAACGACATGACCGGCGGCGACCTCAAGATCGAGGTGCTGCCGGCAGGCGCCGTGGTGCCAGCCTTCGGCCTGCTCGATGCGGTATCCAAGGGCGTGCTCGACGGCGGCCATGGCGTGCTGGTCTATCACTACGGCAAGCAGACCGCTCTGGCGCTGTGGGGCTCGGGACCGGGCTTTGCGATGGACGCCAACATGCTGCTGGCCTGGCACCGCTATGGCGGCGGCAAGGAGCTGCTCGAAAAGCTCTATGCATCGATCAACGCCAACGTCGTCTCGTTCCCCTACGGGCCGATGCCGACGCAGCCGTTCGGCTGGTTCAAGAAGCCGGTTGCGAAGGTCGAAGACGTCAAGGGCCTGAAGTTCCGTACCGTCGGCATCTCCATTGACGTGTATTCGGGAATGGGTGCGGCCGTGAACGCACTTCCCGGCGGCGAGATCGTAGCAGCCATGGACCGCGGCCTGTTGGACGCTGCGGAGTTCAACAATGCCACTTCCGATCGCGTGCTGGGTTTCCCCGACGTCTCCAAGGTCTGCATGCTGCAGAGCTATCACCAGAACGCCGAGCAGTTCGAAATCATGTTCAACAAGGACAAGTACGCTGCCCTGCCGGACAAGATGAAGGCGATCATCGCCAATGCGGTGGACGCCGCATCCGCCGACATGTCCTGGAAGGCGATCGACCGCTACTCCAAGGACTATGTCGAGCTGCAGGGCAAGGACAACGTCAAGTTCTACAAGACCCCTGATGCGATCCTGAAGCGGCAACTCGAGATCTATGACGAGGTGGCGAAGAAGAAGTCTGCGGAAAACCCGCTGTTCAAGGAGATCGTGCAGTCGCAGATCGAATTCGCCAAGCGGGCGACGCAGTGGGAGCAGGACACGGTGGTGAGCCGCCGCATGGCCTACGACCACTATTTCGGGGCCAACGCCGCCGCGAAGAAGCTCTGACGCCAAAATAAACCCGGCTAGGCACCGTCCGGACCACCATCCGGACGGTGCCTGTGTTATGTTGGGACATCGTTTTCTCTCGCGCTAAACCGCATCACATGAACGTCCAGAGATTACTGCACACGATCGACGGCATCTCGACCTGGGTCGGCAAGGCATCCGCCTGGCTGATGATCCTGCTGATGAGCGTCGTCTGTATCGAAGTGTTCAAGCGCTACGCCGTGAACATGCCGACGGCGTGGATCTTCGACGTTGAAAACATGATGTATGGGTCGCTGTTCATGCTGGCTGGCGCCTATACGCTGGCGCAGAATGCCCATGTCCGAGGCGACTTCCTGTACTCCTCGATGCGCCCGCGCACGCAGGCCGCGCTCGACCTCGTTCTCTACTTCGTCTTCTTCATCCCGGGCATCGCCGCGCTGGTCTATGCCGGCTATTTCTACGCCGCGGATTCCTGGCACATCAACGAGCATTCCAACGTCACCGCGGACGGCCCGCCGGTCTACCACTTCAAGACGGTGATCCCGATTGCGGGCGCGCTGATCATGCTGCAGGGGATCGCCGAAATCATCCGCTGCATCGTGTGCCTGAAGACCGGCGAATGGCCGAGCCGCCTGAAGGACGTCGCCGAGACCGACGTCATCGAGGAGCAGCTCGCGCACTCTGAATACGTGGACGAGGAATCGCGCAAGATCGCCATCGAGGGGGCGGCGCGCATCGACGAAATGGCGCGGCAGCGCGGCATGGGTGGGGACCTGAACACATGAGCGATCCTGCACTCGGCCTGTTGATGCTGACGCTCATCGTCGTCGTCATCATGATGGGCTTTGCCACGGCCTTCACGCTGATGGGCCTCGGCATGTTCTTCGGCTTCATCGCCTTCTACGACCCGTCGCAGAACTGGACCCACAACAAGGTGTTCGAGCTGATGGTCCAGCGCACCTACGGCGCGATGACCAACGACGTGCTGATATCGATCCCGCTGTTCGTGCTGATGGGCTACGTGATGGAGCGTGGCGCGCTGGTCGACAAGATGTTCTATTCGATCCAGCTCGCCTTCCGCCGCCTGCCTGCCTCGCTCGCGGTCGCGACCCTGATCGTCTGCACCTTCTGGGGCATTGCCAGCGGCCTGGTCGGCGCGGTGGTGGTGCTGATGGGCGTCATCGCCTTCAACCCGATGCTGCGCGCCGGCTATGACGTCAAACTCGCCTCCGGCGTCATCACCGCCGGCGGCACGCTCGGCATCCTGATCCCGCCTTCGGTGATGATCATCGTCTACGCGGCGGTGGCGGGACAATCCGTCGTCAAGCTGTATGCGGCGGCGATGTTCCCAGGCTTCTTCCTGGCGTTCCTTTATCTCGTCTATATCGTCGGCTGGGCGATGATCAATCCGAAGGTCGCCCCGGCGCTGCCGGAGGAACAGACCCGCGTCCCGGTGCCGGAATGGATCACGAAATTCTCGACGCTGTATTCGCCGAACATGTTCGTCGGCCTGTTCAAGGCGCTGTTGTCGCCGGCAAAGGCGAAGACGGTTCTGATCGACGGCAAGCCGATGGGCTATGGCGCGATCGCGCAGAACTTCCTCGTCGCGCTGGTGCCATTCCTGCTGTCCGCGATCGCGCTCGCCACGGTCTGGTGGTATGTCGTGATCCACCAGCAGGCCGGCGCGGCGAGCGAAGCGGTCGAAGGCCTGCAACAGCTCGGCAGCGCGCCCGCGCCCAGCGAGGCGTCACCCGCCTCCAAGGGACCGGACACCCAGTTCTATATCTGGTTCGCGGTATCGGCCGTTGTGCTCGCGGCATGGACGCTGCGCTCTTACTTGCGCATGGGCGGCGAGCGCTTCGAGGTTCTCAAGCTCCTGACGTCTTCGGTGATGCCGCTCGGCATTCTCACCGTGGTGGTGCTCGGAGTGATCCTGTTCGGCATCACCACCGCCACCGAATCCGCCGGCGTCGGCGCGGCCGGCGCCTTCCTTCTCGCCTTCCATGCCCGCACGCTCGACTGGAAGCGCACCAAGGAAGCGGTGTTCCTGACCGCCAAGACCACCGCCATGGTGTGCTGGCTGTTCGTCGGCTCGGCGCTTTTCTCGGCGGTGTTCGCCATCCTCGGCGGCCAGGCGCTGCTGGAGAGCTGGGTGCTCTCGCTCAACTTGACGCCGCTTCAGTTCATGATCCTGTCGCAGGCGATCATCTTCGTCCTCGGCTGGCCGCTCGAATGGACCGAGATCATCATCATCTTCGTGCCGATCTTCCTGCCGATGCTCAAACATTTCGGCATCGACCCGATTCTGTGGGGCGTGCTGGTGTTCGTGAACCTGCAGGCGGCGTTCCTGTCGCCGCCGGTCGCGATGTCGGCGTTCTATCTCAAGGGCGTCGCGCCGAAACACGTCACGCTGAACCAGATCTTCGCCGGCATGATGCCCTACATGCTCATCGTCATCCTGTGCATGGCGATCATGTATGTCTGGCCGGGGCTGACGCTGTGGCTGCCGAAATATCTTTACGGCGGCTAGAGCATTTGAAAGTGCGCCCCGGATTTGATCCGGGGCGACGGTCGGTTCGCGTTACGAAGACCCGCGAAAAAATCCGAGTGCGATCTTACTGCCCGTGGCTCGCCAGCATCTGCTGGCAGCCCTTGCTGATCTTGGCGCGGTTCTGCTTCAGGCAGGCCAGCACGATCTGGTCGCCATCCTGCATCTGCGCGCGGCAGTAGCGCGAGACGTCGCGCGAGCAGGCGTCATGCCCTTTCTGCCGGTCCTGCTGGGACTGGGCCGCAGCGGCTGACGTAATCAGAACCAGGGGAATGACGAAAAGAATCTTGGTCATTTGCTATGCCTTTGCACCGGTAAAACGCAATCAGCGCGTTCTATCTTGTTTTCGAGCGGAGGGAACACCGTTTCGCGTCAGGAAAACGCCTCAAAACGGGAATCGAGCGCTGAAATCCGGGCTGGCAACGCATTTGTGATGGACGAAATCGCGCAGATCCTGCGCGTGGCGCTCCCCAAAACCTCAAGAAAAAACGCCTGCGTCGCATCGCCGCAAGCGTTTCCGGGAGCCGGACAGAGAGCCGATTACTGCGCGGCGAGCTTGCCCTTCTGGGCGGCGAGATCGCGATCCATCACGGTGCGGCAGCCCGCGCTCAGCTCGGCGCGGCGCTTGATCATGCAGGCGGTGATCTTCGGGATATTCGGGATTTCCGAGCTGCAGAGGCGGAACGCGTCGCCGGTGCACATCTGCTGCGCTTCGGAGCTGTAGGCAAAGCTCGCGGTCGACGAGGCGGCGGCGAAAGAGGTGGTCATGGCCAGCACTAAACTCACCTTGCGAACGGTATTGAAGAACATTGCGGTCATTGTCGGCTCCTGTTGGCCCGGCAAAGCGGGGCCCGTTGTTGATGGCGGGGACCATGCGCCCGGAACCGCTGTCACGACTGTGACTGACGTCACTCGCTCATAAACCCCTTATTTGCTTCGCCTAACCGGCGCCTGTTCGCGAGACGTTAAGACATTGTTGGCATTAATGACCCGTTGCGTGTGTATCCCGAGTATCTGGAAAGAGTAGCGATGCGTAATGCGTTGGGCCTGATGCTGGCCAGTTTTGTGACGGCGGTATTGATCACCGGCGTTTGGTTCTGGACCTCCTCGCCGCGCGCCGATGCGGCTCCCCCTCAAACCGTCGCCGCTCGCATGGCCGAGCCGCTGCTGGCGCCCGCCGCAGCGAGACCCGCACCGAAGGACGACGTCGAGATCACCGCCGGGCTCTCGAAGCCGATGCCGGCCGCTGCTCCCGCGCCCTTTCCTGCGCCGCAGCCGATGCGCTCGAGCTGCGCCAACCCCGACGCGCTCGGCGTCAGCCGCACCGTCGTGATCGACACCACAGGCGGTCCTGGCTTCGGCTTCCTGCAATACAAGCAGTTCGACTTCCTGACCGATAAGGAAGTGGTGCTGACCTTCGACGACGGTCCGTGGCCGACCACGCCGGCGGTGCTGAAGGCGCTCGCGGATGAATGCACCAAGGCGTTGTTCTTCCCCGTAGGCAAGCACACGACCTATCATCCGGAGATTCTCAAGCAGGTCGCGGTCGCCGGCCACACCATCGGCTCGCACACCTGGTCGCATGCCCATCTCGACAGCAAGAAGCTGACCGAGGCGCAGATGCGGGAAGAGATCGAGAAAGGCTTCAGCGCCGTGAAGATGGCGCTGGGAACCGCGCCCGCGCCGTTCTTCCGCTTCCCCGGGCTCGCGCACACACAAACAGCCCTCGGCTATCTCGCCTCGCGCAACATCTCGATGTTTTCAGTCGATGTCGATTCCAACGACTTCAAATCGTCGGGTCCCGACCAGGTGATCCAGAACGTCATGACCAAGCTCGACAAGCAGGGCAAGGGCGTGATCCTGATGCACGATCTGCAGAAGAGCACGGCGCAGGCCTTGCCGACGCTGCTGCGTCGCCTGAAGGCCGGCGGCTACAAGGTCGTGCAGATGCGCGCCAAGGAGCAGCTCGAAACCCTGCCCGAATATGACGCGATGCTGGTGAAGGATCAGAAGACGCCGGCGGTCGCCAGCCGCCCGATCAGCAGCGTGGTGCAGACGGTTTCGCAGTAAGCATTCGCGGCGCCTGTCGGCGTCGCACTTCCAATTTGGTCGCCATGCCCGGGCTTTGCCCCGGGCATCCGCGTCTTTGGGATACGCCAGCGAAGGAAGACGTGGATGGCCGGGCCGCGGCCATGACGTTCGTGAATTGAGATCTCGGCTTACCAGTAGAACCCGTATCGATGCAGCGCGCGAGCGATGCGCGCTTCGATCCGGTAGCGTGTGTGGTGCAGCCTCATTCTTCCTGACATCGACCTTCCTGACATCGACGCCGTTCTCCGGAATGCAGGCCTGCCGAGCGCGGCATGCGCGGAGGCCGCGGCGGGCCGATACGCCCTCGCCGCCCGTGGCCTAGCCGTCTCGGTCCTGCTCGTCTCAACCTTGTTCGCGTCGGCTTTCGGCGTCTCAGCCTTGGGTGTTTCAGCCCTGGGTGCCTCGATCGCCGGCCGCTCGACATATTTCGGCGGCTCCGGCGGGGCTTCAGCGGTCTTCGGTGCATCGACGACGGCCTTCGCAGGCGCCGGAGCGCGCGGCGACTCGATGCCGCCCAACGACAGGCTCCGATCGCCAGCCTGCGCCGCGGCGGATACAAAAACGAATCCTGCAATGAGAATGAATTTACGCATGTTTGTATCTCCCCTTGAGGTTGACCGGGAGACTACGGGTGGCAGGCTTTCGTTTATGTGAGACAGGTCACGCCAACGCATGCGCGACCGCGCGCGACAAATTCTTCAGGGAATTTTTTGAAAAGCGTGGTGCCGCAAACAGGACTCGAACCTGTGACCCCGTCATTACGAATGACGTGCTCTACCAACTGAGCTATTGCGGCGAACCGAAGCGGCGCTCCCGCGTGAGCCGCGAGCGCCCGCACCTGATATCGGGCACGGCCCCGATTGGCAAGAAAAACGCTCGGGCCTTAACCCTAGTTGCCGCCCCAGCGTGACAAAAATCCTCGCCAGCCGCCGGCCTGGGCCTTGGGCGTTCCGATTTGTTCCGCGAATTCGTCCGGCGGGCCTTCCTCGTCGACCCCGGGGTCGTCAGGCGCCCGGACCAGCGGGATTACGGCCGGAATCGGCGCCGGGACGGTCTTTGGAATGTCCTTGCGCGAGCGGAACAGGGGAGCCGGCTGCGGCGGGGCTGATTCGGGCGGCTTTTGCGGAGCCGGGGCCGGTTCAGCGGCCGGTTCCGGGCGGCTTGCCTCGGCCGGGGTGGGCTCGGCGGCGACAGGCGCTGGCGGCGTATTGTCCTGCGCGGCCGATGGCTCTGGTGCGACCGGAGCTGCCGATGGCTCCGGCGTGTCGGGAGCTATGGGCTCGACCACCGGCTCGTTCACGGGCTCGGGCGGCGCAATCACCACCGCGCGGCGCGGGGTCGCCAGCATGGCTTCCTCGAACGGGGAGGACTCGATCGCAGGTCCCTTGTCGGACGGCAGCGCCGCGACCGGCGTCTGCCACTGGAAGGCATCGAGCCGTCCCGTAACCGGCGAGACCGGTCGCCAGCGATCACTGACATAGCCGTCCGCGGTCCAGGCCGGATCATGCAGTGCGCGCACCGCGCGCAAGGTCCACGCCCGCGAACGGCCGCTATCGCCGTGCTCGGTGCGCTCCAGCTCCGCCATCAGCAGCGCGACACGTTGCGTCGGCTGATCGATGAAGGGCGCCAGCGCCTCACGCGCTTTCGCAAATTCGGAGGCGTCGATCGCAGCGCGCGCGATCGCCAGCGCGCCCTCGATGTGGCCTGGCGCTTTTGCAGCCAGCGTCTCGACGCGCACCAGCCGTTGCCGCGCGGAATCGCCGAGCTTCACATGAGAATAGGCGTCGGCAAGATCGGGATGCGGCTGCGCCAGCCACGCCGCCTCGACGAGGCGCATCGAGCGCCGCACCTGATGCGCTTCGCTCTCGAACTTGCTCGCCAGTACCGCGGCCGGCACCAGCGTCGGCGCCAGCTTGACCGCTTCCATCACGCTCTCGCGCGCCAGATCGCGATCGACCTTTTCGAGTTCGAGCGCGCGCGCCGTCAGCAGCACGCCGCGCTGGCGGCGATAGGTCGCCTTGTCGATAAGCCCGGCCGATTGATTGTTGTCGAGGATTTTCAGCGCACCGGCCCAGTCGCCCTTGGCGCAGCAGAAGCCGAGCACGGCGTGCGAGGCCCATGACGACGACGGCGACAGTTTCAGCGCTTCCTCGGCGAGCATGACCGCGGCGAGGGGATCGTCGGCGCGCTGCGCCTCAATGAAGAGGCCGCGCAGGCCGAGCAGCCGCGTGTCTTCACGCTCGGCCATCGCGCGGAAGGCGCGCTGCGCGCCCTCGCGGTCGCCGTCGAGCTGCGCCGATTGCGCGTGCAGTAACAAGGCCAGCGGATCGTGCGACGCGTGTTTCCGTGCGGTATCGGCATGCATGCGGGCGGCGGAGGAGTCGCCATGGCCGATCGCCAGCAGGCCTTGCGTGATCGCATGCCGGCCGCGGGCCTGACGGCGTTCGCGCCGGTTGCGGCGGAGACGTTGCGGCGTACGCCACAGGCCGCGCAAGATCGCCCAAATCATCATCGCCGCGACGATGACGATGCCGAGCACCAGCACGAACACCGGCAGCGTCATCTGGGCGCGATAGCCACCCCAGGACAACGCGACGTCGCCGGTCTGCTCGGCAATCCAGGCTGCGCCCGCTGCACCAAGCGCGATCAATAAGAGAAAAAGAATGATCCGGATCATTGAAATCCTTATTCCGACGGTTTGGCCAGCCCAGCCATGGCCTCGGCGGCAAATCGACGGGATGCGGCCAGCGCGGCGTCGCGGGCGTCGGCACGCTCGATCCAGGATTGCGCCGCGGCGCGATCAGCCGGCTCCAGCGTTTTCAATTCCCGCCGCGCCTCGTTGAAATCGTTGCGCAACGCGGCTGCCGTGATCCGCGCCACCACGGCGCCGCGATCCGTGCCGGCGGTATCGGTGCGTTCGATCTTGACCAGCTTGGCGGCGCCCGCCTGAAGACGATCGACGATGCCGGTGCCGGTCGTGGCAGCGTTCTGCTGGACCGTTGGCGTCAGCTTCGGCACCAGCGCCAGCAATTCCGTGCTCAGCTTGCCGGCATTCGGCACGCCTTTGTCCGCAAACTGGTCGAGCGGCTTGAGCGCACCGGGATCCGGCGCCAGGGATTTCGCCGTCGAGAGCGCCACGGGATAGGGATCGCCGACCCGGACGAGAACGTCGAGCAATGCAGCGGCCAGCACCCGGCGCCACGGCATATCGTTGGCGGCCTTGGCGTCGGCTGATCTGGTGTCGGCGATCTTGCTGCCTTGCTGCGCGATCTCGGCGCCCTGCGCCCGCATCTGGTTCTCGACCCTGGCGATGCGTTCGGCGAAAGCGGTGAGATCAGGCGACACCGCGCCGTCGCCGCGTGGCGCCGACTTCACATCGTTGATGGCGGATGCCAGCTTTTCGCCTTGCGCGCGTGTCGTTGCGAGTTCGCCGCGCAACGTCGCAACCGATTTTTCCAGCGCGTCGGTGCGGGCCGCGGCGGCGGGATCGGCCACCGGCTTGCCCGCTTTCGCTTCAAGACCGGCAACCCGCGAAGTCAAACCGTCGATGGCGGAGGCGTTGAGCTGCGCAGTCTGCGATACGGAGGCGGGCTGTATCGCGGGCCAGCCCAGCATCCAGCCGACACCGATCACCAGCGCGGCCGCGACCGCGCCGGAAACCGGCGCGACGACCCAAGGAGAGACGGACGCCGAGACAGGCCGTGACAGCGGCTCGGCGGCATCCGGAGATTCCTCAACCGGCGCCTGGGCGATTTCCGGCGCGGGCTCAGTCACCGGCTCGGGCGGCGCCTCGGCACCGTTCTTGGTTCCGCTCGATGCCTTGGTTTCGCTCGATGTGGCCTCGAGATCGATAGTCGGCGGCTCTCGCTTCGGCCGGCCCGAATCGGGCAGCGATCCAGTGTCTTCGGGCCTGTTGTCGACCATCGCAGCGGTTCCCTTGAATGGTTAGATGCCGGAACTTAGCAGAATCGGGACCGTCTTAGAGCATGATCCGGCGGTGGCGGCACCGGTTTTCCGATAAGAGCATGATCAGACTTAAAGATTAGCCTCAAAATCAGGATTTCGGCCGGGATTGCAACGCGCGGGCAAGCGCCTCGAACAGGGCATTCTCATCCGGCGAAGCCGCCTGTGTCACCTGGCTTGCGCCGGCATCCCGCAACACCGCGGCCACCGCCGCCGAAATGCAGCACTGCGGCAGCGCCAACGCCGAGATTTCGACGCCGCCCGAGCGTGCCGCCTCCAGGAAGGCACGCGCGCTGCGCCGCGAGTAATGCAGCACGGCCTCGACCTCATCCGCCACGAAAGCGTCACATATTTCGCGGGCCAGGCTGGGCGCGGGGACCATCCGGTAGGTGGTCTGCGTCACCACCGTAAAACCCTTCTCGCCGAGTTCGCCGGCGAGATCGCGCGCGAGATCGGCGCCGGCAAGGTACAGGATCGGGCTGCTCTTCTTCAGTTGCTTCGATTTCGCGCCTGCCAGCACCAGATCGCGCAACGCGCCGGCGTCGCCTTTCGACGCGATCACCTCGGCAAAGCCGGCCTCGCGCGCTGTGGCCGCGGTATTTTCTCCAACCGCGAACAGCGGCAGCGTGAGCAGCCGGCTATCCGCCAGATGGGACGCGATGGCGCGCAGGGCGTTGGCGCTGGTGACGATAATAGCGCCGTAGCTCGCATCCGCATCGTCCTGGAACGGCACAGGCTCGAACCGCAGCATCGGCGCGCGCAGCACGTCGAATCCCCGCGCGCGAAGCGCCTCCGCCGTTGTCTCATCGTCGGGACTTGGACGCGTGACGAGAACGGCCATATTTCAGATCTCCGCCAACACGATTTCGGTATCCCCGGGCGATTGCACGTTGCGACCTCGTAATGCTACGCGGTTACCGAAGCGTTGTTTTTGGCGATAGCGCAACAATTCATCAAGGGTTCAATTTGGACAACGACAAGCCGATGCTGGTGCTGGGTATCGAGACCACCTGCGACGAAACCGCAGCCGCCGTGGTCGAGCGCCAGCGCGACGGCAGCGCCAGAATTCTGTCCAATATCGTACGCTCGCAGACAACGGAACACGCCCGTTTCGGCGGCGTGGTGCCAGAGATCGCGGCGCGCGCCCATGTCGACCTGCTCGACGGCATCGTCGGCCAGGCCATGAAGGACGCCAATGTCGGCTTTGCGCAGTTGTCGGCAGTCGCGGCCGCCGCCGGCCCCGGGCTGATCGGCGGCGTCATCGTCGGCCTGACCACCGCCAAGGCGATTGCGATGGTCCACGATACGCCGCTGATCGCGGTCAATCACCTCGAAGCCCATGCGCTGACGCCGCGGCTCACCGGCCCGCTGGCGTTTCCCTATTGCCTGTTCCTTGCCTCCGGCGGCCACACCCAGATCGTCGCTGTCGCCGGCGTCGGCCAATATGTGCGGCTCGGCACCACCGTCGATGACGCGATGGGTGAAGCCTTCGACAAGGTGGCGAAGATGATGTCGCTGCCCTATCCGGGCGGACCGGAGGTCGAGCGCGCCGCGGCGCGTGGCGACGCCAAGCGTTTCGCCTTTCCGCGGCCGATGCTCGGACGTCCCGATGCCAATTTCTCGCTGTCGGGATTGAAGACCGCGGTTCGCAACGAGGCCAACCGCATGATGCCGCTGGAGCCGGAGGACGTTGACGATCTCTGCGCCGGTTTCCAGGCCGCGGTGCTGGAATCGACCGTGGACCGGCTGAGCGTGGGCCTAAGATTGTTTCACGAACGGTTCGGCCCGCCGCGCGCGCTGGTCGCGGCCGGCGGCGTCGCCGCCAATCACGCGATCCGCGGCGCGTTGCAAAACGTTGCCGCACGGGCGCAAACCACGCTGATCATTCCGCCGCCCGAACTCTGCACCGATAACGGCGCGATGATCGCATGGGCCGGCGCGGAACGGATGGCGCTCGGATTGACCGATACGATGGACGCACCCCCCCGCGCGCGCTGGCTGCTGGATGCCAACGCCAAAGCGCCGGCCGGCTACACCAAAACCCGCGCAGGATTCTGACATGGTGTCCTTCAATTCAGTCGCGGTGATCGGCGCCGGCGCCTATGGCACGGCGCTCGCCAGCGCCGCCCGACGCGCCGGCCGCGACGTCACGCTCTATGCGCGGAGCGCCGACGGCGCTGCGCAGATGAAGGCGACACGACAAAATCCAAGGCTGCCCGGCGTCAGCCTCGATGGCAGCATCGACATCACCGCCGACATGGCCGCGGCCGCGCGCGCCGACATCGTCCTGATTGCGACACCTGCGCAAAGCCTGCGCCAGGCCGCGATCGCGCTTACGCCGCTCCTCAAGCCGAAGACGCCTGTCGTCGCCTGCGCCAAGGGCATCGAACGCGGCACGCATCGGTTCATGACCGAGGTCATCGCCGAAGCCATTCCCGGCGCCATCCCTGCCATCCTGTCGGGACCGAATTTTGCCGACGATGTCGCGCGGGGCCTTCCGACCGCCGTCACGCTCGCCGCAAGGGATGAAGGGCTGGCGAGCCATCTGGTGCAGGCACTGGGCTCGTCGACCTTCCGGCCCTATCACAGCACGGACGTTCGCGGCGTCGAGATCGGCGGCGCGGCCAAGAACGTGCTGGCGATCGCCGCCGGCATCGTCGTCGGCCGGCAGCTCGGCGCTTCCGCGCTGGCCGCTCTGACCACCCGCGGCTTCAGCGAACTCGCCCGCCTCGGCCGCGCCTGCGGTGCGCGCAGCGAAACACTGGCGGGCCTGTCGGGTCTCGGCGACCTGATTTTGAGCTGCTCCAGTCCGCAGTCGCGCAATTTCGCGTTCGGCATCGCGCTCGGGCGCGGCGAAGCGCCGGACCGCAGCAAGCTCGCCGAAGGCGAATTCACCGCACCGGTCCTGATCGAACTGGCGGCTTCGCAGAACGTCGATATGCCGGTATCAAAGGCGGTGGCGGCGATCCTGGGCGGCAAGGTGACGATCGACGCGGCGATCGAGGGCCTGCTGACGCGGCCGTTCAAGGCGGAGGAATGACGATGGCGTACTGGCTGGTGAAATCCGAACCGTCGGTGTGGTCCTGGGACCAGCAGGTCGCGAAAGGCGCAAAGGGCGAAGCCTGGACCGGCGTGCGCAATTTCACCGCGCGCCAGAATCTCGTGAACATGAAGAAAGGCGACAAGGCGTTCTTCTATCACTCCAACGAGGGCAAGGAGATCGTCGGCATCGCGGAGATCATCAGGGAAGCCTATCCCGATCCGTCCGACAAAACCGGAAAATTCGTCTGCGTCGACATCAAGGCCGACAAGCCCTTGAAGACGCCGGTGACGATGGCCGCGATCAAGGCCGACAAGAAACTCGCGGACATGGCGCTGGTGAAATATTCGCGCCTGTCGGTGCAGCCGGTGACGGCGGACGAGTGGAAGATGGTCTGCAAGATGGGCGGGATGTAGGGCTCTTACTTCCCCTCTCCCCTTGTGGGAGAGGGTGGATCAATCGCGCTCCGCGCGATTGAGACGGGTGAGGGGTCTGTCTCCGCGGAAAGAACCCCTCATCCGGCACGGACTTCGTCCGCGCCACCTTCTCCCACAAGGGGAGAAGGAAGAAATCTTACGCCGCCGCGGCCGTCACTACCTGCGCCAGCAGCGCCTCGCGCTTGGCTTGCGTGCGATAACCCTTCATCGTCGCGGCGAAGCGCTCGAGGATACCGTCTTCGAACGCGGTGACGATAGTGTCGTGGACGTAGCTCTTGCGGCAGATCGCGGGCGTGTTCGACAGTTCGTCGGCGGCAGCGCGCACGGCTTCCAGCACCTGCTTCTTGCGGCCGCGTTCACTCGCCGCGGGCGTAATCCGCGACAGCGATTCCAGCACCACGGCTGACGCCATCAGGGTGCGGAAATCCTTCAGCGAAATCTTGATGCCGGCGATCTCGCGCAGGAACGCGTTCACCGTCGTGGTCGACACCGTACGCACGGTGCCGGAATTGTCGCGGTACTGGAACATGCGCTTGCCCGGCACGGTGCGCAGGATGCCAATGGCGCGCACGAGTTTCGCGGCGTCGCATTCCTTGCGCACGGCCTTGCCGCCCTTGGCCTTGAAGGTCAGGACGAAGCAATCGTCTTCCAGCGTAACGTTGGATTTCAGCATCGTGGTGGCGCCACGGGTGCCGTTGAGGCGGGCGTAGGATTCGTTGCCCGGACGGATCGCGGTGCGCGCGATCAATTCGATGACCGCCGAAAGCGCGAATTCGCGCGTCGGCTCGTCGCCGGACAGATACGCCGAAACCTTGCGCCGGATCTTCGGCAACGCCGCCACCAGCCGCGCCAGGCGATGCGCCTTGCGCTGCTCGCGGACCTTTTCCCAATCGGCGTGATAGCGATACTGCAGCCGTCCTGCCGCATCTATGCCGACCGCCTGCAAATGCGAAGAAGGATCGGCCGAATAGCGGACGTCGCGATAGGCCGGCGGCACCGCCATCGAATGCAGGCGGCGGATGGTGCCGGCGTGACGGATCTGCGTGCCGTTGGCGCGATGGAATGAATAGCCCTTGCCGCGCTTGACCCGGCGGATGGTCAGCCCGTTCTGGTCGCCGAGCTTGAGGCCGAGTTCCTGGGCCAGCTCTTCAACGGAAGTTTTGGCGACGATGTGCGGCTTTGCCGCGGACTTTGCGGTTTCGCCGACCGATTCCTTCGGCAGTTGGCCGAGCGCTTGCGCCAGTGCGACGGCGGGATCGGCGGAAACGGGCCGCGTAGCCTCGAAACTCTGCTGATCCATCATGTCCGTTGTCGCCTTGCTCCGCCTGTTTCGCCGGTAATGCCTTTTGCTGTGGCTTGGTTCCGGGGAGCCGTCCGGCCCCGGGAAGGCCATTTAGGGGGTAACGTATCACTTTGCGAGTCCCGATTCCATCATTGATGGTTACTAAATACCTTTCATGGGAGCCATTCCGGCGATAACGTTGATTTCGCCCTGCGCGGGCGCGCGAAAATTTGAGCGATCTTGATCCGCAATAAGGCCGGGAACCGCCAGACCGACCAAGGTCGCAGACGTTCCGCCTTGTCCGGGCATCGCCCCGCGACGCATAATCGCGGCAACAATTCAGGACGATTGCGGTCGCCCGAAGTGTGCGACTGCAATGAGCGGGAGGGAAAGATGTCCGAGAAGATTTACGACGTATCCGCCGATTGGGCCAAGCGCGCCTATGTCAATGACGCCAAGTACCGCGAAATGTATGCCCGCTCGGTCAACGATCCCAATGGCTTCTGGGCCGAACAGGCCAGGCGCATCGACTGGATGAAGCCGCCCCACAAGATCGAGAACGTCTCCTTCGCCCCCGGCAACATCTCGATCAAATGGTTCGAGGACGGCGTCCTGAACGCCGCCTGGAACTGCATCGACCGCCATCTGGACAAGCGCGGCAACCAGACCGCGATCATCTGGGAGGGCGACGACCCCTCGCAGTCCAAGCACATCACCTATCGCCAGTTGCACGACGAAGTCTGCAAGATGGCCAACATCCTGCGCACGCGGAACGTCAAGAAGGGAGACCGCGTCACGATCTATCTGCCGATGATCCCGGAAGCCGCCTATGCGATGCTGGCCTGCGCGCGGATCGGCGCCATTCACTCGGTGGTGTTCGCCGGCTTCTCGCCGGACAGCCTTGCCCAACGCATCACCGACTGTCAGTCCAAGGTGATTATCACCGCCGACGAAGGCCTGCGCGGCGGCAAGAAGGTGCCGCTGAAGGCCAATGTCGATGCGGCGATTTCCAAAGCCGGCGGCGTCGACTGGGTCGTCGTGGTCAAGCGCACCGGTGCCGCCATCGACATGAATCCGTCGCGCGATTTCTGGTATCACGAAGCGGCCGCGATGGTGACGACGGAATGCCCGGCCGAGCATATGCATGCGGAAGATCCGCTGTTCATCCTCTACACGTCGGGCTCCACCGGCCAGCCGAAGGGCGTGTTGCACACCACCGGCGGCTATCTCGTATTCGCGTCGCTGACGCACCAATACGTGTTCGATTATCACGACGGCGATATCTACTGGTGCACCGCCGACGTCGGCTGGGTCACCGGCCACAGCTACATTCTCTATGGACCGCTGGCCAACGGCGCGACCACGCTGATGTTCGAGGGCGTGCCGAATTACCCCGATAATTCGCGCTTCTGGAACGTCATCGACAAGCACAACGTCAACATCTTCTACACCGCGCCGACCGCGATCCGCGCGCTGATGCAGGCCGGCGACGGCCCCGTGCAGAAGACCTCGCGCAAGAGCCTGCGGCTGCTGGGTTCAGTCGGCGAGCCGATCAATCCGGAAGCGTGGGAGTGGTATCACCGCGTGGTCGGCGACGGCCGCTGCCCGATCGTCGACACCTGGTGGCAGACCGAGACCGGCGGCATTTTGATCACGCCGCTGCCGGGCGCGACCAAGCTGAAGCCGGGTTCGGCGACGCGGCCGTTCTTCGGCGTGGTGCCCGAAATCGTCGATGCCGACGGCAAGGTGCTGGAAGGCGAGACCACCGGCAATCTCTGCCTCGCCAAATCCTGGCCGGGTCAGATGCGCACGGTCTATGGCGATCACGCCCGTTTCGAGCAGACCTATTTCTCGACCTACAAGGGCAAGTATTTCACCGGCGACGGCTGCCGCCGGGATACCGACGGCTATTACTGGATCACCGGCCGCGTCGATGACGTCATCAACGTCTCCGGCCACCGCATGGGCACCGCCGAAGTCGAGAGCTCGCTGGTCGCGCATGCCAAGGTTTCGGAAGCCGCCGTCGTCGGCTATCCCCACGACATCAAGGGCCAGGGCATTTACGCCTATGTGACGCTGATGGCCGGCACCGAGCCGACCGAGGAGCTGCGCAAGGAGCTGGTGGCCTGGGTGCGCAAGGACATCGGCCCGATCGCGTCCCCCGACCAGATCCAGTTCGCCCCCGGCCTGCCGAAAACCCGCTCCGGCAAGATCATGCGCCGCATCCTGCGCAAGATCGCCGAGGACGAGCCCTCGAGCCTCGGCGACACCTCGACGCTCGCCGATCCGGCCGTGGTCGACGACCTCGTGCAGAACCGGCAGAACAAGAAGGGCGCCCCGGCGTAAGGCGCGGCCAGAACAGCTGGAGCTCGGGAGCGCCCCTCTATGCGCCCGAGCACCCACTATCCGCATGGTGATGGCCCTGCAAAGGAAGGCGTGGATACCCGGGACATCTAGCGCGCAGACGCGCTTCGCGCTTTTGCCCGGCCTGACGGGCTTGTGGGACTGAGCCCGCTATAGAACCTGCCGGAAATTCCCATCGCTCACGCTGATATCAGTGGCTGGCCCGCCTCGGCGGGCCTTTCGCCGCCATGTGTTGTTTTCCGGTCATTTACTTTATTTCCAACATTTCCTTTGTTCCCCCCGCCGAAATCAGTCTCGAAAGCCGGCGTTGAAACCAGCCGGTCAATTCGTGCGACTAAACTAAACGCCGCGCACGCGAGACGGCGGGCCGTCGAGGCTTGAAAGGATAGTTGAGGGATACCCGAGAGGGCGGGCAGAGTGGAGCTGGGAAATGTTTAAGAGAATTGCGGTGGCGTTAGCCGCCACCATTGGTTTGAGCATTGTTATGTCATCGGCGGCGCAAGCGCGGCCGGAACTGGTTGGCATCAGCGGCGATTACGCGCCGGGCACGATCATTGTGAAGACCCATGAGCGGCGCCTCTACCTCGTCCTCGAATCGGGCCGCGCGATGCGCTATCCGGTCGGCGTCGGCAAGGCCGGCAAGCAGTGGGCGGGCACCACCAAGATCGACGGCAAGTATCTCAACCCGGCCTGGTCGCCGCCGAACGAAGTCAGGCGCGACAAGCCCGGCATGCCCGACGTGATTCCCGGCGGCTCGCCGCGCAACCCGATGGGCGTTGCGGCGATGACGCTGGCCGGCGGCGAATACGCGATTCACGGCACCAACGTGCCGAATTCGATCGGCGGCTTCGTCTCCTACGGCTGCATCCGCATGCTCAACGACGACATCTCCGATCTCTATCAGCGCGTCTCGGTCGGAACGACCGTGACTGTTACACGCTGATCGGCTGAACGATTCCGATACAAAGAGCCGCGCGGTTCGCGCGGCTCCTTCATTTGGATATTGGTTGGCTTGCGCTCGCGCACCAGCCGTTGCGGTGACCGCCGCCATAGCTGCGCACATGTCCCGCCGCGAGCATCGCCGTCGAAACATTCCCGGTGCGCCTCGTCGCGGCATCGGCCACGACGCGGCCGCTATATTTGTCCGGCCCGATATTGAAGATCGTGACCTCGCCCTCGCGCAGCAGCACGCGCAGGGCATCGGTCGCAGCTTCCGCCATCTGCAGCTCCTGCGGACACGACGCCTTCAACTCGGGCGCATCGATGCCGCGCAACCGCACGCGCGTGGTGGGTTCGACGCCGGGCGACAAATGCACCCGCGCCTCAAACGTGTCGCCGTCGATGGTGCGGATGACATCGACGGGGTGACGCGCATCAGAATTACCGGCGTGCTTCCAGACCATCTCGGCGTCGCGCGCCGCCTGGCTGTTGGTGAAGCCAGGTAGCGACCGCCGCACCCAGTCCCGCACCGGCAGCGTCGACACCGCCACTACGCAAAGCACGAACACCCATGGCAGCCAGCGCCGCGAAGGACCCCGACGCGGGGCCCGGTATGCATTGATTCTCTCGTAGGGGGACATATTCCGACTAAGGGCTGAGTCGCCTCTTCCGGCAAGGCCCTCGGACGATCAAAAATCCGACGCGATTCCCTTGCGCTCCCAATCGCCATAGCGGGTCGGTTCCGGACCCTTCGGGCCCTGGAATTCCTTTTGCAGTGTCGTTGCATGAGCCGCGGCGGCCTTGCGGCGTGCTTCGGCCTCGGCGAGCGCGCGCTCGGCCGCGGGCGTCAGCTTCTTGCGCTCCGCGACAAGCGCGGGGGATGAAGAATTGTCGGTCATTGCAACTCTCCATAGCATGGGATGGGCCCACAGATGACATCACATTCGCAAAATTGTCTGTGGCGATTCTTACATTTGGCATATTCGCATGCCAAAGGAACCGCTCAATCAATGGCATGAGCCGAAACCTTTCCGCCTTCCGAGACATTGCTGCTGCATGCCCCCGTCAAGATTCGCAGTACCTTCAGAAGTGCCCGGCCTCGCAGCACGGCGCATCGCGGCTGACATTCTCGACGGCGTGCTGCACAAGCACCGCACCCTCGACGACCAGCTCGACGGCGCCGGCGCGCATCCCGGCCTGAAGACACTCGCCGATCGCGACCGCGCGCTGATGCGGCGGCTGGTGGCGACGATCCTGCGGCGCCTCGGCACGCTCGGCCATTTGCTGTCGCGCCTGCTCGATCGCGGCATCCCGACCGACGCGCCGCGTGCGCAAAGCGCGCTCTTGATCGGCGCCGCGCAGATTCTCTGGATGGACGTGCCCGATCACGCTGCCGTCGATCTTTCGGTGCGGCTGGTGCAATCGGATCGGCGCGCCGCGAAATATGCCGGCCTCGTCAACGCCGTGCTGCGGCGCTGCGCCCGCGAAGGACAACCGCTGATCGAGGAAGTCAAAGCGCAGACGCTCGACATTCCGCCGTGGCTGCTCGCGCGCTGGATCGGCGCCTATGGCGAGACCACTGCGCGCGAGATGGCGCGTGCCATCGGCCACGAGCCCTCGCTCGACATCACCGTGAAGGCCGACGCGCCGCAATGGGCGAACCGCCTGCATGGCGAAACCTTGCCGACCGGAACCGTGCGCACGCTGCTGCAGGGTGCGGTGACCATGCTGCCCGGTTTCTCCGAAGGACAATGGTGGGTGCAGGACGCCGCCGCCGCGCTGCCGGCGCGCTTGTTCGGCGACGTCGGCGGCAAGACCATCGTCGATCTCTGCGCCGCGCCCGGCGGCAAGACCGCGCAACTGGCACAGGCCGGCGCGCGCGTCACCGCGGTCGATCGCTCGCCGGCGCGCATGGCGCGGCTGCGCGACAATCTGGCGCGGCTTTCGCTGCAGGTCGATGACGTCGTGACTGATGCCGCCGAGTGGCAAGGCCACCATGGCGGCTTTGACGGCGTGCTGGTCGATGCGCCCTGCACCTCCACCGGTACTATCCGCCGTCACCCCGACGTCGCGTGGCTGCGTCAGGAGACCGATATTGCGACGCTGTCGGCACTGCAGAAGCGGCTGCTGCAACGGGCGGTCGCGCTTCTCAAGCCGGGCGGAATGCTGGTCTACTGCACCTGTTCGCTGGAGCCGGAGGAAGGCGAGCAGGCGGTCACCTCCCTGCTGGCGGCCGAACCGGGCGTGCGCCGGGTCCCGATCGAGACGGGCGAGGTCGCAGGCTTGAGCGAAATCGTCACCGCAAACGGTGATTTGCGTACCCTGCCCTGCCATTTGCCCCATGCCGACCCCCGGCTCGGCGGGTTGGATGGATTTTACGCGGCGCGTCTGGTCAAGTACTGATTTTAAACGCGAATCTCCCGGCCTTCGGTTGATTCGCGCCTGTTCAAGATGGTGTAACGACGGCGTTTCCGGATTAAAAGGATTCGCCAGAATACCCCTCCCTCCCTAAGCCCAAGGCACGGCGTGTCGGTCGCTCAACGCAGACGCATCTCGACGCTTATCATGAGCCGCTCGGCGCGGACCGTGATCGCGCGCGCGACCGGCGCCACAGTGGCAGTGTCGCGGCTGTGGCCCGGCCGCGCCGACCGGCTGATCATCGCCCCCCACGATTTGCGCACCGCCGACGCCACCCGCGCCGCCGAAATTTATGCCGGCCGCTTCGTGTTCGCCGGCAAGATCGTGACCTGCCATGGCCGCTCGATCTTCGATCTCGAGCCGCCGTCGGAAGATTGGGAAGTCGCCCTGCTCGGCTTCGGCTGGCTGCGCCACCTGCGCGCCGCCGACACCGCGCTGACCCGCGCCAATGCCCGCTCGCTGGTCGATGACTGGATCTCGAATCCGGGGCGTCGGCGGCCGCTGGAACGCCGCCCCGACGTGCTGGCGCGACGCGTGATCTCGCTGTTGTCGCAGGCGCCGCTGGTGCTCGGCGACACCGACGGAAAATTCTATCGCAAATATCTGCGCGGGCTGACACGCGAGATCCGCTATCTGCGCTACACGACACTCGACATCTCCGACGGCGTGCCGCGGCTGCAGGTTCTGATCGCGCTGTGCTACGCCTCGCTATGCCTTGCCAATCAGGCGCGGAACATCCGCTCCGCGACGCGCCGGTTGTCCGACGAATTGCTACGGCAGATCCTGCCCGACGGCGGGCATATCTCGCGCAATCCCGGCGCGCTGGTCGAACTGCTCAGCGATCTCTTGCCGCTGCGCCAGACCTTTGCCGCCCGGAACATCGCGCCACCGCCGGCGCTATTGAATGCGATCGACCGCATGATGCCGATGCTGCGCTTCTTCCGCCATGGCGACGGCAGCTTTGCGCTGTTCAACGGCATGAGCAACGCGCCGTCCGATCTGGTGGCGACGCTCCTCGCCTATGACGATACGCATGGCGTGCCGATGTCGAACATGCCGCATACCGGCTTCCAGCGTCTCGACGCCGGCACCACGACCGTCATCATCGACACCGGCCCACCGCCGCCGCCGAATGTCAGCCAGGAAGCGCATGCCGGCTGTCTCTCGTTCGAATTGTCGTCCGGACCGAGCCGGATCGTCGTCAATTGCGGCATGCCTTCCACCGGCCGGGACAATTGGCGCACCTTTGCGCGCAGCACCGCGGCGCATTCGACCCTGACCTATCACGATACGTCCTCGTGCCAGTTCGTCGAACTGTCGGCGATGAAGAAGCTGCTGCAGGGCGCGCCTGTCGTCAGCGGCCCGGCCAATGTGGAAAGTTACCGCGAGGCGGTAACCGACGGCGATCTCCTGACCACCTCGCATGACGGCTATCTCGGCCGCTTCGGCGCCGTGCATCGCCGGGTGCTGATGATCTCGCATGACGGCGCGAGGCTCGACGGCGAAGACACCGTGTCGCCGGCGCCGGGGGGACGCATCAAGGGCGCCGAGAACGATTTTGCCCTGCGGTTTCACCTGCATCCCGCCGTGAAGGCCAGCCGCCTCAGCGATGCGCGCGGCGTGATGCTGGTATTGCCCAACCGCGACGTCTGGACCTTCGAGGCGCTCGACGACAAGGTCGACCTCGAGGATAGCGTATTCCTGGCCGGCAATGACGGCCCCCGCCGCACCGCCCAGATCGTGATCCGCCAGGATTCCCGCCACGCCTCCTCGATCCGCTGGAGCTTTTCCCGCTCGTCGACGTCGGCGGCCACCACCAACACTCGGCGTAACGCGCGGCGCGAGCCGGAACTGCCGCTCTGAGGCTTCAATCCGCGCCCATTGTGAACCCCGCCGAAAGCTGCTAACCAGCCGGCTCTCGCGCGACTGGCGACTTTGGATGGAGCACCATCGGGAAGCGCGAGAGTAATCGCCGCGCGCCTGGGCATAAGCATCCCCTAACAAAGGACCTTGCCCATGACCGACCATCCCCGCCGCGTAACTCGCGCTCTACTGTCCGTTTCCGACAAGACCGGCCTGATCGAATTCGCCAAGGCGCTCGCCGGCCATGGCGTCGAGCTCGTCTCCACCGGCGGCACGGCCAAGGCGATCGCGGCAGCCGGACTGCAGGTCAAGGACGTCTCGGAGCTCACCGGCTTCCCTGAAATGATGGACGGCCGGGTCAAGACGCTTCATCCGAAGGTGCATGGCGGCCTGCTCGCGATCCGCGACAACAAGGAACATGCAGACGCGATGAAGTCGCACGGCATCGCGCCGATCGATCTGCTCGTCGTCAACCTCTACCCGTTCGAGGCCACCGTCGACAAAGGCGCTGGTTACGAGGACTGCATCGAGAACATCGACATCGGCGGTCCGGCGATGATCCGCGCGGCGGCGAAGAACCACGACGATGTCGCCGTAATCGTTGAGGCTGCGGATTACCAGGCCGTGCTCGACGAGCTCGCCGCCAACAAGGGCGCAACGACACTGTCGCTGCGCCGCCGCCTCGCCGCGAAAGCCTATGCCCGTACCGCGGCTTATGACGCCGCGATCTCCAACTGGTTCGCCACCCAGCTCAAGGACAACGCGCCTGATTTTCGCGCCTTCGGCGGCAGGCTGATCCAGTCGCTGCGTTACGGCGAGAACCCGCATCAGACCGCGGCGTTCTATGCGACGCCCGACAAGCGGCCTGGCGTCTCCACCGCGCGGCAATTGCAGGGCAAGGAATTGTCCTACAACAACATCAACGACACCGATGCCGCCTACGAATGCATCGGCGAGTTCGATCCGAAGCGCACCGCGGCCTGCGTTATCGTCAAGCACGCCAACCCCTGCGGTGTTGCCGAAGGCCCCGATCTCATCACCGCCTATCGCCGCGCGCTCGCCTGCGACTCGACGTCAGCCTTCGGCGGCATCATCGCGGTCAACCGTACGCTCGATGCGGAAGCCGCACGCGCCATCATCGGCATCTTCACCGAGGTGATCATCGCGCCCGACGCCACCGAGGAGGCGATCGCGATCATCGGCGGCAAGAAGAATTTGCGGTTGCTGCTCGCGGGTGGCCTGCCCGACCCGCGCACGATCGGCCTGACTGCCAAGACGGTCGCCGGCGGCCTGCTGGTGCAGAGCCGCGACAATGCCGTGGTCGAAGACATGGACATCAAGGTCGCGACCAAGCGCGCGCCGACCGACGCCGAGATGCGCGACCTCAAATTCGCCTTCCGCGTCGCCAAGCACGTCAAGTCGAACACGATTATCTACGCCAAGGATCTCGCCACCGTCGGCATCGGCGCCGGCCAGATGAGCCGGGTCGATTCCGCCCGCATCGCCGCCCGCAAGGCGCTGGACGCCGCGGCTGAACTGAAGCTCGCCGAGCCGCTGACCAAGGGCTCGGTCGTTGCATCCGACGCCTTCTTCCCCTTCGCCGACGGCATGCTGGCCTGCATCGAGGCCGGCGCAACGGCCGTGATCCAGCCCGGCGGCTCGATGCGCGACGAGGAAGTCATCAAGGCCGCCGACGACCACGGCATCGCCATGGTGTTCACGGGCACCAGGCATTTCCGGCATTGATCTCCGTCGAATCTTAGAGTGGGCAAAGGAGCGCTAGCGACGTGCCCACCATCCATCGCCGATTGCGCTGCCTGATGGTGGGCACGCTGCGCTTTGCCCACCCTACGCACTGACGCCTCGCTGTCACTCCCTCACGCGCATCAGCAGCGCGAGGCCCAGCACAAAGAACACCACCAGCAGCGCCATGCCGGCCTTCTGGCTGGCGGTGACCGCGGTGACCACGCCGATCAGGAGCGGGCCGATGAACGACGTCACCTTACCGGTCAGCGCGAACAATCCAAAATACTGCGCGATGCGGTCCTTTGGCGCGAGGCGGATCAGCAGCGTGCGCGACGCTGCCTGCAGCGGCCCGCCGGCCACGCCGATCAGACATCCCAGCACGAGATAGGCGCGCTCAGCCGCGCCGGAGAACAGCGGGCCGCCCGGAACTGGCGGCGCGACTTTCACGAACAGGATCGAATCCTTGTCGACCAGCAGAATGGCGGCAAGCGCGAACAGCAGGATCAGAAGGCTGCCGGCAATGACGCGCTTGGGGCCGAGCCTGTCGTCGAGCTTGCCGCCGAGCCACGCGCCGAAGGTGCCGGCGATGGCCAGCAGAATACCAAACGTGCCGATCTGGATCGTGTGCCAGCCGAAGGTGCCGGCTGCATAAATGCCGCCGAAGGCGAACAGCGACACCAGCCCGTCGCTGTAGATCATGTTGGCGAGCAGGAATATCGCCAACGATCGCTGCTTCGGCAATTCGCTGAGCGTCCGCTTCAGTCCGCTCAGTCCTTCGCGCACCGCTTCGCGGATCGGACGCCTGGCCGGATAATCCGGCGTGAACAGGAACATCGGCGTCACGAAGATGATGAACCAGATGCCGGTCAGCGGGCCTGTGATGCGATCGCCCTGATGGGATACGGGATCGAGACCGAACAGCGGCGTCAGTCCGAACAGGGTGCGGCCGGTCTCCGGGCTGGCGGCAAGAAAACCGAGCACCAGGATGAGGCTGAGAATGCCGCCGATATAACCGGTCGCCCAGCCGGTGCCGGACAACCGTCCGATTCGATCAGGTGGCACCAGCGTCGGCATCATCGCATTGTTGAAGACGGTGGCGAATTCGACGCCCACGGTTGCGATCGCATAGGCCAGCAAGAGCTGCGGGATGACGCTCGCATCACCTGGCTTTCCGAGCCACATCAGGCAGGAGCCGATCACCAGCAGTGCGCCGAAACCGGCGATCCATGGCTTGCGGCGGCCGCTGGCATCGGCGATCGCCCCCAGCACCGGCGACAGCAGCGCGATCGCGAGGCCGGCAGCCGCGGTGGCAAATCCCCACAATGCCTGTCCCTCCGCCGGATTCGGCGCCACGAAGCTCGCGAAATAGGGCGCGAATACAAAGGTCGTGATCAGCGTGAAGTACGGCTGGGCTGCCCAGTCGAAGAATATCCAGCTCACGACGGCGGCGCGGCCCGGGTATTGCTGCGTAGTTTTGCCGCCCGTTGCCTCGGAAGCGATCACCGCCATGCCGGAAATTTCCTTCAAACTCACGTGAAGCGTTCTGCCCGTCGAATTCGAACCCATATAGCATGCGTCACCGACGCTTTGGCTATTGCCGGGCGTCACACGGGGCTTCCTAACTGCGGCGGATTTTCGATGACGGTCTTTTCAATCCGGTGGCGTCAGGTAACCGCCACATTCGTTCTTGCCTTTGCCTGCACCGCGACGGCCGTTGCGCAGGAACGTCGCGCGTACGCGCCTCCCGATCTCACATCAGTTCGCGCCGTCATGGCCGAGCGCGGCATGGTGGTGGCGCAGGAGAGGCTTGCCGCGCAAGTCGGCGCCGACATCCTGAAGCAGGGCGGCAACGCGATCGATGCCGCGGTCGCCACCGGCTTTGCGCTTGCCGTCACCTATCCGCGCGCCGGCAACATCGGCGGCGGCGGCTTCATGGTGATCCATTCGGCGGCGCGGAACGAAGACGCGGCGATCGATTATCGCGAGACCGCACCGGCTGCGACCACCCCAGACATTTTCCTGGGACCGGACGGCAAGCCCGATACCGACAAGTCACGCAATTCAGCGCTCGGCATTGGCGTGCCCGGCACGGTCGCCGGGTTGGCGCTGGCGCTCGAGAAATACGGCTCGGGCCGTTTCACGCTCGCGCAGATCCTCAAACCCGCCATCGAACTGGCACGCGACGGCTTTGCGGTTACTGACGACACGGCCGACACGTTGCCGGACATGTATCGCCGGATGGCGCGCTGGCCGGATTCGGCCAGAACATTCTCCCGCAGCGACGGCACGGCGCTGCGCGAGGGCGACCGGCTGATCCAGGCCGAACTCGCAGCAACGCTGTCGGCAGTCGCCGAGCAAGGGCCGCGCGGCTTCTACCAAGGACCGGTCGCCGAAAAGCTGGCAAAAGCCGTCCGCGATGCCGGCGGCATCATGACGGTGGACGATCTCAAATCCTACGAGGCGGTGATCCGCAATCCCGTGCGCGGCACCTATCGGGGTTACGACATTGTGTCGATGCCACTGCCCTCTTCGGGCGGCACAGTTCTCCTGGAGACGCTGAACATTCTCGAAGGGTTTCCGATGCCTGACATGAAGCAGGGCTCCGCGCCTTCGCTACATGTCATGATCGAGGCCATGAAGCGCGCTTACGCCGACCGCGCGCGCTATCTCGGCGATCCCGCCTTCGTCAACGCGCCGGCGGATATTCTGATCAGCAAGGACTACGCAACGAAACTGCGCGGCGGCATCGACCTTGCGCGCGCCACGCCGGCCGAAGCCCTGTCGGCGAAGCCGCCGCGCGAGGGCAGCAACACCACGCATTATTCGGTCGTCGACTCCAGCGGCAACGCGGTCAGCAACACGTATACGCTGAACTTTTCCTATGGTGTCGGGCTGGTCGCCGACGGCACCGGCGTACTGCTCAACAACGAGCTCGATGATTTCACCGCGGCGCCCGGCGCATCGAACGCATTTGGGCTGGTGGGATTCGAAGCCAACCTGCCCGGCCCCGGAAAACGACCGCTGTCGTCGATGTCGCCGACCATCGTGCTGAAGGACGGCAAGCCGGTGCTGGTGACGGGCTCGCCGGGCGGCAGTCGCATCATTTCGGCGGTGCTGCAGGTCGTGGTCGACGTGCTCGACTACAAGATGGACGTCGCCGCCGCCGTGGCCGCCCCTCGCCTGCACCATCAATGGATGCCGGACGTGGTGCGCGTGGAACAGGGCTTTCCGAAGGAAACGCTGGATGCGTTGAGGGAGAAAGGCCACCATGTGATCGAGCCGCTCGGCCAGACCTCGGCCAATTCGATCGCGGTCACGCCCAACGGCCTCCTCGGTGCACCCGACCCGCGCACGCGAGGCGCGGCGGCAGTGGGACAATAACGTAGCATTGCATCCTTCAAAGGAGAGCTTCAGATGACATCTCTCAAAGGCAAGACGCTGTTCATCTCAGGCGCCAGCCGCGGCATCGGTCTGGCGATTGCGCTGCGCGCCGCGCGTGACGGCGCCAATGTCGTGATTGCGGCGAAGACGGCGGAGCCGCATCCGAAGCTCAAGGGCACCATCTACACCGCCGCGGAAGAAATCCGCGCTGCCGGCGGCAAGGCGCTGCCGGTGCTGTGCGACATCCGCGACGAGGCGCAGGTGATGGCGGCGATCGAGCAGACCGTCGCCGAGTTCGGCGGCATCGATATCTGCGTCAACAATGCCAGCGCCATCAGCCTCACCAATTCGCAGGGAACCGACATGAAGCGGTTCGACCTGATGATGGGCATTAATACCCGCGGCACCTTCATGGTGTCGAAATACTGCATCCCGCACCTGAAGAAGGCCACCAACCCGCACATCCTGATGCTGTCGCCGCCGCTCGACATGAAGACCAAATGGTTCGAGCATTCCACCGCCTACACGATGGCCAAGTTCGGCATGAGCATGTGCGTGCTGGGACTGTCAGGCGAACTGAAATCCGCCGGCGTTGCGGTCAACGCACTGTGGCCGCGTACCACCATCGCCACCGCCGCCGTCGGTAACCTGCTCGGCGGCGAGGCGATGATGCGCGCGAGCCGGACGCCGGAGATCATGGGCGACGCTGCACACGCCATCCTGGTAAAACCGTCGCGCGAGTTTACCGGCCAGTTCTGCATCGACGACAAGGTGCTCTATGCCGCCGGCGTCAGGGATTTCGAGCCTTATCGCGTCGACCGCTCGGTGCCGCTGATGTCGGACTTCTTCGTCCCCGACGACGACGTGCCGCCGCCCGGCGTCACCGTGCAGGCGCTGCCCTCGGTGGGCGCGGCGCAGGCGTCGCGCTAGAGCATGATCCGGAAAAGCGTGTAGCGGTTTTTCGAAAAGATCATGCTCAAACAAAAAGCTAAAGCGGGATGACGTTTCGAAGAAAAGTCATCCCGCTTTAGAGGCTCGGGGAGCACGCCTGCTTTGCGAAAGTGGATTGCCATCGCCCTCGCCGTCTTGGTCGCCGCGTTAGCGGGCGCGAGCGTCCACTTCCGGCCCGATCGCGCCATCCGCGTCGCGACCGGCTATGTTGCGCATAACATCTGCTCGAAGACCTTCGTCTCAGGGCTCGATCCGCAAACGGTATTCGCAGAGGTTTCCGATCGCGCCGGGATCCGACGGCTGCGCCACGTACTGCGCTTCACCCTCGACCGCAGCGCGGGGACCGTAGATGCCTCGACGCTCGGGCTGTTCCGCAGCCGCGCGGCCTTTCACGAAGGGTTCGGCTGTGTCGATCAGTATGGAGCAAAGCAACCTTATCTGCTGAAGAACGACGTCGAGGCGCTCAAGGCGAAGACGCCGCCGGCGCTTCCCGAGATTGCGGGCCCCGCCGTGGTCGAACCGGCGGACGCGGCGCTGAAGGCGGCGCTCGATCATGCCTTCGAGCCGGCCGCGCCGCCGTTCCGCAGGACCAAGGCGGTGGTCGTTGTGCACGACGGCAAGGTGATCGCCGAACGCTACGCTCCCGGCATCGGCGTCGACACGGCGCTGCTCGGCTTCTCCATGACCAAGTCGGTGGTCAACGCACTGATCGGCATCTTGACGCAGCAGGGCCTGGTCACGCCCTCGATGCCCGCGCCGATACCGGAATGGCGCGGTGCCGGCGATCCCAGGCGCGAGATCGAGGTCGAGCATCTCATGCGCATGACCAGCGGTCTGGACCTCGACGAAACCAATTCCGGCTTCGATCCGTCCAGCCGGATGTTCCTGCAGGATGATACGGCAGCCTATGCCGTGAATGCAAAGATGATCTCGCCGCTGGGCACGCGATGGGCGTATTCGAGTCCGACCACGCAGATCCTGGCGCGCATCGTTCGCGACGCCGTCGGCGGACCGGAACAGACGCTGGCGTTTGCGTGGCGCGAACTGTTCAATCCGCTCGGCATGCGCAGCGTCACGTTGGAGTTCGACGGATCAGGCACGCTGCAGGGCTCGACCTACATGCTGGCCAGCGCGCGCGACTGGGCGAGGTTCGGCCTGCTCTATCTCAATGACGGCGTGGTCGGGGACAAGCGTATCCTGCATCCGGACTGGGTCGATTTTTGCGCGGCGGCGACGCTCGATACCGATTACGCCGCCGGCTTCTGGACCAATCGCAGCGAACACCCCAACGCCAGAGGCCGCGTGCGGCTAGGCATACCCCGCGACGCCTTCTTTGCCTCCGGCGACCTCGGCCAGCGCATCTTTATCATCCCGTCTCAGCGCCTCGTCGTGGTACGTCTCGGCGACAGCGTCGATCCGACCGGCGATATCAGAGGCGCTGCGAGGCTGGTGAAGGAAGTGATCGCGGCGGTGCAGCCTTAAGACGATTATCGCCCGATCACATACGGCCCGCCCTTTTCCAGCGCGCGCGCATAGGCCGGGCGGGCGTGAATACGTTCGAGGAACGCCATCGCCTTGGGATGGCCCTGCTCCAGCCCGCCGCGCGCCGCGGCGGCTTCGAGCGGAAAGCTCATCTGGATGTCGGCGCCCGAAAATTCGTTACCGGCGAACCATTCGCTTTTGCCGAGTTCGCCCTCCCAGTAATCCATGTGCTGCTTGAGCTGCGGATTGACCAGCGTGGTCAGCGCCGTGTTGGAGACCTTGCGCACCAGCGGCCGAAGCAGCGCCGGCGCGCGCTTCGGCATCAGCGTGAACAGCAGCTTCAGCAGGAGCGGCGACATCGCCGAACCTTCCGCATAGTGCAGCCAATAGGTGTAGCGCAGCCGCTCCGGCGTATTCGGCGGCGGGATCAGGCGGCCATTGCCATAGGTGCCGATGATGTATTCGCAGATCGCGCCGGACTCGGCGATGGTGTTGCCATTGTCGGTGATGACGGGCGACTTGCCGAGCGGGTGAATGGCGCGCAGCTCCTTCGGGGCGCGCATGTCCGGCTGGCGCTGGTAGCGCACGATCTCGTACTCGACGCCAAGCTCTTCGAGGAGCCACAGCACGCGCTGGGAGCGTGAGTTGTTGAGATGATGAACCGTGAGCACTTTGGAATTCAAATTGCACCTGCATTACAGTGGGTTAGCGCCATTCTTCGCGCTGACCTTTCGGAATTTGTACGGCTTTTGCGCGGACGGTTAATCGTATCTTAACGGGACAATTCCGGCCATAGCCCTAGAACGCGCAGGCGAGCCGTGCAGCGGTCTTCCACTCGGCTGCATTCAGTTCACGGCGGAGGCCGTTTAACGCGCCGGGCGGGCGGGCTGTGCGGCGTGAAACTAATCCGGTCTTAACCCCCGGGGTTGCATCATGACCGCCCCCAAGAGCCTGAAAACCGGATGGTGCGCTCAATGGCCGCTGACTTCATCCCCCGTGGCTCGCGCTATTTTCTTGCCTTGGTCGTCATCTGCATCCTACTCAGCTTCGCCGCTGTTAACGCGCTCCTAAAGTCGTCACCCACTGAAATGGCAGCGACACCGCGCACGACTTCGTTCACTTCCAATCCAGCGCCAGTTTCGGTCTACGTCATCGATGGCGACACCATCAGCTTGAACGACGGTCGGCCTAACGTCCGTTTAGTCGGCTTCAACGCGCCCGAAACAGGAAGCCGGGCGCGGTGCGAGGCTGAGCGCCAAAAAGGCGAGGCCGCGCAACGGCGGCTTCGCGAACTAGTCAGCACTGGCCGACCGAATTTCCAACAGGTTGCGTGCTCATGCCCGCCGGGGACTGAAGGCACCAATGCGTGCAACTTCGGTCGTCGCTGCGGCACGCTGCGAATTAACGGCGTGGACGTAGGATCAATTCTGATCAGCGAGGGGCTGGCCGCCCGGCTCGTCTGTAGCGCGACTAGCTGTCCAGCGCTGCCGCGCCCGTGGTGTTGACGTAGACGGGCTACCGAGACCTATTGAACGGGCGGCAACACCGCGCGGTCAGCGAATCGTGTCACCGAACCTTGGTTGGGCGCTCTATCCGCGACCAGAGGTCGGCAATCGAAACGTGATTCGTCCAACCAGCCGTCACCGGGAAATGCGGCATCTGCCTTCTGCCGCGCCTGCGGTCCAGTCCAAGCCCTCACTTCGGCAAACGGCCCTTCGATCTCAGCAGACGTAGGGTCTAAGGCGTAGATGCGCATACTAATCTCCATGATTGCATCTTTACTGCTAGAGGAAAATCGAGTCCTCTCCTTGAAGTTGAATGGCATGGCTAGACAAACTGTTCTCTTTATGTTCTATTGGCTTTGAAAGCAAGGCTTTTCATGAGCGCCGGTCAACCTGATAAGTGCTCAATCGAGCACGTTGGAAAGCAGCGGAACGGCAAGCCGCGATACTGGTGTCGGACGCACCGATCCAGCGCGACGGGCCACAATGGTGCGCGTCTATCTGCATGTCACGGCCTCGCGAAAGCGCAAAAGCCGCCAAAAGTCCTAGAGCTTGATGCTTCGGCGCACCCCGGCGGGATCGCTCTGTGGGGTGCTGTTGAGGCAGTCTACGACACTTCTTCAATGCCCCCAGAAATTGGCATCCACGTCCATGCGCGAGCCACCGCAGACGGACGTAAAGAAGTCGATGACACTTTCGACACTGTAATCGTAACGTTGTCTTCAACTGAACAGGCTACTATCACCGGTGACACGGCGATTAGTTTTTATCTGAGCCGCTTTCTAAAGCGCGACGTCAAGCTTCTCCACTGCCCACACTGTAACGAAGCGCATTTGGATGCTGGCTACTTTGCTGTTAACCCTCACCGCAGGCACATGTGCCAAGATTGCGGACGACAGTTCAACGACTCAGAGAAATCAATATCTAACCCCGTGGCCCTGCTTCAGGTCGTTCAGCAGAATGTCCAGCCGATCAGAGCGCCGCGAACCCTAAACGTGGAGCAAGCTTCTTATCCGGGCGGCGTTCAAATCTGGGCATCAAATCCAGCGCTGCTGTGGACTTCGGATCGACCCGAAGAAGCTGGCCTGCACATTCACCTTTATGATTCTCATGGGGATATCGTCGTTGACGACACTTTCGACCACGTCTTGCTTGACGGCGTTGAGCTGAATGAAGTTCACATCCAATATTTTATGGCTCAACAGGCTTTGCCATACCTCTCGGATAAAGTGGTCAGCTTAAATTGCCCCCGTTGTGAGAAAGCGCACTTTGACGTTGGCGATTTGGCGTTTTCTCCGCATCGCGAGCACACATGCGATTATTGCAACGAAAAATTTGTTTCGAACGGGCGGCGCAAGCTAGTTGTGAGCAATCCCTTCGAAGCCGTTCGAAAAAGCCTCAGGGCGAATTGGCAGTCTAATCAATTTGAAGCGCGGAGACGACCGTGAAGGGTTACATCTATATATCAGGCACCGGCACCGATCCCCATGCGCGCGGCAACATGAACGATCCTATCCTTTTTAGGAAGACCCCGACGTTAGGAGCGTGCATGACTAACATTCGACGGGTTGTTTTGCCCGGTGACTTCATATTCGTAGTCAGCGGAAAGGTGCCTGCGGTCCAGCAATATGTCGTAGGCGGCTTGCAAGTTGACGAGAGGATTGACGCGCTAGCTGCCTACCGGAGATTTCCCGAAGATAGACTTCAGACCGGCGCAAACGGGCTCGTAGAAGGAAACATCATCGTTGATGCCAAAGGGAATCAGCATCCCTTAGATACGCATAAGCCGGACACTTTCGAAGATCGAATCAAAAACTTCATTGTCGGTAAGAATCCGGTAGCGCTCGAAAGCGACCGCGAAGTCGCGATGGGCCGCGACCAAACTCTTCCCAAGCTCTCTGAAATGCTCGGCAAGCGAGGAAACCGCGTTTTCGACGTGATGGGTCGCGCCGCAAAGCTCAACGAATCCCAGGTTAAAGACATGCTTTCTTGGTTGCAGGGAATTAAGGCGTCCGCCGCCTTAACGCGATCATGAGCAGGGTCGCGACTTTTCTAAGACAGTTGCCGCTGTCGCCCGATGAGATAGCGACCAAATCGCGGCTCTCAACGGATCGCATTCGCGCGTTCTTAGACGGCGAAGATCCAACCTTGGCAGACCTGCGTGCGTTGTCGCGCGGGCTAAAAGTCCCTCTTCGTTCGTTCGCTTCAGAGAGCGCATCGAAGAGCGAACTAGGAATGTTGTTCCGCCAGACCGTCTCTTCAAGGCCTGATCGCGGAGTAGAGGCAGCGGCCGGGTTTGTCGAGGCTGCGCTAAAGATACTTCCACCACGCGATGCGCCCCCGCAATGGCTCTCACAATTTCGATTTGAGCAAGAGACCTACCAAGAGGCAGAGCGGCTCGCGAATGAATTTCGTCAGATGTTGTTGCCAGATCAGCTCGACGACCCACTCACGGACTTGCCACGTCTAATAGTTGATTTGGGTGTAATTCTGGGAAGGCTAGAGACGTCTCGCTTCGAAGGCGCGTCGGTCGTAGCGGATGGCTATCCCTTCGTATTCGTGTCGCCGCGCTTTAGTGGCAGAATGCTGTTCACGCTTGCGCACGAAGTCGGCCATCTAATAACGCACCACAAGAACTTTAATCGATCAGTGACCTTCGATCTGGCTGGGCAGATTGGGGGGCTTCACAGATATCGATCACAAGCGGAGTATTTCGTAAACGCCTTTGCTTCCGTACTTCTGCTTCCTGCGAGCGGTGTTGGAAAGGTTCTGCAGCAGGTTCGCAGGACGCTCGGTATTACCAATCCGGCAATCGGCGACATCGAGATATTGTATCTGTCGCGCTTCTACGGGGTGAGCTTCGAGGTGGCAGCGCGTCGCTGCGAAGATTTGCAGCTTCTCCCATCGGGGGGAGCAAAATCACTCGCTGACCACCTTCGGGACTACTTTGGCGGCCCCGAGAAGCGAGCAGAGGCTCTTCGTTTGCCTACGCGCGAGCCCGTGCATATCCCGCGTGTATCAAAGAACCTGCTTAATGTTGCTGCGAAAAAAGTTGAGCAAGGTGAGGTTTCCATCGGTTGGGTAACGGACCGCTTGAACTGCTCCATCAACGACGTCTATGGATCGCGCATCAGCGGTGAGGGACGTCGTGGACCTCATCATTGATGCGAGTTCGGTAATCAACCTATCGAATGCCGAGGCGTTAGCCGTCGTCGCTGCTCTGCCAAATGTGAATATTTGTGTCTCGCCCTTGGTAGTGGGTGAATGCGAGCCAACCTGTGCGGCGGAGCTTCTCGCGCTTCAGGAGCAAGGCACGATCCGTTTCGTAGACCCAAACGAAGTTTCCTCTGAACGCTTTCTTACTTTGCTCGACGAGCACGAGCTTGGCGAGGGGGAGACGGAGTGTTTGGCGCTGCTTCTAGACGGAGACTACGTCTTCTGCTGCGACGACGGAAAAGCTAGGCGGATTGCAATCGCCTTGGCCGACCAAGGCAAGGTGGTGGGCAGCCTGCGTCTGCTAAAATGGGCTGTTGAGGCCGGGCTTTGCACAGCCGAAGAGGCATTTGAATATTATGAGCGGATGAAGGACGCTGGCGGCTTTCTGCCCGATATCGCGCTTGAATGGTTTCAATCCTAAACTCACCTTCCCGCGCGCTTATCAGTCTGATTCATCCAGCGGGCAGGCGTGACGTGGTCGAACGCGCCGCCGCAGTCGAAGCGGTCGAACAGCTTCGCGACCGCCAGCCGACGCGGCGCTTCGTCGATATCCACGACAGGAATCTCGCTGCCGTCGTCTTCGACGTGCCGCGCTTTGAATGCGGCGACCCGGCAAGCGGGCTGACAGTATCGCTGGCGGCGTCCGGTTGTCTGTTTCGGTTCGAACATTCGGCCGCAATGTTGGCAGGGCACGGCGTCGGCTGACGTCACCTCGGGCGCGGTAGAGACCCCAAGCCTGCATTCCTCCGAACAGAATCGCCGGTTGCCAGTGTTGCGGCCACGCGGTGGCATCGGCACGCCACAGCGCGAGCATGGTATTTGAACCGGCGCTATCCGCGACCTGCGCAGCCGTTCCAGTTCGCGCCTACGCTCGACGCGGCACGCATCCGAACACGTGATTTGCAAATCTTCATTAGCTCGCGACGGCGTGAAGTCGCCGCCGCATACTATACACGCCTTCGTCGTCATCGCGTCGCGCGACTCCGCGCCAGCTTCAAGCCTGCGTCTAGCAGGTCGCGGATAACGCCGGGACGACCACCGGGGGCGGGTCCCGCAATGCGATTGATGCTGCGGATTTGGTCACGACGTAGCTTCACCGTCAGGTAAGCCGCGTCCTTCCCCAGCACGCTGGGACGTCCGCCCTTCGATTTGTCACGCTGCTTTGACATGTCCGACTCCATTGTTCATCAAGAGCCATGCGAGGAAACTTCCAACTTGGTATCCGCCGGGGCCGCCGGGCGCGCCGCGCTTTAGCGCATCATCGACGCCGGTTTCCGTGAGTCCCAAGATGTTGATTAGCGCTCGCTTCGAAACACGCGGCTCTTTCATGAGGGGCCTTCCTTGTTTGTGTTGCGACGGCCGGACCATAGCGGAAGACTAACGCCCGCGCGAAGGAACGATTCTGCACGCGCGAGCGCCTACCCATTTCGCAGCCGGTTTTTGAAAAATCCAGAATCGACTCGCGGCCGATTTGCGGATTCGACGAGTCGCGAATTCTATAAGCGCGGCACTTTGAAGTTTTGCGCTTACCCATTTCGTACCGAAAATATTTTTCTTACCCGTCCGGTGAGCATCTGCGCTCCGTTTCTGCCCTCATAGCGTTTTTTCGTTTTGGAAGGACCCCGAGAAAATTTCAGCGCATCGCTTTAGAGAAATAATTTCTCTTAGTGCTTCGAAGAATCGGAATCGCAAATTGCGTGATGGCGAGTCCATCCCCGAGCCCGGTCTTGCCTCTATGCCTATGCATTGCATGTACTGGCCTTGCTGATGTGGGCATCCGCTTATTGTTCGATGGTCGTCGAGTGTTATCGCGTGCGAACGCGTGAGACGGAGATTAGTTGTGAAGGCAACGAGATATTTTATGCCTCAAACATTTGATTTCATTTCTCTTAACGCAAAGGTTCTCCGCCACGCTTCCGGGCTATCAATCCAGCGGCGTGAAGAGATAAGAGCGCGTCGAGCGCGGGCGCGGTGCGGGGTCTTCGCCCTACCATGTGGGGAGGGGGTACCCCCTGAACGTGGACAGGTTAGGGAATGTGGACAGGTTGCGAGCAAACCTGTCCGCCATGTTAGCCCACTGCCGCAGGCACTTCTTTAATTTTGGACAGGTTGGACGCGTTGGAGGGGGGCAATTCTATATAACCATGAGATAGCGTGCGGCCGTCCTTCTTTCATTCTTTTTCCTTATAAGTAAGAGATAACCTGTCCAAACTGTCCAACTGTGGGGAAACCCCTTTGGTTATAGGCTTTGGCGCGGACAGGGCCTGTCCATGACCTGTCCAAACCTGTCCATTCTAGCCGAATTCGTCATCATCGTCGTCGATATCCATCCCCGACGACCATTCGGCTTCGGGGTTTGCGAACGGCGGGCAAAAGGGTTTGGCTTTGAGCCATGCAGTCCGCATTTCCGACAGCGGCGGGAAAACCCAATGCGATCCGTTCGACCGCTTGCGCTCGCAACCCCAATCTTCGAGGAACGTGCTTAGGGTCGGGTCGCCGTTGTGCCCCATCTTCGGGCGCTTGCGCGCGAGGTCGAAAAACTCGCCGCTCTTGACTATGTTCGGCGCTGCGCGACTCTGACAATCGAGAACGCCGGAAAGCAGGTAGCCATATAGCCAGGATTCCTTTGCGCCCAGCGATAGCACTTGCTGCGCCTTCAGTGCCTTCGTTGCCGGGATTCCGCTGCGCGGATGCCACTCGCCAAGGGGCCTGTTCTGCAAGTCGTACATCATCCCCGCGAGTCCGCCGTCGTCTAGCTGCTCCTGAATCGCGCGGAAATACTTTTGATCCTGCTGACGCTTCGTCGATACTTCGAAGACGGCATAGCGGCGTTCGTCCTCCGACGCTTGAACAATCTTCGAGTTGTTCGACGCCAACATGACCTTCAGCGCGTTGCGCATGGTGACAAGGTCGATTCCCTTGCGCTCAATCTGAATTGTGTCCTCGGTGATGATTCCCTTTAACACGTTGTCGTCTTCGACTCGGTCGGGTCGCACCGCTTCGTCGCTGAAGAGGAAACCGCATAGCGCATGGTGCGCGTTGAACTTGCCGGTTAGCTGCGAGCGTTGCAGGATTTGGAGTCCGTGCGCGCCGAACGCCTTGACGATGGCGCGCCCCAACATACCCTTGCCTGTTCCCTTCGCTTCGGACATGAGCGCTACCGCCACTTCGGCGCGTTCGGTCGGATTCTGGAATGCGAATGCGAGCCAATGCAGAAGGTATTTTTCGCTAGGCGCTTCGCCCGCCGCCAGAATCTTCGCTATATGCTCTTCCATCTTCGACCAATCGCCGGGCGCGGGCGTGATTCCGAATCCGCGCCATAGATTGATTTCGTCTTTGCTGTTGCGCTTCGAGTCGAACACAAGGCCGTCGTATATGTAGCGCGTCGGGTCTTCGAGCCAATGCTTTGCCAAATCGACTCGCACGGTGCGCGCTGGCTTTGACTTGGTCGCGGGCAAATCCTTATAGACGGCGCGGTTCTGCAACAGCGCCTTAAAATCGGGAATCGTCATGAACTCGGGAACACGCACCTTGGGGTCAAAGCCCGACTTGCCCCAACGCATGACGCGCGGCTTGCCGTTGTTGTTCACAAGCTTCACCATTTCGTCGATGTTTTCGACGCTGATTTCGTTGAGTATGAACAGCCGTTGCGCGTCTAGTTCGGCGGCGGCGTCGTTCTTCGCGACTAGCCGCAGAAAATCCGCGCTGTCGGGGTGGATTTTGATTTCGATCTCACTCATGACTTGGCCTTCCGTCGCTTTATACCCGCGTCGCGGACATTGACATAACGGGACGTCGTCGCGTCCCTATAACCTTCCGTTTTCGATATGGGCACGTCGCGCACCATGTCGTCGGGGAATTCGTCGTGTGACACGTCGCGCGGCGGGATAGCGTCGGCAGCGCCGCGTTCGCGTAGAATCTTGTTTAGGGTCCGGTATGTGATCGCGTTCGACTTGTCGCCGCATGATCGCCAGCGCTTTTGCACAATGGCCGAGTCGCCAGCGAATTGCGGGTCGCTCGCGGACCAATCCATAAAGACGCGTTCGCCGTCGCCATTGGTCGCGTGATGGCAGGCGAACATCAGGTTGCGCCACTCGAATTGATCGCGGAATTCCGTCACGTCTAGCCGTTCGAGCGCGCGGGCGAGTTGTTCGACCGTGTACTGTCCGCCATCGCCGCCGCCGTTGTGGCCACTGTCCTTGCGCGCGATGACGCGCAACAGCGCCGTCGGGACCATGGGGATTCCCTTGCGAATGTCGGGATGGTCTACCGACCAACGATAAAGCCCGCCGTCAGGATGGCGCGAACCGGCGGCGACGACTTGGCGGCCCTTCGATTTGAATTCTATGCCGGGGTATTCGTCCAGCGTTTCACAGATCAACACGTCCTCGGGCTTCGCCATATAGCAATGCCATCCGCCCGACCCGGTATACACGCGCGGCCACTCATCGCCGTCTAAGCCTATGTCAAAGCACAACGCCGCAAAACTGGCGTCGCCGCCGTTGCGCGGGTCAACGTCGATAACGAGTTGATTCGGTTTGAGCCGGATTCCCATGTTGCGCAGTTCGGCGAGGCACCGCCTGCGGACGGCGCGCGACACGACTCGAATCGTCGTCCACTTGCGCGCGATGGGCGCTTTGCCGATGGCGGTTAGGGTGCCATTAGGAAGGCGCTTCCGAGCGTTCCACATGTGCAGCGCTAGGAAGTCGGACGTGTCGGGGTTGTAGCGCTCGAAGCCGCGTCCAAACGTTCCTTTGGCCGGGACGGGCGGGTTTGCTAGCTTAAACATTCTCGACTCCTTACTTCACTTGCCCGGCCGCGATTGCCACTCGCGCGCCGGGTTTCTTTTAGCGATGGGGAGTCGCCGGGTTGAAAACTTCCTAGCCGAATTCGGCGAACCGCTTGGCGGGTTTGCGCAGAAACAGTTCCCGAAAAACTTCGTTAAAGTCGGGGCCGCCCGAGTAGCCGTTTTCAAGCCCCGCACGAATCTGTTGCGCCAGCACGGCGATTCCAAAGTCCAGCGTTGACGCTTGCATATGCGCAGCGGCCAAGGTAGCGCAGGCTTCGGCCGACCACTTAGGGCCGGGCTCTATCTCGCTGGCTGCTAGCGCCCGCAAGGCTTCGTCCAATTTCTGATTGGCAGTCATCCTGCTTTGCGCGAGTAGCCCATGGAAGTCAGCTTCGATTGTCTGTGGCACAGCGGTTACTCCTACGCAGTTTTGCGCCGGTCGGTGCGGTTCGCGAAGTAGCGTGCGACCTGACGCATGTCATAGATTTTGTTTTTGCCGACGACGTACAGCGGCGCGGGGAAGCCCGCTTCCATCGCGACCTGATAGATTCGCTGCGTGCTTTTGCCTTCCGCGGCAGCGATATCTTTGATGGTGCCTTCGTGTCGGTGCATCGTCATATCTCCTATCGAAAGTAGAAACATGGATTAGAAAAATCTGCAAAGGAACGTTAGCGCTGCTTCAGCGAGTCCAGGTAACGCTGATACACGAATCGCTGATAACGCTTCGACGGCGGCTGCCAGTTTTTCGCTATCCGCGCCTTCGCGCTCGCCAGCGCGTCTTCAAGCGGCATCGTCTCGATGACGTTCAACATCGCGACGTTAATCACGCACGACACTTCCGCGTCGCCCTCGTAGAAAGGGAATGCCGCTTCGACGAACTTGGCGCGGCTACAGTGGTGCCACACAACCTTCTGCATGTCGGTCGCGGTTGGCAGCGCCTCTTGATAAAGGCGCATCGCCTCGCGAAGATGGGCAAGCAAATATTCGTCGCTGGGAAGTGCCATGACACGAACTCAATCGTTCGGCGGGTCGCCGGACCCGACGAAAATTCTCTGGCCGGTAGATGCATCGTGGCCGGTGGGTGCATTGTGGCCGCTTGGCGGGTCGCCATCGCCAATCCAGATTGTTGCGCCCTTGTCGGGTTCGGATGTTGAGAGGCCACGAATCATAGCGGCTGTCGCCATATCGGCATCCCAAGCGGCTACGGCTGCGGCATCGCCGTTGTTGTGGCAGTAGCAGCCGAATGGCTCGCAATCGCAAGGACGAGGGCCTTTCGGTTCAACAAGCTTTGCGCACTCCTCGATTGTGTCGGCGCGCACCGCTGCGGCGCGGTCTTCGCGAGCGGCAATTTTGATGCGGGGCATGGATTCAACTCCAGTTGGAATGGTGGAAGCGGCGACTCTTTGCAGAGTCGCCGAGGGATCAGTTGTCGCGGTCAACCGGCGGCGGATTATTCCAGCGCTTGAAAATTCCGACCGGGTCCAGTTTCTTGACCGGCGTCGGCCGCTCGGGCGTGCCGAACGCCTTCGCGCGGATTGCGTCGAAGTCGTCATCGACTCGCTTTGCGTCGGTGCCTGCGCTCGCGTTGCCGATAAGCTTTTGCAACGCGGCCATGCACCTTGCATGATTGGCGGGCGGCACGTCGGGCAGGAACCCTGTCGTTGCGCCGTTCGCCACTAGGACCATGGTCACCGCGTGCTTTCCTGCGGCGCGCCGTGCTTCCCGATAGACCTTCTGCAACGGCGTAGATTCGATTTCGTCAACTGCACTCATGTTTGTAGTCCTCTACTGGTTTGAACTAAAACGTTCCGGCCCGTGTCGCTTGGTGCTTTCACACCTCGCCGAGTCGGGGAGTCCTCGGCTTTTCCACCATCACAACACGGGCCTTCGCGTCCCCACGCCGTGGCTAGTCGCGGGTATCCGCCAAAAGAAGGAAGCAGCCTCACCTTCGACGGAATTTGGTGCGGCGGGCGATACACTCCCCAGCAATCGCCCGCCGCGTCGCCGCGCATGTGGAAAGGAGCACGCGCGGCGAAAACTTTTTGCCTATGCGCGGACCAAATCCAAAATGGCGAGGACGTTGGTGCTGATGCGCGGACCGGGGTTTGCGCCCTGACTGCGCGCAACACGGTGCCAGTATTCGCCCTTGTATTGGATATCCAGAATCGCGGCGTTGACTTCCTTCAGTCGGCGCGAACGTTCGACCGCGTCCAGCGCGTCCGCGTCGTTGTGATTCTCCAGTATCAACGCGGTTAGCCGTTCGATCATTTCGGGGCCGAACAGCGCGGCCATGACGCCGAGTGCGTCGGGAACGTAGGTTATGCCGCCAATGCCATCGGGGATACTCAGGCGCGGCAGCGAGAGGCTACGCCGCTTGAAGCGGTCCGTCTTGTCGTTCAGATCGACATGCCGAACGCTCTTTTGAATCTTGGCTGCCCATTTCGAGACGTCTTCGGCGATAATGGCCTGAATCTCGGCGGCGGGTAGCGGGGCTTTGCCGATGGCTATACGCTCGGCGAGCTTCGCCTGATTCTGTTCGCGATAGTGCTGCGTCATATCCACGGCCGTCTTGCCCGGCAGAAGTGTGTCGGTCGTGTTCGCACACTCGTAGGGCTGATGCGCGGCACTCGATGAAAAGAAACTGCGAATGGCGTTCCCCATGGGGCCGGGGCGGTTGCGCAAATATTCATTCTGGCGGCGGTCAATTTCGGCCCGCTTTGCCTTCAGTTTCTCTGCTTCCTTTTCCAATCGCTCTTCGCGCTTTGTCGAGCGCTTAGGGCTTCGCTGTTCGACCATGAGCATGTGCGCATTTTCGGCCACTTCGAGGCGATAGGCGTTCAACGCTCTTTGGTGCGCTTCGTAATTGGATTGGTTTTCCGATTCCAACCTGTCTTCGTCAGCGTGGATTGGGCCGATGTGCGGAAACTGTTCTTCAAATTTCTCGCGGACCGTGAGCGGCTGAATGCCTTCGCCGACGTGGATTTCCTGAATGTTAGACATGTTCGATCCTCATTGGGTTTGAATTCATCTAGGGCTTAGCGGTCGCAGGGGCCGCGATCTACATCCGACTTCGTGGATGTTGCATCCGACTTCGTGGATGTTGCCGCTTCGGCGAGGGGAGTCAGGACGGCTTGTAGTCGCGCCAGATGCTTCGCTTTGCGTTGATGCGACTCACAAATAAGCCGCACGATCTCTTCGGCTTCGGGTTTTACGCCGCGTGCAAATTCGCGCCTGAAAATCTTATCGACGGCGCTAAAAGGCGATTTCGCGTTGCCATAGTGATGCTTGGCGATACATGAGCGCAGCACGGCCGGGCGAGTCTCTTTGAGTTCACGCGTTAACAGGATCAGACTCGCGAGCGCTTGCGCCATCTTCCTTTCACGCGGCAATCGCTTAATGTCTTTTCGGCAAAGCCAGATTGTTAGTCCGGCGTCCGCGACAAGGGCCGCGAGCGCTGTTATTGAGTCGGTTGCCCGCCATTCAACGATGGCATCTTCAAGCAAGGCGGCGTCGATTTTGGGGGAGCTTTTTGTCATGGCGTCACCGCCTGCGCCGACGCTTCACCACTGGCGAGCGGTCGCGCGCTTCGAGCCTTGCGCGTTTGCACTGCTCTAGTTCGTCTTCGACCCATCGCGACGTATTCGGACCAATGCGGACGGGCCGGGGATAGCGGCCGGCGGCAATGCCTTCGTAAAACGTGGAACGGCTGATGGGGCTGTTTTCGCCGCCAAGAATGGCTAGGGATTTTGTAAGGTCGCAGAGTTTTATAGGCGCGGACATAGGACGACTCCCGACGCGCTGCATCGCTTGCAGCGTCCAAACGAGTTCGCCGTCCGCTAACGGCTATGACTCGGGCGGGAGTTCAATTCGCTCGGCGTCCGAAGACGTCCGGCGGCGTATGCATAGCACGACCACCGGGCGTTTTCTCAGGTAACGATTTTGAAATTTTTATCCCTGCGCCGTTCCCAGCACGCAGCGAGTCCATTCGTCGAAGGCTTGCCGTTTCAATTCCATCAACGCCGCCGCCCTGCGCTGCATCGTGGATTGCTTGGCTTTGATATAGCGCCGCGTGACGGCCGCGCCCGCGTCGGGTCGCTTCTCGCGTTTCGGCGAGTGGTTAAGGCAAAGACTGATAGTGGACTCGGGAAATCCCATTTCATCAAGGTAGGTCGCGCAGGTCCGCCGGAGTCCGTGGATGGTGTAGCCCTTCGCCGAACCAAGGCGCTTCGATATATCACGGCCGGAAAACAGCACGGTAAGACGGGGGCCGGTCACAGGCGTGTCGTTAACCAAGCCCCACGGGTTATCTAGGTCGTTGCCGAGCAATTCGAGCATGGTCGAATTTAACGGAATCGGGTGCGGCTTTTTGTTCTTCGTCCGCGCGCCGGGGATGGTCAGGACTCCGTCTCGAATCTCGCCGGGCTGGATTTCGGCAACCTCGCTGATGCGGCAGCCGGTAAGAAGTGCCAGCTTCAGCACGCGGGCGTAGACGTCCCGGCCCAACGGGGGCAAGGCGTCGCGAACGCCATTCCAGAACGCGGCTAGTTCGTCGTCGTCCATTGCCCGAACCTTCTCGCCGTGCTGCTCCGGCCCGGCGGGCTTGGCAATGGATTCCATGGGATTCGATTCCAGGATCGCGGCGACGCGCACGGCCCAATCGAAACACAAGCGCATGTGTGTATGGCAGTGCCCGGCGTAGGTCTGCGCGCCGCGCTGGCGAACCCGGTCCAGACATTCGGCAAGGTCGCGGCGGGTCAGGTCGGCGACGCTCTTGTCGCCGATAAATTTCCCGAACTCGTTTCGCAAAATTCGCCTGATCTGGTCCACAGTCCGAAGCTTCGCAACGTCTGGGTCGGCTAAATATCGTTCGATGACCTGCGCGACGGTCAGCCCGGCGGCTGCGGCGGCCTGTTCGTCGTCCCGGATGTTGCGGGGATCGCGCGGCGGCTTGGCAGCCAGCGCTTGCCGGGCGGCTGTGACGGCGTTCCGGGCGTCGGCGAGCGAGAACGCCGGGAACTGCCCGAGGTCCATCCGGGCGCGCTTGCCGTCGAATGTGTAGTGGAACGTGAAGGTTCTGCGGCCGGTCGGGGCGACGCGGATAGCTAGGCCGGGGGCCGTCTCGCCGGTCCCGTCCGCGAAGTGTTCGCGGTAGCGCTTGGCGGCGACGTCAGCCGGGTCGGGCTTCAGGGCTTCGAGGGTGCGGAAGGTGAACTGCATAGGGACGCTCCGGGATACGCTTCGAGCGGTCCTAGGGCGTACAAATCGCCCCGTCAAATTGTACGGAAACGCCGGAACGGGTCGGACAGGCTCGGATTTGGCTGGACGCAATCGGACAAATAGGCGAACGGTATCAATTGGTTACGACACATAAGCGCTTTTTCTTCAATGGCTTACAGAAGCGGGGAAGATGATGAACCGTCAGCATTGGCGCTCCCCTGAAGTTGGCGTCGCGTTGGTGCCAGCCGGGGGACGGAAAGTCGAGACGGCCTTAGGCGGGGCAATATATTTACCCGGATGATATTGACATCATAATTTATCCGGGTAAATATAGGCTAACGAAAATACCGAGTACCTCCAATGGCTGACATTGCTCGTCCCCAATTCACCGCCTTCATCGGGCCGCAGCGCCTCGCGGCGGGCCCGCTGGCCGAAGTCGCGCTGGCGGTGATGCAGGCCTCCCGAAGGCCCGCCGCGCCGCCGATCATCATATTCAACGACGCGACTGGCCAACCGATCGATCTCGACCTGCGCGGCACCGAACGCGACGTCATCGCGCGCCTGCCGCAGCCGGTTCCTGATCCGGAAGCCGCGACGGACGGGTCGGCGGAGGCGCCGCGCGGGCGCGGACGGCCCAAGCTCGGCGTC
>NZ_LLXZ01000053.1 GCF_001440395.1 Bradyrhizobium jicamae | reverse complement strand
ATAGCGCTGCGAAGCTCTCGCTCGATCTGGATGCGCCGGTCGACATGCATGTCCATTTCTGGTTCGAAAAAGCGAACACACGACCTGCCATCCCCTTGCGCGCGATAAAGTGCACGTTCTGCGCGCCTGACCAATTCGTGGAGATTGATGCCGTCAATCGGGGCGATGGCGATGCCAATTCCAACCCCAAGCTCGGCTGCCCCCGTCTTGGTCGCGAAAGTTTCGGTTGCGGACGCCACAATACGGCGCGCCAGATTGGTGGGAACCTCAAGGGAGCTAATGTCTGGTAGGACAATCCCGAATTCGTCGCCTCCAATCCTCGCCAGGACGCCATCCTCGCGCAAGATGTCTGCGACCCTGTTGGCAAGTTCGCATAGCGCCCTGTCCTCGGCTGCGTGGCCACGCGTGTCCTTAATCCTCTTGAAGCCATCAAGACCAAGCAGCAGAACGGCCACCTGGTGCCTGTCGCGGGCGAGGCCAAGGCACGCATCCAGCTTTTCATCAAACAGGCGACGGTTTGGCAGGCCGGTCAATGGATCGTGCCGCACTAGGTCGCGCGCTTCTCGTTCCGCAATGGCTCGCGCTTTGGTTTCGCGGACGAGATCTCGATAGCGGCGGACACTAAAAATTGTCAGCGCAACGCACAGGAAGAACGCGACGAATATGATGAATACGATGTCGTCGAGTGCCGAATCCGCATAGCCCCGCCCCAGCTGAAACAAAAAAGGGCCAACCTCATAGACATGAACCAAAATCGAGGCGAGAACGACGCCCCCAAAGAGAGCAACGAAATCCCTTGTGGCAGAACTACGCCAATCGAACCAATCGGCGTGCAATACGCGTGATCGTGGAGTTGACAAACTCATCACAGTCGAACCTTCGCTGAGGCTGAGTTTCTTATAAGTAGCATAGATGTTAGCTGAACACCAGATGTTGTGTGCCGATCGCTGAAGTTCGAGTAACGCTTCGCAAGCCGCGACGGTAAAAGCGCCTTGCCTTCGGATCGCGATAGTCCTCCCCGGCAAGAGTGTTTTCGATCGACCCGGCAAGTTCGCCCATAGCTAACGCGGTCGAAGCCACCATTTACGCTCTCAAGATGCCGCTTCAAGACTTTGAGGGCTCTGGGCCGCACGCGTCGCAAGGGGAACGGATGGCCCCCGAGAATGGTCCGGTTTAGCCGCGCTCCTGCAGCCGGCGAGCCACCGAGAAGGCGCCTGCATCCGCTTATCCGCGTAGGCGCGGCTTAGACGACCTTCGAGCAGCTGCATGTTCCTGTTTTGAACAACGAAGAATGCGACGCGCCCGTTCGAGCAGCTTTAGCGAACCTTGCCGACTGCGAAGCCATTGTCCTGCTTGCGACATTGATCGATAAAGTGGCTCGCAGACCGCGTACAGCAAGACGCGATCTACGTTTTGTTCGCAGCCACGATGGCCCGAGGGCAGCCCCAGTGTCGCGACCCAGGAACCTTTCTCGGTATCGCGATGGTCGACGAACAAGCTGCCGGTGTCGTGGACGAGAAGCTTAGAAGTCGGCCACCGCCAGCTCGCTAAAACTAAGCTCGGGTGCGACATCCGCGACCAGTCCGCTAGGGTCTTGTCACAGTGGCTCCGATCCGGACCTTGACGGCGTCGACTTGTCGACCTCCGTCGCTTCGCCTCGCCCAAAGGGGCGGCCTGCGATCGCGACAAGGATCGGCAGAATCGGAAAGGCCATCTTGCCTACGCTGTCGACATCGATCGTCGACATGAAGATCTCACGCGTCCCGCCAACGCAGAAGTCTGAACGCGCGACGGAACGAAAGCTGTTGAACAACGCCGTACCAATCAACGACATGGCAATTCCCGGCAAGCGGCCTACGCGACAATCACACGATTGCGGCCTTCATATTTTGCACGATAGAGCCGCTGATCGGCGACGTTCAGGAATCCGTCAAGCGTGTCTCCATCGCGCCCGAACTCCGATACCCCAACACTGATGGTGACATTGACAGACGGTTGGGCTCCGACATCGAACGCAGCGCTTCCGATGGCCGATCGAAGGCGCTCGGCTACCGCGCAAGCCGCGTCGAGCGTCGCTCCCGGCAGCAGCACCATAAATTCTTCACCGCCCACGCGCGCGACAGAGTCGTAAGGGCGGATCGCCTCCAGACACTTTCGCACGAATGCGCGGAGGACTTCATCGCCGACACTGTGACCGCGTGAGTCATTGATGTACTTGAAATGATCGAGGTCGATTGACAGCAGAGATAATGGAGCACCGCTTCGTTTGGCCCGCGCGATCTCGCCGCCGATATGCTCGATGAAGTGGCGCCGATTTCCGGCACCGGTTAGTGGGTCAGTGGCGGCAAGGCGTTCCAACCTTTGATTGCTCAGTTGCAGTTGCTGTAGCGCCCTTTGGGTCTCGGCCATCGATTCGGCCAGGCGGGCCGTCATTTCTTCCTGGCTATAGATGGTCGAGAATGATTGCGTCGTTCGGAAAGCCTGGACAACACCATAGCTGAGTAGAAAGAACCCGCCAGCAAAGATCGCGTGAGCGAGCCACCACATATGGTTCCAGGGCGCCGCCAGAATGAATGCGAGCGACGATAGCGCAAACCACGCGACCGAAATGCCGAAAATAAGCATGAGCGGCGAGTGAATCCGCCGCATCAGCATGGCCGCGACGTTCAGCGCGCTGAACAC
>NZ_LLXZ01000052.1 GCF_001440395.1 Bradyrhizobium jicamae | reverse complement strand
CGAATGGCATAGGCGCACATGGCGCAGGGTTCGACCGTAGAGTACAGCGTGCAGTCGTCGAGCGACCTAGTATGCAGCATCTGCTGGGCGGTCGACAACGCGACCATCTCGGCGTGGCGCGTCACGTCGCTTGCGCGTCGCACCATGTTGGGCGCCTCGCAAACGACCTCGCCATACCGGCCGACGACCGCGGCAAATGGATATTCTCCGTCAGACCGGCTGGATTTGGCGAGCGCGACGCAGCGGCGCATCAACTCCAGATCGGATTGCTGCGGACAATAGTTGCTCACCTGACGAAGTATCCTCAATCAATCTGAGTCGCGTGCCCGCCTCTGAGCTTGTGTGCTGGAACTGTTGGGCCGCTGAATCCACCTTCCGGCGACGAGACTTCCGGCAATGGACAAGGGATGGCTGATGCTCGGCAGCGTCATCAGCCGACGACAACCGCTATCGTTTCACAACGGTCAGCTGGGCTTTGTGTGAGGCATCTCGGTCCCTCGATCAACCTCCTTTGCGCTCTCTCTACTGAATCACCTTTGTGCCTTGGTTTGATGATAGGTTCGGTCATTGCGATTTATTCCCTAGTTGCGTGGTGCACGACTTGATTTCGGCGACTAACGCGCATGTAGGTGCGCATTTAGTATCGTAGCCGGCCTAGGAAACGGATCACCTGCTGAATCTGGTAGGATCCGTGCTCTGCCCTGCTGCCGCATCTTGAGCGGCTCACCGACCGTGCTCGTGCCTACGTAGTCGTCCGTTCTTTAGTCGCGAACGCGGTGTCAACCCCGATAGGCAAGAGTGCCTCCACTGCCGGGTTCATGGTTCTTTTCGCGGTCATCTATGCAAGAACCGCCGCATGATGGCGTTCAAGGGTGTGCATCTCGATGTGAAGAGCGCGGTGCATAAAGCCTGCAAGGACGACTTCGAGATTGCGAACACCTTCGTCCCGGCGTGTTCCGTCCGAAGGCGAATCTGGGTTGGTTTAAGACTGCTTCATGCGGCGGGTATCTCTACCTT
>NZ_LLXZ01000051.1:6110-23393 GCF_001440395.1 Bradyrhizobium jicamae | reverse complement strand
GCCCTGATCGCCGAGCCGCTGTTCGCCGCCGACCTGCTGCCGGTCTGCGCCCCGCGGCTGGCCAACGCGCTCAAGCGCCCGTCCGACCTGAAGGGGCCGACCCTGCTGCGGGTGGCCCATTCGCCGGACGACTGGCCGGCATGGCTGGAGGCCGCGGGCACGGGGCGCATCACCGCCCGCGGGCCGGAATTCGAATTTTACGGCCAGGCGCTGCAGGCCGCGGTCGACGGCCTCGGCGTCGCCATGGGCATCCGGCCCTATATCGACGACGACCTGGCCGCCGGCCGGCTGGTCGCCCCGTTTGCGTTAAGTGTGCCGAAAGGCATGCGCTGGTATCTGGTGTATCGGGGGTTCAGCACAGGGCAACGCGATTTCGCCGCGTTCCGGCGCTGGATTGTTCGCGCGGCGGCAGAACCTGCCACGCGACGCAGGGGCCAGAGACATGCCGGTTGAAACCATAAAGACGCTCGTCATCGGCGGCGGCCAGGCCGGGCTGGTGATGAGCCATCGCCTCAAGCAGCGCGGGCTGCCGCATCTGGTGGTCGAGCGCCACCGCATCGCCGAGCGCTGGCGCAGCGAACGCTGGGACGGTTTGAAATTCCAGTTTCCCAACTGGTCGGTGCGGCTGCCGGAGTTTCCGTTTCCGCACAGCGATCCCGACGGGTTTTCCGACACCGCCGACATCATCCGATACATCGAAGCCTATGCGTCGTTCGTCGCGCCGCCGATCCGCTGCGGCGTCGAGGTAACGCGGCTGTCGCAGCGCGAGGACAAGCGCTTTATCGCCGAGACCACGGACGGCACCATCGAGGCGCGCAATGTCGTCGTCGCCACCGGTCCCTATCAGCGCAACATCATCCCGGACCTGCTGGCCGATCTGCCGGTGTTTCAGGTTCATGCCTCCGCCTACAAGAATCCCGAACAGCTTCCGCCGGGCGCGGTGCTGGTGGCCGGCGCCGGCGCGTCCGGCGCACAGATCGCCGAAGAGTTGCTTGAGGCCGGCCGCCGCGTCTATCTCTCGGTCGGCCGCCACCGCCGCCTGCCGCGCCGCTACCGCGGCCGCGACCTGATCTGGTGGCTCGCCGAAATGCAGTTCGACCAGATCACGCCGGAGGAGCGCGGGCCCGCGCGCCTCGGCCCTGTCATCTCCGGCGCCTATGGCGGCCGCACCATCGATTTCCGCGACTTCGCCGCCCGCGGCGTGATCCTGCTCGGCCATCTCGACACCGCTGATGGCGGCGTGATCGAGATCGCGCCGGGCCTCGACAAGGCAATGCACGACGGCGACATCGCCTACACCACCTTCCTCGACACCGTCGATGAATATGTCAAACGCCGCCACCTCGATTTGCCGGAAGAGACCGGCGCCCGCGCCACGCTTCCCGAGCCGCCCAGCGTCACCGCGCCGCTCATGCGTCTCGACCTTGCCGCCGAAGGCATCGCATCGGTGATCTGGGCCACCGGCTACGGCGTCGATTTCAGCTGGATCGATATCCCGGTAACGGACGCACGCGGCGATGCGGTTCACCGCAACGGCATCTCGGCGGTGCCCGGCCTGTATTTCCTCGGCCTGCAATGGCTGTCGAAGATGAACTCCTCGTTCCTGTCGGGCGTCGGCGACGATGCCGTGGTGCTGGCGGATCATATCCTGGGACACCGGTGAACGACCTCTTGCGACCTCTCCCCGTGAAGGACGGGAGAAGGAGTGAGCGCGTTCCCACCATCACCGAAAAACTCCACCACATGTGAACTCCTTCACACCTCCCTTCCCCGCGCCGTGCTCTCCTCGCGCCATGGGCAATTCCGGGGGTCGCGCCATGATCTATGGCAGCTTTGAAATTCAGTCGTTCGAGGCAGGGAGAGGGCTATGGCACGCCAGGATTCAACGGGCGGATCAGGAACCGGTGGTGATCGATGGCATGGCCTTTCCGACCCTCGAAGTCGGTTTCGCGTGGTCGGATCCGGAAGCGGCGATCGCGGACGCGAAGGCGCACATCGACCGGTTCGGCCCGCGGTTCGCCGCGAGCCCGGCAAGGCCGGCGGAGAGCCCGACCTAGCCCTGGTCGGCAAATTGACCATCTCCACCGCCGAGCAGACCCTGCAGGCGACGCCGGTGCTCTCCAACTGTCCGGACTGCAGCGCCCCGCTCTCCGTGCTGCGTATCATCCTCGGCCGCGCCGGTGCCGAATACTGGACCATGCGCTGCACACGCTGCGGCGGAATTCATCTGAACATCGTCAAGGCGGCGTCGGCAAGAAAAGATACCGGGGACCTGCTGTTCTGAGATTGCGCGGTTCCTGATCTTGCTGACATCTGCTGACAGGTGGAAGCGCCCGATATTGCGCAGCCGTTTGCCCTTTTCTCGCTGGCTGACTCGTCCCATATTCGCCGCATGGCGAAGAAACCCGACACTCCCAAAAAATCAGGCAAAACCCCCAAATCCAAGGCGCACCGGCCGGACGTTCAGCCGATCGGACCGGCGCTGGCGGAACTGCTCAATCCCGCGCTCAACCGCGGCGATGCCGGCATGGGCTCGGGCACCGGCCTGCAGCCGCCGCCGGACAATTCCTGGGACCGCCGCGCCGGCGGCGAGGCCGCCGCGCATCGCGCGCGGGCCTCGACCAAGGGGACGAGCGATGACGTCGCAAAACGCGATGCCGCACAAGGCCTCGAAGAAGCCCCGCAAGCCAATTACGGCACCTCGGCCACCATCCCGACGCTGGACCCCGAACTCGCGCGCCAGCTCGGCCTGCCCACCGCGGAAGACGACGACGAAGCCCTCGCCCGCCCGCCGCGCAACAAGATGGAGGCGCTCGGCGTCAAGGCCACCGCCGACGCGCTGGAAAACCTGATCCGCGACGGCCGTCCGGAATTCCGCAAGGACGACGGCTCGCTGAAGGTCTGGACACCGCACCGGCCGCCGCGCCCGGAGAAATCCGAAGGCGGCGTGCGCTTCGAGATCAAGTCCGAATACCAGCCGAAGGGCGACCAGCCGACCGCGATCGCCGAACTGGTCGAGGGCATCGAGCGCAACGACCGCACCCAGGTGCTGCTCGGCGTCACCGGCTCCGGAAAAACCTACACCATGGCCAAGGTGATCGAGGCGACGCAGCGCCCCGCCATCATCCTGGCGCCGAACAAGACGCTGGCGGCCCAGCTCTATGGCGAGTTCAAGAACTTCTTCCCCGACAACGCGGTCGAGTATTTCGTCAGTTATTACGACTACTACCAGCCCGAAGCTTACGTACCGCGTACGGACACCTACATCGAAAAAGACTCGTCCATCAACGAGCAGATCGACCGCATGCGCCACTCGGCGACGCGCGCGCTCTTGGAACGCGACGACGTCATCATCGTCGCCTCGGTCTCCTGCATCTACGGTATCGGCTCGGTCGAGACCTATACCGCGATGACGTTTGCGTTGAAGAAGGGCGAGCGCATCGACCAGCGGCAATTGATCGCCGACCTTGTCGCACTGCAATACAAGCGCACCCAGGCCGATTTTACCCGCGGCACTTTTCGCGTGCGCGGCGACGTCATCGACATCTTCCCGGCGCACTATGAGGACCGCGCCTGGCGCGTGAATTTGTTCGGCGACACCGTGGAAAACATAGAAGAATTCGATCCACTCACCGGCCACAAGCAGGACGATCTCGAATTCATCAAGATCTACGCCAATTCGCACTATGTGACGCCGCGGCCGACGCTGGTGCAGGCGATCAAGTCGATCAAGAGCGAATTAAAGCAGCGGCTCGACGAGCTCAACAACCAGGGCCGCCTGCTGGAAGCGCAGCGACTGGAACAGCGCACCACATTCGACCTCGAAATGATGGAGGCGACCGGAAGCTGCGCCGGCATCGAGAACTATTCGCGCTACCTCACCGGACGCCGCCCCGGCGAGCCGCCGCCGACGCTGTTCGAATATGTGCCCGATAACGCGCTTGTTTTCGCCGACGAAAGCCACGTCACCGTGCCGCAGATCGGCGGCATGTTCCGCGGCGACTTCCGCCGCAAGGCGACGCTCGCCGAATACGGCTTCCGCCTGCCCTCCTGCATGGACAACCGTCCGCTGCGGTTCGAGGAATGGGACATGATGCGCCCGCAATCGGTCGCGGTGTCAGCGACGCCGAGCGGCTGGGAGTTGAACGAAAGTGGCGGCGTGTTCGTCGAACAGGTGATCCGCCCGACCGGACTCATTGATCCGCCTGTAGATATTCGTCCAGCCCGCACCCAGGTCGACGACCTCGTCGGCGAAGTCCGCGCCACCGCCGCGGCCGGCTACCGCTCGCTGATCACGGTGCTGACCAAGCGCATGGCGGAAGACCTCACCGAATACCTGCACGAGCAGGGCATCCGCGTCCGCTACATGCACAGCGATATCGACACCATCGAACGCATCGAGATCATCCGCGATCTTCGCTTGGGTGCCTTCGACGCGCTGGTCGGCATCAACCTCTTGCGCGAAGGTCTCGACATTCCCGAATGCGCCCTCGTTGCCATCCTCGACGCCGACAAGGAAGGTTTTCTGCGCAGCGAGACCTCGCTGATCCAGACCATCGGCCGCGCCGCGCGCAACGTCGACGGTAAGGTGATCCTCTACGCCGACCAGATGACCGGCTCGATGGAGCGCGCCATTGCGGAGACCAACCGCCGCCGCGAAAAGCAGGTCGAATATAACCAGGCCAACGGCATCACGCCGGAGAGCGTGAAGAAGTCGATCGGCGACATCCTCAACTCCGTCTACGAGCGCGACCACGTGCTGGTCGAAATCGGCGACGGCGGCATGGCCGATGACGTCATCAGCATCGGCCACAATTTCGAGGCGGTCCTTTCCGACCTCGAAACCCGCATGCGCGAAGCCGCCGCCGACCTGAACTTCGAGGAAGCCGCCAGACTGCGCGACGAAGTCAAACGCCTGCGTGCGACGGAGATGGCCGTCGTCGACGACCCCACCGCGAAGCAGCGGAATGTGCAGAAGCAGGCCGGCGCCTACGCCGGCACCAGGAAATACGGCGACGCCGCCAACCTCCCCGTCAGCGCCATGAAAAAGAAGGGCGTGCAGGCAGCCCTAAAGTCCAGCCGCGCTTCCTCCCCCTCTCCCCGTCCTTCACGGGGAGAGGGTCGGGGTGAGGGGCTCTCTCCACAAGGCGGTATCAGCAGCAAGGTCCATAAACCCCACCTCGACGAAATGCACGGCCCCGAATCCCTCCCCTACCGCCCCGGCGGCGCCAAACCGCGCAAGCCGAACATGGCCCCCGGCAGCAAGATCTTCCAGCCAACGGACTCGCGGCAATCGGGGCCGGAGTTCGGTCCAGCGCCAAGATCGAGCGGCGGTGCGCCGGGGCATCGGGGCGGGTGGAAGAAGAGGTAGCCGCCACTCGCTTCAACAGCCGTCAGTGCGAGCCAACGGCGCGCGCCAATGCGCGCCCGATGACAGGCTCCGCGAAGCAATCCTTCTCACCACAAGCGGAAGCATGGATTGCTTCGTCGCTACGCTCCCTCGCGCAAACGCGACGCGTTTGTCGGATGCAGTGATGGAATATTCAGCACGATCGATACATCCCCTGCAGCGACCTTCCGCTCAGAAAGATCGTGTGAGGCGTGAGACCGCCCCTGCGGGCGATCCAGCGGCGCACCGGCGTCGGATAGGTCGAGTACAGCATCAAGGTTGCTTCGGGATCAGTGAAGGTGCGGCCGTTGGCGCCGTAATTCCAGGCGGCATGGAAGCCGAGCGCCGCGCGCGGAGTTACGCAGATTCTGTCGGGAGGGAGCGCGCTGAGAACCATGGTGCATGCCGAGGCACAGAGACCATCGATGATCACGGATTCGCCCGATGAGGCCAGCCGCTGATATTTGACGATGTAAGTCCCGATCTGACCGCCTCGGTCATTCGTGATGCGTACTGCAGAACTTGCCTCCGGCACATTCAGGATCAGCAGAATTGCCGCGAGGAATCCTGTCACATACTTCATGTCCACCCCTGGGTTCGAGCAAATCGATCTGGATCGCTTTGCGTGATGCGCGAAGCTGCGACAGGCTTGGTCAGGTTCATGGCATTGTCTGGGCGCAAAGTTCAGCAACTTCGGTTCCATGGCTGGAACTTTCGAGAGAACTGAACCGCCGGAGAACAGGCATTCCGCGAGCTGCACGCTGTTCCAGTTGCGCATGTTGTCAGGACAACGATTCGCCTTGATGAGGATTGGCGGCGATAGAAGCGGCAGTCAGTGCGCTCTCAGCTTGCGCTTGCTCTCATGCGGTGCAGCCTTCTCCGGGGCGTGGGTGGCCGCAGCCTTCTCGGGTAGCGCCTTGATGGTGTGAACCGGATTGTTGGTAACGCCTGAGGTCGCGGCCGCTGCAACAGGTGGTGATACAGGTGCCGTGAAGGCAACGGGCTTGGCCACGAGGGGCCGTGGCTGCGCGGCCGCGGCGGCTGGCGCATTAGCGGGACTGCTGTGGCGGCCTGCAGTGTAAGCCGCGAACGCTGTGGCACCCAGCAGAACGAGTAGCGCCTTTGCCCGCATACCCGCATCCGCTACATTGAGCCGGTCTTTCGAGCCTTCATCACACGCTCAACCTCGTCGGCTAATTGCTCGAGATGCCGCGCCAGCCGGTCGAACATGTCACGCTTCGCTTTGTCGGTAGCCAAATCCCTGACAAGCGCGCATTCGGCCGCGTCTTTACGCAGCTTCTCCAGATGGGTTTGATAATCCTTCATCGTCCCCTGCCTGTCTTAATTTTCCGTGACGGTGGCACGGAGAACAGGGAGCTGAACTAACAAATGTTAGGTCAGAGCTGGGAGATGCCGCTGGTGAGCCGCCCAAATTCGCCGAGAGCGACAAGCGCGATCGAGTTCATCGATTTTTTAAAACCCAGGACGTTCCGTTTCTAACCAGCTGGTACGTCCAAGGGAGCATCGATCAGCGACATCAGTGAGCGTGTGTAGAAGCCCTCCCGCATAACCACGCCGCTTATCTCGGCGCTAACAGCGCGTGCCGCCCGCTTCTTTCTCCAGCCGCTTGCCAATCCCGCAGGCAGTGGCGCTCCTCGTCGGATAACTAGAAACTCTTTTCTACGAACGTATATGTCAAACATGCCGATTGCCCCCAGTCACCTTATAAGCACAGCGCGCTTGAAATGAGGTGGCAAAAGCGCAACAGCTCGGCGTCGACCTCTGATTGGAAATACCGCTGCAAACGAGCGGTGGTGGGTTGGACGGTTAAAGTTCGCTTCTCAGTATGCGATGCGCTTGATGCTCACGATCTCGATCGGATCATGAGATCCTTTGTGGAAGATTGCGTTCCAGCATTGCCGAACGGAAACAAACCGTACCGCCTCCCGTTTGAGGGTAAGCACAACGTGCCGAAAGCCATTCCGGGCTCACCGCTTTCGCAGCGCCCGGAATGACGCGTGGTTGGATCACCGCGATCTGCGGCTACTCCCTAAAAGTAATAGTCCCGGTTCGATCCGTCATACGCACCGGACTGCATGCAGCAGGCCTTGAAACCTGCGTCCGGAGTTGCATGGACACAGGTCATTGCGGCCGAGCTTTTCGATCAGCTCGACATCGCCATGGACGACACGCCGCCCGCGCTTGACATAGGTTTCCGAAGGGAAGGACTTCCGCCGCTTACGCGTGATGCTGAAAGCTGGGGAGGTTTTCGAGATCGCGATGCTTGCACATGGCACACCCCGTTGGTTGAAACGCGGCCCATCGCCGCGCGGCGTAGCTAGCACAACGCTGGACGTTCCGAAAGCCGCCAACAGATTTGGTGCGCGTGGCCGGCCTCCATCATCGGGATCCTGGCCAACGCTGATGCTTGGCGTGCCATTTCGGGCCGGGGCCACGCATGTAGTGCAGCTCGGGCCGGTAGCTATCGCGTATGTCCAGAACCAGGTTGCGAGCGATGCCGGCGAAGTCGGAGACTGTCTCAGCCGTCCTGCGAACAAAGCCGGATATGGCGGTCCAGCGCGCGGAAACCGGTGCGATCGCACGGGGGCTGACGATGCTTCTCCCGATCATCTTTTTCTCCGTCCGGTTGGGTGTTGGCACCGTGATGATCTAGCGGATCGGAGCTGCGGCTGCGCCAGAGCGATTGCCGTACCTGTAGAGCGATTGCTGCCAATGCCTGTGCCTCCGCAAATCGCTGGAGATTTAGCAGGCTCCGCGGATAGCTCGGCGAATTACCGGCTGAGGACCGTTCGAGATAGAGCGCGGGGCAGTCCCAACATATACGCTGAAGCGCCCGCCGATGTTGCAGGCAAAGCGTAAAATCCCGATAGCATAATCTCGGCAGCCTTGCACGTTCTCGATGTGCCTGCTCGGTTCGGACCTCGTGCAAGTTGAGTCCTGAGGCGGTTAGGAGGAGACAATAGCCGCAAGATGTGAAACGGCGCACATTTGATGCGAGCGGATCAGACTAAAATTTTGCTGAAAGTCGTGGTGCGAATATCCCTGTCTCATAGGGAGCTTTCCATGCACAAACCGTTCTTAATCGCACGACTCGCATTTGCGTTCGAAATGGCAAATGCAACAGCCAAGAAGCTTCCCACTTGCTTTCGCCCGGAATTGCCGGAACTAAACGAGCAATGTCGCGCTCTGAAGGTTCGCCCTTAGAGGGAAACCGATGAGAGCTCATGTAGATCAGCAATTTGATCGGGTGCGATATGGATTGTCCGAGCTGCGGCAGAGTCAACCCAGAGGGTAACAAGGTCTGCGGCGACTGCTGCGCACCGCTAATCTTGCGCTGTCCCGCGTGCGGAGCAGACAACCCGTCGGGTAAAAGGTTCTGTGGCGACTGCGGCGCAGCGCTCACGCTGACGGCAGCCGCGCCACTATCGGCAGGGACCCGAGCGTCGACATCCGCCGTGGCGCAGATCACGGAACCCTCTGCGTTTTCATCCACGCCAAGCTCTTCCGCCGAGCGCCGCCAACTAACAGTGATGTTCTGCGACCTCGTCGGCTCGACAGCGCTTGCGACAAAGCTCGACCCGGAAGATCTACGGGAGGTCATCGCCGAGTATCGCGATGGCGCGGCGGCGATCGTCCGCAAGTACGGTGGCACCATCAGCCGCTACATCGGTGATGGCATGCTGATCCTGTTCGGTTATCCTTCAGCGCACGAGGACGATCCCGAGAGTGCGGTGCGCGCTGCGCTCGAGATTGCCGCGGCCCGGCACGCGCCGAGCGCCTTACCGGATCTCGAGCTGCGGGTTCGTCTCGGGCTCGCGACTGGTCTCGTTATCGTGGGGGACCTCATCGGCAGCGAGGCCGCCGAGTCGCAGGCGGTGCTCGGCGAAACGCCGAACCTGGCCGCCCGACTGCAAGAGCTCGCCGAGCCCGACGGGGTGGTAATCGCTGAGGATACGCGGCGGCTCATCGGCGGCCTCTTCGATTACGAGGATCTCGGCGCGGTGACGCTGAAGGGCTTTGCCGCGCCGGTGCGCGCCTGGCGGGTGCTGCGTGAGGGAAAAGCGGAAAGCCGCTTTGAGGCGTTCCATGCGGCAGCGCTCACGCCGTTGGTTGGGCGCGAGGAGGAGATCGAGCTGCTGGTGCAGCATTGGCAACGGGCCAGGACGTGCAGTGGTCAGGTCGTGTTGCTGGCGGGCGAACCGGGAATTGGCAAATCGCGCCTTGTCGCGGCTCTCCAGGAGCGCATCGGGGGCGAACCGCACACCGGCTTGCGATATTTCTGCTCGCCGCATCATCAGGACAGCGCGCTATATCCCTTCATCGCTCAGCTCCAGCGAACCGTCGATTTCGAGCGCGAGGACACGCCGGAGCACAGGCTCAACAAGCTGCAGGCGCTGCTGTCCCCGGCATTGCCGCCCGACGAGGACATCCCAATCATAGCCGAGCTGCTATCTATCCCGACCGGCGAGCGATATCTGCCGATTGCCCTCACGCCGCAGCGAAAGAAAGAAAAGACTTTCGATGCCTTGTTCCGGCAGCTTGAAGGTCTTGCCCGGCGGCAGCCAATCATGATGGTCTTCGAGGACGCGCAATGGATCGATCCGAGCTCGCGCGAGTTGCTGGACCGGACCATCGATCAGGTGGCCACTCTGCCGGTGCTGGCGCTGATCACCTTCCGCCCCGAGTTTCAGTCTGTATGGACCGGGAAGTCACACGTCAGCACGATGGTTCTGAACCGCCTTGATCAGAAAGCGGGCGCCGCGTTGATCCGGAGCATGACTGGCGACCGGGGACTTCCGCCCGAGCTCGTCACTGAGATCGCCGAGCGAACGGATGGTGTGCCGCTGTTCGTCGAGGAAATGACCAAGGCTGTGCTCGAAGCAGGTGCCGCGGGGGTCGAGCGCGCCGTCACCACGGCGCCACTCCCGGGCCTCGCGGTGCCGCCCACGTTGCACGCTTCGCTGATGGCGAGGCTCGACCGGCTTGGCCCGATCGCGAAGGAGGTCGCGCAGCTCGGCGCGGCTATCGGCCGGGAGTTCTCCTATGATCTGCTCGCCGCCACCGGGCGCCGGAGCGAGAGCCAGCTGCGATTGGCGCTAGACCGGCTGATACGGGCCGGGTTGGTGTTCCGGCGCGGCGAACCATCCGAGGCCAATTTCCTCTTTAAGCACGCATTGGTGCAGGATGCGGCATACGGCACGCTACTACGCGGCCAGCGTCGTGAGTTGCATGCCCGTATCGCTGGCGCACTGGAGGAGAAGTTCGCGACGAGCGCCGAAGTGCAACCCGAGATCCTCGCGCACCATTTTGGAAATGCCGGGCTGATCGCGAAGGCAGTTTCCTATTGGCAGGAGGCCGGCGAACGCTCCAAAGCGCGCTCAGCCACGGCGGAAGCGATCAGACAGATGCGGAAGGCGCTCGATCTGTTGTCCCATTTACCGGACGCCGCCGAGAGCCAACGCACCGAACTCCAACTTCAACTCGCTATCGGCGGCGCGCTGATCGCCGCGAAGGGCCATGCGGCCGAAGAGACCGGAAAGGCCTACGCGCGGGCGCGTCATCTCTGCGAGCTGCTGAACGACACGCCGAATCTGCTCAAAGCATTGTGGGGCGAGTTCATCCATCACCATGTGCGCGCCGAGACGCAATTATCGCATCGTGCCGCCGAAGAACTGCTCGAGTTGGCCGGACGACAAAACGACAGGGCCGCCCTGGTGGCCGGGCATCGGGCGGTCGGCGATAGCTGGCTGCATCGCGGAGAGTTGCGTTTGGCGCGCGCGCATCTCGAGCAAGGGCTCGCACTTTACGATCCCACGCGGCATCGATCTCTGACGGTCCTGTTCGCAGAGAACGCCAGCGTGGCGATGCTCTCCTTCCTGTCGCTGACGCTCGGGCTTCTAGGTTTCGTCGATCAGGCCCGGGGGCGGAGCAGGCAAGCCCTGGCAGAGGCGCGCGAGCTGTCGCACCCGATCAGCCTCGCATTCGCGTTAAGCGTCGCCTGCCGGCTGTATTTCGTGCTCGACGATCCCAGGACCGTGCGCCGGCTCGCGGATGAGCTCATTGCGCTTACTACCGAGCAGGGCTTTGCCTTCTTTCTCGCGATGGGAACGGCATATCGCGGCTGGACCATGGTCGAGGACGGCGAAACAGACGCCGGGATGGATCTGCTGCGGCTCGGGATCGAAAGATTCCAAGCGTCCGGCGCGGCGTGGACACTTCCGTTCTACCTCGCGCAGCTTGCCACGGCGCACGTGAAGACGGGAGCGCCCGAAGACGGGCTCGGCCGACTATGTGAGGCTTTGTCTCTAACCGAGAAATCGGGCGTGCGGTGGTTCGAGGCCGAATTGCGATGTCGCCGAGGCCAGCTGTTGCGGACCACTCAGCAAGGCGTTGAGGCCGACGTGGAAGCCGACTTTCGCCACGCCCTCACGATCGCGCGCCAGCAGGAGGCAAAGCTCTGGGAACTTCGCTCCGCCATCAGCCTCGCCCGCCTCTGGTGCGACCAGGACAAGCGCGATGAAGCACGCAGTCTCCTGGCGCAGGTCTACGGTTGGTTCACCGAGGGCTTCGACACACCCGACTTGAAGAACGCGGCGGCATTACTCGACGAACTAAGCGCATAGAAGTCGAAGTCCGGGTAATCGTCACTGCCAGCCGGAATTCTGACTGCCTTGAAGCACACCAGGCGATGTCCTCTTTTGCGGAAAAACGGATCTGCTTCGTTTGGGCCATGGCGGATCAGTGGGAGCGATTTGGCCCAAGTCAGCTTCTGGGCACTCAACGGACGGGGCACCAGCTTTGGCTGATAGCGGCTTTTGACCCAACCGGACTCGAAAGTGGCTCATCGACGTGCGCGTCGACACTATCGTAAGCCATTCTTGCCGGGTGCAGAGAGCCTGTTGAAAGATGCCGATGAGCAATGAGTGAGGCGGGTGTCAGAGGCAGAGAATGTTCTCTTCAAAGCCAAGCGCGTCACGATCGATCGGTCGCAAATGCGTGGCATCCAGGCAACGGTAGCCGCAATCCTCAAGGCGTTCAATGATCCGTCTGCCGTCCAGCGGCTCGGGGCGATTCAGATCGGTGAGAACTTCGCATAGAATTGGCACTTTGTGGCCGCTCTTTGCCAGCACGCCTTGCATGCCGTCGAATACTTCGGCCTCAAAACCTTCGACGTCGATCTTGATAAGGCCGACGCGGTCGAGATCGATTTTCCGCTCGCGTACATAATTGTCGAAGGCGATAACCTCAACGGTGATATTTTCCGTCAGCTCGCTCGCGTGGTCGAGGAAGCCGGGAGCAAGTGAACTCGACCCGATATTGGTATCGTAATTGTCGAAATTCTCCGCGCGTGGCGCGACGACGGCCATCGTGAAGGCGCCAGGTCGCGCGCCGCAGGCAACTTGATTGGCGATCACCCGATAACCGGGATTGAGCTCGGCGAGCCGTTGGACAAAAGTGAAATATTGCGGCACTGGCTCGAAGGCGTGCACCTCGCCACTCTGGCGCACGAGCGACAAGGCAAAGGCCGACCAGTAGCCGCAATTGGCGCCGATATCGACGAAGGTCTTGCCGGGAGTCAGGCAGCGCTTGAAGATGCGTTCGAGAAACATTTCGTGGGTATGGAAAAAGTACTTCTTCATCAGCCGATGCAATGACATGTCGATCTCGTAATGCACGCCATTGAAGCGCGTGGTCGCGAGCCCCGTCGGCGGCGCTCTGAACTGCTCGATCGCGCGGCGGTGCACGATATCGGCAAGCTTCAGTGGATCGCTCGACGCATATTTCAGGAGGAACCGGGCGGTCTTTCGAGCAAGCATGGCGGCCTCACGAACGTGATGCAGCAAACATGCGGACAAGCTGTGCTGGACAATTGACCAAACTGTGGCGTCAGAGTTTGTCGCGCCTGCGATGCAATCATCATTGTCGCGGCGCTAATTTCTCTATTGAGCCTCACTAGAGGCGTCTTCTGAAAGTTCCGAGCGCGCAGCAGAAGGCATTCAAGCCATGCCTGGACGTTTGACCATCGTCGTGGAAGTTCCGGATGTCGTCGCCATGTTTGCCCCCCGCTTGTCGTTTGGGCAAATCATGCGTACATCGAGGAACACTCACGCGGGGACAATCCGGACGTCGCTTGACGTTCGAGCAAGTCCGGAATGCGTCCCAAATCGGACGCAGGTTCACACGCTAGCTCGCCACCGCGACCGCCAGCACCGACAGCATCATCACACTCGTCACCAGTTGCAGCGACACGGTCGGCTGCGAGCGCCACTGCGCGAGCTTGTCGGTGAACGACAGGCCGGCGTCGAAGAACAACGGCTCGTAGCTGTTCTTGAACAATCCTGGAAATTTCGGCGCCAGCCAGGGCGTGAACAGGCCGTGGAAGATCGAGGCCGCCACCACCAGGAACACCGCGCCGCCGGCGATCTGGTGATGCGCAAGCTTGAGCAGCAGCGTGGCGGCGGCGAAGGTCAGAACGCCCTGGAAGATGGCGGTGAGCGCAAAGCCTTCGAGGCGGTTTTGCAGCGATGATTTCGGTGTGGCGAGGGCGTTCATGGCGGCGGCTCCGGAAAGGACCGTGGCGAGGATGAACGCCAGCATGTGCACCTGCGCGCCGGTCTGCCGTGACCGGGGTCACGCTGTCTCGAGCATCGGTGCGCAACGCGAGCCCCCTCGCCCGGCGCGCTCGCCAAGCCTGACAAGCCCGGGCAGTCTCGCGAGAGAACTACTAGAGATTGCGTGGCTTACAGGGCAAATCAGGCATGGCTTGGTCCAGCCGTCCCTGCAAAAATAATCCGCTTCGCGATTACCCCAAATCACCCCTACAACTCCGGCCATCCCGCACCCGCTGGAGGGGCGTATCGCGATCGTCACGGACGTTGGGCGCGGGATGCGGTGGACGCGGCAGCGTCGGGCGCGCAGGTGGTTGCAGGGCGGGCTTTGTCCCGTGAGCGATCGAACCGCGCGCGACGAACGGCGCTTAAACGCTTCAACCAGAACTTCGGCTTGGCAGCATACGGGTCAATCGAAATGTTCTGGCTGATGAAGCCGCGTACGGCGAAGGCGTGTGGTTCTGGCACCCGTGGCTGGTGTCAAGCTGGCGGAGATTGATCTGGCCCGACCGGACTTCGATCGATCGTCAATCCGCCAGCGACGGAGGCCAAAGGAATTCGGCTCCGGGAAGAGCGCGCTATAGGCCGTTAAAACCATTGCGCAGGGAAGGCCGGGTGTTCCGGCGCACCTGCAGTTCGCCGTGTGCACCCCTGTGCGCACGACTGCGGGTGTCATGGGCACCCGGCCTTCCCTGCGCCCTCTTCGATTTCGAGGGCATCGCCAATCGCAAAGCTCGGGCGCAATGTGCCGCGAGAGCGTGGAGGTGTGTGGGTCGTCATTGCGAGCGAAGCGAAGCAATCCATCCCTCCGAGCGCTCCGAGCCATGGATTGCTTCGTCGCTTCAATCCTTGCAATGACGCGGGGAAAGCGTTGCTCGCTGTTTGACATTCGAATCTGCTCATTGTCGACGGCCGAGAAAGCCGGTTTATTGCTGATGTGGCAGTCCGTAGGATGGGTAGAGCGAAGCGAAACCCATCAAGGAGCCCTCCCCACGAATGATGGGTATCGCTTCGCTCCACCCATCCTACGACGACTGGCTGTTTGACATTTGAACCCGTGCATTGTCGCCGGCTACAAAAACCGGTCTAGTGCGACACGGCAGCAACGGGAGACTCCCTTGAAAACAATCGGCGCGGCGATCCTGCTCGCACTCGGCCTCAGCGCGCCGGCCTTCGCGCAAGCCAGGGACAAGGCGCTCAATGCCGACCGGCCATTGCTCGCGACATTCTGCGATGCCGCTGACATCAAGGGATCGTCCTGCAGGCGGGCCAAGGCCTATCCCGGCCGCAAGCGGTGCGACGTCAAGCTGCGGCCGGACCGCTACAGCGGCAAATTCCTCGCCGACGGCAGCACGCTGCTCGTCGTCAACTATGAGAGCGGCTGCGAAGCCCATGCCAATGATTTCGGCGGCTCGGTGATTTTCGAGCAGAAGGACGGCGCCGCCATCTTCAACGGATATCAACCAGGCCTTCAGGTCAACGATTGCATCACGCTTGCTCGAAACGACAAGCAGGACCGGCTGATCTGCGTCACCGGCCATATCGGGCAAGGCCATCTCGAATCCGGCGTCGCCGAAATGGTGTTCACCCGCGACTTCTCCAAGGCGATCGATATGTCCCTGAACTATTTCGTGACCGGAGAAGACGCCGTCGGCGCCTACGGGTCCAACGTCGTCCAATGCAAGGAGACGTCGAAATATTTCGGCTTCGCCAAGCTTGGCGCCGGACCAGCACCCGATACGGTTGCCGTCGAGATCGCCCATGCCGACAAGACAACGATCGAGACCGCTTGCACCAAAGGCTTTCCGAAGCCGAAGCAGCTGTTTGGCGAGTTGGGCCCCGGCGAGGCCTATGTCCCGCCCGGCCACGAGAAGAAGACGAGGTTCGTTATCGACCTCACCACCAGCAAGGCCGTGCCGGAAGCGGAATTCGCCAAGCGGTAACAGGTGCCGCTATGGTTACCCGAAAATAGCGCGACCGGCATTGCGGGAGCCGCCCCGTCGCGGAAACGGTGATGGCCTACCGCAGGCCCGGGTCGCGGCCGCTGTTGAACCTTCTCCCGGGCAGGCGCGTCAAAGTCCTTTCAGAATACTTTAAGTCCTTTTGCCGATTGTTAGTTGCGCCGTTCCGTTCACAATGGATACGGCCCCGCGAAAGCCGGCTCGAACCCAGGTAGGTGGGCGAATGACCGAGGAATCAAATCGCCAGCGCGTGCTGGATTTCCTCAACGTCCTGTATTCCGGCGACGTCGAAGCCGCGCTGGAGCGCTGCACAGACGACTGCGAATCCCTCGCCAACGCCCCGATCGACATCCTCCCGCATATGGGCCATCGCCGCGGCAAGGCCGAGCTGCGCGAGATGTGGAATGCGGTGCGCGCCCGCTATTCCGAGCTGCGCTGCGAAGTGCCGATGCTGGTCACCGAGGGCGACAAGGCGGCCGCGTTCATCCGCGTGTTCTTCCGCAAGAACCTCAACCAGCGCATGGTGCAGTTCGACATCGCCGGCTTCTACACGCTGCGCGACGGCAAGATCAGCCACATCAGGGAAATCATCGACACCTTCGACCTGGTGCAGCAATTGCTCGAGCGCGACATCGCCGCGATCCTGACCGGCCGGCGACCGGACCCGATCTAGACGGTTGCGAACTCGTCATTCCGGTATGCGTGTGGACGGGGCTTCGGCCACGCAATTGCACATCTGCGCTGCATGCTGAGGCGCTGCTCATTTTCCGATCGCCATTGAACCTGATCGCTCCGGCCGTGACACACCACAAGGCTGTTTCCGGACCCGAAGAACATTATGAAAATCGCATTGCTGGCTTTGCTTGGTTTGGCGTTGGGGGCGCTGGGAGGCGCAGCGCTGGGCATCGGGGCGGGTCTCATCTGGGTGGAAATCTTCAAAACCACGAGTTTTGAAGGCTATAGCGGGATGCTGGTGTTCTTCACCTTCATGCCGCTGGGGGCCGTGATCGGCGGTATCGGCGGCGCCCTGCTGTTCGGCATCATCGCCATTCGCGACGCCGAAATCGCCATCGAACGCGAGCCGGTGCGCCGCCACGACCGCTAAAAGCGACCGAAACCGCCGCATTTGTGCAATGCAAAAACGGCAATTGCGTTTTAGCCGAACTGCTCTATTTCTGGCTGCAACAGTGAAGTTCGGCATGTCGGCCCGGCGTCGATGAAGACGCCCCGTTGGGCGCGCTGCCGTTTTTTAATTCCAGTTTCAAGGACCAGATCAAAATGACAGAGCATAGTCTCTGGCGTT
>NZ_LLXZ01000051.1:0-6024 GCF_001440395.1 Bradyrhizobium jicamae | reverse complement strand
ACCCCCCCCCCCGCCGATCTCGAAGCCGTGCTCGACGAGGACGTCGAGTGGGCGATCTATGGACCGATCGACATGTATCCGTTCTTCGGCTCGCGCCGCGGCAAGGCGGCCGTGATCGACGTCATCAGGCAGATCGCCGACAATTTCCGCGTCCACCGCTTCGACCGCGAATCGATCATGCTGGGCGTGGACTCGGCGTCCTCGATGATGCGCTATTCGCTGACTGCACTGGATTCGAACAAGCCGATCAGCCTGCGCATCGCCCATTTCGCACAGTTCAAGGCCGGCCGCCTGACCAACTTCCGCGTGCTGGTCGATACTTTCGATCTGGTTGAACAGACCGTGGGCTATCCGATCAACTTGCCGCGAATGGCGGTTTAGTCGGGGTCTTTCGCTGCACCCGCCATAATTTCGCAACAGAGCGAACGCATTCTGGACGCGACTTGGAATGCGGGCGGGCAATGATTCCGAAAATGCGATTTGGCTGGGCGCGGCTGCCATTGCTGGTGGCCGGCCTAAGTTTGGCTACGATGCTGGCGGCAGCGGCGCAAACGCCGCCGGCGGACGACGAACCGGAGACGCAGGAGGCCGAAGAGACCGAGGCGGCGCCCAGTGTCAACGACGTCGACATCATGAAGGACATCGACGTCGACAAGCTCGACTGGAGCCAGCTCAATGTCGACGCATCGACCTTGGCCGACCTCGCGACGAAGGGAGGCGGCTCGTCGAAGGGCGCTGCCAGCGCTGACGCGTCATGGTCCGCCAATGAGAGAGCGAACGGCACCTCCGCGGTATCGGTGAAACAGTCGATCTCGCCGTTCTGGGATACGCGCATCGGCGCCGACATGACGGTCGCCCGGCAAGGCACGGCGACGACATCAGAATTGCTTTCGGAACGGCTCGCCAATGGCGGCAGCCTGCCGCAATCGTCGGGCACCGCGTGGGCTGCGATCACCGCTCCCGGCGTGGCCTCGATCTGGGACCAGACCGCGGTCGAAGCCCGCGTCGACCCCGGATCCGAGCAAAGCAAGCTCGGCACCTCCTTGAGCAAGTCGCTTCCGATCAGCGAGCAATATTCGCTGACGCTGCGAAACGACTACAACCTGATCCAGCAGGGCATCGTGCCGGTGCCCGGCATCGTCAGCCATCCCACCCGCAGCTACGAGACCGACCAGTCGGCACGGCTCAGCATTGCCGATACCGGCACCAGCTTCCTCGCCGGCCAGACCCTGTCGACCTCCGACGACAAGTGGCTGCGCAAGGTCGGCGCCGAGCAGAAGCTGTTCGACGGCGTCACCATCTCCGGCTCGATCGGCGAAACGCCCTCGGGCGTCGCCAGCAAGAGCCTCAGCGCGGGCTTCAAGCGGAGCTGGTAAAAGGCCAAAATCGCCCGATTTGGCGGGGGTTTTCAGCCGTTTATGGTTAACGCGCGAGAATGAACGACCATTGCCGCAGATTGGCCAAGATGCGGTCAAAATCGGCGGGACAGATGAGGCCCGCTCCACTTCGTCGTGCGGGGGACTGTCCGCGCTCGCCTGAAAGCGAAACTGAGGAATAGCCGATGAACGCTACCATTCGTCCCGAACAGACTGATGCACCCACGGAGGTCGACAACGATCTCGCCGCCGTCTCCGAAGTCGAGGCTGGCATCCGTGATTTCGTTCGCAACGATATCGCCTATCTGCGTCGCCCCGCCGTCGCTCCGGACACCGCGCCGCTCGACGCCAATGCGGAAGCCACCGTCAACAACGTCAATTCGCTGATCCAGCGCGTCGCTGGCACTTCGCTTGCGGAAATCGAGAAGCTGATTTCCGAACTCGAAAGCCTCCGCGACCTGCTGCATGCCGAAGGCCAGCGCGTCCAGCGCGAGATCTCGGGCTACGCCCAGCTCAGCCAGGCTGCGATGAAGTCGACGCGCATGATCGCCGACAACGTCACGCAGTGGAAGCGCGCTGCCGACGGCCTGCGCAACGCCTGATCTGATCGTTGCAAAAATCTAACACTCCGCCGTGTTCCGTAAAGGAGCGCGGCGGTTTTGTTTGGCTGTGTTCGATCTGAACTTTATAAGCACGGTCGCGTCCAAGGACGGATGTCGTCACGTGGCGACAGGCACCTTTTTAAGGACACACCGGCGATGCAAAACGTTCAGCCAGACAACATCGATTCCATGCCGATGCGGCAATCGTCCCGTAGCATGGGCACGCTCGTGATCCGCTTCGTCGGACTGCTGACGTTCGCAGTCGTGGCAATGGCGCTGCTCTGGAGCCGCTGAACTTTCTTCAGCGCTCACGACTTATCCAACCCGCAAATTACTAACGCACGAACGAGGTTTCCTCGATCGTGTAGACGCCGTCGGCGTAGGACTTCACCACCATGGTGGCGGTGAGCATCACCGCCATCGTGACGGTTGCGAAGACAAAGCCGACGAATTTCAGGCTGCTGCGATCTGCCATGTTCATCCCCTCGGTACTTCCCCTATGACGCTTATGGCAGGCAGAAAGTTCAAAATGCGTTAGCAAAAAATCCGTTCCGCGGAGTCATGGATTACGAAGCCCTAACGGAACATTTCGCTAACCATGCGCCGGGCTACCATTAACCGCCACCCCGCCGCGGCACGAAGGCGGTGGCGAGGAACGAGAACACGGCTTCGCCGCGCTGGTTGATCCCGGTATTGCGGGCCTGGAGGATGCCCCATTCGGGACGGCTCTCCGAGGTCCGCTTGGTCTCGACCTGGTTGGAAAAGCTGATGGTATCGCCCGCCAGCACCGGCCTGATCCAGCGCAGTTCGCGAAAGCCCGGCGATGGCCCCCATACCGCGACCTTCTCGCCGCGTGCGGCGGCCTCGGCCGACAGACTCTTGCCGTCGGCGACCAGGAGCTTCATGCACACCGCCGCGACATGCCAGCCCGATGCCGCCAATCCCCCGAACAGGGATTTGCGGCCCTCCTCCTCGTCGAGGTGAAAGCGCTGCGGATCGAACTGCGCAGCAAACCGTTTGATGTCGTCGGCGGTAAAAGTAAACGAGCCGAACTCGCGCCGGGCGCCGATCTCGATATCCTCGAAGAAACGCATTGCTACTCCGCTCCCGCCTCGAGGCGCCGGCGTACGATGATCGGCGACTCCATCTCGCACAGCACGACGCCTGCCGCATTGCGGATCGTGCCCTTGAAGGTCACGATGCCGGTCTCGGGCCGGCTCTTCGAAATCCTGGCCTCCGCGACGTCGACATCCAGCGTCAGGTCGTCGCCCGGACGCAGCGGCGCCAGCCAGCGCATTTCATTGACACCGGGCGAGCCGAGCGAGGCGGTGCGGCCGATAAAGCCGTCGAACAGCATTCGCATCATCAGCGAGCCGAGATGCCAGCCCGAACCGGACAGCCCCTTCAGCATGGAAGCGTTGGCGGCGGCCTCGTCGAGATGCATCGGCTGCGGATCGTATTCGGCGGCGAAGGCCAAAATCTCCTCGCGCGTGACATGGCGTGGTCCGAACGTGCCGAAATGGCCGGGTTTGAAGTCTTCGAAAGTCAGCGTGGTCATGTCTGGGAATTGGGGATTGGTTGTGGGCAAGCCCGAATGTGGCCGTTATTTGCAGCAATCTCAACCCGCCCACTCGCATGGCTCGTTCGCCGGGAGAGAGTGCCGCCCGCGGCGCTCGACCTCGGCTTGCCCGAAGCAGTTTTCGGAGTTAGCCCTGTGTTATCTGGGGACCAGGTTATTTGACTCGCCGGGGAGGGCCACCGATGTTCGATTTTCAGGACCTGTTTCAGTGGGATCGTTTCATTACCCCCACGATCATCAAGACTTTCTACTGGCTTGTCATCGGCTTGATCGTGCTGTTCGGCCTGTCCGGAATCTTTTCGGCGCTTTCCATGATGGCGATCAGCCCGTTCGGCGGATTCATCATGCTGTTGTCCGCAATCGCCGGCGTCGTGGTCGGCGTGGTGTTTTCGCGCATCGCCGCGGAATTCATCCTGATCGTCTTCCGCATCAACGAGCATCTCGGCGCAATCCGCGATCAGGGCGGGATGCGGTAGGTCTATCCCCGTCATTGCGAGATCGTAGGGTAGGCAAAGCGTAGCGTGTCCACCATTCCACTCGCACTGACCGAAAGATGGTGGGCACGGCGCGATGCGCCTTTGCCCACCCCACGGGCTCCGCATCCGCGGCAATATCTCAGTTATTGAACCTGAAATGCATCACGTCGCCGTCGGCGACGACATATTCCTTGCCTTCCAGCCGGAGCTTGCCGGCGTCGCGGGCGCCAGCTTCGCCGCTCAGCGCGACGTAGTCGGGATAGGCGATGGTCTCGGCCCGGATAAAGCCCTTTTCGAAATCGGTATGGATGACGCCGGCCGCCGCGGGCGCCTTGGTGCCGCGGTGGATGGTCCAGGCGCGGGCTTCCTTCGGGCCGACGGTGAAATAGGTGATGAGGTCGAGGAGCTGATAGCCGGCACGGATCAGGCGGTCGAGGCCGGCCTCTTCCAGGCCGAGCGTATCGAGAAACTCGGCGCGTTCCTCACGTGACAGGGTCGCAATCTCGGATTCGATCTTGGCCGAAATCACGACTGCGACCGCGCCTTCTTTCTTGGCGTGTTCGAACACCTGCTTCGAAAAGCTGTTGCCGTCCTTGGCCGAACCTTCCTCGACGTTGCAGACGTAAAGCACCGGCTTGGAAGTCAACAGACCGAGCATGCCGAACGCGCGCTCTTCTTCCGGCTTGCGCTCGAGAAAGCGCGCGGGCTTGCCGTCGCGCAGCAGCACCAGGGCGCGGTTGACGAGATCGAGCGCCTCCTTGGCGTCCTTGTCGTTGCCCTTGGCCTTCTTGGCGAGGTTATCGACGCGCTTTTCCAGGCTGTCGAGGTCAGCGAGCATCAGTTCGGTTTCGATGGTCTCGATATCGGCCAGCGGCGCGATTTTGCCTTCGACATGGGTGATGTCGGAATCCTCAAAGCACCGCACCACATGCGCGACCGCGTCGACCTCGCGGATGGTGGCGAGGAACTGGTTGCCGAGGCCTTCGCCCTTGGATGCGCCGCGCACGAGGCCGGCGATATCGACGAAGGTCAGCCGCGTCGGAATGATCTGCGCGGACTTGGCGATATCGGAGAGCTTGTCGAGCCGGGGATCCGGCACCGCGACCTCGCCGACATTCGGCTCGATGGTGCAGAACGGATAATTTGCCGCCTGCGCCGCTGCCGTCTCGGTCAGCGCGTTGAACAGCGTCGACTTGCCGACATTGGGCAGGCCGACGATACCGCATTTGAATCCCATCGTGTCCTCAAAACTGTTCTGTCGTCATGGCCGCGCTCGTGCCCGACATGACGGTTGCGAGATCAAGCCGGCTTGTCTCCGCCGCCTTCCTTCTCGAAAATTCCCTTGGCCTGCAGCGCCAGATGCACCTTGTTTGCGAACGAGGAGTCGTGCCCTGCCGCCAGCAGGCCGGCATTGTCGGCCACCGCCGCGCACAAGGCTTCCACCCAGGCCCGGTCGCTCTTCGCAAAGTCCGACAACACGTGGCTGTGCACCATTTCCTTGATGCCGGGATGACCGATCCCGAGCCGCACCCGGCGATAGTCGTTGCCGATATGCGAGGAGATCGAGCGCAGCCCGTTGTGACCGGCGATACCGCCGCCGACCTTGACGCGCACTTTCGCGGGCGGCAGTTCGAGTTCGTCCTGAAACACGGTGACATCGGATGCGCCGAGCTTGAAGAAGTTCGCCGCTTCCTGAACCGCGCGCCCGGACTCGTTCATGTAGGTGGTCGGCCGCAGCAGAACGACCTTCTCGCGATCGAGCGTACCTTCGGAAGTCTCGCCCTGAAAACGGCGGCGCCACGGTGCGAAACCGTGACGCCGCGCAATTTCACCGACGGCCATGAAGCCGATGTTGTGCCGGTTGTTCGCGTATTTCGAACCGGGGTTACCGAGACCGACAAACAGGCGCATGGCGCGGCATCCCTGCCGCTGCTTACTTCTTCTTGTCGCCGCCCGCCGGCGCCTTGGCGGCCGCCGGAGCAGCAGCACCC